>JAQTNA010000009.1 GCA_028714035.1 Rhodocyclaceae bacterium
CCTCATCCGCTACGCCCCCGTCAAACACAAGGGCGGACTCAAAGTCCAGCGCCTCCGCGCCGCCTCAAACGTCCAATACCGTGAATCCCTCCTCGGTCTTCTATAAGACTCGTGCAATCGCCCTGGCATAACGCCCCTTGCGGGGCGTTTTCGTTGGGGTCGGTGGTAGGCTAGAAGAACTGTTTAGCGAAGTTCGCCACGGCCAGGGCGATCATGGCGCCCATCATCCATTGTAGTAGGGTGAATCGCCCGGCCATGCGTGTTTCTAGTTGCTCGATTCGGTGGTCAAAGTGTTCTTGTGTGACCAGTCCAGCCTGGGCCTTGGCTATAACCTTGACCATGGCTTCCGCCTGGTCTTGGGGGATGCCGGCCTGTTTCAGTTCCTGGACAAGTGCGAGGGTGTCAAAGGTGATCGTGCTCATGGTGGTGTCTCCTGAATTTCCGTGACAGTAACGGAAATGGTTGCTTAAATCCAGCCCATCCGTTTTCCGATGGTCCGCCATTCGGCGTAGGCCCGGCCCGAAGGGCTCGCTAGCCTGGAAGCCGTTTCGCCATGACAGCCCTTGAGGGCGTAAAAAAGCCCATCGGGATTCGATGGGCTTTCGCATAACGGGCCATTATGCGCAGTACTGCTGCACAGTCGGTGGAATGTCCACCGTAGAGGCGTCTCGCGCTAATATTGCCGGCATGCCGCGCCTCAAATTCATGAGAGTTTTGTTTCTCGCCCGTCTGCTGCTCCTGGCTCCCTTGTTGTTGCTGGTCGGCTGCGGATCGTCACCCCAGCGCTCGACCATCCCGAGCCTCTGGCACCCTTCTTCGAACCACGATTTGCGTCGACCGGACTTCGTCATCCTTCATCACACCGGAAGTGCCGATGCCGCCAGGGCGCTGAATACCCTCACTGACCCGCTGCATCGGGTCAGCGCCCATTACCTGGTGGTGCGGGACGGCACAATTTACCAACTGGTGGATGAACGGGCCCGGGCCTGGCATGCCGGGGCCTCGCGCTGGGGTATGCAGACGGATCTGAACTCCGCTTCCCTGGGGATAGAGCTGGACAATGACGGCAGCGAGGACTACCCGGAGATACAGTTGGCGAGCCTTCTTTCCCTGTTGGACGACCTGGCCCGCCGGAATCACATTCCCCCGGGCAACTACCTCGGTCACGGGGACGTGGCACCGGGACGAAAGTTCGATCCGGGCAGCCGTTTTCCCTGGAAGCGCCTGGCGGAACGGGGCTTCGGCCTCTGGTGCGAGCCGCCCTACCCGGAAACGCCGCCGGATTTCGATCCCCTGCTGGGGCTCGCCGCCCTGGGCTACGACGCGACCCGTCCGGACGCCTCGTTACGCGCCTTCCGCTCCCACTTCCGGGGCCTGGTCTCGGAAGCGCCGGTTGGGGTGGACGACGCGGTCCTGATCCATTGTCTGCTGCTGCGGAAGGATGTTCCGCAAACGCCCTCCGAGGTCCATGAACATTAATGGGCTCGGTTGAGGCGACCTCTCAGCCACTCTCCCGCCGCCACGCAGGCATACGGCAGTACCGACCCGAGGGCCGTCGCCAGTAACATTTCCGCCATTTCGAGTTCCATTTTCGGCTCCCTTGAACGCTGTTGCCTTCTTAAAAGCAAACACCGTGCCCGGGGGGTTTCGGTAATGATCCCAGGGGGCAGGGGAAAATGGCGTGCGTGCAGCGCACCAACTTCACACCGCGCGCACCAAACAGGAGCCCAGGGTGGTCGCGGCGGAGGACCCGCGACTCCCTGGTGGATGAAATCGCTCAGTTCTTCGTGAAGTTCTGATTGACCTGGCTGGTAAATAGACCGGTAAAGCTGATCGAGGTGGGCGTAAAGCTGGTGCCCGTCGCGGTGGGCGTGATCGTGCCCGTCCAGTCTATGGGCACGGTACAAGCCCAGGCGCCGTTGCTGCCTGACGCGCTACAGGAAGCCGCCGTGCCGGAAGGGGACGTACCGCTGGCGGTGAAAGCCACTGCCGCCACGGGAAGCCCGGCCTTGGACACGACACCGGCCACGCTCACCGTGTCCGGCACGACCTTCGCCTTGAAGTTGGCCACGGATGGCGCCGTGTTGTTCAGGGACAGGGCATTGTTGGCGCTGCTGGTGGTGTTGGTCTCGCTCACGCCGCAGGCATACTTGCCGCCGCAGGTGGAAATGGCCGGGTTGGAGAACTTGCCGATGCGCGGGCTGATGTAACTCATGATGGTGCCGAAAGTCCCGCTCATGCCGTAGCCGAAGCCGTAGGGGTAGGCCCCTACCCCACCCCCCTGGGCCGCGACGGTAGCCCGGTCGTGCATGGATCCCATGTTGTGGCCCAGTTCGTGCGCAAAGGTGTAGTCGGTGCAGTAATAACCGGCCGACGTATCCGTGCCGTCGCTGACCACGGAATAGGCGTAGGGGGAATACAGGGAGATAGGGTAAGTGGCGGAACCGAGCACATAGCCGACGCCGCAGGAGCCGCCCTGAGCACTGTACTTGAACGGCCTGATCAACATGACCAGATCGGCGCCCCGGGTATTGCGCATGCTGCCGACGGTGCCGAAGCCGGACGCGGCGTCGCTGCCATAGAACAGCGGCAGGGCCGTGGTGTTGTAGGTGGTGTCCGGGTAGTTGGCCAACTCCGTCCCCACCAGGCGCAGCCTCAGATTCACGCCACTATCCACATAGGCCTGGTTGGCGAGCGCGACCAGTTGGTCTATGCGCAGACGCCACTGGCTGCCCCGGGCCTGGGCGAAGCCCGGGGTGTAATACACCAGCACGTCTGCGACAGGGCCCGTGAAGGTGGACGTGGTGCCGCTGGTCGTGGTGGTCGTGCCCGTGCCCGTGGTGGTACCGGCCCCGGCCACCTTGGGCGTCGCGTTACCCGCCGCCGCCCGCAGGGCGCCGGGCGCGAAGCCTTCCGGCACATGCGCTTCGTCGCTATGCGGGGGAACGAAGGAGGTGTAGCCCGAGGCCTGGCGATCCACCAGCCATTGCTGCCCGCCGGTCATGACCAGTTCCAGTTCGCCCGATGGCGTCATGATGTTGCCCAGACTGCCTTCCGGCCCGGAGGTGATGACGACCCGGAAGTCGCTGCCGAACTCGGTGAGATGACCGACCCAGGTGCTGGAGCCGCTGTCGTTTGCCAGGGTGGCATCGTAGCTTACCCGATAACTGCCCCGCCCCGGAACGGACAGAGCCACCTCGTCGCCAGCCTTGAGCGAAGCCATGCGCACCGTGTCGTACCTGACCGGGTAGGCCGCCTTGGCCGGTTTGCCCGCGCCTGTCGCACCGGAAGGTGTCGCGCCCAGGGCCACGGCATGAAACATGGCGGGCATGCCGGCCAGGGTCTTCGAGACATCTGCGACGCCTCTGTCCGCAAGCCACTGCTTGCCGTTGGCGTGCCCCAGCTCGAACAAGCCGGCGGGGGTACGTATGCTTCCGGTCGCGCCTTCGGACGAGAGCAGCAACACAACGCCGTATTGGACCCCCTGCTTCAGATGGCCCATCCATTTCACCGCGTCTCCCTGGCGAAGACGGCCATCGAACACTACTTCGTGGCTGCCCAGGCCCGGAAGGCTAAGGTGCATCAGCTGTCCCGGCTTGGCGGTTTCCAGGGCGGAAGCGTCCAGGGTTACCTGGTAGAGATGCTTGCCCGCCGCTACGCCGGGTTCGATCTCGGCGGACGAGAACAGATTTGAAGTCGTCGCGGCTGCGGCGCTGGCCGATACAGCGAGAAAGGCAAGGGACAGGGCGCAGGCCAGTCGGGCGCGACGGCCGATGGTGGCCGGGGGCTGCGCGGAAAGGGATATGGACACGTTAAAGCTCCTTGGACGGTTCGGTACGATGACAAACAGGGCGGGATGCGGTGGCAGATAGCTTTGGTTCGACACGAGCGACGCATTGGGCCGGTCTGTCGCGCGAATCCCTGCGCGCGCCGCCCTACCCTGACGATTTCCCGGGGACACTACGCTGGAACGCCCCCGGCGTTCTTGCGTTTTTCGGTGGAGAAGCCGGGGCCGTCCCCACCACGTATGGTGTGCCGTGCAAGTATATCGCACCCCATCGCCTTAAAGGAAATCATTACCCTGCTATTCCGACTGGCAAGGATTTCCATGTCGTGGCGCTGCCACTCAGGTTTTGCATCCACTCTCTCCTGCATCCCGGAAATAAAAAACCCATTCTCGGCTCGCCCCCCATGGTGGGGAAGGCGAACCTGGAACGGGTTTTATACTTGCTACGTATCAGTGTGTTACGTTAATTATTTAACCTTGTTTGTGAAGTTTGGATGGCGTCCATCCGCTCCCAGTCCGTGGCTCAGCGTTGCTTACGCCTCATGGCACGCTTGGCGGCGGCCTGGGCGATTTCCCTGGAGGCGGGCGCACCGATCGCCTTGAGCAGATCCAACACCTCCCGGTCCCGAAGTTCCATGGTCTTGCCACGCAGGAGCCGCGGCGGCAGGACCACCGGGCCATAACGCAGGCGCGTCAGCCGGCTGACCGTGAGGCCCAGCATTTCGAACATGCGCCGCACTTCCCGGTTGCGCCCTTCGGTGATGGTAACCTTGTACCAGTGGTTTGCGCCTTCGCCGCCGCCATCCGTGATGGCGTTGAAGGCCGCGGGACCGTCTTCCAGCAGCAGGCCGTCCAGCAGGCTTTGGCGCTGTTCCTCCGTGAGTTCACCCAGGATACGCACGGCGTACTCCCGTTCCAGGTTGGCGCTGGGATGCATCAGTTTGTTGGCCAGTTCACCGTTGGTGGTGAATAGCAGCAGGCCGCTGGTATTGAAGTCCAGGCGGCCCACGGCGATCCAGCGACCGTTCAAGACCCGCGGCAGGTGATCGAAGACGCTGGGGCGCTTTTCCGGATCGTCCCGGCTGACGATCTCGCCTTCGGGCTTGTGGTAGATCAGCACCTTGGGAATGCGTGGAGCGAACCGCAGGTGCACCAGCTTGCCGTTCACCTTGACCCTGTCCCGAGGGCCGATGCGTTGGCCGGTGTGGGCGGGTTCGTTGTTCACGCTCACGCGGCCGGCGACGATCCACTCCTCGATCTCCCGCCGAGAACCGATGCCCATCTGGGCGAGCATCTTGTGCAATTTCTGGGGCTCGGCCGCACCTTCCTCCTCTTCCTCGTCCCGTCCCCGGCCGGCAGGATTACGGAAGGGGCCCTTCTGACGTGCCGCTTCCGCGGAAGGCTGGTCCACGATACCGCGGCCCCGACGCTTGGCGGTTGGCGCGCTGCTGCCGGCCACCTCCGTCCTGTGCCCGCCCTGAATCCCGCTTTCGGCCTGCTCCAGGTTCTTCGCCACCGCCTTGCGGTGTCGGCGTTCGGCCCATTCCTCATCCTCGTCATCCCTGGGGGCATGCTCCCGCCGAGGCGGGGTAACATCGCCCTCGGATTTCGGTGGGCGCGGCCTGGGAGCAGGGGGACGCTTTCCCGTTTCGGGTTTGCCGGAGGACGGCGACGACGCACCCTCCCCCGCGGGCCTGGCGCGCCGAGGGCGGCTTTCGCCTTCGGTGTCGGGCCTGGATTCAGTCTTCTTGGGGCGGCGCGGGGCAGAGCCCGGCTTGGCCTTGGGTTTGGGCGGCGTCGGCAAGATCCATCACCTTTTCAATTTCGGTCAAAGGGGGCAATTCGGACAGGCTGCGCAAGCCCAGGTCGTCCAGAAATTGCTTCGTTGTCGCATAAAGGGCGGGGCGCCCGGGCGCTTCCCGGTGTCCCACCACGTCTATCCATCCCCGCGCTTCCAGGGTGCGGACGATGTTGGCACTCACCACCACGCCGCGTATGTCCTCGATATCGCCCCGGGTCACCGGCTGGCGATAGGCGATGATGGCCAGCGTTTCCAGCACCGCACGGGAATACTTCACCGGCTTCTCCGTGCGCAGTCGGTCCAGGTAAGGCTGCATCTCGGCGCGAGTCTGAAAACGCCAGCCGGTCGCCAGTTGCACCAGTTCCACCCCCCGGCCTGTCCATTCTTCCTGCAAACCGGCCAGGAGACGGCGCAAAGCATCGGTGCCCGGGTCCGTGTCGAAAAGCTTCCTCAGTTCGGAAAGCGGCAGGGGTTCGGGCGCCGCCAGCAGGGCCGCTTCCAATACCAGCCGCGCATGGGCCGGAGAACCGGGCTTGGCTGACTCAGGCAGGCTCATGGCGGAAGCCGTGGGCGGAAACCCGACATAGTTTCACATAAATAGGCGAGAAAACCTCAATCTGGCTCAATTCGATGAGTTTTTCCCGGGCCAGTTCCAGCAGTGCCAGAAAGCTTACCACCAGCACAGGCACCCCCGCGGTCACGTCGAAAAGGTCGCGAAAGTCGACGAATTCCCCACCCTGGAGACGACGCAGGATGTCCGCCATGGTTTCCCGCACCGAAAGTTCTTCCTTCTTCAGCTTGTGGTGCTGGCTCACCCGGGCCTGCCGCATCAGGCCGAGCCAGGCCGCCTGAAGGTCGTGCAGACTGACTTCCGGCAGGCGCTCCGCCACCTCCTCCGTGAGCCACACCGTCACCGGCTGAAAATCCCTCAGGGCCTGGGGCTGGCGGTCCAGGGCCGCGGCCGCGGCCTTGATGCGCTCGTATTCCAACAGTCGGCGCACCAGTTCGGCCCGAGGATCGCTGCCCTCCTCCGCCGTCTTTCTCGGCCTGGGCAGGAGCATGCGGGACTTGATCTCCAGCAGCATGGCGGCCATCAGCAGATATTCCGCCGCCAGCTCCAGGTTGTGCGCCCGCATGGCCTCCACATACACCAGGTATTGGGCCGTCAGAGGCGCCATGGGGATGTCCAGGATGTCCAGGTTGGCCTTCCTGATCAGGTACAGGAGAAGGTCCAGGGGGCCTTCGAAGGCCTCCAGGTAAACCTCCAGCGCATCCGGCGGAATGTACAGGTCCTTGGGCTGTCCGAGATAAGGCTCGCCATAGACCAGGGCCAGAGGCATCTGCACCGGGACTGCGCCCGAGGGCTCCTTCATCACCCCTTCCGACATGGCAGCGGCGCGCGGTGCGGATTTAGCCGTAATTCAGGCCCATCGCCTCGCGCACATCGCGCATGGTCTCCTGCGCCAGTTTTCTTGCCCGCTCGCAGCCGTCGGCGATGATGTTTCGTACCAGGGTCGGATCGTCCAGGTACATCTGGGCCCGCTCGCGCATGGGTTCCTGCTCCTTCAGCACGCCCTCGATCACCGGTTGCTTGCATTCCAGGCAGCCGATGCCGGCCGTGGTGCACCCGGCGCGCACCCAGTCCCGGGTCGCATCGTCGGAGTAGATGACGTGGAACTGCCAGACCGGGCATTTCTCGGGCGTGCCCGGGTCGGTGCGCCGCACCCGGGCCGGGTCGGTCTGCATGGTGCGAATCTTCTTGGTCACCGACTCCGCGTCCTCACGCAGGGCGATGGTGTTGTTGTAGGACTTGGACATCTTCTGCCCATCCAGGCCCGGCATGCGGGAGGCCTCGGTCAGCAGGGATTCCGGCTCCACCAGAATCACCTTGCAACTGCCTTCCAGGAAGCCGAACAGGCGTTCCCGGTCTATCATCGAAAGGTTCTGGGCCTCGGAGAGCAGCGCCTTGCCCTGCTCCAGCGCCTCCTGCTCGCCTTCCTGCTGGAAGCGGGTGCGCAGTTCCTCGTAAAGCCGGGCGCGCTTGCTGCCCAGTTTCTTCACCGCTTCCCGCGCCTTCTCTTCGAAGCCGACCTCCCGGCCATAGAGGTGGTTGAAGCGCCGGGCCACTTCGCGGGTGAACTCGATGTGGGGCACCTGGTCCTCGCCCACGGGTACCTGGTTCGCACGATAGATCAGGATGTCCGCCGCCTGAAGCAGGGGATAACCCAGGAAACCGTAGGTGGACAGATCCTTGTGCGTCAGTTTCTCCTGCTGGTCCTTGTAGGTGGGCACACGCTCCAGCCAACCCAGGGGGGCCATCATGGAAAGCAGCAGAAACAGTTCCGCGTGCTCCGGCACCCGGGACTGGATGAACAGGGTGGCCTGGGACGGATCCACACCGGCCGCCAGCCAGTCAATCAGCATGTCCCAGGTGGCGGCTTCGATGGAGCCCGGCTCGTCGTAATTGGTGGTCAGGGCGTGCCAGTCGGCCACGAAGAACAGGCAGGGGTATTCGTGCTGGAGCCGGACCCAGTTCTTGAGGACACCGTGATAATGGCCTAGATGCAGGCGCCCCGTGGGGCGCATGCCGGAGAGAACTCGTTCTGCGTACATAGTGGTTTCAGAGGGGGATCAGAGCCGACAACAACCAGCGCACCATGAGCAGCATGGGCCAGAGGAAGAAGTCCAGGATGTGGGTATACAACAGGAAGATCAGGATGAAGAGACCGTAGGGCTCGACCCTGGAATAGGAGATGGCGGCGCGCAGGGGCAGGAGGCTCACGGCGATGCGCCCCCCGTCCAGGGGCGGGATGGGCACCAGGTTGATGACCATGAGCATGATGTTGATCTGCATGCCGGCGTCGGCCATCTGCCCCAACGGCGCCGTATAGGCGTTCTCGGGCATGATCATGGCCAGCTTGAATAACAACGCCCAGGCCAGAGCCATGATGAAATTGGCGGCCGGGCCGGCGGCGGCGACCCAGAGCATGTCCTTCTTGGGGCGCCGCAGGCGGGAGAAATTGACCGGCACCGGCTTCGCCCAGCCGAAGAGAAAAGGCTGCCCCCCCATGAGAGAACCGGCCAGCAAGAACAGGGCCGGAACGAGCAGGGTGCCCACCGGATCCACATGGCGCAGGGGATTCAGGCTGATGCGCCCCGCCAGCCAGGCGGTGGGGTCGCCGAACTTGCGCGCAACGAAGCCATGCGCCGCCTCGTGCAACGTGATGGCCAGGAGTACCGGCAAGGCCCAGATCGCCAGGGTCGGAATGAGTGAGTTCATGTAAGGGAGAGTCGGAGGGAAGCGGGATTGTAGCAAATCCCCGGGGTCGGGGCCGGAATGGCCCCGCGCGCCCTATTCGAGGCCGAAAGGCGCGAGGCTACCGCGCCCGGCTCGCAGGAGTTCCGGCTCGTCCCCCGTCAAGTCCACCACCGTCGTGGCCTCGGGGCCGCAGGCGCCGCATTCCAGGACCAGATCCACCAGCTTCTCCAGGCGATCGCGGATTTCCTCGGGATCCCAGAGGGGCTCGGTATCGCCGGGAAGAATCAGGGTCGAGGTCAGGAGGGGCTCGCCCAGTTCCGCCAGCAGGGCCTGCACCAGGGGGTGGTCGGGAACCCGCAGGCCGATGGTTTTCCGCTTGGGGTGCATCACCCGCCGGGGCAACTCCTTGGTCCCCTCCAGGATGAAGGTATAGCTGCCCGGGGTCACCGCCTTGAGCAGGCGGTAGCGCACGTTGTCCACCCGGGCGAAGGTGGCGATTTCCGACAGGTCGCGGCACATCAGGGTCAGGTGGTGGCGCTCGTCCACGTTGCGGATGCGCCGGATGCGCTCCAGGGACTTGGCGTCCCCCAGGTGGCAACCCAGGGCGTAGGCGGAATCGGTGGGCAGGGCCACCAGGCCGCCGGCACGGATGATTTCCACCGCCTGGTGCACCAGGCGCGGCTGGGGATGTTCCGGATGGAGTGAGAAGAATTGGGCCATGAGGGTTTACCGTGAAAGTCGCACCAGCGACTCACGATGCTCCCCTCGCCCCTTGAGGGAGAGGGGCGGGGGGGTGAGGGGTTGATTTGCAACGACTTTCATGTGCCGGGGTGAGCGGTAGATCATGAGCGGTTAATTGGCGGCAACGGCTAGCTTGGCCCAGACCGGGGTGAGGTCTTCCGGCATGGGGGGAACGTTGCCCAGATCTATCATGCTTTCGCCGGGACCGTGAAAATCGGAACCGCAGGAGGCCAGGAAACCGTGGCGGCGGGCCGCGCTCGCGGCGTCCCGCCGCTCCTGCTCATTGGCGCTGCCATAGGCGACTTCTATACCCTCGCCGCCCAGGGCCTTGAATTCCTTGTAGAGATTGCTTCGCTCGTTGCTGCTGAGTTTATAGCGAAAGGGATGGGCGATGACGGCAATGCCGCCGGCCCCCCGTATCCAGCCGACCGTGTCGGACAAACTGGCCCACTCGTGGGGCACATAACCGGGCTTGCCGGTGCCGAGATAGTGGTCGAAGACGCTCTTCACGTCCCGGGCGATGCCCTGCTCCACCAGGAAACGGGCGAAATGGGTCCGGCCGATGATGCTGCCGCCGGCGTAGCGGGCCGCGCCTTCCAGAGCGCCGGGAATACCCAGTCGGGCCAATTCCTCCGCCATGCGTTGTGCGCGGCCGAAACGGCCGTCGCGCATGGCCTTGAGTTGGGAAACCAGTTCCGCGTTTTCCGGATCGAGGCCCAGGCCCACGATGTGTACCTGATGCCCGCGCCAGGATACCGAAATCTCCACGCCGGCGACCAGCGTGATGCCCACTTCCGCCGCGCTGGCCCGCGCTTCCGCGATACCCGCCACGTCGTCGTGATCGGTGAGCGCCAGCAGCCTGACGCCGTTGGCCGCGGCGCGCCGCACCACCTCCGCGGGTGGCAGGGTTCCATCCGAGATGGAGGAATGGCAGTGAAGGTCAAATTCCGACATGGCGCGCATGATACCAGAGTCGCCCCGCCACCCGTTCAGAACCCCTCAGGCCAGAGCCCGCAAGGCTTCCAGCGTCCCGCGCACCATGTGTCGGGCTTCTGCCTCGCTGATGACGTAGGGCGGCATCCAGTACACGGTGTTGCCCATGGGGCGCAGCAGGACTTCCCGCTTCAGGCCCTCGGCGAACAGGCGGCGGGAGAAATCCGGGGCCGCCCCGTCCACCTCGAAGGCCCAGATCATGCCGGCATTGCGGAGGTCTCTGACGTAATGCAATGCTTTAACTTCATCTGACATCGCATTGATTAAACGTGATGTGTTGATGTTTGACGAGATTACGTCGCCCCGTTCGAACAGGTCCAGGACCGCCAGGGCCGCGCGGCAGGCGAGCGGATTGCCGGTATAGGAATGGGAATGCAGGAAGCCGCGCGTCACGTCCTCGTCGTAGAAGGCCTGGAAGATGTCCTCCGTCACCATCACCGCGGACAGCGGCAGGTAGCCGCCGGTAATGCCCTTGGACAGGCAGATGAGGTCCGGCCAGATGCCCGCCTGCTGGCAGGCGAAAAAGGAACCGGTGCGGCCGAAACCCACCGCGATCTCGTCGGCGATGAGATGCACCCGATAGCGGTCGCACAGTTCCCGGGCGCGTTTCAGGTAAGCCGGGTGGTGCATGGCCATGCCCGCCGCCCCCTGGACCAGGGGCTCCAGGATCAGGGCCGCCGTGGTCTCGTGGTGTTCGGCCAGATGGGCTTCCAGGGATTGCGCGGCGCGCAGGGCGTAGGCTTCCTTCCCCTCCCCCGCCTCGGCCAGGCGCCAGTCGGGGCTCATTACCTGGATCGTCTGCCGCAAAAGCGGCCCGTAGGTATCCTTGAACAGGGCCACGTCGGTCACCGACAGGGCGCCCACCGTCTCGCCGTGATAGCCATTTTCCAGGCTGACGAAGCCGGTCTTCTTCGCCTCACCCCGGTTGCGCCAATAGTGAAAGCTCATCTTCAGCGCGATCTCGGTGGCCGAGGCGCCGTCCGAGGCATAGAAGGCGTGGCCCAGGTGGCCGGAGGTCTTCGCCGACAGGCGCTCCGACAGTTCCACCACCGGGGCATGGGTGAAGCCGGCCAGCATCACATGTTCCAGACGGTCCAACTGCTCCTTGATCGCCCCGATGATGGCCGGGTTGGCATGGCCGAAGAGATTGGTCCACCAGGAACTCACCGCGTCCAGGTAGCGGCTGCCTTCGAAGTCATACAGCCAGACGCCCTTGCCGTGGGAGATGGGCACCAACGGCAGGGTCTCGTGTCGCTGCATCTGGGTGCACGGGTGCCAGACCGCGGCGCGGCTGCGGGTAAGCCAGTCGGAATTACTCATTCCCGCTTCAAGTCCCGGTAGAAATTTTCGTGCGTTCCGAAGGAAAGGAGCTTGATGGCGTCTTCCTCTGGGGCGACGCGGTACGCGAGGAGAAGTTGCTGCGCATTGAAGCGATACTTGTGGACACGCACGCCCGCCAGATCGCCCTTCTTCATCTCACCGACTTCCGGATTTTCGGCGACGCTTCGCACGGCCTCATCCAGCGCCGCTTTTTCCAGCGGATATAGTCTCTTGATCTCCCGCAGGAAGCGGGGCGTGGCGAGGAGCTTCATCCAAACTTGTACTCACTACCCAGACCAGCGCGATCTTCCTCGATGCCCACCAGGGTGTCTATGATGAAGCCCAAGGGTAGATCGGGGTTTTCCTCGGCGGACTTGCCTATCCTGGCCCAGTACTCGATCTGTTTGGGCACCGAGCGCTGCATGGCGGTGGCGTATGGCCTGGCCGCGTTCACCAGATCATCGGACAGCTTCATTGCGACGGCCATGTCAGGCTCCCTTGCTCATACACGAAGCCAAACGATAGCACTGAAGGTATCAAAAGACAACCTTTTGCAACCACCTTTTGGCAAGCATTTTAGCAACCACGTTACCGGGTTCCGTTTTGGCCTTCACCCAAAAGCCCCAGAAATGGCCCAAGATCGAATTCAGAAACGGACGCGCCGTGGGGCACCACCGCCAGGGGCGGCCCGAGCTTGCGGGTGAGGTAGGCCAGGTTCTCGTCCAGCCCGGACATGGCGGGGTCCACACAGTTGGCCACCCAGCCCAGGAAAGGCAGGCCCGAGCCGCGGATGGCTTCGAATGTGAGCAGCGCGTGGTTCAGGCACCCCAGGCGCAGGCCCACCACCAGCAGCACGGGCAGTTCCAGGGCGGCGGCCAGGTCCGCCATGGTGGTGCTGTCCGACAAGGGCGACAGCCAGCCGCCGGCCCCTTCCACCAACACCTGTTCCGCCTGCCCTTGCAGGGTTTCAAGATGTCGGCGCAGGACATCCATTTCGATCATGACGCCGGCCTCTGCCGCCGCCAAGTGGGGCGAAACAGGCGGCAGGAAGAGGTAGGGATTCATGGCTTCCCGTGCCACGGGGAAGGAGGCCGCGTTCCGCAATGCCTCCACATCCTCGTTCCGCCAGCCTTCCGGCGTTTCCTCGCAGCCCGCCGCCACGGGCTTCATGGCCAGCACGGTCTCACCCGCCCGGCGCAAGGCATGGAGCAGGCGCACGGAAACGAAGGTCTTGCCCACCTCGGTATCGGTGCCGGTGACGAAGAAGGCCGCTCCCCCGGATGCGCCTTTCCCACGCTGATTCATGCTCTCTCCCAAATATCTTGCCCGGCCTCATGGCGGCAGGCTTACAACGTACTCAAGATTTCCGCCGCGGGGCCGTATTCTAGGGGTAATCCGGAGGCGGGAGAGGGCAAATGCGTGCTGTCGTGACCAAACTGTTGATGCTGTTCGCCGTCCTCTGCGGCCTGGCGGCGCCGGCCTATGGCGATAACTGGGGAGGGGGGACTCAGGTCGTCAGCCCCACCGCCTGCTCCAGTTACATGGGCAAGGCCACCCTCAACGAGTTGCGCATCGGCGCAAGCGGTTCCACCTCCACCAGCAACCAGATCGAGATCTACAACAGCGGCAGCGTAGCCCAGTCTGTCTGGCAAACCTGGCAACTCGTGATCTATTACCGGAGCGGTGGCGGCACGATCAGCCAGAAGGGCGGCTACTATCTCTCCTCCGGTTTCACCGCCAACGGCCAGTTCATCTACAACAGCAGCAAGTCGCTCTACATGCGCAACAAGAACGGGCGCTATCTGGACGTGGCCCTGGTGGATTCGAGCGGCAAGCTGATTGACTACGTCGCCATGGACGGCACCATCCAGAGCACGCCCTCCTGCTTCGGCAATGCCAGCAGCAAGGTGGTTAACGCCACCGCTACCGACGACATGACGGGTGATGTCGCACGTATGCCGGATGGCGGCTCCTGGCCTGCCAATGTCAACAACTCCACGGCCTACACCATCGGCCGTACCAATTTGTGTTCCAGCGGCGGCAGCGACCTGGTGGTGAACAACAGCGTCAGCAGCAGTTCCCCGATCGTCAACACCACCCAGGTGACTTATACGGTCACGGTCCTGAACAAGAGCTGCACGAACTCGGTATCCGGGGTGGTCATCACCGACACCGGCATCGTCGCCGGCAAGTTCACCGGCCTGACCTACTCGCCCTCCTTCGGCAGCACCTCTCAAGGGGCCAGCGCCCTGGTCTGGAACGTGGGCACCCTGTCCGCCGGGAACAGCGCCACGCTCACCATTACCGGCACGCCGAACACCCTGGGCGCCCTGAATACCACGGCGGCCGTCACCAGTCCTGCCGCCGGCAGCCTGATCAACACCGGCGACGACAGCGCCGCGGCGAACATGACGGTCAAGGACTTCAACTACGTCGACTTTGACCTCACCACGGACACCGTCGCCGAGGGCGAGATGGCCAGCTATTCGGCGAGCATCTCCGCGGGCATCGTTCCGAGCCAGCCGGTGACCATCAACTACACGGTTTCCGGCACCGCCGGCAGCGGCGACACCAACCTGCCCACCTCCGGCAGCGTGGTGTTAGACCCGAATTCCGCCGATTCGCCGATGCAGACCTCCATTGACTTCAATGTCACCAACGACAACATCGTGGAGCCGTTGAAGACCATCGTCCTGACCATCACCAGCGTCACCAGCAGTGACCCGGCCGTGAAACTGGGCCCCAGCAATCCCTTGACCATCACGCTCCTGGACGACGACGCCACGTCCGTCGCCCAGTATGCGCTGGATGAGTCTTTCTGGACGGGCGCCACCGGCGAGGTCAAGGACAGTTCGGGCAACAATTTCAACGGCAAGGCGGTCGGCACCGGCGGCCTGCCCACGACGGATGCCACCGCACCCGCCATTCCAGGCACCCCCGGTACCTGCGGCTACGGCGTGTTTGCGGGCGGAACGTCCCCGCAATCCGTGAGCATCGGCACGGTCAATCTGGGCTTGAGCAACGCCGTCGCCTTCAGCGTCGCGGCCTGGGTGCAATGGGGCATCACGCCCGCGTCCGGCAATCAGTGGGCCAATATCGTCAGCAATGTCGCCTCCAACAACGTGAATGACGGGCAGTTCTGGCTCCAGCACAGCCAGTTGAACGACCGCTTCGAGTTCGCGCTGAAGAGTACCGTCACGCGCAGCTACGTTCAGTCCAAGACCGCGCCGGTGGTCGGACAGTGGTATCACGTGGTGGGGGTATTCGATGGCGCGGCCCTGCACATCTATGTCAACGGCAATCTCGATGACAATTCGGTGGTCGGCCTCTCGGGAACCGTCACGCCTTTCCTTTCCAACTATGGTCTTTCCATCGGCAGCACCTCCCTGAACACCCGGGGATTCCAGGGCAACATAGACGAGGTGACTCTCTACAAGGGCGCCCTGACGCCCAGCCAGATCGCGGACCTGTACCAGAACAGCCACGCCTGCCCGACCCGAGTGTCGCCCGCGCCGGCGGCGCTGAACGCGGTGGATACCGGCGGCAACGCGGTATCCGGAAAGATCCTTACCAAGACTGCCGGCTCGGGCTTCAGCCTGGACGTCTATGCCTTGAATGCCGGGAAGACCGCCCAGGACACGAGCTATTCCGGCAGCGTGTTGGTGGATCTCCTGGCCAACACCGTCACCGGCGTGGGCCGAGATGCCCAGAACTGCCCGACTTCTTCCACGGTGCTCTCGGTTGGAACCGTCACGCTTGCCGCCGGCAAGGGCACCGTGACGATTCCGGCGCTGCCGGATGCCTGGCGCGATGTGCGTCCGCGCATGCGCTACCCCGCCACCGGCACGGCGACGGTGACCGCCTGCGCCACCGACAACTTCGCCGTGAAGCCCGCCAGCCTCTCGGTTCAGGCCGGCGACACGGACTGGGCCAGCGCCGGCACCGCCCGGGTTCTGAACGCCACCGGTGCCACCGGCACGCCTTTCCACAAGGCCGGACGGCCGTTCAGCGTCACCGTGAGCGGCTACAATTCCGCCGGCGTACTCACCGGCAACTACAACGGCTCGCCCATCGCAGCCAGCCTCACCGCCCTGTCGCCCGCGACCTTGCCCGGCACCTTCCTTCCCGGCAGTTTCAGTGGTAGCGGCGGCACGGTGCTGTCCAGCACGGCCAGCTATAACGACGTGGGCAGTTTCAGCGTCCAGTTCCAGGATACCGCCTTCGCGTCGGTGGACGCCGGGGACACGGCGGCGAGTTGCGCCGGCTATTACGTCTGCTCCGGCACCGTGACCATCGGCCGCTTCGTGCCGGATCATTTCGTCGCCAGCGGCGCCAGCGCCACCCCGGCCTGCGGCGGTTTCACTTACTTTGGCCAGGACGGCCTGGGAACGAGCTTCACCCTCACGGCCCAGGACGCGAACAACAACACGACCCTCAACTACGCCGGAACCCTGGCCCGACTGGATCTGACCAGCTATGCGCGCCTGGGCTTCACCGCCACGGGCGTGCCGACCGGCGTCACCTGGGGCAGCGGCGCGACGGCACCCTCGGGTACCTGGTCCGGCGGCATCGCCACCAACGTGGGCGCCAACCACCTGTTCGTACGCCCCACTTCCGCCATCACCAACGCCAACATCGCCCTGTTCGCGGCGCCCAGCGACCTGGACGGCGTGACCGTGGCCAGCGCGACCGCCCTCGGCAGCACCACGGAGTTCCGCTACGGCCGGGTGCACATGATGAACACCTACGGCTCGGAACTGTTGGATCTGCCCGTGAGCCTGAAGAGCGAATACTGGAACGGCACCGGCTGGGTGTTCAACGGCAGCGACAACTGTACCGGCACCACGATTTCCATCGCCGCCGCCGGGAAGTCGGACATCACCGCCAAGACCTGTGTCCAGGATGGCCTGGGGGCCAGCGGCCGGGCCTGCACCGGCACGCCGCCCGCCGCCAAGCAGTTCAAGGAGGCGGGGGTTTCCGGCTTCGCCGGGGACTTCAATCTCTGGCTCAAGGCACCGGGAATTCCGGGGTCCGTGGATGTCACCGCCACGGTGCCGGCGTGGCTACAGTACAACTGGAGCGGCAGCGTCGCCAACCCCAAGGGCCGGGCCACCTTCGGCGTTTTCAAGGCCGGACCGGTGATCTACATGAGAGAATACTTCTAGCAAAACAAAAATGGGGGAGACTATGAAGGCACTGATCGTGGACGACTCACCGTCCAGCCTGGCTTATCACTGTGCACTGATTGATTCCATGGGGCTGGAGAGCGTGAGCGCTGCCGGCGGTCGGGAGGCATTGGAGCGTTACCAGGAGCAGAAATTCGACTTCATCCTGCTGGACGTGGAAATGCCCTCGCCCGATGGCTATGAGGTCGCGCGGCGCATAAGAGCCACGGAGAGTCCGGACGAGTGGACGCCCATCATCTTCCTCACGGGTCGCACGGACGAGGAGAGCCTGTCCAAGGGCATCGAGGCCGGGGGCGACGACTACCTGGCCAAACCGGTGAGCGAACTGGTGCTGGCCGCGAAGATGGCCGCCCTGCGCCGACTGAACCACATCCGGTCAGCCCTGGTCACCACCGCGGGGCAGTTGCGCGACACCAACCACCTGCTCTGGCAGGCGAACGAGAAGCTGAAGACCATCGCCGCCGTGGATGGGCTCACCGGCATCGCCAACCGCCGACGCCTCGATGAAATGCTCGGCCGGGAATGGGGCCGGGCGATACGGGAGCACACCCCGCTCTCCGTCCTCATGGCCGACGTGGATTTCTTCAAACTTTATAACGACAGCTACGGCCACCAGGCGGGCGATGACTGCCTGCGCAAGATTTCCGGAGCGCTGGCGCTGGCCGCTCGTCGCCCTGGCGACCTGGCGGCCCGGTATGGCGGCGAGGAGTTTGCCATCGTCCTGCCCAACACGCCCCTGGAAGGCGCCCGTCACGTGGCGCAGTTCGCCCTGGAGAAGGTCCTCTCCCTCGGCATCCCGCACAAGGCCTCCAAGGTGCGTGACCAGGTGAGCATCAGCATAGGCGTGGCCAGCGTGTGTCCCGACACGGCGAAATGCAGCTGCTGCGCCGACCTGGTGAAGATGGCCGACCGCGCCCTCTATGAGGCCAAGGAGAGGGGACGTGCCCGGGTCGTGTGGGCGGAGAGCACGCCAAGCGAGACCGTCTAGTCGTCCGTGGGTTTGAACGGGGTGCGTGCTTAGGCCGTCAGAACCCCGTCGCTCAGCACCAGTTGCCGGGAAGCGCGGGCGGCGATGCCCGGGTCGTGGGTGACGATGACGAAGCTCGTTCCCCGGCGTTCGCTCAATTCCAGCATGAGGTCAAAGACGCCCCCGGCGGTATGCCGGTCCAGGTTGCCCGTGGGTTCGTCCGCCAGGATGCAGGCCGGCTCGGTGACCAGGGCGCGGGCCACGGCGGCCCGCTGGCGCTCCCCGCCCGAGAGTTGCCCCGGCGTGTGGGAGAGACGATGGCCCAGGCCCACGGACTCCAGCATGGCCGCGGCGCGGGCCAGGGCCTCGGCCTTCCCCAGACGCCGTATGAGGAGCGGCATGGCGACGTTTTCCAGCGCGGAAAATTCTGCCAGCAGGTGGTGGAACTGGTAGACGAAGCCCAGGGATTCGTTCCTGAGCCTGCCCCTTTCCTTGTCTTCGAGGCTGGCGAAGTCCCGGCCCATCAGGCTCACCGTGCCGGCACTGGGGGCGTCCAGCCCGCCCAGGAGGTGCAGGAGCGTGCTCTTGCCCGAGCCCGAGGCGCCGACGATGGCCACCCGCTCGCCCTTCGCCACGTCCAGGTCCACCCCGGTCAGAACCTTCACCTCCTCCCTGCCCTGGAAGAAGCTCTTGGCCAGCCCCCGGCAGGACAGCACCGCTTCCCCACTCCCCACTTCCCACTCCCTACTTCCGACAGCATCACTCATAGCGCAACGCCTCCGCCGGATTGGTCCGGGACGCACGCCAGCTCGGATAGAGCGTCGCGAGCAGCGTCAGCACGAAGGACACGGAGGCGATGGTGCCCACGTCCGACCATTGCAGGTCTGAGGGCAGCTCCGAGATGTAATACACGTCCTTGGCCAGGAACTGGATGCCGAACAGGCGCTCGATGGCCGGCACCACCACGTCCACGTTCAGCGCCAGCAGCACGCCGAAGAACACGCCCGCCGCCAGGCCGATCACACCGATGAGGGCGCCCTGAACGATGAAAATCTGCATGATGCTGCGTGGGCTGGCGCCCAGGGTGCGCAGGATGGCGATGTCCGCCTGCTTGTCGGTCACCGCCATGACCAGGGTGGACACGATGTTGAAGGCGGCCACGGCGACGATGAGCAACAGGATGATGAACATCATGTTCTTCTCGATCTGCACCGCGCGGAAGAAGTTGGCGTGGCTCTTGGTCCAGTCCGACACCAGATAGTCGCCGGGCAGGCTGCGCGCCAGTTCCCGCGCCACACGGGGCGCCTGGAACAGGTCGCCGAGCTTGAGGCGCACGCCGGACACCTTGTCACCCAGTCGGTAAAGGATCTGGGCATCCTGCATGTGGATGAGGGCGAGGCCGGCGTCGTATTCGTACATGCCCGCCTCGAACACCCCCACCACCCGGAACTGCTTGAGCCGTGGCAGGATGGCCGCCGGCGTCACCAGCCCCTGGGGCGCGATGAGGGTCACCCGGTCGCCGGTCCTGACCTGTAGGTTGCGCGCCAGATCCGCCCCCAGGATGATGCCGAATTCCCCGGGCTTCAGGGACGAAAGATTGCCCGCCTTCATGTGGCGGTTGAAGTCCGCCACCTTCTCCTCGGTTTCCGGCAGCACGCCGCGCACCATGACGCCGCGCACGTCCTGATCGAAGGAGAGCATGCCCTGGGCCGCCACATAGGGGGCGGCGGCGCGCACGTCCGGATGTTTCGACGCCGCCTCGGCCACCTGGGGCCAGCCGGCCAGGTCGCCATCCAGGCCGGTGACCTGCACGTGGGAGGCCACGCTCAGGATGCGGGTGCGCAGTTCCTTCTGGAAGCCGTTCATCACCGACAGCACGACGATCAACGCCGCCACGCCCAGGGCGATGCCCAGCATGGAAACCAGGGAGATGAAGGAGATGAAGCCGTTCTTCCCGCGCTTGGGGGCACGGGTATAGCGAAGGCCGACGAAGAGTTCGTAGTTCATGGCGGGCGCTATGCTACACTGCTTTGCCCCATTTCAAGGCTATTGTGGCCGCTATTCCGGTCTGCGCGCCCGGCCAATTGTGGGTCGGGCTTCAGCCCGACAACGATGCCTACCGCGAAATGTCGGGTTGAAACCCGACCTACATCCATGCACCTCCACCTGCTCATTCCCGGCCTCATGCAGTTGCCGGCCGACGGCCTGCGGCTGCCCGCCCTCGCCCTCATGCTCGGCCGGGCACGCCTGGCCTGGGGGCCGGGCCTGTCGCTGGAAGCCTGGCTTGCCCGGGGTTTCGGACTGGATGCGGATTCCGCACCCTATGCCGCCCTGCGGCTCCTGGGGGAACCGGGTCTGGCGCCGGGCCACCCCCAACCCCTCTCCCACGAGGGGCGAGGGGAGCGCAGTGAGTCGCAACGCGACCGGAATCAACTGGGCACATGGCTGTGCGCCGATCCGGTGCAGTTGCGCTTCACCAGCCAGGGCCTGATGCTGGGCGATGCCTCCGGGCTTGACTTGGGCGAGGCCGAGGCCGAAGCCCTGATCGCCGGCCTGAACCGGGAATTCTCCGAGTTGGGGCAGTTTCATGCCGGGAGCCCGACGCGCTGGTATCTGCGCCCGGCCCGGTCCAGTTCCGTCTCCTGCCACCGTCTGGGCGAGGTGGTGGGCCGCCGGGTGGATGCTTTCCTGCCCGAGGGCGCCGACGGCCCCCTCTGGTGCCGGCATTTCAACGACATCCAGGTGTTCCTGCACGGGCATCCGGTCAATCAGGCCAGGGAGGTCGAAGGCCATCCGGCGGTCAACAGCGTCTGGTTCTGGGGCCATGGCCCGCTGCCGGTCCATACCGACACCTCCTTTGCCGCGCTGGCCGGCGGCGATGCCCTGGCCCGTGGCCTGGCCCGCGCCGCCGGCATCCCCGTGCTGCCGTGGGCCGGCGAACCGCCGTCCGCACCTGAAGGCAATGTCCTGGTCGTCGCCGATGCCCTGGCCCGCCCTGCCCTCTACGTGGACGAGGAAGCCTGGCGCGAGGCCCTCGTCGCCCTGGAATCGTCCCACCTGGCGCCGGCGCTTACCGCCCTGAAATCGGGCAGGCTCGAATCCCTCACCCTGACCGGATTGGGCGACCGCGCCAGCCTGGAACTCCGCCTCACCCGGCCCGACCTGTGGAAGTTCTGGCGATCCTCAGTCGAGCTACGCGAACTCAAGATCGCAAGCGATGCGGATGCAGACCTCGCCCACCGAATCAACCCACCTTATTGAACGTATTCCGGATACAGGAACCGTAGCCATGCATCCCTTTGAAGAAGTATTGATGGTTTCCACGGAAGCAATCGAGTTTGAACTTCGTGGCCATGAAGCGGTACCTTGGGCGGATTTTCTGCTCAACCCTCGTCGGTTGCGCGGCAGTGATTTCTTGATGCGTTGGTCTCAAGGTGTATGGAGCGAGAATCGGATTACCCAAGCGGTCAACGACACCGAAGAGTTTTTTGCCATCCCTTATGGACCGAGCGGCACAGCGCCGGATAGCGATGTACGCGCATTCGAACTCTATTTCGAGCGCCTGGAAGCGGCAGGCTTGGGTCACGTAAAGCGGCCCGATCTTCTCGTCTTCAGGCTGGCAGACAAGGCAAATATCCTGGCGTTGGTGGAATCCCTGGGAGGGCTATCGGAACTACCCTTCACCCCTGAAACGGATGAAAGGATGCAGAGCCTGCTGTCCCGAGCTATCGTCGCAATTGAATGTGAAAACAGCCTATGGAAGGGCAGCCTGATGCCTGACTTTAAGACGCCACTCACTCCCCAACGACGGCTCGACGGCAAGCCTGGTCTCAAAAAGGCTGCGGTCTTACCGACCATCATTGTCAAGGAGGAAGACCGTGCCCCGCTGCAAGCCTGGCAAGACGCAAGCGGCGTCCCGATTCATGTCTGGCACGTGTTTTTTGATATGGCTTTCGGCATTGCCCTGGATAGAATCCAGACCTTGATTTCAGAGGGTTACATCCTTGCGACCGAGCAGGTCTTCCAGGCGCCGGGCGGCGCCACCACCCGGAAAGCCCTGTACAAGATCTACTATTCATATGGTTACCGGTTAGGGGATGCCACGGAGGAGCCGAACCTGACTGCGAAACACATCGTGGACAAGAACGGCCACATTCTTCCCTACGTCCACTTTGAGGGTGGTGAGATGCCACTCCGTAAAGAAGCGCTTGATGTCCTGCGGAGCCTTGCCAATGGACAGGATTGATCACTACAAACTCCCTTCTACTGGAGAACACCGGGAGAAGCTGCGGCAAAAAGGGCAGTTCTGGACACCCGACTGGGTGGCGGAAGCCATGTGCGCCTACGCACTCCGGGATGGCAGCCCAATCCTGTTTGATCCGGCGGTCGGCGCCGGAGCATTTTTCCGTGCCGGGAAGAAAGTGGCGCAGGAAAGGCATCAGGAAATTGCCCTCACCGGCATGGAGATCGATCCCAAAGTGCTGCATGAGGCGATCAGGCATGGCCTCGTGGCGAACGATTTGGCCGGGGTAACTCTGGGCGACTTCGTGTTCCAGCCGCCCGAACGTCTTATGACAGCCATCGTCGCCAACCCGCCCTATCTGCGCCACCACCGCATCTCAGCAGCGGACAAGGAAAAGCTGAAGCTGCTGGCCCAGGGAACGCTGGGCAAGGCCCTGGATGGGCGCGCAGGCCTGCACATCTTCTTCCTCATCCGGGCCTTGAGCCTGCTGGAGGAAGACGGGCGTCTGGCGTTCATCATGCCGGCGGACACCTGCGAGGGAAAATCAGCCCCGGAACTCTGGCGTTGGATCGGGGGAAACTTTTGCCTGGATGCGGTGATCGCTTTCGCCCCGGATGCCTCACCCTTCCCCGGCGTGGATACCAACCCATTGATTTTCTTCATACGGAAATCCGCACCAAAGGAGAGATTTCATTGGGCACTGTGCCGGGAGCCGCGAACGGATGCCTTGTTGGACTGGGTTCGCTCCGGATTTGACAGCCAGGAAAACGAGCTCGGCGTCGTAGAGCGCGAGCTGATCGAGGGTTTGCAAACGGGCCTCTCCCGGCCTCCGGTTGTGTGCGACGGTAGCAAATATGTGCTGGGAGATTTCGTGCGCGTGGTGCGGGGTATTGCCACGGGTGCCAATGATTTCTTCTTCCTGACCGCCGATCGGGCGGCCGAACTAGGCATTCCAAAGAAGTATCTATTGCGGGCCGTGGGCCGGACACGGGATATTCCGGGCACGGAGGTCAGTGAGGATACGCTGAGAACTCTGGAGCGTGAGGGACGGCCAACCTGGTTGCTTGCCCTGGATGGGGAGCCTGCCTCCCGTTTCCCGGAAGCGGTTCGTCACTATCTGATCGAGGGCGAGATTCAGGGCTTGCCCAACCGATCCCTGATCTCCCAGAGAAAGCCCTGGTACAAGATGGAGAAACGCGAGGCACCGCCGTTTCTGTTCTCGTATCTGGGCCGTCGCAACTCCCGCTTCATTCGCAACCGGGCGGGAGTGCTGCCCCTGACGGGTTTCCTTTGCGTCTATCCGCTCAACTCCGATCCCAACTTTGTTGAAACGGTCTGGACAATTCTGAACGACCCGGACACGGTGGCCAACCTGGCGAGAATTGGAAAGTCCTATGGCGGAGGTGCCGTAAAAGTCGAACCTCGCTCCCTGGAAAAGCTACCCATTCCGGCTCATGTACTGGAAAAGGTGGGAATGTCCGCTCAATTGCGACTATTCCAACCGGAAAAGAGCTACGCGCCGGACCATACTTCATGACCCAAATTCTCGAACGCAAGATACCCCAACGTGCCGCGGAGATGCTGGCGCAGGAGGGGGTGCATCCCGTGCTGGCGCGGCTTTATGCGGCGCGGGGCATCCATCGGCGGGAAGAGGTGGAACACAAGTTGTCCGCCCTGCTGCCGCCGGATCGGCTGATGAACGCCGATGCGGCCGCCGTGCTGCTGGCGGATCACATCGCCTCGGCCAAGCGCCTCCTGATCGTGGCGGATTACGACTGCGACGGCGCCACCGCCTGTGCCGTGGGGGTGCGGGCGCTACGGGCCTTCGGTGCCCAGGTGGATTACCTGGTGCCCAACCGCTTCGAGTACGGCTATGGCCTCTCCCCGGAGATCGCGCGCCTCGCTGCCCAAAAGAAGCCCGACCTCATCATCACGGTGGATAACGGCATCGCCAGCGTGGAAGGCGTGGCCGAGGCCGGACGTCTGGGCATGGCCACCCTCATCACCGACCACCACCTGCCGGGCGACGAGTTGCCGGCGGCGGAAGTCATCGTCAATCCCAATCAGCCCGGATGCAGTTTCCCGAGCAAGGGTCTGGCCGGGGTGGGCGTGATGTTCTACGTCATGCTCGCCTTGCGCGCCGAACTCAGAAGGCGCGGTGCCTTCGCCGAACGGCTGGAGCCGAACCTGGGCAATCTCCTGGACCTGGTGGCCCTGGGCACGGTGGCGGACGTGGTGCCCCTGGACCAGAACAACCGCATCCTGGTGGCCCAAGGCCTCTCCCGCATGCGCGCCGGCAAGATGCAGCCGGGCCTGGAAGCCCTGTTCCGCATCGCCGGCCGCGACGCGAGGCGGGCGAGCACCTTCGATCTGGGCTTCGGCCTCGGCCCCCGGCTCAATGCCGCCGGCCGGCTCTCCGACATGTCCCTGGGCATAGAGGCGCTGATCACGGACGACCTGGCCCGGGCGCTCAACATCGCCGGCGACCTGGACCGGCTGAACCGGGAACGGCGGGAGATCGAGGCCCAGATGCAGGAGCAGGCCCTGGCCCTCCTGGACGAGGTGGTGGAAGCGGAAGACGACGCGGCCCCCGCCCTCACCCTCTTTGATCCGGACTGGCACCAGGGCGTGGTCGGGCTCCTGGCGTCCCGGGTCAAGGACCGGGTGCACCGCCCGGTGATCGCCTTCGCCCGGGGCACGAACGACGAACTGAAAGGTTCCGGCCGTTCCATTCCCGGCGTGCACCTCAGGGATGCCCTGGATCTCGTCTCGAAGCGCGCTCCCGGCCTGATCCTGCGTTTCGGCGGCCACGCGGCGGCGGCCGGCCTGTCCATCCGGGAAGACGATCTGCCCTGGTTCGAGGAGGTCTTTACCGAAACCGTGGCCGGTCTGTTATCCCCCGCGGACAAGGAGCGCACCCTGGAAACCGACGGTCCGCTGGAAGCCGGCTACATGTCCCTGGATTCGGCCCGCCTCCTGGCGGGGGAGATCTGGGGCCAGGGTTTTCCCGCTCCGATATTCTGCGACGAATTTGCCGTGGAAAACCAGCGGGTTCTCAAGGACAAACACTTGAAGCTTCACCTCAGGAAAGGCGGCAGCCGCTTCGAAGCCATCCATTTCAACCGTGCCGAACCAGCGCCGGCCAGGGTGCGCGCCGCCTATCGCCTGGACATTAATGAGTACAATGGCAAGGCCAGTGTGCAACTGGTGGTGGAGCATCTACAGCCCGCCTGATTCCAGGTCTGAAACGAGAGGGGAACAGCATGGGCAACCCGAGGATCGCGGAACTGGTGGAGCGCGTCCGGCAACTGGAGGACGAGATCCAGGCGGAATTTCGCAAGCGGCGCGCCGAGCTGCACGCCGACTTCGAGAACCGGCGCATCCGATTCGAGCAGGACATGCTGGAAGCCCAGCGTCGCTTCAAGGTCGGCACCCTGCGCTATGTACTCAGGGCGAGGCCCCTGGTGTTGCTCACGGCGCCGCTCATCTATTCGGTGCTCTTTCCCATGCTGCTCATGGACCTGTTCGTCACCCTCTACCAGTGGATCTGCTTTCCCGTGTATGGCATTCCCCGGGTCAGGCGTCGTGACTACCTGGTGTTCGATCGCGCCCACCTGGCCTACCTCAACACCATCGAGAAGATCAATTGCGCCTATTGCTCCTACGGCAACGGCCTGGCCGCGTACATCCGGGAGGTGATCGGGCGCACCGAGCAGTACTGGTGCCCCATCAAGCACAGCCGGCGCATCCTGGAAGCCCACGAGTACTACCACCGCTACACGGACTTCGGCGACGCGGAAGGCTTCCGCCGGGAATTGGCTGACCTGCGTCGGCAACTATCGGATCTGGACAAGGGCGCGTGAGGCGCAGGCCATGGCGGTTCCAGGCTGGGAATGAAATGCCCCTGCGGCGAAATTATTGCAACCGGAACACCACCGGCAGGATCAACTCCTTCGCTCCGGCGTCGGGCAGACTGCCCATGGCCAGGGCGGCGGCCCGGGCAGCCTCATCCAGGATGGCATGGCCGCTGCCGGCCGCCACCTCGGCTGAAAGAACCCGGCCGGAGGCATCCAGAACCAGCAAGAGTCTCACCTCCCCCTCCAGACCCCGGCGCACCGCTTCGTCCGGGTAATAGAGGTGCTCGGCCAGTTTCCGCTGGGCAGCGTCCCGCGTCGCCGTCTCCGGCTTGAACGCTCGACGTGCGCCTCCGCCTTCGCGGGGCTTCGGAGCGGCGGCCGGCTGCTTCCTGGCCTTCTCCTCCTTGGCCAGGGTGTCCTTCAGCAGGTCGTCTGCCGGCCTGGACGGAATCAGCAATTCCGCGGGCGCGAGCCTGGCCTGAAGGGGACGGGGGCGCTCCGGCGCGCGCGCCCACCAGGCGGGCAGTCCCAGCAGGGCCAGATGCAGCAGCGCCGACAGGCACATTGCCAGGGCGAAACTTCTGGAAGATGACCGGTCGTCCGGCGAAGGCATCAAAAAAGGGGCGCTTGGAATCGGGCCGCTATTCTGCTACAAGTACGGCCGAAATCCCACCGGAGTTCCTCGATTGAATACCCTGTTCCGCCTTGCCAGGCACCTGCTGCCGGTTCTGCTGCTCGCCGTCCTTGCCTCTCCCGCCCGTGCCGGATTGCCGGATTCGACGCGCTTCACCGTGGTCCTGGAATTGGGAAACGTCGCCCAGGCCCAGGAGTGGCTGGAAGAAGGTCTGCCGCCGGACTTCGTCGGGGACCGCATCGGCACGGGCCTCATGATCGGAGCCTGGGAAGGCAACGTCCCCATGATGGAGTTGTTCGTCCGCCACGGCGCCCGAGTGGATCAGACCAACGCCCTGGGCGAGCAGGCCCTGCAACTGGCCGCCTGGCAGGGGCGCACCGAGGCGGTGCGCTGGCTCCTGGATCACGGTGCCAGCCTGAATCGCCAGGGCAAGCAGTGGTCGGCCCTGCACTACGCGGCATTCGCCGGGCACACCGAACTGGTCAGGTTGTTGCTGGCCCGGGGCGCGGACGTCAATGCCCAGGCGCCCAACCAGTCCTCCGTGCTCATGATGGCGGTGCGGGAAGGACACGAGGACACCGTCCAGGACTTGCTGAAGGCGGGCGCCGACCCGCGGCCGGCAAACGACTGGGGCGACACGGCCCTCACCTGGGCCATGCGTTACAACAATCTCAAGATCGCGAAGATGGTGTCCAGCGCCGCCGAATTTGCCCAGGCCGTGAAGGCGCCGCCGGAGGTCTTCGGCACGCCCGTCCGCTCGGCGCCGGCGCCGGCCGAGGTCTCGGAAATCCTGCGCCAGATCCGCATTGCCCGGGCCCAGGGGCAGAATGTGGACGATCTGGAACAGGCGCTGTTCGCCATGGCGGCGAAGCTCCGGGCCGAAGCCGCGGTTCCCCGGCCGAAGCGGGCACCCAACGCCTTGTATATCACGGCCAGGAAGCCGGGAACTGGCGCCGGTGAAGGCGAAAGGGCCGAATTGAGCTATGGCGCCCCGGACTCGCACCCGGGCACCGGCAAAGCCGGAACCCTGGCCGCCTCCTCCGGTGCCGGCGACGTATCGGAAATCCTTCAGCGCATGCGCCGCGCCCAGGCCGAGGGCAAGCCCGTGGACGACCTGCGCCAGGCGCTACTGGACGCCGTGGCGCGCATGACGAAATAGGTCCGCTACTCGCCCCAGGGGCCGGACAGGGCGGCGGCGGGATCGGCGATGGACTGGAAGCGCACCAGCCTGGCCGCATTGCGGTCCCGGTAGCTGAGTATGGGCATCAGTCCCCGGGACAGCAGTGCGTCCGTCGCCCGCTCCCCGAGCAGGGCCTCGGCGCAGGGCAAAAGGCGGCGCTCCCCGTCCACCTCATGTACGTAGGCGGGCAGGTCGTCCAGTTCCGTCACGTCGCCCGGAACCATGCCATCTCCGGATTCCAGATAGCCCAGACCCAGTAGTTGCCCCAGGGCCAGGGCCGGGTTGCCCCAGGCACACGCCTCGTGTTCGAGCTTTTGATCGAGCTCCTCGAAGGGGAAGGACTCCACGGGCTCGCCGCGCCGGCCATAGGGCAGACGTTGCAATATCCTGGGCAGGGCCAGCCCGATCCAGGGTGCAAGTGTGCTGCGGCGCAGGGCCTGCCAGCGGGCCGCGTCTTCCTGCGCCAGTGCCTGCCAGTCCCTGGGATCAGGCTGCGCGGCAATGGAGGAAATGCCCAGCAGCGCGGGGGAAGCGCCGGCCAGGATGGGTGCGCCCATGCCGGCCGCCACGGCGCCCAGGCTTGCCAGCAGCTTCAGGTCGTCCGCGCCCGGCCCGAACTCAAGGTTCACGGCGATGGCCGACCAGGGCTCGCCGCCCGGGGCTCCGGCCCCACCCTCGGCCAGTTGAGCCCAGAGTCCGCTCTTCTGCGGCTCGCCGCCCGCGGCGGCCAGATCAGAGGCCAGTTCTTCCCGGCTGACGTCCAGCACCGCCAGACGGATCTCCTCGTTTCCGCCCAGGCTGCCCACCAGGGACCGGAGGCCGAGCCAGGCCGTCTCGAGCGCCTGGAAACGCGGGTGATGGAGCAAGGCGCGCATCTGCGCCGCCACCGTGCCATCCACGCCCTGAAGGTATACGTCGCGCTGCGGCGAGGGGGCGGCGACGACGTGGGGGGCCACCGCCTGGCGCAGCAGCGCGTCCACGATGCCGGCGGTGCCGCGCGCCCCGGCCGGTCGGGGCGCGGTCGTTCCGGGCGCGGCACCCAACAGTCTCTCCAGGGTCGTGGAATCGCTCTCGGCGCCTTGGTCGGCCTGCATCTCCGCCACGGCATCGGCGAAGCTTGCCGGGTCCATGAGCCGGACCCGCCGTTCGCGCAGGGTCTGGAAGAGGGGCAGACGGCGGTAGAGGGCATCCGGGTGAAAGTCCTCCAGGCCGCCGAACTCCAGAGCCACCTCGGCCCCGGACTCCAGGTGCAGGTCCAGACGCGGCGCGAAGCGCCCGAAGAGGGTCTCGAAATTATCCACATCCACCGCCGCCGGGGTTCTCCCGGCCAGGGACGCGGAGCGTTTCGCCCCGCCCGAGAAATCCCCCATCACCAGGAGACGGAAGACATCGGCAGCGTCCTGCCGCGTGGGCCGGGGGGCGGACCTGAAAGAGAACTGGAAATCGAGACCTGCGGGCACGGTAGCTTCCATTCACGATGACATCGGGGCAGCATACCAGATTCCCGGCCGACGGCATGGGGCGCGACCATCGGCTGGTGCCGAATAGTGAAAACGCGCTGAAACGGGTGTCTGTATTGCCGGAACCTTTACTTCAGGCCCGCTGGGGATATTTTCCGATCCGCCGCCGCCTCATCGCCCCCCCCGAGCTGCCACGGGGCGACAAATTTTTCGGGTTCATCTTTCCGTAACCTTGGAGCAACAAACTGCGCCTGATGACACCGGGAATGAAAGGCGGATTCGATTGTTTGCGCGCAAAAAGGGCATCGTGCCCAAAGGATTGACCGCAGCGGCGGCGTACCTGGCATCGGCCGGGTTCAAGATGGATACGGCCTTGCGGCAAACGCTGAGGCCTGCCCATGACCGGGACCGTCCGAGCCCGCGGTGGCGGAGCATTCTTGACGACCTGGAAATCAAGTTCGTGGTCAGCAGCGAACCCTTGGTTGACGTGACCAAAGTCGAGGTTCTGCCGGATCATGTTCTGCGCCTGGAATTCTCGAATGGAAAACACGGCCTGTTTTCCATGACACCCTACCTGTCCGAGCCGCCCTATGACCGGCTGACGGCGCCCGAGTTCGCCCTGGCTCACATCGCCCATGGCACGGTCGTCTGGCCGGGCGGGATTGAGATCGCCCCTGAAACGCTGGTTGACCCGACATGTCGCATGTAGCGCACCGGGCATGTGCTGAATGCACGGTCAAGGCCGACCGTGCCCCTTTCGACGGCCACGTGCCTGCCCGCCAGGGTGATGTCGCCGCAAATTCATCCCCGTTCGAAAAGCAAGATATCCGATGCCAGACATGCTCGACTACAAGATACTCCGCGCCGAGGCTCACTCAAGCGATGATCGGAGGGGTACCACGGAGAGTGCCATCGCAAAGCTGGAAAAGCTGGTGAGGACACACATTGCCGAAGGCTGGGAGCCGGTGGGCGGGATCTGCGCCGAGCATGTGCTCGATCACCGTGTCTTCGCCTATTCCCAGGCCATGATCCGGCGCGAGTACCGGGTGGCGGCGACCGCCCGCCCGGGATTGGAGTGAGCATGTACCGTTGCCGGGACAAACTGATCATTCTCGACGCGGATGGCACGGCGGTGGATGCCTTTGACGTCATTCAGAGAACCTTTTCCGCCCTGGGCATGGAAATCGGCGACCTGGAGCGCTTCCAGAAGCGGCGCCGCCTGATGAAATACCTGGGCGGGCTGAAAGAGTTTCCCCTCAATCTGAAAAAGCAACTGGGCAAGCAGAGCCGCAAGCAGCTCATGGACACCTTGACCGAGGTCTACCGGGAACAGGGTAGGCTCTTTCCCGGCGTCGCGGACCTCATCAAGACCCTGCTCGCCACTCCCGGCATGCGGGTCGGAATCATCACCCGCAACATCACCGTGGATCCCGAGCCCACCTTTCGCCAACTGTTCCTGCGCCACGGCATTGACAGCCACGAGTTTCAGTTCCTGACCTGCATCCCCCTGCGGGACGAGAAGACCCACCATTTCACGGCGGCCCGGGAACGTTTGGATATCAATCCGGCACGCACCTACGCCTGTGGCGACGAGTACAAGGACTACGCCGCCGCCATCGCCTCGGGCATCCAGCCCTTCGTGGTCTCCTACGGCTTCGAAGATCACCAGCGGCTGACGAAGAAGTTCGCCGTGCCGGAAGCGGTCATCTCCCGCAGCCCGGAAGAATTCTGCGGGCGGCTGAGGCACGCACTGGATCTTGCCTGATTGAAGGGAGAGGCCGCCGGATCACGGGGCCGCGCCTCGCCGCCAGGGGGTACCCGGGGTCGCCCCAACCCGGAATCCGGCGGAGGATCAGATCGGTGCCGCCAGGAAATCGTCGGATGCGGACGTACCACCAATCTCGGCCACATTTCGTACCGTTGGCGGCGATTTTTCGGCCATTTGTGCTGCCCGGGAGTGGCCCTCCGAGACCAGCAACGCCGGCAGGTTCTTCGCGCTCACCACGGCTTCGGTCGCCGTGCCACAAAGCCACATGCGTTTCGCAAGGTATTGATCCCGGTTCATGGCTGTCCTCCTGTGAGCGGCGACGATATCGCTCTCACATTACCGGGTGATGACAGGCGAAAGTACCCTGAACCCTTGCCGTCACGACGACCCGGCATCCACCGGGCAAGGTTGGTGGTGCGCCGGGAACCCGGCCGAATGCGACGCTACGCGAGGTTCCGCCACGGCACGAACTGCGCGAATGCCGGACGAGCGTACCGCCTCACCGTGCCCAATTACCTGTTTCTCGGCGTCAAGGAGTGAGCCCGCCGCTTCCGGGCGCGGGCATGAAAGGCTCCGTCAATGCCACAAAAGCGTCACATAACCACAAGCTTGGCGCTGCTATAGTACGAAAGTCCTACCCGGCTCACGACGTGCCATTCGATGCAATGGGTTGCGAGCGGTAATGAATGCACGAGGTTCCCCATGTACACCTTTGAGAAGATTCGCCAGCAGCTCACGAACGATCACGAACATCCCGGAAGCGAAGTGCTGTCGCGCCTGATGGATGCCCTTGAGCAAGAGGAAGATTTCCCGATTCATGAACTGTATGACCTGAGCTATTCCCGGTTTCAGGTTGCGTTGGATCTGCTGCGGGAGTGGCGCCTGGTGCGTTATTACCACCCCACCATGACGCAGACGGACGCACCGCCCAAGCTTTCTGCGCCCTGAGATTCAGGGATTGGCGGCACGCTCGCCACGCGGCGGGTACCGAAGAGCTCGCCAGCCTGATCCGGTCCCGGCACTCCCAGGTGTCGGAAGCTCATGCACGGGCGGCCAGGCGGCCGCCCCCCTTGCCCGGCTTCTCATCGAGCCTTTTGTCTGGCCCGAACCGGACCATTCGCCAGCCCCTCCGGCAGGATCACCCCTCCCATGATCGCCTGCCCGATCCGGAAGAACACGTCGGTGTTGTCCATGACCCCCGTGAAAGACCAGGCTCCCGGACCAAAGGCAGAGAGCGGAATGTCGGTGGCGGTGTGCACCGCGCTATCGCCCGGCACCTGGCCGGTCACGAGGTAGCGTCCTTCCGCGTCCCGCGCCATCGGACTCGCGGGGTAGGCAAGGAGCGGTTCCTTCTTCACGAAGGGTTGCTGGCTGTCCTGAAGTGGCCGCTCGTTGCTACGCCAGTCTTCATGGCGGTCGGCATTGGCGCCATAACCGATCAACAGCCGACCGTCCACGTCGGTGGTCTCGGGATAGCCGTCGCCGGCCATGCGGTATTTCGGAAAGCCGGCCTGCTCGTAGATGCCGACCACCTGGTCGCGCAGCTTGGCGCTGCCACCCTCGCGCACCAATTCCTGGAGTCGGGCATCCGATACGCGCGAACCGCCTATGAGGGCCGCGCCGGAACATTCGTGATCGGCCGTGACGATGACCAGCGTGTCGCCGCGCCGCCGGGCGAAGTCCTGCACCACGCCGACCGCCCGATCGAACTCGATCGTGTCCAACATCCAGCGCTCGGTATCCATGTTGTGCGCCTGCTTGTCTATGGAGGCGCCTTCCACCATCAGGACAAAGCCGTTCTTCTGGCGTTCCAGCACGGCCAGGGCCTTGGCGGCCATCTCGTCCAGCATGGGCTGGTCGGGAAAGCCATAGTCATCCACCACCCGGCCACGGACGCCGCGCTCCTTGCCTCGCCGGCCATCCATCTTGTCCAGCGCCACGTTCATGTTGGAGTACGCGAAGAGGCCCAGGAGGCGCCCGGTTTTTGCCGCATCCATGGCGTCCAGCGAGGCCCGGTCCGGCACGTAACTAAAGCCGGCCGCCTGGAAGTCGGCCAGCAGATCCCGATCCTTGTCCAGTTTTCCCGGCGCGGCACCCCAGCGCTTCACGATCTCGGCGGTGTGCGGGTCGCTGGCCGGGAACTGGTAGTCGTTCTGCTCGCTGCGGGCGGAGCCCGGTACCCCGGCGGGCAGGAACCATTTTCGTCCGCCCCCCATGAGCACGGCCAGGCCGGTCAGGCCCCGGTCATCCAGGTATTGGTCGACGATGCCGGTACCGGCGCCCCGGTTGCTGGTATGCACCGCGTTGCCCGCCGGCGTGGCATCGAACACATCGGCCGTGGTCACCAGGCCCAGGGCCTTGCCCTGGGTACGGTGCAGGTACTCGCTCAGGTATTCGATGCGCGGGTTGTCGAAGGGGTCGGTGGTGTCGTCGGGAAACACGCCCTCCTCGTTGTTGTTGTTCTTGTTGCCCGAGACGTAACCCGTCATGCCGGGCGAGGAATCCGTGACCACCGAATTGAGCGAGGCGGTCTTGACCATGCCGGTGACGGGGAAAGTGTCCATGGCCAGTGGCTTGATGACCTTGCCCTGAGCGTAGCCGCCGGCGACGATGCGCGCCGCGGTGCGTTGAGCCGCCCCCATGCCGTCACCCAAGAGGATGACCACGTTCCTGACCTTCCGACCGCCCAGCATCAGCGGCACCACCTCGAAGTTACCCTGGGCCGTGACCGTCTGGCCGTCGCTTTGGCTGGCGCTCACGCCGAAGGTATGCAATCCGGGACGGCTCACGCTCAGAGCGCGCACGGTGGCGATGACGGCGTTTTTCGGCACCGATGCCAGGCATCCGCGGCTGCAATCCCGCAGGGCCACGGGTTCGCCAAGGGATTTACCATCCAGGGTGAAGCGGACGCTGCCGATGGTCTTGCCCGGGTCATCCGGGCGAAGGGTCGCCTGCAGATCGAAGCGCTGGCCGGGCAGGAATCGGGCGATGACCGGGCCGGGCCGGCCACTGGCGAAGAGTTCGCTCGGCGGTGTGAGGCGGCTCACCGAGGGAGCCGCCAGGGCCACGGCTGGCACCAGGGTGAAGGCCGCCAACAGGGCGGTGCGGTGAATGCGGGTCAGGGTCATGGGCTGTCTCACGGGTCAGTGGGGATCAGTGGGGTTCAATGGTGGTGTGGGTGGCCGTCATCAATGATGGCCAGTTCATCGGCATGCGCGCCACGCACGGATCGTGGGCCGAGTTGCAGTCGTACCCAGGACACCCGGCCATCCGGGTCTTCCTGACGGCCCACAGCCAACACGCCGGTCACCGACACCAGGCCACGCATATGGGGCACGACCCAGCCTTGCTGATCAGGATCGAGATAAACCAGGAGGGTAGCGGGTGGCAGGTCGTCCGCGTCGCCGTCGGCATGCTCGCTCATCTGCACGGGCCTGGGCGCCAGCATGAAGCGCCCCGCCACGGGAACTTCCTGTTGCACCATGTAGCCCACCAGACGCACCGTTCGTCCCCGGGCCTGTTGCAGCACGGGGCTGAGTTCCAGCCCACCCGGCCCCACGGGGAGGTGGAAGAAATCTGAAAACCGTAGTTCAAGGGCGGGATCGGACAGGTTTCCCTGGGAGCAGGCCGAGCCCATCCAGAGTATGCCCAGCGTGATCAGCATCAGGCGCAGAGCAGTGACGAGGCGAGGCAAACCAGAAAGGGCTTTCATCATGATGAGGGGCAGTTTCGTGCGGCGGGTGCCGGAACGACATCAGCGTACAGGGCGTACTTGGCAATATCGTGACACCCGGTGCAGGGAGGTTCGCAAAGGCGAATTCAGGTCGCCGCGGCATGGGTCGCCAAGGTCTTGGGCGCGGCCCCCGGATGCCGCCGGACACCGTAAAACTCCTGACATTTATCAGGGGTAGCATGGGAGCACCGGAGGATGAGTTTCCGGTGTCCACGCGTCACGCCCGGCTTTTCACCCCAGCCCTATTCACGCGCGCTTTCGTGGCTGCGGCCCCTTTCCCGGCCGCCTTCAGGCCTACAGGAGATAGCCATGAGCATGTATTCGTTCATCGTTTTCACAAGCTTGCCGTCTGTCGGGAAGATAGGGGCATGAAAGTAAAGCACAGCTTCCGCCACACCATCCCCCGGGTCGCGGCAGATATTTGCCGCCCGACGAGGGTGATTTCTTCCGACACACGGAATCGGGATGTGTTCGAACTGTTCGAGGCGAACCCCGATTGGGTCAGCCTCCCGGTCACGGAGGACGGCCACCTCGTCGGCATGGTCAATCGGGACTCGTTCATGCGCAGCATGGCGCGCCCCTTCCACGCGGAAATCTTCGGCAAGAAGCGTTGCAGCAAGCTGATGGATGAGTTCCCCGTGATCGCCGACACGGCCACCACCATCCAGGATCTGGCCAGTCTCCTGGACGAGGGCGGACACGGCAGATCCATGGCCGACGGCTTCGTCATCATGCTGGAGGGCCGGGCGGTGGGCACCGGCCTGGCGCGGGACGTGTTCCAGGCCCTCATGTACCTGGAGAAGCAGGCGGCGCAGGAGTTGCGCCAGCACCGCAATCATCTGGAGGATCTGGTACGGGAACGGACCGCCGAGGTCGCCAAGGCGGAGGCCCATGCCCGGCTGATACTGGAGTCCAGCGCCGACGGTCTCTACGGGTTGGACCGTTCGGGCCGGGTGACCTTCGTGAATCCGGCTGCCTGCCGCATCCTGGGGCACACCCCGGAGCGCATGATCGGCCGCTCCATTCATTCTCTGATCCATCGGAAACCGGGCGGCGACTCCGTGCCCGAGGAGGACTGCCCGACGTTTTGCGCCCTGAAGGAAGGAGCCGTCGTCAATGCCATGGACGACGTCTATTGGCATGTGGATGGGCATCCGGTCCCGGTGCTGTACTCCACCCATCCCATCATCCAGGATGGTGTCCGGCTCGGGGTCGTCATCAGCTTCGTCGACATGACCGATAGGGAGAAATTCGAGGCCCAGCGCTCGCTGCTGGCGGCCATCGTCAGTTCATCGGAGGATGCCATCGTGGGCAACACCCTGGATGGCATGATCACCACCTGGAACGATGGCGCGACGAGGCTGTTCGGCTTCGAACCCGACGAGGCCCTGGGCAAGGCCGTGGCGATGGTGGTTCCTGCCGAACTCCGGGAGGAAGAAATGTCGCTCATGGTCCGCCTCGGGGCGGGAGACCGGGTCCAGCCCTTCGAGACCTGGCGCCAGCGCAAGGACGGCATGCGCGTCCCGGTGCTCATCACGCTCTCGCCCATCCGGGACAGGAACGGCCAGATCGTCGGGGCGTCCAAGATTCTCCGGGACATCACCCTGCAGAAAGCCTCCCAGACGGCCCGGGAGAAGGCTCTCCTGGAAGCGGAAAGACTGGCGCGTGTTCGCAGCGAGTTCCTGGCCAACATGAGCCACGAAATCCGCACGCCCTTGAACGGTGTGCTGGGCATGGCCCAGGTCGGCCTTCGGGACAAGGAGGGGCATAGGGCGAAGGAGTACTTTACCCGCATTCTGGGCTCCGGCAAGCTCCTCCTGGGCGTGATCAACGACATCCTGGACTTCTCCAAAATCGAAGCCGGACACATGGGCATCGAAAGCGTGCCGGTCAACCTCGAAGAGCTTCTGGCTCAAGCCATGGAGATGCATCAGGAACGCGCAAGGGCCAAGAACATCACCATGCGCCTGGAAATGTCACCGGGCCTGCCCGCGAATTGCTTGAGCGATCATTTGCGCCTGGCCCAGATATTGGGCAACCTCATGTCCAATGCCGTCAAGTTTACCGAACAGGGAGAGGTCAGCCTTTCCGCAGCCCGGGAGCATGGCTGGTTGCTGTTCCGGGTGAAAGATAGCGGGATAGGCATCAGGCCGGAGCAGCTCGGGCGCATATTCAGGGCGTTCGAGCAGGCCGATGGCTCCACCACCCGCCGCTTCGGCGGTACCGGCCTCGGGCTCGCCATCACCGAGCGCATCGTGGACCTGATGGGGGGAAGCATCCGAGTGGAGAGCTCGCCGGGATTGGGCAGCCTGTTTGAAGTCAGACTGCCCTTCGTCGAGACGTCCAGAACAGGAAAACCCGTGGTTCTTGACCCGATAATCGTCGGCCTCGCGGAACCGGAGAGCCATCGGCTAGCCGACATCCGGGTGTTGGTGGTGGAGGACAACGACATGAACCGGATGGTGCTGGAGGAGATGCTGCAAAGGGATGGGGCGAGCGTCCTGCTGGCGGAGGACGGAGCGAGCGCCGTGGAACTGCTCGGCAAGCTCGGTGGCGATGGTTTCGACATCGTGCTCATGGACGTGCAGATGCCCGGCATGGACGGATACGAAACCACGCGCCGCATCGTGGAGATTGCCCCCGGTCTGCCCATCGTTGGTCAAACCGCCCACGCCATGGCCGAGGACCGGGAGAAATGCCTGGCCGCCGGCATGGTGGACCACCTGGCCAAACCCATCGAGGAGGACGCCTTGCTGTCCGTCATCCTCAAGCACCTGCCCGGCGATTCCGGTTTCCGCCCGGCCAGGGGGTCCGCCATGCGCTTTGACAAGGCCATGGATATCTCGGCCTGAATGGATGCCGAGCGGCTCGACCCTCTTTCGGGCCGAAGTGGCCCGGTCGCCAGACAGGCTGCACCATTCCTCAAGCCCAAAGCGGGCCTCGCGTCACGTTACGGTAGCGCCAGGTGCGAGCTGGGTTTTCGAGGAAGCTCATGGCTGAAAATCAGGCAAAGAAAAAGCCCGCCAACCTTTTGAGTTAGCGGGCTTTTCTTCGAATCCTGGCGGAGAGGGAGGGATTCGAACCCTCGTTAGGATATTATCCTAAACACGCTTTCCAGGCGTGCGACTTAAACCGCTCATCCACCTCTCCGGGAAAGGCGCGCATTTTAGCAGACTGCCGGCAAATTGGAAGCCCTACGGGTTGATTCTTTGTGGGGCACAAGGAATCCGGCATATGCCGCCCTACCCTGGTCATGGTGGTCGAGTCTTTCCGGTTCACCAGGATACTATCTCTCAGGCGCAGTCCAAGGGCACCGGGCTTCCTGTCACCCTCCCGCCGGCAAAAATCGCCCAGGTCCAACCTGGAAACCTCGGTTTTAACCGCAGAGACGCGAAGGCGCGGAGGAAAAACAAGGCGTTATAGCCGGTTTCTGTTTCACCCATCGGGTGAGCCTGAGATACCTGTCAGGTCTGGTTTTCTCAGCGTCTCCGCGCCTCTGCGGTGAATCAAGTGCTTTTTCCAGGTTCAAAGCGCCCCGGACGAACCGAAGCCGCCCTCCCCCCGCGCCAACGGGTGTAGCAAGCCCGACATGTTCCGCTCCCCGTTAATTAGTTCACGTTTGGAAGCAAGGAAGTGCTGCTATCGTACTCCTGCGCGGTGCCAGAAATGCTTTGGGGAAGGGGGCGGTTCGGCGCCAAGGACCGCTCTTGTCCCGGCGGAATGCACCAAGGAGGTTTCATGAAATCCATCAATACCTTGATCCTCGGCTTCCTGCTGATTCTCGCGCCATCGGCCTGGGCCGCGGAAAAGGTGTACACCTTCGGTGTCGTGCCTCAACAGGCCGCTTCCGAAATGGAGGAGACCTGGGCGCCATTTCTGGCCTGGGTGTCGGCCAAGAGCGGCGTCAAGCTGCGTTTCGAGACGGCCCCGGACATCCCCACCTTCGAGAAACGACTGGGACAGGGTAAGTACGATATTGCGTACATGAATCCCTATCACTACACGGTTTTCCACAAGAAGCCTGGCTACGAGGCATTGGCCAAGGAAAAAGACCGCAAGATCAAGGGCATCCTGGTGGTAAGGAAAGACAGTTCCATCAAGGACATCCGGGACCTGAACGGCGCCACCCTGGTATTCCCTGCCCCTGCCGCCTTCGCCGCCAGCATCCTGCCCAGAGTGGCGCTACGCAAGGAAGGGATCGCCTTCACACCGAAGTTCGTTACGTCCCATGACTCGGTTTATCTCATTGTCGCCCGCGGCCAGCATCCCGCCGGCGGCGGCATCGTGCGCACCCTGGAAATGCTGGATCCGGCGGTCCAGGGCGAACTGAGGGTTTTGTGGAGCACGCCGGGGTACACGTCCCATGCTATTGCCGGCAACCCCAGACTCACCAAGGCCATAGCAATAAAGCTGCGGGACACGCTGGTCGGCATGGGCGACGACCCTGTGGGCCGGAAAATGCTCAGCCTGATCGGCTTCCGGGGCATGGACCCCGCTCGCGACAGCGACTGGGACGATATCCGCCAGTTGCACATCACGGAGCAGGATACGCTCGAATAATCCCGGAAGCCCGGTTGAGCGGAGGCCGGAGGCACGGAGCGTCGCCGGCCCCGTGGGCACAAGGCTCTAGATATCCGCGGGCGCCAGCATCGTCGCCTCGCCGGTAATCACCACGGTATCACCCACGGTACATACCGTGTCCAGGACCACGCGGCGCTTTGCGGGAATGACGGACTTTACGGTTACCGTGGCCTTCACCGTGTCTCCGGGGCGCACCGGAGCGCGGAAGGACAGGGTCTGCCCCAGGTAGATCGTGCCCGGTCCGGGAAGCCGGTTGGCGAGCACGGCCGAGATCAGGCCCGCGGAGAGCATGCCGTGGGCGATGCGTCCGCCGAAAACCGTGGTCTTGGCGTATTCCTCGTCCAGGTGGGCCGGATTGATGTCGCCGGACACGGCGGAAAACAGAATGATGTCCGCCTCGGTGATGGTCTTCGTGAAGCTGGCCGTCATGCCGACGGCGAGTTCAGAAGCGGTATAGCCGATTTTTTGGGTCATGCTCCAACTCCTTCATGGGTAAGGGGTAAGCGGCAAGAGGTGAGAGGTGGCCCCTGGCGCGCCGCAGGCGCGGAGACTTTCCCGCCTCACCGCTGACCGCTGACGGTTATTACATGTTGGGATAAGCCGGACCGCCGCCACCCTCGGGCACGGTCCACTCGATGTTCTGGGTCGGATCCTTGATGTCGCAGGTCTTGCAGTGCACGCAGTTCTGGGCATTGATCTGCATGCGCGGGTTGCTGCCGTCCGCATCAAGGACAATCTCGTACACCCCGGCCGGACAATAGCGCTGCTCGGGCGCGTCATAGAGCGCCAGGTTGAGGGAAATCGGGACGCTCGCATCCTTCAGCTTCAGGTGGCAGGGCTGGTTCTCCTCGTGGTTGGTACTGGAGAGGAAGACCGAGGACAGGCGATCGAAACTGATGACACCGTCCGGCTTGGGGTAGGCGATGGGTTTGCAGTCCGCCGCCTTCTTCGTTTGCAGATGGTCGGCGTGATGATGCAGGGTCCAGGGAGCCTTGCCACGGAACAGATAGGTATCCAGGGCGGAATAGGCGATGCCACCCAGGAGACCCCAGCGAAAAGACGGTCGGATGTTGCGCGCCAGTTCCAGTTCCTGCCACACCCAGCTCGCCTTGAGCCTGTCGGTGTAGGCAACGGCCTCGTTGGCGGGCGTTTCAAAGGCCAGCAACTCGAACACCGCCTCCGCCGCGAGCATGCCGGACTTCATGCCGGTGTGGCTGCCCTTGATCTTGGTGACGTTCAGGAAGCCGGCGGTGTCACCCACCAGCAGGCCGCCCGGAAAGGTCAGCCTGGGCAGGGATTGAAGACCGCCCTCGGACAGGACGCGGGCACCGTAGGCGATGCGGCGACCACCTTCCAGCGTCGGCTTGATCGCCGGGTGGTGCTTGAAGCGCTGGAATTCCTCGAAAGGCGACAGGAAGGGATTCGGGTAGTCCAGGCCGACCACGAAACCCACGGACACCAGGTTGTCATCCAGGTGGTAGACGAAGGAACCGCCGTAGGTATCGGTGGGCAGGGGCCAGCCCACGGTGTGCATGGTCAGGCCGGGCTTGTGTTTGCCCGGCTCCACCTGCCACAGCTCCTTGATCCCCAGGCCGTAGGTCGGGGGATCGGCATCCCGCCTGAGATCGAAGCGGCTCCAGAGCTGCTTGGTCAGCGAGCCGCGGCAGCCTTCGGCAAAAATCGTCTGCCGCGCCAGCAGTTCCATGCCTTCCTGATGATTGGCCGTCGGCTGCCCGTCCTTGCCCACGCCCATGTCGCCCGTGGCCACGCCGCGCACGGCGCCCTGCTCGTCGTAGAGCACCTCGGCGGCGGCGAATCCCGGGTAGATTTCCACGCCCAGGGCCTCCGCCTCCTGCGCCAGCCAGCGGCAGACATTGCCCAGGCTGACGATGTAGTTGCCTTCGTTGTGCATGCTGGGTGGCGTCGGCAGGCGAACCGATGCGCCCTCGGTGAGGAACATGAAGCGGTCTTCGGTCACCGGGGTGTTGAGAGGGGCGTTCCTCTCCTTCCAGTCCGGGAAAAGCTCGTTCAGTGCCCGAGGCTCCAGGATCGCCCCGGACAGGATATGGGCACCGATCTCGGCGCCCTTCTCCAGCAGGCAGACCGACACTTCCCGGCCCGCATCCAGAGCCAACTGTTTCAGGCGGATGGCGGCAGAGAGGCCCGAAGGCCCGCCGCCCACCACCACCACATCGTATTCCATGGATTCCCGGCTCATCTCGTCTCCTTGTTGTTGGGAAAAGACAAAAAACTCACCATGGCGGCGCAGAGGAAAAGGAAATGCCAAGTTGTTGAACCGAACTACCCATCCGGTAACGCGATTGCATCAATCGGGCTCTTGTCTTCTCTGCACCTCTGCGGTTGTTTCAGTCTTTCTTACTCGATCGCTTCCGCCGACTTGCTTTGTTGGCGCAGGACGAACTTCTGGATCTTGCCGGTGGAGGTCTTGGGCAAGGGGCCGAACACCACCTTTCTGGGCACCTTGAAGCGGGCCAGTTGGGCGCGGCAGTGTTCGATCATTTCCTCCTCGGTGACCTTGGCGCCGTCCTTCAATTCCACGTAGGCGCAGGGCACCTCGCCCCACTTCGGGTCCGGATAGGCCACCACCGCCACGGCGATCACCGCGGGATGGCGATAGACCGCATCTTCCACCTCAAGGGACGAGATGTTCTCGCCGCCGGAAATGATGATGTCCTTGGAGCGGTCCTTGATCTTGACGTAACCGTCGGAATGCACCACGGCCAGGTCTCCCGTATGGAACCAGCCCCCGGCGAAACTCTCCTCCGTGGCCTTGGGATTCTTCAGGTAGCCCTTCATGACCAGGTTGCCGCGGAACATGATCTCGCCCATGGTCTCGCCGTCCCAGGGCACCTCCTCCATGGTGTTCGGGTCGAGCACCTTGATGGCTTCCTGCATGTGGTAGGGCACGCCCTGACGGCCGTTCCTCGCGGCGCGCATTTCGATCGGCAGGCTATCCCATTCCTCGTGCTTGGCGCACACCGCGGCCGGACCATAGGTTTCCGTCAGGCCATAGACGTGGGTCAGATCGAAGCCCAGCCGTTCCATGCCCTCGATGATGGAGGCGGGAGGCGCGGCGCCGGCGATGAGGGCGCTCACCTTGTGTTCCACGCCGGCCCGGACACTTTCCGGGGCATTGATGAGCATGCCATGGACGATGGGCGCGGCACAGTAATGGGTAACCTTGTGCTTCCTGATCAGATCGAAGATCAGCGTGGCATCAATCTTCCTCAGACAGATACTCACCCCCGAATTGGCCGCCATGGTCCAGGGGAAGCACCAGCCGTTGCAGTGGAACATGGGCAGGGTCCACAGGTAAACGGAGTGCTGCGGCATGCCCCAGGAAATGATGTTGGAAGCCGCGTTCAGGTAAGCACCCCGGTGGTGATAGACGACGCCCTTGGGGTTGCCCGTGGTGCCCGACGTGTAGTTCAAGGAGATGGCGTTCCACTCGTCGGACGGCAGGCTCCAGGCGAAATTGGGGTCGCCCTCCTTGAGGAAATCCTCGTACTCGATGCTGCCGATCAGGTCGCCACCGACGAAGCTGTCGTCGGCCACGTCAATCACCAGGGGACGCTTGCTGCTCATCATGGCCAGGGCCTTCGTCATGGTGCCGGAGAACTCCGGGTCGGTGATGACCACCTTGGCCTCGCCGTGATCCAGCATGAAGGCTATGGCTTCCGGGTCCAGCCGGGTGTTCAAGGTGTTCACCACGGCGCCGCACATGGGCACGCCGAAATGGCAATCGAACATGGCCGGGACATTGGGCAGCATCACCGCCACCGTATCGCCTACGCCCATGCCGCGCTGTTTCAGCGCCGAAGCCAGGCGGCGGCAGCGCTGGTAGGTTTCCTTCCAGGTGTATTGCCTGTCGCCGTGGATGATCGCCGGACGGTTCGGGTAGATGAAGGCCGAGCGCTCCAGGTAGGACAGGGGCGACAGCTGGGCAAAATTGGCCTGGTTCTTGTCCAGGCCGAGATTGAAGGGATTGACCGTATTCATGGATGACTCCTGAACGCTCCGCAAGTTTAAAACTGGGCTTCTTCCAGTGCCAGGACCGACTCGCCGCCTTCAAGCATGGTGCGGGCCAGACCGGCGGCCTGGGGCATGACATGGTCGGCGTAGAAGCGGCTGGTGGCAATCTTCGCACGATAGAACGCGGGGTCTCCCGAGCCTTCCTTCAGCAGGGCATCGGCCGCCAGTGCGGCACGGGCCATCTGCCAGCCGCCGCTGACGACACCCATCAGCTTCAGGAAAGGCACGGAACCGGCCGCCACCAGGGCGGCCTCCTTGGCGAAATTGGCCAGGATGAAATCCACGCAGGCGGAAACCGCCGCCACGCCTTCCGCCAGGGCCTTCCTGATGGTGGCGAAATCAGCGCCCTCCTGGGCGGCTAGTTTGGCATCCAGGGCGCTCATTTCGGCGATCACGGCCTTGACGGTGGCGCCATTCTCCCGGGCGATCTTGCGCCCGATCAGATCCAGGGCCTGGATACCCGTGGTGCCCTCGTAGATGGCGGTGATGCGGGCGTCCCGGTAATGTTGGGCCGCGCCGGTTTCCTCGATGAAACCCATGCCGCCGTGAACCTGCACGCCCAAGGACGTGATGTCGTTGGCGTTTTCGGTGCACCAGCCCTTGACCACCGGGATCATGAGGTCGCTGAAAGCCTGGTTCCGTGCCCGGTCATTGGCGTCGGGGGAGGCGTGTGCATGGTCCAGGGCGGAGGCCACCACATAGGCCAGGGCGCGCATGGCCTCGATCTGCGACTTCATCATCATGAGCATGCGGCGTACGTCCGGATGGCGGATGATGGGCACGTCGCCGCCACCCCGGACCCGCATGTCCTTGCCCTGGATGCGATCCTTGGCATAAGCCAGCGCCTGCTGGTAAGCGCGGTCGGAAATGGCCACGCCTTCCAGGCCCACGGCGATGCGCGCCTCGTTCATCATGATGAACATGTATTCCAGGCCGCGGTTCTCCTCGCCCACCAGATAGCCTGTGGCGCCGCCGTGGTCACCGAAGACCATGACCGCCGTCGGGCTGGCGTGGATGCCCAGCTTGTGCTCGATGGAGGCGCACCAGGCGTCGTTCCTCTCGCCCAGGCCGCCATCCGCATTCACCATGAACTTGGGCACGACGAAGAGCGAAATGCCCTTCACGCCGGCGGGGGCGGTGGGGGTGCGGGCCAGGACCAGGTGCACGATGTTTTCCGCCACGTCGTGCTCGCCCCAGGTGATGAAAATCTTCTGGCCGAAGATCTTGTACGTGCCGTCCGCCTGGGGTTCGGCCCGACTGCGCACCGCCGCCAGGTCGGAACCGGCGCCCGGCTCGGTCAGGTTCATGGTGCCGGTCCAATGGCCGGAGACCATGTTGGGCAGGAAGGTCTGCTTCAGTTCATCGCTGCCGGCCAGGGCCAGGGCCTCGATGGCGCCCTGGGTGAGCATGGGACACAGGGAAAAGGCCATGTTCGAGGCCTTCCACATCTCCCGCACCACCATGGACACCAGTCGGGGCAAGCCTTGACCGCCGTACTCCGGATCGCAGGCCAGGGCGGGCCAGCCGTTATCCACGAACTGCTGATAGGCATCCTTGAATCCGGCCGGGGTAGTCACAGCGCCATCCTGCCAACGGCTGCCTTCCTGATCGCCGCTGAAATTGAGAGGCGCCAGGACGCCGCCGGCAAACTTGCCGGCCTCTTCCAGGATGGCGTCCACCAGATCCGGGGAAGCCTCCTCGTAGCCGGGCAGCGCCGCAACCCGATCCAGACCGGCCAGTTCCTTCATCACGAATTGCATGTCCCTGATCGGGGCCGCGTAATTGCTCATGGGTAAATCCTTTCAGCCTGAAAAAGGCAATCAATTCACCGCGAAGACGCGGAGGCGCTGAGAAAACAAGTCATTGGCAGGAGGGAAACAAGCCTGCACAAGGAGCCAAGAAAGACGGCGTTCTTGCCTTTCCTCCGCGCCTCCGCGTCTCCGCGGTTCAATTCAATCCGTCAAAGTGCCGCGGTCAGTTCCGGGATGGCGGTAAACAGGTCCGCCACGAGGCCATAGTCCGCCACCTGGAAGATGGGCGCTTCCGGATCCTTGTTGATGGCCACGATGACCTTGGACTCCTTCATGCCCGCCAGATGCTGGATGGCGCCGGAGATGCCGACGGCGATGTAGAGCTGGGGCGCCACGATCTTGCCGGTCTGCCCCACCTGGTAATCATTGGGCACGAAGCCCGCATCCACCGCGGCGCGGGAGGCGCCCAGGGCGGCGCCGAGCTTGTCCGCCAGCGGCTCCAGGAGCTTGTGATAGTTCTCGCCGCTGCCCAGGCCCCGGCCGCCGGACACCACGACCTTGGCCGCGCCCAGTTCCGGACGGGCGGAGACGGTCAGTTCCCGGCTCACCACCTTGGAGATGCCCAGGTCCGGGCCGGCAGCCAGCGCCTCGACTGGTGCCGAGCCGCCCTCGCCCGCCGCATCGAAGCCGGTGGGACGCACGGTGATGACCTTGACCGCATCGGCGGACTTCACCGTGGCCAGGATGTTGCCCGCGTAGATGGGGCGCACGAAAGTATCGGCAGACTCCACCGCGACGATGTCGGAGACCTGGGCCACATCCAGGAGCGCCGCCACCCGGGGCATGAAGTTCTTGCCCTGACTGGAAGCCGCAGCCAGCACATGGCTGTAGCCGCCGGCCTGGGCGGTGGCGACGACCAGGGCCGCCAGGTTTTCGGCCAGCTGATCGCCGTAGTGGGCCGCATCGGCCACCAGCACCTTCGCCACTCCGGCGAGCCTGGCGGCGGCGTCTGCCGCCGGCCCACAGCCGGAACCGGCCACCAGCACGTGAATGTCACCGCCGATTTTCGCGGCGGCCGTCAGGGTGTTGAGGGTCGCCGCCTTGAGCCGGGCGTTGTCGTGTTCGGCAATGAGAAGAATGGCCATCAGATCACCTTCGCTTCGTTCTTGAGTTTATCCACCAGGGCGGCCACGTCGGCCACCATGGCACCGGCCTTGCGCTTGGCAGGCTCCGCCACCTTCAGGGTGGCGAGGCGGGGCGCCACGTCCACGCCCAGGTCGGCGGGCTTGACTGTGACGAGAGGCTTCTTCTTCGCCTTCATGATGTTGGGCAGGGTGGCGTAACGCGGCTCGTTCAGCCGCAGGTCCGTGGTCACCACCGCGGGCAGGCTCACTTCCAGGGTCTCGGTGCCGCCATCCACTTCCCGGGCCACCTTGGCCTTGCCATCCACCACCGTTACCTTGGAGGCGAATACGGCCTGGGGCCAGCCCATGAGAGCCGCCAGCATCTGGCCGGTCTGGCTGGAATCGTCGTCAATGGCCTGCTTGCCGAGAATCACGAGTTGCGGGGCTTCCTGTACGGCCAGAGCCTTGAGCAGCTTGGCCACGGCCAGCGGTTGCAGTTCCACGTCGGTCTCCACCAGGATGGCCCGGTCGGCGCCGAGCGCCAGGGCGGTGCGCAGGGTTTCCTGGCAGGCCGGCAGGCCGCAGCTCACCACCACCACTTCCGTGGCGATGCCGGCTTCCTTCAGCCGCATGGCTTCCTCCACGGCGATCTCATCGAAGGGGTTCATGGCCATCTTGACGTTGGCCAGATCCACCGCGCTGCCATCGGCCTTGACCCGCGGCCGAACGTTGTAATCAATGACCCGTTTGACGGGAACGAGAATCTTCAATCTTGCCTCCTGTATGTCAGCTCCGGCATGACCGGCCCTGCTCCGAGAACCGTGCGAATCGCTGCCCGCGTCGCACCCGATTGTTTGACACCGCCGCCGCCTTGGCGCAAACTTTCCATACGGTGCCGAATGGTGTGCATACGGTACCGTATGGTGTTTTCGTTGTCAACATGCAACGATAAATTTTATTGAGGGCATCATCCTCGGGGCCGGGCGACAGCGCAAGGCACATCGAAGGCGTGGTGAATGATGACGAGGAATACGCGGATCATGGCCAGGGACAGCACCGTCAAGAAGGACAAGATGGACCGGGAGGCCTGGATACAGGCCGCCACGGAGGTCCTGGGCGAGGAAGGCATCAGCGGCGTGCGGGTGGAAGTGCTGGCCAAGCGTTTCAGCGTGACCAAGGGCAGTTTCTACTGGCACTTCAAGGACCGGCAGGATCTGCTCAGCGCCATGCTGGAGACCTGGCGCGAAGGCCGCATCAAGGACATCCTGAAGCAGACCGAATCCTCCCCGGGCCAGGAAGCGGAGCGCACCAAGCACGTGATCGAGGTCTATTCCGCGGCAAAAAACCGCAAAGGCATGCAGATCGAACTGGCGATGAGGGACTGGGCCAGGCGCGATGCCGCGTGCGCCGCCGTGGTGGAGGAAGTGGATCGCATCCGCCTGGAATGCGCGGGCAAACTGTTCCTGGCCAGCGGTTGTAGCGAACAGGAAGCAGCCACCCGCAGCCTCTTGCTCTATGCCTACGTGTTCGGCCAGAGCCTCATGTCCGGCACCCCGCCCGCGGTGGACCTGGCTGCCTGCAAGACCCGCATCAAGGACATCATCTCGGGACGGTCCCTGACAACGCCACCCGGGTTGTAGCGCGGCGGCTCGGGCCGCACGCCTGGCACCAAGCTCAAACCCGGCGCCAGGTGGTGCCCTGGGCCGAATCCTCCAGGACGATGCCGGCCGCAAGGAGTTCGGCGCGGATGCGGTCGGATTCGGCGAAGTTCTTCGCCTTCTTCGCCGCCACACGATCCGCCACCCGGGCCGCGATGGCTTCCGGGCTCAAACCACCTTCCTCAGCCGTCGGGACGGCCTGAAGGAAGGCCTGGGGATCCCGCTCCAGCAGCCCCAGTACGCCGGCCAGCGCATGCAGCACGCCGGACAGGTGGACCGACTTTTCCCGGTTGGCCTCGTTGGCGAGATCGAACAGCACCGCGATGGCCTCGGGCGTGTTGAAATCATCCTCCATGGCCAGCTTGAAACGCACCGCGTGGCCCTCGTTCCAGTCCACCGCCACCGGCTTCGGCGGCACGTTCTTCAGGGCGGTGTACAGCCGGGAGAGGGACTGGCGGGCATCCTCCAGGTGGGCTTCGGAGTAGTTGAGCGGGCTGCGGTAATGGGCGCGCAGGATGAAGAAGCGCACCACCTCGGCGTCATACTGTTTCAGCACGTCGCGAATGGTGAAGAAGTTGCCCAGGGACTTGGACATCTTCTCGTTCACTCCGCCCTGCTCCACGCGCACGAAGCCGTTGTGCATCCAGTAATTGACGAAGGAGCAGCCGTGCGCGCCCTCGGACTGGGCGATCTCGTTCTCGTGGTGGGGGAATTGCAGGTCCTGGCCGCCGCCGTGAATATCGAAGTGCTTGCCCAGGAGGTCCGAACTCATGGCCGAGCATTCGATGTGCCAGCCCGGACGGCCGCTGCCCCAGGGCGAATCCCAGGCCGGCTCGCCCGGCTTCGCGTGCTTCCAGAGCACGAAGTCCAGGGGATCGTGCTTGCCCTCCGCCACGTCCACCCGCTCGCCGGCTCGCAGATCGTCCAGGGACTTGCCCGAGAGCTTGCCGTAGCCGGGGAACTTCCTCACCGCGTAGCACACGTCCTGGTTACTCGCGAGATAAGCCAGCCCACGCCCTTCCAGGGAGCGGATCAGCTTCTGCATCTCCGGCACGTAGCGGGTCGCCCGCGGTTCGTGATCGGGCTTCTGCACCCCGAGAGCCGCCGCGTCCTCGTCCATGTAGGCGATGAAACGATCCGTGAGCGCCTCTATGGTCTCGCCGTTTTCGGCGGCGCGCCGGATGATCTTGTCGTCAATGTCGGTGATGTTGCGCACATAGGTCAGATCGTAACCTTCCGCCCGCAGCCAGCGCGCCACCATGTCGAACACCACCAGCACCCGGGCGTGACCCAGGTGGCAGTAGTCATACACCGTCATGCCGCAGACATACATGCGGGCCTTGCCGGGCTCGATGGGGACGAAAGTCTGCTTTTCCCGGGAAAGAGAGTTGTAGATCTTGAGCATTGTCGGAGCTTTACTGATGAGCAGGCGGGGCGGCCAAGGGAAGCAAACGCGGAGCCGGGATCTTGCTAAAATAGACCCCTTCTCATGAACCGCTACGGAATCCGCGCAGTATAGCATGATGCCCAATCGCCCCTTTGTCGCCCCGTCCGCCAGGGCAATGCTTCTGATCAGCCTGTGGCTGTCCAGCGCTTCCGCCGCCTTCGCCCAGGTCTCGGCCCAGCCCGCCCTGGCAGCGTCCGTCCTGTTCCCCTCGCCGGCTCCGGCCCCGCAGAAGGTGACGCCACTGACGGAGGCGGGGCAACTGGAACGCCAGGGGCGTTACGCGGAGGCCCTGGTGAAGATCGAAGGCGTCATTGCGGCGGAGCCCGGCGAGGTCCGGCCGCGCTTCCTCAAGGGCGTCATCCTGATGAACATGAATCGCCAGAACGATGCCATCGCCCAGTTCGAGACCTTGCGCGATGAATTCCCGGAGCTTCCGGAGACCTACAACAACCTGGCCGTGCTTTACATGCGCCAGGGCCGCGTGGAACAGGCCCGCAGCACCCTCGAGATCGCGGTGCGCGCCAACCCCGCCTATGCCGTGGCCCACGAGAACCTGGGCGACATCTATGCTCGTATGGCGGCCGGTGAATATGCGCAAGCCGGAGGCAATGCGGCGCGCAAGTTACAGTTGGTGCGTGAGATCATCACTCCCGCCCCAGTCATACCCGCCCCGGCCAAGTAAGCCTCGCGCCCCGGAACGCCGAAATCCCCACCTGAAGAGGACAGCCTCCCATGAAATTTCTTGTACGCGCCTTCGCCTTTCTCCTGATGCTCGGCGTCAACCTGTCAGCCCTTGCCGCCAATCCCCAGGTGGAACTGAAGACCAACAAGGGAACCCTCGTCCTCGAACTCTACCCGGACAAGGCGCCCAAGAGCGTCGCCAACTTCCTGCAATACGTGAAGGATGGTTTCTATGCCGGCACCATCTTTCACCGGGTCATTCCCGGCTTCATGATCCAGGGCGGCGGCTTCGATGCCAAGATGAAGCAGAAGGCGACGCGCGCGCCCATCCCCAACGAAGCCAGCAATGGCCTGAAGAACGACGCGGGCACCATCGCCATGGCCCGGACCAACAACCCGAATTCCGCCACGGCGCAATTCTTCATCAACCTGGTGGATAACACCGGCCTCAACGCCCCTGCCCCCGATGGCTACGGCTACGCGGTGTTCGGCAAGGTGGTCAAGGGGGCCGAGGTGGTCCAGGCCATCGGCAACGCCTCCACCGGAACCTTCCCCGTCGACCGGGGCATGTTCGAGAACGTGCCGGACAAGCCCATCATCATCGAATCCGCAAAACTTCTGACCCCAAGCAAATAAAGGACCATCCATGATCAAGCTGCATACCAATCTCGGCACCATCACCCTGGAACTGGACGCGGAGAAGGCACCGTTATCCGTCAAGAACTTCATCTCCTACGTGGAATCCGGCCACTACGACAACACCATCTTTCACCGGGTCATCTCCAATTTCATGATCCAGGGCGGCGGCTTCGAGCCGGGCATGAAGCAGAAGGGCACTCAGGAGCCGATCAACAACGAGGCGCATAATGGCCTGAAGAACGACAAGTACACCGTTGCCATGGCCCGCACCAGCGACCCCCATTCCGCCACGGCCCAGTTCTTCATCAACGTCGCCGACAACGGCTTCCTCAACCACACCGCCCCCACCGCCAACGGCTGGGGCTATGCCGTGTTCGGCAAGGTCGTGGAAGGCCAGGACGTGGTGGACAAGATCAAGTCCGTGAAGACCGGCAACGCCGGTTTCCACCAGGACGTGCCCAAGGAAGACGTCATCATCGAGAAGGCGGAAGTGGTCTGATTCAGTTGTCAGGTATCAGTTGCCAGTTGTCAGTCATGTTTCCGCGCGCTTTGCGCGCGCATTTTCACCCTGATACCTGAACTCTGATGCCTGACCTACTGATCTCCGATCTCCACCTCTGTCCCAGCCGGCGGGATGTGACCGGCGCTTTCCTGGATTTCCTGGAAGGACGGGCCAGGCAGGCCCGGGCGCTGTACATCCTGGGCGACCTGTTCGAATACTGGGTCGGAGACGACTGCCTGGAAAGTGACGCCTTCGGCTCCGGCATCGTCCGGGCGCTCGCCGGACTCGTGCGAAGCGGCGTCCCCGGCTATCTCATGGTCGGCAACCGGGATTTCCTGATCGGCCCGGCGTTCGCCCGCGCATCCGGCCTCACCCTTCTGTCCGATCCGACGCTGATCGAACTTTCCGGCGTGCCGACCTTGCTCATGCACGGCGACAGCCTGTGCTCGGATGACACCGCCTACCAGGCCTTCCGTGCGCTCAGTCGGAGCCCGGAGTGGCAGTCCGGGTTCCTCTCCCGTCCGCTCACGGAACGGCACGCCATGGCCGAGGCCTACCGGCGCCAGAGCGAGGAAGAGAAGGCGGGCAAGGCGAGCGCCATCATGGATGTGAATCCGGAAGCCGTGGCGCAGGCCCTGCGCCGCCACGGCTACCCGCGCCTGATCCATGGCCACACCCACCGCCCCGCCCGACACGAGCACGAGGTGGATGGGCGATGCTGCGAACGCTGGGTGCTGCCGGACTGGAAAGACCGTGCGGTCTGGCTGGAGTGCGGCGCCGAAGGCTGCGTCAAGGAAGCCGGTTAGCTCGGAAATCAGGCGCCGCCTTGCCACCCGTTCATGCAAAGGGATTCGCCAGGCGCAGCAGATCGAAAACGGTGTGGGCGCCGGGGTAGTAGTACTGGCTGACCCCGGCGAAGACCAGGGCGAGTACGAAGATCAGCGCGAACGGAATGCGCGTGTCGTGCCAGACGCTGCCCGCCCAGTCCTCGGCACCGATGCGGCGAGAGGCGCGGTGCAACCCGCCGCTCAGGGCACCGGCAAGCACGGCGTCGGCCAGGATGGTGGGCGCCGCATAGACCACATAGACCGCAGAACCAAAAATCACCGCCACCAACGCGGCCAGCGCCACCAACGCCAGCCAGCCGTCACCGTCGCCTCCTCCTCCACCGCCGCCACTCGAACCGCTGTCGCCGAGGCTGAAGCTGCCGAACGATGAATCGGAGCCACCGCTCACGGGAGCCTCCCCGCCGACGAAAGCACTGGAACCGCTGCCGCCCAGCGCGGGCTCGTCAAAAGACCCGGAAGAGCCGCCGCCCCCGAACGAACCGCCGCCGCCTTCGAACGAAGGACCGGACGAGCCGCCGCCCCAGGAGCCGCCACCTCCGGAACCGGAATTGCCGCCGGAGAAGCTTCCGCCCTGCGACGACTGTCCGCTGGATGACAGGACAGCGTATCCGGCCAGGGCCAGCCAGATGCGGATGCCGAGGAAGAACGCGCCGTAGGCCGCGAGGATCATCAGCGGATAGCGCCAGAGCATGGACGTGACGCCCACCCAGAAGAGGAGTTTCGTCGCGATCAGGCCGGCGCCGAAGCAGGCCGAGAGGATCAACAGCATGTCCATGCGCACATGGGAACGGTCCGCGAATTTTTTTACCAGGCGGTCCCGCAGCCGCTCCACGGAACGAGCCGATTCAACGGGGCCATCGGAATTCTCGCCTCTGGCAGTCGGTTTTCTGGGCTTGTTCATGGGGCACTCCTCTAAAATGATCCGCTTTAAGACAACTGGCGGGTGCTTCTGAACTGCGATGCTTGGAAACAACCCGAGTCAGTCGGAAAGCCACACCAGGCTCGCCATGCGGCCGGTGACGCCATCCCGGCGAAAGGAATAGAAGCGCTCCGGATCACCGAAGGTGCATAGGCCGCCACCCCAGGTTCCGGCAACGCCCAGGACCGCCAGGCGCTGCCGGGCGAGCAGGTAGAGATCGCCCAGCCATCTGCCCTCCCTTTCCCGGAAGGCCAGGGCCGCCTCCGGATCGTGCTCCGTGAAGGCCTGGCGCACCTCGGCGCCCACCTCGAAGGCCTCCGGGCCGATGGCCGGCCCCAGCCAGGCGAGCACTTCCCCAGGCGCCACGCCCATGGCCGCCACGGCGGACTCGATCACCCCCGCGCACAGGCCGCGCCACCCGGCATGGGCCGCGGCGACCACCGTGCCGGCCCGGTCGCACAAGAGCACCGGCAGGCAGTCGGCGGTCATGACGGCACAGGCCGCACCGGGCAGGCGGGAGACCGAGCCGTCGGCGGCGGCACCCGGCACCGCCGACCCCGCCACGGCGATAGCCGTGCCGTGCACCTGGTTCAGCCAGAGGGGCCGCGCGCCCGTTGCCCCCGCCAGGATATCCCGGTTTCGCGCCACGCATTCCGGATCGTCACCCACGTGATTTCCCAGATTCATCGAGGCATAAGGGGTGGGACTCACGCCCCCGGCGCGCGTGGTGGACAGGGCGCGGACGTTGCCGGGGGCAGGCCAGTCGGGAAGAATCCAGTCGTTCACGGCTTCCGGTCCAGTTCGTGCCGGATCGCCTGGAATACCCGGGCGAAGGACTCAGGCGTCAGGCGCCGCGTCTGGGTGTTGTAGCGGCTGCAATGGTAGGAATCGAACAGCACCCGCCCGCCGGGCAGTTCGTGGCGTGCCCCATGGCCGAAAGCAAGGGCCGAGGCCTTCATTCCGAGCGCCATGAGCACGGCCTTGTGCGCCACCAGTCCCAGGGCCAGGATGGCCCGCACCGAAGTCAGGGCTTGCAGTTCTTCCGCCAGGTGGCGGTTGCAGGTGCGGATCTCGGAAGGCTCCGGCTTGTTGGCCGGCGGCAGGCATTTCACCGCATTGGTGATGCGGCAGCCGACGAGGCGCAGGGGGTCGTCGGCGGAGATGGACTCCGGCGCGGTAGCGAAGCCGAAATCGTGGAGCGTCTGGTACAAAAGGATGCCGGCATGGTCGCCGGTGAAGGGTCGGCCGGTGCGGTTGGCGCCGTGCATGCCTGGGGCCAGGCCCACGATCAGGAGCCCTGGCTGCGGATCGCCGAAGGGGGGCACCGGGGCGGCGAAATAGTCCGGATGCCGTTCCCGCACCCCGTCCAGGAAGCCCGCGAGGCGCGCACAGTCCCGGCAGCCCCGAACGGCGCTCATGCGGACTCCGCCAGGGCCGCCACCAGCTCCCGCGCCGCCCGATAGCCATCCGAGTCCAGAGTGGGAGCGGGTATCCTTGGCATGAGGGCCAGCAGGCGCGCCTCGGACGCCTTGCGTGGCGCAGGCTGCCAGCCGGCTACCAGTTCCAGGGCCGCGGCACGGTCGTTGCACACCAGCACGACGTCGCAGCCGGCGTCCCAGGCGGCCCCGGCCCGCTGGACGATGCCGCCCGCCACCTTGGCTCCGGCCATGGAAAGGTCGTCGCTGAAGATGGCGCCCTCGAAATGCAGTTCGCCGCGCAACACCTGCTTCAGCCAGAAGGAGGAGAAGCCGGCCGGTTTGCCCCGATCCACCTGGTCGTAGATGACGTGGGCCGGCATCACGCCGCCCAGCTTCCCGCCCATGAGCTTGTAGGGCGCCAGATCCGATCCGGCCAGTTCCACGATGTTGCGTTCATCCACGGGAATCGCCACGTGGGAGTCGGCGGCGACATGGCCATGGCCGGGAAAGTGCTTGCCCACCGCGGCCATGCCCGCCAGTGCCAGGCCCTCGATCAGCGACTCCGCCAGGCGAGCCACCGCCTCGGGTTTCCGATGCAGGGCACGGTCACCGATCACCGTGGACAGGCCGAAATCCAGGTCCAGCACGGGCGTGAAGCTGAGATCCACACCGCCGGCGCGCAATTCGGCCGCCAGGACGAAGCCCACGGCATGGGCGGCCTGCCGCGCCTTCTCCCGGTCCTGATCCCAGATACGGCCAAGGATGCGCATGGCGGGCAGGCGCGTGAACCCTTCCCGGAAGCGCTGCACCCTCCCGCCTTCGTGATCCACGGCAATCAGCAAGGGCGGTTCCCGCAGGGCATGAATCTCCCCGGTCAGACGGCGCAGTTGCTCCGGGGTTTCGTAGTTGCGGGAAAACAGGATGACGCCGCCGACCAGGGGCTGGCACAGCAGTTCCCGGTCTTCGGCGGTGAGTTCCTTTCCGGGCAAATCAAGCATGACCGGACCGGTGCGGGATGAGAGGGTATTCATGGCGTGAAGGCGCTTGTGCGGGACATTCCCGAATCGCAATGCCTGGCTTGCCGCGTTCAGCCTTGTTCTTCAATCACCACGAATGCGACGGCGTAGTCTCTTTCGTCGGAAAGACTGAGATGGGCGGCAAGCTTCCGGCTCTGCATGAGCGGCAAAAGTTCGCCAGAATACCCGAGCGAAGGCTTGCCAATTTGATCATGCTCAATGAAAACCGTCTGGAAACCCACCGGCGGGCGGATTCCCGTGCCGAAAGCCTTGGAGAAGGCCTCCTTGGCGGCGAAACGCTTGGCCAGGAAGCGTCCGCCGTGGGGCGAGCGCCGCCAGGCCTCCCGCTCCGCCTCGGTCAGGATGCGCTCGGCAAAGCGTTCCCCGTGACGCCCCAGGATTTCCTCCATGCGCGCCACGGAAACGATGTCCGTGCCGATGCCGAAGATCACGCCCGGGCTTCCATCATGAGACGCTTCATGCGGGACACCGCCTCCTGCCAGCCGAGGAAGATGGACTCGCCCACGATGGCGTGGCCGATGTTGAGTTCGGCGATCCCGGGAATGGCGGCGATGGCCTGAACGTTCCCGTAATGCAGGCCGTGCCCGGCGTTTACCTTGTCGAAGCCCAGGGTGGTGCCATAGGCCACGGCCTCCCGGATGCGCTCCAACTCCCGCGCCGTCTCATCCGCATCGTGGCTCTCGGCATAACGGCCGGTATGCAGTTCGATCACCGGCGCGCCCGCCTCCCGGGCCGCCGCAAGCTGCATCGTGTTCGGATCTATGAAGAGCGACACCCGGATGCCCGCCTTGGCGAGCTTCTTCACGGCGGCCTGCACCCGCTCGAAGCTGCCGGCCACGTCCAGCCCCCCCTCGGTCGTCAGTTCCAGGCGCCGCTCGGGCACCAGGCATACGTCCTGGGGCGCGATGCGCAAGGCGAAGTCCACCATCTCCTCTGTGACGGCCGCCTCCAGGTTCATGCGCGTCTTCAGCAGCGGGCGCAGTGTTTCCACGTCCTTGTCCTGGATATGCCGCCGGTCCTCCCGCAGGTGCAGGGTGATGGCGTCCGCCCCGAACTGTTCCGCCAGGAGCGCGGCCCGGATGGGGTCGGGATAGGATGTGCCCCGCGCCTGTCTCAGAGTGGCCACGTGGTCAATGTTTACGCCGAGTTCAATCATGTTCAAACCTTATCAAAATCATGAGAGGAGAGTGGAGAGCAATGTCAGCGTGCCATAGCTGCGGCAAGCATCGCTCTCCGCTCGCCACTACAACTCCTGCATCTCCATGAATACCCGCCGCGTGTGCAGCGCCTGGCCTCCCAGAGTATGGCCCAGGAGATGACGCATGAGGGTCTTGGCCTGGTGCAGGGTTTCGGCGTCCGCATAGTCGTCCCTTGCCATGGCCAGGAGCGCCTTCCCCGTGAACAGGGGGGAGGCGGCCTCCGCGTCCGCCACTCGAACGGGACCGCGTTCCGGGAGGTAGGCATAAAGCCCCTCCGCCACCACGGCCTCGCCGCCTTCCGCCTCGTGCTCCAGCGACACGCCGTAGCCCAGTTCCTGCAACAAGGTCAGTTCAAAGCGGCGAAGACTGGCCGCCCCTCCCGAGTCCGGACTCAGGGCCAGCTGCCGCACCACCTCGCCGTAGGCCTGGAACAGGCCCGGATGGGCATCGTCCCGAGGCAGAAGGCGCAGCAGCAGTTCGTTCAGATAGTAGCCCACCAGAAGCGCCTGCCCGGTCAGGAGAGGCTGGCCGCCCTGCCACTCCGCCTTCGCGAGGGTGCGGACCTCGCCGCCGCCGAACCAGGACAGTTCCAGTGGTGCAAAGGCCATGAGCAGGCCGCGCAACTGGGAGTGAGGACGGCGCGCCCCTCTGGCCACCAGGCCCACCCGCCCGTGATCGCGGCTGAATGCCTCGACGATCAGGCTGGTTTCCCGATAGGGGTGGCTGTGCAGCACATAGGCCGCCGCCCCGTCCACCCGGTTCCTGCCACTCATCGGTGCGCCCCTGAAGGGCGCAAGCGGGAAGTGGGAAGTGGGAAGTGGGAAACGGAGCAACTGCGGGAGTCAGCGCCCCCTCGACGGGACACACCCAATCTCCGTGGCCCAAGCCGCATACCCCACTCCCAACTTCCCACTCCCTACTCCCCGATCACTCGTAACCGAGGCTTTTGAGCGCACGCTCGTCGTCGGCCCAGCCGCTCCGGACCTTGACCCATACTTCCAGGAAAACCTTGCCGTCGAAGAGGCGTTCCAGATCCAGGCGCGCATCACTGGCCACGGACTTGAGGGTTTCCCCGCCCTTGCCGATAACGATGGCCTTGTGCGCCTGCCGGTCCACGATGATGGCGGCGTGGATGCGGCGCAGCGCTCCTTCGATCTCGAATTTCTCGATCTCCACCGTCATGCCGTAGGGCAATTCATCACCCAGGCGCCGGAACAGCTTCTCCCGCAGGAATTCGGCCGCCAGGAAGCGCTCGGAGCGGTCGGTGATGTCGTCCGGATCATACATGGGCTCGCATTCCGGCAAGAGAGCCGCCGCGGCCTTGATCAGTTCGTCCGTGGCCTGCCCCTTGGCGGCGGATACCGGCACCATGGCGGCGAATTCCCGTTCGGCGGAGAGCCTCTGGAGGAAGGGCAGGAGGACATTCTTGTCCTTCAGGCGATCCACCTTGTTGATGACCAGGATCACCGGCACATTCTCCGGCAGCAGCTTGAGGATGGCCTGATCCGCCTCGCCCCAATGCCCCGCCTCGATCACGAACAGGACCAGGTCCACCGACTGTAGGGACTGCACCACGGCCCGGTTCATCACCCGGTTCAGCGCATTCTTGTGCTTGGTCTGGAACCCCGGGGTATCCACGAACACGAACTGCACCGCCCCCTGGGTGAGGATGCCGCGAATCTGGTGCCGGGTGGTCTGGGCCTTGCGCGAGGTGATGCTGATCTTCTGCCCCACCAGGCGATTCATCAGGGTGGACTTGCCCACGTTGGGCCTGCCGACCACCGCCACGTAGCCGGTGTGGAAGGCTGTTGCCGCGGCCTCTTGGGAAACGGTTTCCTGCTTGGTTTCGTTCATCGCTTTCCACTCAATTTATCCAGGGCCGCCTTGGCCGCTTCCTGCTCCGCGGCGCGCCGACTCGGGCCGACCCCCGTGGCGACCGGGCCGGCACCCTCCAGCACGCAATCCACCTCGAACTCCTGGGCGTGGTGCTCGCCCCGCGTCGTCTTCAACACATATTGGGGCAAGGCACGACGCCGCCCCTGGAGAAACTCCTGAAGCGCCGTCTTCGCGTCCTTGGCCGGCTTGCCGGCATCCACTTCCGCCAGCAGCGGCTCGAAGAGGCGCAGAATCAGCGCGCGTACCGCCTCGAAACCGCTGTCCAGCATCACGGCACCGAACACCGCTTCCAGCGCATCCGCCAGGATGGAGGGACGACGGGCGCCGCCGCTCTTGAGCTCGCCTTCCCCGAGGAAGAGATACTGGCCCAGATTCAGCGACTCTGCGACCCGGAACAGGGCCTCCTGGCGCACCAGGCTGGCACGCAGCCGGGAAAGATCGCCCTCGCGCATCTGGTCGAAGCGCTGATGCAGCACCCAGGCCATGACGCAGTTGAGCACGCTGTCGCCGAGAAACTCCAGGCGCTCGTTGTTGGGCGTGCCGAAGCTGCGGTGCGTAAGCGCCTGGGAAAGGAGTGCGGGTTGCTGGAAACTGTAGCCGAGCAGCCGTTCCAGCTTGGGGTTGGCCATGCGAACCTACCGTGAAAGTCGCGACAGCGACTCACGAAGCTCCCCTCGCGCCCTGCGGGGCGAGAGGGGGCTTCGGGGAGCACGCTCCCCGCCCTCGCAGCCGGCTGGCAATGCAGTGCCGGCCGTGGGGCGCGGAGGCGGGGGAGTGAGGGGGAGATTTACGAGCACATTCATCGCCGGGGATCGCGGTAGACCATAAGTGGTTAGCCGCCGGGCTTGGTAGCGCCCTGGAAATCAATGGTGAGGTTGACCGGGCCGAACAGTGGGATCTTCTTCGTATAGGCGAATCCGATCACCAGTTCGCTGCCTTCCTTGCTGATGTCCAAGTCCGTGGGCGATATGGCGGTGATGTCGTCCACCTGAGCCCGCTTGCTGAAAGCCTCGCGCACCTCGGGAACCGAGGCGCCCTTCAACTCTCCGCTTTTCACCAGCGCGTTCACGTCATTGCGGATGGTGAAGTACTCCATCAGGGCGGGCACGACCCTCATGACGAGCAAGGCGAGCAGCAGCACCACCAGGGCCATAATCAGCATGCCGACGAGGGTAAAGCCATGCTGACGCTTTACCGCCTTCCGGAGAGTCTTCATCTGAATCCGCCTATGCGCTGCAAGTCGCCGAAATTGAACCAGATCATGAATGCCTTGCCGACGATATTGGCTTCGGGCACGAAGCCCCATATCCGGCTGTCGCTGCTGGCGTCCCGGTTGTCGCCCATCATGAAGTAATGGCCCTGGGGCACCGTGCAGGAGAATCCGTCGGTATTGTAGATGCAGTTTTCCCGGAATGGGAACTGGTTGACGAAAGGCACGTAGGCCGGGGCGTCCTTCTCGTTCAGGATGGCGTGGTCCACGCCCCCCAGATTCTCCACGAACCGGGGCGAGTAATAGAGCTTGTCCTTGTGCAGGTAATCCGGCGCGGCCTTCGTGGCCTGGGCTTCGCCATTGATGAACAGGCGTTTGTTGCGGTAGATCACCTTGTCACCGGGCAGGCCGACGACGCGCTTGATGTAGTCCAGGGACGGATCTTCCGGATAGCGGAATACCATCACGTCGCCGCGCTTGGGATCGTTCATGGCTACGATCTTCTTGTTCACGATCGGCAGACGGATGCCATAGGTGAACTTGTTGACCAGGATGAAATCGCCCACCAGCAGGGTCGGAATCATGGAGCCGGAAGGAATCTTGAAGGGTTCCACCACGAAGGAGCGCAGGAAGAACACCACCAGTATGACCGGGAAAAAGCTGCCGCCGTACTCCACCCACCAAGGATCGGGCGCCCCCGCCGGACGGCGCTTCCGGGCATGAAAGCGATCAAAGGCCCAGACGACGCCGGTGGCCAGCAACAGGATGAAGAGGATCAGGGCGAAGTTCATATCAATTTCCAGTTGTCAGTTATCAGTTGTCAGTCAAAGCATGCGCGGCCGAAGGCCGCGGTAAATGCCTGGCAACTGGCAACTGACAACTGTCATTTATCGTCTACGCGCAGCACTGCCAGGAAGGCTTCCTGGGGCACTTCCACGCTACCGACCATCTTCATGCGCTTCTTGCCCGCCTTCTGCTTCTCCAGGAGCTTCTTCTTGCGCGTGATGTCGCCGCCGTAGCACTTGGCCAGCACGTTCTTGCGCATGGCCTTGACGTTTTCCCGGGCCACGATGTTGGAGCCGATGGCCGCCTGTATCGCCACGTCGTACATCTGGCGCGGAATGAGCTCGCGCATCTTCGACACCAGCGCCCGGCCCCGGTACGCGGAATTGGCGCGGTGGATGATCAGGGACAGGGCGTCCACCTTGTCGCCGTTGATCAGCACGTCCAGTTTCACCACGTCGGCGGCACGGTATTCCTTGAAGTCGTAGTCCAGGGAGGCATAGCCGCGGGAAACGGACTTCAGCTTGTCGAAGAAATCCATGACCACCTCGGCCATGGGCATCTCGTAAGTCAATTGCACCTGGCGGCCGTGGTAGGCCAGATTCACCTGGTTGCCCCGCTTCTGGGTGCACAGGGTGATGACCGCACCCAGGTACTCCTGGGGCACGAAGATGGTGGTAGTGATGATGGGCTCGCGGATCTCGTCCACCCTGGACAGATCCGGCAGCTTGGAGGGATTTTCCACCTGGATCACGGACCCATCACGCAGGGAGACTTCATAGACCACCGTCGGCGCCGTGGTGATCAGATCCTGGTTGAATTCCCGCTCCAGACGTTCCTGCACGATTTCCATGTGCAGGAGGCCCAGAAAGCCGCAGCGGAAACCGAAGCCCAGGGCCTGGGACACTTCCGGCTCGTATTGCAGCGAGGCGTCGTTGAGTTTCAGCTTCTCCAGGGAATCCCGCAGGGACTCGTATTCGTTGGGTTCCACCGGATAGAGTCCGGCGAACACCTGGGGCTTGATTTCCTTGAAGCCGGGCAAGGGGCTGGCGGCCGGGTTGGTCACCAGGGTCACCGTGTCGCCCACCTTGGCCGCCTTCAGTTCCTTGATGCCGGAGATGATGAAACCCACCTCGCCGGCGGAGAGCGCTTCCCTGGTCACGGACTTGGGCGTGAACACCCCCACCTGTTCGCACAGGTGCTGGGAGCCGTTGGACATCAGAAGAATCCTGTCCTTGGCCTTCAAGCGCCCGTCCACGACGCGCACCAGCATGACCACGCCCACGTAGTTGTCGAACCAGGAGTCAATGATGAGCGCCTTGAGCGGCGACTCCGGATCGCCCTTGGGCGGCGGGATGCGGGCAATGACCGCATCCAGGATGTCTTCCACGCCGACGCCGGTCTTGGCGCTGCACAGCACGGCATCGGTGGCGTCAATGCCGATGACATCCTCGATCTCCTGGCGCGCGCCGTCCGGGTTGGCGGAGGGCAGGTCAATCTTGTTCAGCACCGGCAGCACGTCCACGCCCAGTTCGATGGCCGTGTAGCAGTTGGCCACGGTCTGGGCCTCCACGCCCTGGGAGGCATCCACCACCAGCAGGGCGCCTTCGCAGGCCGAAAGGGAACGGCTCACCTCGTAGGAGAAGTCCACGTGGCCGGGGGTGTCAATCAGGTTCAGGTTGTAGACCTGGCCGTCCCGCGCCTTGTAGCTGAGTGCCGCGGTCTGGGCCTTGATGGTGATGCCACGCTCCCGCTCCAGATCCATGGAGTCGAGCACCTGTTCTTCCATCTCCCGGTCGGAAAGGCCACCGCAGATATGAATGATGCGGTCCGCCAGCGTGGATTTGCCGTGGTCAATATGGGCAATGATGGAGAAATTTCGAATGTGCTGCATGAGCGTGGCCGGAAAGGGGCGAAAAGCCTGCGGGGGTGGCAGTAGGGCGGGCCGGATTGTACCTTGAACCGGCCCGCTCCGTGCAGAGGCCCCAGTAAATGAGTGCATCGGGAGCGCCTGGAGCTTCCGCTCAGGCCGCGGCGACCGAACCTCCGGGAGCGGGGAATCGAACCATCACCAGCGTGCCATGCTCCTCTTCCGGGGCGTCCAGGATGGCCATGGCGGCGCCGTGGCGCCCGGCGATCTCGCCCACGATGGCGAGTCCCAGGCCGCTACCGATGCCCTGGGTGCCGGGGAGACGAAAGAAGCGCTCCATCACCCGCCCCCGTGCATCCGCACGAATGCCGGGACCGTTGTCCGTCACGGAAAGATAGGGCGCCCCGCCCTCCAGGCCGCAACGGAGCGTAACCCGGCCGCCTTCCGGCGTGTACGAGAGGGCGTTGTCCACCAGGTTCGCCGCCATTTCCCCCAGCAGCAGGGGATCGCCGTCCACGGTCGCCTTGCTCAACTCCAGGCCGAAATCCAGGTTCTTCTCGATGGATCTGCGCACCCAGTCATCGGCCCGCGCACGCAGCACCTCCGCCAGATTCGTGGCGCCCCAGGGCCTCTGCCCCTGCCCGCCGTGTTCGGCTGCGGACAGCGCGAGCAGTTGATTGACCAGGCGCGCCGTCCGTTCCGTGGCACCCCGGCATTGCTCCAGCCTGGCCTGGCGGGCGGCATGATCCGTATCCGCCAGCGTCAATTCCAGTTGGGTTTTCAATCCGGCAAGCGGTGTGCGCAACTGGTGGGCGGCGTTGGCGATGAAGCGCTGTTGCGAGGCTGCCCCCTGTGCAAGGCGCAGCAGGAGATTGTTGATTTCCTCCACCAGGGGCCGGACTTCCAGCGGCACAGGCATCTCGTCCAGGGGGCGCAGGTCCGTGTGGGAGCGAGCCTGAAGGTCACGGCGCAGCTTTTCCAGAGGCGAGAGCGCACTGGCCACGCCGTACCAGAGAACGCCCGCCACGCCGGCGGCCAGAAGCATTTCCGGGATGAGGATGCCCAGCGCGATGTCCCAGGCCAGTTGCCGGCGCTTGTTGCGGGTTTCCGCCACGATCACCGTGGCCGTCACCCCATTTACCCGATAGGGAAAGACGCCGACCCTGATCTGCTCGCCGTGGGCCATGCCGATGAAATAACCCCCGCCCTCCTCCGTCTGCATGTCGTCCGGCACCTGCGGCAGATCCGGGTCCCCGGCCACCGTGTTTCCCTCGCCATCCCGCACCGCCCAGAAGACCGAGTCATGGCGGTCCGTGCGCAGCGCCTGCTCCACTTCGGGCGAGATGGCGACCTTGATGACCGGCTTGCCCATGGCGTCCTTCCCACCGTCGCTCACATAGCGGGACAGGGCCAGGGCCGAGTCGGCCATCTGCTGGTCGTAGGCCATGACGCCATAGCGGCGGATGATCGAGTAGCCGCCCGCGGCGGCGACCGCCAGCATGAGCAGCAAGGGTGGCAGTATCCGGCGCAGGATCTGGGCGCGCAACGAGCCGGGATCAGCCAAAAGTGGCTTCATGGACGACGACCGGGCCGGCCTCAAGCGCCGGGGGGGGCGAAGGCTTCCAACATGTAGCCGAATCCCCGCACCGTGCGGATGACGATGCCCGCGGGCTCCAGCTTGGAGCGCAGGCGGGAAACATAGACTTCCACCGCATTGGGGCTCATGTCGTCTTCCCAGGTGCACACGGCGGTCACGATCTGTTCCTTGCTCACCACCCGCTCCACGTTGTCCAGCAGCACCTCCAGCACGGTCCACTCGCGCATGGGTAGATCCAGGGGCTTGTCGTCCAGGCTGGCCCGGCGCGCGCCCATGTCCAGCGCCAGAGGGCCGTGTACCCGGCGCATGGAGGACTGGTTGCGCGCCCGGCGGGCGATGGCGGCGACTCGGGCCAGCAATTCCTCCGTGGCGAAAGGTTTGGTCAGGTAATCGTCCGCCCCGAGGTTCAGTCCGAACACCCGGTCCCCCAGGGCATCCCGTGCCGTCAGGACCAGCACCGGCACCGCCTGGCCGATGGCGCGCCACCGGCGCAGCAATTCGAAACCGTCCATGCCCGGCAATCCCACGTCCAGGATGACCAGACCGAATTCTTCCTGGCCGACTGCGAGTTCTGCCTTTTCCGCGGAGCCGACACAATCCGCTCGGTAGCCCTGGCGACGCAGGGTCTGGGTCAGGCCATCGGCCAGGAGAGGGTCATCCTCGACGATCAAGACACGCATGGTGGCAGACTGAGTAGGCAAAAGTGTATGGTAGCGCGAAAAACCTGCGGGCAACTGTCATCGCGCTTTTCGTCCCGGCGCCTTTGAGTTAAGGTTTTGCCCTTTCCTCATCGGTCATGACCATGGATTTTCCCGAACTGTTCGGCCTTCTTCTCCTGGTAGTGGCCGTATGGTGGTGGCTGGATGGCCTTCGGGCACGGGATGCGGCGGTATCTGCCGCGCGCGAAGCCTGCGCCGGCCTGGGCCTGCAACTCCTGGACGACACGGTGGCCGTCAGCAGCCACCGCTTTGCCCGGGATGAAGGCGGGCGTCTCTGCCTGCAAAGGGTTTTCGGCTTCGAATACAGCGACACGGGTGACAACCGGCGCGACGGACACCTGACCATGCAGGGTGAAGACATCGTTTCCATCTATACCGGGCCGGTCTTGCTGAAAGACATCGGCGACTGAACGCATTGGGAGCATCCATGAACAGCCATCTCTTTCCCCGCACGCCACGTCTTGAGGGCGAGGAACCGGAAGCTAAGCGCGAGGAAATTCGGCGTTATTTCCACGCCACCTTTGACCGCTACGAACAACTCTTCGAGGTTCTGGCCTGTGATGAAGCGTGGTATCGGAAGCCGATCAGCCTGCGCCACCCTCTCGTCTTCTATTTCGGCCACACGGCAAGCTTCTTCGTAAACAAGATGCTCCTGGCGGGGCTGATCGAGAAGCGCATCAATCCCAGGTTCGAGTCCATGTTCGCCGTCGGCGTGGACGAGATGAGCTGGGACGACCTGAACGACGCCCACTACGACTGGCCGCCCATCCCGGAAGTTCGCGCCTATCGGGACGCCGTACGCGCCACGGTGGATGAAGTGATGGGCCGCGCGCCGCCGACCTTGCCCATAGGCTGGGATCATCCCTGGTGGGCCATCCTCATGGGCGTCGAGCACGAGCGCATCCACCTGGAGACCTCCTCCGTGCTCATGCGCCAGCACGACCTGGCCTACGTGCGCCCCCATCCGGCCTTTCCGCCCTGCCCCATGGCCGGCGACGCGCCGGCCAATGCCCTGGTGGAGATATCCGCCGGCCGCGTGACGCTGGGCAAGGACATTGGCGACCCTTATTACGGCTGGGACAACGAATATGGCGGACACGAGGCGGTCATTCCCGCCTTCCAGGCCAGCCGCTTCCTGGTGTCGAACCAGGAATTCCTGGCATTTGTGACAGCCGGCGGCTACCGGGAGGACGTCTGGTGGGAGGAAGAAGGGCTGGCCTGGCGCCGCTTCGCCGCGGCCGAGCACCCTGCATTCTGGCGCAGGAAGGATGGGACATGGTGGCTGCGCCTCATGGCGCAGGAAGTGCCCATGCCCTGGGACTGGCCGGTGGAGACCAACCAGCACGAGGCCAAGGCTTTCTGCCGGTGGAAGCAGGCGGCCAGCGGCTTGAGCGTGCGCCTGCCCACGGAAGACGAGTGGCATCGCCTGGCGGACTGCGTCGGAGTGTCCGAGGTGCCGGAGGATGCGCCGGCTGCGGCAAATCTGCACCTGGACCACTGGGCTTCCTCCTGCCCGGTGCACCGCTTTCCCCAGGGGGCTCTGTTCGATGTCGTCGGCAATGTCTGGCAATGGACCGAGACGCCCATCTACCCCTTCGATGGCTTCCGGGTCCATCCCCACTACGATGATTTCTCCACGCCCACCTTCGACGAGCGGCACAATCTGATCAAGGGCGGCGCCTGGATTTCCTGCGGCAACGAGAGCCGTCTCGCCTCCCGTTATGCTTTCCGGCGCCACTTCTTCCAACACGCCGGATTCCGCTACGTGGTGGCTGGCGCCGTGCCGCAATTGCCCGCGTCCCGCTACGAGAGCGACGCCCTGCTCTCCCAGTACGCCGAATTCCATTACGGTGACGAGTACTTCGGCGTAGCCAATTTCCCGGCCGCCCTGGCGCGCCTGGCCATCTCGGCCATGGGCGGACATCCCGCCCGGAAGGCCCTGGATCTGGGCTGTGCCGCGGGCCGCGCCACGTTCGAGCTGGCGCGCCACTTCCAGTCGGTGATCGGCATGGATTTCTCGGCGCGCCTCATCGGCTCGGGGGTGGCCATGGCGCAACACGGCGTGCTGCGCTACACCCTGCCGGACGAGGGCGAGTTGTTGTCCTGGCATGAGCGGCGTCTGGCGGACCTGGGCCTGGACGAAGCGCGCCACAAGGTGGAATTTCTCCAGGGCGACGCCTGCAACCTGAAGCCCCTGTTCACCGGTTTCGATCTGATCCTGGCCGCGAACCTGATAGACCGCCTGTACGCCCCGGCCCGCTTCCTGTCCGCGATCCACGAGCGGCTGAACCCCGGCGGCCTGCTGCTGATCGCGTCACCCTATACCTGGCTCGAAGAGCACACCCGGCGCGAGGAGTGGCTGGGTGGCTTCAAGCAGGACGGTGAAAGCCGCAGCACCCTGGATGCCCTGAAGGAAATCCTGGCGCCCCACTTCGAGTTGCAAGGCGAACCGGTGGATGTCCCCTTCGTCATCCGCGAGACCCGGCGCAAGTTCCAGCATACCCTCTCCCAGGTGACAATCTGGCGGCGGCGGTCGCCCTCCGACTGACACCGGATGGCGCCGGCGCCAGTCGCCGGCGCCGGGTTCAGGGAATCTCGTACTCCAGCGTGTAAGCCGCCCCCCCATCCTGGCCCAGCGCCTGGGTCAGGATGGGCAGGGTCGCCTCCAGCAGCTTCGGCAGCGTCCAGGGCGGGTTCACGATGTAGAGCCCGCTGCCGTGCATGCCGAAGCCGTCCCTCGCGGGCGCCTGCACGGACAGGCTCACGTTGAGCCAACTGGCGGCCGGCACGGCTTTCAGGCGCTGCGGCAGATGGCGCGCCTCCGGTTTCTGCAGGAGCGGGTACCAGACCACGTAGGTGCCGCCGGCAAAGCGTACCAGGCTGTCCTTCAGCGCGTCCGCGGTGCGCGGGTAGTCGCTCTTCACCTCGTAGGAGGGGTCTATCAGGACCAGCGCGCGCCGGGTCGGCGGCGGCAGGACGGACTTCAGGCCGGCATAGCCATCCATGGCCTCGATCTTGACCTGTCTACCGGCGCCGCTGAAGTTCTCGGCCAGCAGGCGATGGTCGCTGCCGTGCAACTCGAACAGGCGCAGCCGGTCCTCGTGACGGGCTCGCCGTGAGGCGCACCAGGGCGAGCCCGGATAGAAGCGCAGATTCCCGTCGGGGTTCAGGTCTCTTACCAGCGCGACATAATTCTCCAGCATCGGCGGCAGGTCGGCACGGTGCCAAAGACGGCCGATGCCGGTGTCGAATTCGGCATTCTTCTGCGCGTAATCGCCCCGCAGGTCATAGAGCCCGGCCCCGGAATGGCTGTCTATGTACCACCAGGGCTTGTCCTTCTGATTGAAGTAATCGAGCAGCGCGATCAGGACGGCGTGCTTGAGGACGTCGGCGTGGTTGCCGGCATGGAAGGCGTGGCGGTAGCTGAGCATGGTTCAAATCATCCTGGGAAAAGCACTTGATTCACCGCAGAGGCGCAGAGAAAACCAGAACTTGGCAGGTATCTCGGTCTCACCCGACGGGTGAAACAGAAACCCACCATAACGCCTCGTTTTTCCTCTGCGCCTCCGCGTCTCTGCGGTTCAAACCGAGATTTCCAGGATCATGAATCGTGTGGAGCCGGGCACGAGGACTCAATAACTGCCGGGCTGGGCGAAGTTCTCGAAGCGGGTGTATTCACCCAGGAAGGTCAGGCGCACGGTGCCGATGGGACCGTTACGCTGTTTGCCGATGATGATCTCGGACACGCCCTTTTCCTGGGTATCCGGGTTGTACACCTCGTCCCGGTAAAGGAAGATGATGAGGTCGGCGTCCTGCTCGATGGCGCCGGATTCCCGCAGATCCGACATCACGGGGCGCTTGTTGGGACGCTGTTCCAGGGAACGGTTCAGCTGCGACAGGGCGATCACCGGCACCGACAGCTCCTTGGCCAGCGCCTTGATGGAACGGGAGATTTCCGAGATTTCCGTGGTCCGGTTCTCGCCGCTGTTGCCCGTGCCGCTCATGAGTTGCAGGTAGTCAATGACGATCAGCCCGAGCTTGCCGCCGTACTCCCGGGCCAGGCGCCGGGCCCGGGAGCGCAGGTCTATGGCGTTGATGGCGCCCGTCTCGTCAATGTGGATGGGGGCATCGTGCAGCTTGCCCAGGGCATAGGAGAGGCGTTGCCACTCCTCGTCGTTCAGGCGACCCGTGCGCACCCGGTGCTGGTCCAGGCGCCCCACGGACGACAAGAGACGCATGGCGAGCTGGGTGCCCGGCATTTCCAGGCTGAAAATGGCCACCGGCAGGCCGGCTTCCACCCCCACGTGTTCGGCGATGTTCAGGGCGAACGCGGTCTTGCCCATACTGGGTCGCCCGGCCACCACCACCATGTCCCCCGGTTGCAGGCCGGAGGTCTTCATGTCCAGGTCGTGAAATCCGGTGGGCACCCCGGTGATGTCGGTGTGGTGCTCCCGCTCGTAGAGTTCCTGGATGCGGTCCACCACCTGCCCCAGGAGGGGTTTCAGCGGCACAAAGCCGGTCTGATGGCGGGCACCCGCCTCGGCGATCTCGAAGATCTTCTTTTCCGCCTGGTCCAGCAACTCCTTGGCGTCCTTGCCCCTCGGGTTCAGGGCGCTGCCGGCGATTTCATCGCCCACGGTGACCAGTTTGCGCAGCACCCCGCGCTCACGCACGATTTCCGCGTAGCGCCGGATGTTGGCGGCGGACGGCGTGCTGTTGGCGATCTCTCCCAGATAGGCCAACCCTCCGGCCGCCTCGGACTCGCTGCTCTTCTCCAGGGATTCATAGACCGTGACCACGTCGGCCGGCTTGCCCTGCTCGATCAGCCGGGAGATGTGGCGGAAGATGCGCCTATGGTCGTCCCGATAGAAATCCGCCTCCGACACCTGGTCGCCGATACGGTCCCAGGCGGCGTTGTCCAGCATCAGCCCGCCGATGAGGGCCTGTTCCGCCTCGATGGAGTGGGGCGGCAGCTTGAGGGACGCCATCTGCGCATCGGCAGGCATGTCGGCATTGCGGTACTGGCTCATGGGTCTTGCCGGGAAGAAGCGAAAGGGGAAAGGCGCATTGTACCCCCCATCCCGCCCATGATCCGCATCCATCCCCGGGAGGCCGCGAGGCCCTACTCGCCGGGAGGGGCATACATGGGGTAGAGGGTTTCCTCCTCGCGCCGGATGCGGGCCACCAGGGCCTGGCCGATGGCGGCCAGGTCGCGACTGAAGTCGGCCGCCAGTTCCGGATGGATGCCGATCTCCCGGTATTTTCCGAGGAAGGCCACCACCACCTTGCCGATGGTATCCATCTCATGGCGGAATTGGTGAATCAACTCGTGGGAGACCGGATCGTTCGCCAGCATGTGCTCCAGGTAGATATAGAGGCGCACGTTTTCCTTCAGCAGGTGATCCATGAGTACCATGCGGAACTGGTTCAGCCGCGTCTGGACGGTCAGGAGTTCTCCGGTTTCTCGGGCGTCTTCGATGCCCGAGAAAATCTCCAGCAGTATGTGGTGATCTTCCTGGAGGGCGGCGATGAAGCTGGGGTCGTAATGGATACGCGTTCCCGGTGCGCTGGCATCGGCCGGAGCGGATGTGGCGGTGGGCACCGGCGCGGATGTGGTGGAATCCTTCTTGCGGCCGAATATCAGGTCGAACAGGAACATGGCTCACACTCCTGGGTTGGTAAGAACCGCGCCACCGTAGCAGAATGCCCCTCCTGCCCAAATGGCCTGGATCAATTTATCCACAGGGCGCCCGGGGACGATGGCGGCCAAAGCACCGGGGCAAGCCCCCGGTTTTCCCTTCGCCGGAGCCGCAGGCGGGCATGCGTGGCAGGAAATGCGGCGAAGTCCCATTTTTGCGCATCGGCCGCCGATCACACCCACACCCGAACGGTCATGATCGTATAGAATTCCCTCCTCTGTCCTCACCCCTTGGAGACACCATGACCATCCGCCGCCTGCTCGCCTGCTCCCTGTTCCTCTCCGCCCTGGCCGCACCGGCTCTGGCGGACGGCACCCTCAACAAGATCAAGGATTCCGGTACCATCAGCCTGGGCCACCGGGAATCCTCCATCCCCTTCTCCTATTACGACGACAAGCAGCAGGTAGTCGGCTATTCCCAGGAACTGATGTTGAAGGTGGTGGACGCGGTGAAGGCGGAACTGAAGCTGCCCCAGCTCAACATCAAGCTGATTCCGGTCACTTCCCAGAATCGCATCCCGCTGGTGCAGAACGGCACGGTGGATATCGAGTGCGGTTCCACCACGAACAATTCGGAGCGGGCCAAGCAGGTAGCCTTTTCCAACAGCATCTTCGTCATCGGCACCCGGTTGATGACCAAGAAGGATTCCGGCATTCGCGACTTCGCCGACCTGGCGGGCAAGAACGTGGTTACCACCGCCGGCACCACCTCCGAGCGGCTGCTGCGCAACCTGAACGAAAGCCGCAAGCTGGGCATGAACATCATCAGCGCCAAGGATCACGGCGAGTCCTTCCTGACCCTGGAGACCGGCCGGGCCGTGGCCTTCATGATGGACGACGCCCTGCTCTATGGCGAAATGGCCAAGGCCAAGCGCCCGGGCGACTGGGTGGTGACCGGCACGCCCCAGTCCTACGAGGCCTACGGCTGCATGATGAGGAAGGACGATCCGGCCTTCAAGAAGCTGGTGGACGCCACGCTGGCCAAGGCCATGACTTCCGGCGAGGCCGGCAAGATCTACCAGAAGTGGTTCATGAACCCCATCCCGCCCAAGGGCCTGAACCTCAACTTCCCGCTGTCGGAGGCCGTGGCCAACATCTACAAGACGCCCACCGACAAGCCCTTCGAGTGAGTACTCTGAAATAGCGCGCACCCGCCTCTAGCCCCCATGGCTTATCACTGGAACTGGGCCGTCTTCGCCAGTCCCGAACCCTCGGGACAGACGACCTATCTGGGCTGGATGCTGGCGGGCCTGAAGACGACCGTCACCCTGTCCCTGTCGGCCTGGCTGCTGGCGCTGGTCCTGGGCATCCTCATGGGCACCCTGCGCACGGTGCCCTCCCGTCCGGCGCGGCTCCTGGCTTCGGCCTGGGTGGAACTGTTCCGCAACGTGCCTCTGCTGGTGCAGCTCTTCATCTGGTATTTCGTCCTGCCGGAACTGCTGCCCGCAGCCATCGGCAACGCCTACAAGCAGATGAACCCGATGCTGCAACAGTTCCTTGCCGCCTGGATATGCCTGGGGCTGTTCACCAGCGCCCGGGTGTGCGAGCAGGTGCGTTCCGGCATCGAGTCCCTGCCCCCCGGTCAGAAGAACGCCGGTCTGGCACTGGGTTTCACCCTGCCCCAAACTTACCGCTTCGTCCTGCTGCCCATGGCCCTGCGCATCGTGGTGCCGCCGCTCACCTCCGAGTTTCTCAACATCTTCAAGAATTCCGCCGTGTGCTCCACCATCGGCCTCCTGGAACTGGCCGCCCAGGGCCGGCAACTGGTGGACTACACCGCCCAGCCCTATGAGTCCTTCATCGCCGTGACCCTGTTCTACCTGGGTATCAACGTGGTGGTCATGGCCCTCATGCGCTGGCTGGAAGCGCGAACCCGGGTACCCGGCTACATGGGAGGCGCCCAATAATGATGGATCTCGACTGGTCCTCCATTCCCGGCGCCCTGCCCTTCCTCTGGCAGGGCATGTCGGTCACCCTGGAAATCACCGTCGTGGCCGTGGTGCTGGGCATCGTCTGGGGCACCCTGCTGGCGCTCATGCGCCTGTCCGGCGCAAAACCTCTGGCCTGGTTCGCCACGGCGTACGTGAATCTGTTCCGCTCCATTCCCCTGGTCATGGTGCTGTTGTGGTTCTTCCTGCTCGTCCCCCAACTGCTGGAAAGCGTGCTGCACCTGCCGCCGGGCAGCGACACCCGCCTGGCCTCCGCCATGACCGGCTTTGCGCTCTTTGAGTCGGCCTACTACGCCGAGATCATCCGGGCCGGCATCCAGAGCATCCCCAAGGGCCAGATGGCCGCGGCGCTGGCCCTCGGCATGGGGCATGGCCAGGCCATGCGCCTGGTGGTGCTGCCCCAGGCCTTGCGCAACATGCTGCCCCTGCTGCTGACCCAGGGCATCATCCTGTTTCAGGACACCTCTCTCGTGTATGTCTCGGCCCTGGCGGATTTTTTCGGCGCCGCGTACAAGGTGGGCGACCGGGACGGGCGGCTGGTGGAACTGCTGCTCTTCTCCGGTGCCGTGTATTTCTTCATCAGCTTCGCCGCCTCCCGGCTCGTCGCCCGGCTCGGCAAGAAAGCCAGCGTATGATCTCCATAAAGAACGTCAGCAAACATTTCGGCGCCTTCCAGGTGCTCACTGATTGTTCCACCGAGGTCAAGAAGGGCGAGGTGGTGGTGGTCTGCGGCCCGTCGGGCTCCGGAAAATCCACTCTCATCAAGTGCGTAAACGGCCTGGAGCCCTTCCAGCAGGGGGAGGTCACGGTAAACGGCATCTCCGTCGGCGACCCGAAAACCCACCTGCCCAATCTTCGCGCCCGTGTCGGCATGGTGTTCCAGCATTTCGAACTCTTCCCCCACATGAGCATCGTGGACAACCTGACCGTGGCGCAGATCCGGGTACTCGGCCGCGGGCGGGAAGAGGCCACGGCCAAGGGTCTGCAACTGCTGCAGCGGGTCGGCCTCACGGCCCAGGCCGACAAGTTCCCCGGCCAGCTTTCCGGCGGCCAGCAGCAGCGGGTCGCCATCGCCCGCGCCCTGGCCATGGACCCCATCTGCATGCTCTTCGATGAGCCCACTTCGGCGCTGGACCCGGAGATGATCAACGAGGTGCTGGACGTGATGGTGGAGCTGGCCCAGGATGGCATGACCATGATGTGCGTCACCCACGAGATGGGCTTCGCCCGCAAGGTGGCCCACCGCGTCATCTTCATGGACCATGGCCGCATCGTCGAGGACGATGCCAAGGAGGCGTTCTTCGCCAATCCGCGCTCCGAGCGGGCGCAGCAGTTCCTGGCCAAGATACTGCACCACTGAGAGGGAATAGCTTGCGTGGCTGAGCCGGGAAAGGCTCAGCCCAGGCGGGCCGTCACCACCAGGCCGGGAACCGGCTCGCCGGCTTCCTGGCGCAGGGTCTCGTTTTCCATGGCCACGAGGTGCAGGCCCGCATCCTTCAGGGCCTGCTCCACGTAGTCCGCGGCATGGCTGTAGCGCCCGTGGATGTTGAGCCGGAAAGCCTGGTCGCCCGCCCCTTTTTCCACCGTGAACACCAGGTGCCCACCCGGAAGCAAGGCATTCCGGGCCGCCATCACGAACGGTCCCAGGTCGCCGAAATAGACCAGGGTGTCGGCTGAGACGATCAAGTCGAAGGATGCCGGCTTCTGCTCCAGGTAAGCCACCAGTTCCGCCTCCACCAGATCCTCGTAGACCCGCCTGCCCACCGCCTTGGCCAGCATTTTCGGCGACAGATCCACGCCGATCAGGCGTTGGGCATAGGGCCGCAGCAAGGGGCCGCAAAGCCCCGTACCGCACCCGGCATCCAGGACAGTCAGGCTGCCTTGCGGCGGGTTGCGCACATCGGCAACCGCCTTCGCCACCAGGCCCGGCGCCCGGTAGTCCAGCCGCTCCAGCACGTTGTCGAAGCTGCCGGCGAAGCCATCGAAGACTTGCCGCACGTAGCCATCCGAGGCGCGGGATGGGACGAACTCGCCGCCCATGTGGGCCGCATAGGTGTGCCGGGCGAGCGGGTTATCGGGATCGAACTCCAGCCATTGCCGCAGGACCTGGGCCGCCTCGTCGAATTCACGGGCGAGGTAGAGCGCCCGCCACAGGTTCTTGTAGGCATCGGCCTGGTAAGGCTGCATGGCGATGGACTGCCGGAAGGTCTCGGCCGATTTATGCAGGTCGCCCTGCTTGCGATAGGCGTTGCCCAGGTTCTGAACAAAGTCGGCGCGCTTGGGTTCCAGGGCGATGGCCTTTTGCAGGCTGCGCACGGCCTCGTCGAATTGCCCCAGATCCTTCAGCACCACGCCCAGGTTGTTCAATGCCCCGGCATGGTCGGGAGCCAGGGCGAGCACCTCGCGATACGCCACCACGGCCCGCTCCAGGTCGCCGATTTCCTTGTACACATTGCCCAGGTTGTTATGGGCGTCCACATAATCCGGGCTGGCGGCGATCGCCTGCTTGATGAATTCGATGCCTTCCTCGCTTTGCCCCCGCTGGTGGAGCAAGACCCCGAGGAAGTGGCAGGCGTCGGGCTGATGTGGAATTGCCTGGAGAATCGCCCGGTAGATGGCTTCCGCCTCGGACAAACGCCCTGCCCGATGAGACTTGACGGCACTGGCGAGCACGTCGCCCAGAGGCAGCGTTTTTCCTTTGCCGGTTTGTTTCTCGGCGGCGCGACGTTGCTTGCGGTTCATATCCTGCCCTGTGCCATGGAGCGAAAGAGTATCTCAGCCCCCGGCAGTCGCCGTCAATCGCCGATTCTCGTCCGGGAGACCGGGGCATGGGGAGCGTGGCTCGCTCCCGGGTTTTTCACCAGTTCAGGATGCCGACGCCGCCGCCCAGGGTGGTTTGCAGGTGGTTGTAGTCCAGCATGGACTCGCCGTAGCCGCGGAAGGCCTGGAAGAACCAGCGGAACCTGCTTTTCTCCGTGATGGGCCGGGAATACTCCAGCAGGGCCGAGCCGTGGGAGGCGGCCGGGTTCAGGGAATGACGAAGGCGCAGGGATATGACGCTGCCCCCGGATTTCTTCTTGCCTTCCGGCGCCCAGGTGAAGGTGGCTTCGCCCCGCCCCATGTAATTCTCGATGCCCGGATTGTCGTCGTCGCTGGCGGGTTCGCTCCAGCGTTTCCAGACCTTGGCCAGGAGTGTCCAGTCGTCCCAGGCAAATCCCCCTTGCAGGTAGGTCCGGTTCCAGCTTCGAGAAAGCGGGTTGGATTGGCCATTGGATTGGTGCACGACACCCACGCCGACCATGTTCAGGTTCCAATTCTTGTAGGCGTTCGTGTCCTTGTCCAGGACGCGATTCACGTAAGCCTCGGGCTCGTAATTGGTCTCCCGGAACGGCCGGGAAACGGGGCCATTGAAGAGTTGCCAGTGGGATTGCTGGGTATAGGCGGCCCAGACCTGCCACTGATCATCCCGGCCGGCCTGGAAGAGAAGGCTCTTGAAGCTGATCTGGTATTTGATTTCGTTGCTCTGGGAGGCGACGGGGGAAGTCACGGCATGACCGGCGGAGGGGGAGAAGGGCCAGGCGTTGGGGGAACTGGTATTGCGGGCGATGATGTAGCTGGGCCGGTAGGCGCACAGGCTGCACGGCATCTCCTGAACTTCCTTGTCTTTCCTGCCCGGTGGAGTCTCCTGGTCGGTCGGGGCCGGTGGAATTTTGGCCAGGCTCCACTGCTCGCGAAACTGTTCCCCCATGGCTTTTCCGTTGTCGGAGTCCAGGGATCGGGCCAGCCTCTGTACGCAGGCTTCCAGGCGCTCGTCCGTCTCATGCGTACAGGCGAGCAAGCCGGCCCTGAGGGCGACGGCATCCGCGGCCGGGGCAAGAGTCGGCGCGGCACAGGCGGCGCCGACGAGGAGGAAGAGGAGACGGGAATTCATGGTGTGCGGCCGGAAGGGTTATGCCAGCGGGGCAGGATACGCGGCGGGGAGCGGCATGTCCACAGGAGCATGGCTATTGGAAATCCCGTGACTCCGTCACCAGCCGGCCGAGCAGTTCCGTGCGATCCACCAGACGCCCGGCGATGAGATGAACCACCTCGCTCTCCTGGCCGGAACGCTCCACCTGGCCATAGACCGCCAGCAGCCGGGCGGTGAGCAGTTCCCGGCGATAACGCTCCCCCAGCCTCTTCCAGATCACCACGTTGATCTGCCCTGTCTCGTCCTCCAGCGTGAGGAAAGTGACGCCGGAGGCGGTGCCCGGCCGCTGGCGGCAGGTGACGATGCCCGCGGCGCGCACCACCTGGCCGGGTCGGGCGGCACCCACCTCGGCCGCCGTGCAGAGATTCAAGGCGCTCAGTTTCCCCCGCAGAAGGGCCAGGGGATGGGAGCGCAGGGTGAGGCCCAGGCTGCCGTAATCCGCCACCACGTCCTCCCCCTCCGTGGGTGCGAACAGGTCGGGCTGGCGCTCCGAAAAATGCGCCTGGGCCAGGAGCGGCGCCTGCCTGGAGAGCCCCGCGTCCACTCCCAGGGTCTGCCACAGGGCTTCCCGCCGATGGCCCGCCAGCGACGCGAGGGCGTCCGCCGCGGCCAGGGCATCCAGGTCGCGACTATCCAGTTCCGAGCGCCGCGCCAGATCGCCCACGTCAGAAAACGGCGCCTGCCGGCGGGCCTCTTCGATGCGGATCGCGCCCTCGCGGGAAAGCCCCTTTACCCGGTTCAGACCCAGGCGTAAGACGGGAGAATGGGAAGTGGGCAGTGGGTAGTGGGTAGAGTAAAAAATGACAGCTGGGGTGGAGGGAGCACGGCTGCCGTGCCGCGGGCGCGCCGTTGCCTTTCCTACTTCCCACGGCCCACTTTCCACTTCCCCGCTTTCCAGTGCGCATTCCCAGCCGCTCACCGCCACGTCCACCGGCAGCACTGCCACGCCGTGGCGGCGCGCGTCCTGGAGGATCTGGGAAGGCGAGTAAAAGCCCATGGGCAGGCTGTTGAGCAGCGCGCAGGCGAAGGCCGCCGGTTCATGGCACTTGAGCCAGGCGGACACATAGACCAGGAGGGCGAAGCTCGCCGCGTGGGATTCGGGGAAACCGTATTCGCCGAAGCCCTGTATCTGCTGGAAGATGCGCTCGGCGAATTCTGACCTATAGCCCCGGGCCAGCATGCCCGAGAGCAGCCGCCCGTGAAACTTGTCCAGGCCGCCCTTTTTCTTCCAGGCCGCCATGGAGCGGCGCAACTGGTCCGCCTCCCCCGCCGTGAATCCCGCCGCCACCATGGCGATCTGCATCACCTGCTCCTGGAAGATGGGCACCCCCAGGGTGCGCTCCAATACTTTTTTGACGGCCGGGCTGGGGTAGTCCACCGGCTCCAGTCCCTGGCGCCGCCTGAGATAGGGATGCACCATGCCGCCCTGGATGGGACCGGGGCGCACGATGGCCACCTCGATCACCAGGTCGTAGAAATTCCGGGGCTTCAGTCGCGGCAGCATCGCCATCTGGGCCCGGGACTCGATCTGGAACACCCCCACCGTATCGCCCTTGCCGATCATGTCGTATACGGCCGGGTCTTCCGAAGGAATATCCGAAAGCGTGAGCCGGCTATTCCGCCAGCCATTCACCAGGTCCAGGCAGCGGCGAATGGCGGTGAGCATGCCCAGGGCCAGCACGTCCACTTTCAGGAGGCCCAGGGCATCCAGGTCGTCCTTGTCCCACTGGATGACGGTGCGCCCGGGCATGGCGGCATTCTCCACCGGCACCAGGCGCGTGAGTTTGTCCCGGGCGATGACGAAGCCGCCCACGTGCTGGGACAGGTGGCGCGGGAATCCCAGGAGTTCCCCCGCGAGTTCGGTGAGCAACTTGATGGTGGGATTGTCCGGCTCGAAGCCCGCCTCCAGGAGGCGCTCCGGACGAATAGTCCGGCCGTCCCACCAGGAAACGGATTTCGCCAGCCGGTCCACCTGGTCCAGGGACAGCCCCAGGGCCTTGCCCACGTCCCTGAGCGCGCTCTTCGGGCGCCAGGTGATGAGGGCGGCGGCCAGGGCCGCCCTTTCCCGACCGTACTTGGCATAGAGGTATTGCATCACCTCCTCCCGCCGCTGGTGCTCGAAATCCACATCAATATCAGGCGGTTCGTTCCTCTCCTTCGAGATGAAGCGCTCGAAGAGGAGCGAGGCACGGGCCGGGTCCACCTCCGTGATCCCAAGCGCGTAGCACACGGCGGAATTGGCCGCCGAGCCGCGCCCCTGGCACAGGATGCCCCGGCTACGGGCAAAGACCACTACGTCGTGCACCGTCAAGAAGAAGGGCTCATAGGCCAGGTCCCGGATCAGGGCCAACTCCTTGTCCACCAGTTCCGAAACCGAAGGCGGCACGCCCCGGGGGTAACGGCGTGCCAGACCCGCCAGGGTCAGCGCCTTGAGATGGGAGCTGGGTGTCTCCCCTTCCGGCACCACCTCCTTCGGGTATTCGTAGCGCAGTTCCTCCAGGGAGAATTGGCAGCGTTCCGTCACCGCCAGGGTCTCCATCATCAGTTCCGGCGGATAAATGGCCGAGAGCCGGCCCAGACTGCGCAAATGGCGCTCGCCATTGGGCAGGAGATCGAAGCCGCAGCGAGCCACCGGCCGCCCCACCCGGATGGCGGTGAGCACATCATGGAGGCGTTTCCTCCCCCGCACATGCATCCGGACGCCGCCTGCGGCCACCAGAGGCAGGCCGGTCTCGGCGGACAGGGCGCGCTGGGACTCCAGTCGCCCCAGATCATCCGCCCCCCGCAGCAATTCCACCGCGATCCAGGCAGAACCCGGGAAACGTGATGCAAGCCAACGGGCTTGCGCGGGTAGTTGTAGGTCGGGCTCCAGCCCGACATCGCCGGCTCTCGACTCTTCGGGCACCAACAAGGCCAAACAACCGGGCAGCCCCCCTTCCAGATCGGCGCGGGTCAGCGCATAAGCGCCCTTCGCCGCCCGGCGCCGGCCCAGCGAAATCAGTTCCGACAGGTTGCCGTAGCCTTCCCGATCCGTAGCCAGGAGCACCAGTTCAGGCCCATCCTCCAGGCGGATTTCCGTGCCGACGATGAGCTTGATGCCGCATTCCTTCGCCGCCAGGTGGGCGCGCACGACGCCGGCCACGGAGCACTCGTCGGTGAGGGCCAAAGCCGAATAACCCAGCACGGCCGCCCGAGCCACCATTTCCTCCGGGTGGGATGCCCCCCGCAGGAAGGAGAAGTTCGAGAGACAGTGGAGTTCGGCGTAGGAAGGAAGCATGGTGTAGGTCGGGCTGTAGGTCGGGATTTATCCCGACATCGGGCTTCATGGGTGCCCTTGTCGGGATAAATCCCGACCTACAGAGTTTCGGGCAGCAGGCTGAACTGGACGAACGAGCCGGGGAGTGGCCGGCTTATGGCGCGGCGGCGGGGATGCACGGCGGCCGGGGCTTCCGCCAGAACCTCGGGAGAGCGGGCCGCCCGGTACCAGTCGCGGAAGGCGGCCATTTCCCGGCTCAGGGGCCGGGAGGGGCAGGCGGCAAGCCGGTCGGCTATGGCCTGGGCAATCAGGGCGTCATTGCCCGAGGGGTCGAACGCCAGGGCTTCCTCCCCGCCGATCGTCCGGCAAAGCGTCCGCGCCTCCTTCAGGGTGCGCAGATAGGCTTCCCGCGGCAGGCTGTCGCCGACTGCCTCGCCGTTCCAGCGCGCCACCCGGTCGGCAAAGAGTTCCCCGGCGGCGGTCGCCAGGGCATGCACGGCCAGGGGGTCGCCTGCGGCGAAGAACAAGCTGATGGCCGCATCCAGCTGGCGGGAGGCCGCCTCCAGGCGGGTGAGCTTCGGCTTCTCCCGACGCTTCCTGGCCCCGGCCTCCGACGGAACGGCGGTCTCCGGGGCGGCTTGCTCCGGCGACGGTGCCAGCGGCCGCTCCTCGATGAGGGCTTGCAGCCGGGCCAGGGCCTGTTCCGGACTCTCCCCCCGGGCCTTGCGATCGGGCAGGCCCGGCACCCAGGCCACATAGGCCAGGTCCTCCTCGCTCCAGGAGATCTCGGACTGATGCTTCTTCACGGCTCGCCCCACGATTTTCTCAGGCGAAGACCCCGTGCAGATACCATTCCGGTGCGGCACGATGATCGCGGTAGACCCAGAGAAGTTCACCCCGGCGGCTTTTGGCCACGTAGTAGTCGCGGCCCGCCGGGCGGTCGTCCCACCAGCCGGCCTCGATGCGTTCCGGCCCCTGAAGCAGAATCAGCGGCCCGTGGTAATCGGGCGTGCCGTCCCGACAGGGGAGCGGCCGGGGCGCGCGCAAGAGCCAGACGGGGCGCGGCGCTGCCACGCCCGGGCCCGGCGTTTGGGCCTTGCCGGCCGCATCCAGCACCGGCGCTGCCCGCCAGGCGGCTTCCGGCCGATGATCCGCCTCCGTCCTCAGGGCATGCACCCGGCCAGAACCCAGGCGGGCATGCAGGCGTTCCTGCAAATCCCGCCAGCGGCCACCCCGGCCCGGCCCATCCGGAAAGAGGCCGGCGTTTTCCGCCGCGAAGGGCAGCCAGCCCTCGGCCACCAGAATCATGGACACCACGGGCTGGGACAGTTCCACCCGGTTGAGGCGTTCCCGCAGGAGGGCGAGAAGACGGGAGGCATGGCGCTCCGGTGCCGCCAGGCCCAGGGAAACGCGCGTCCGTCTCTTGCCGGTATGGCCGAGCATGAGTTCCAGTTGGGAAACGCCGGCCCCCCGCCCCCGCAGGAAACCTTCCAGTTCGAGGAGCAGGCGGCGCAGGGGAAATTGCAGGGCCTCCACCCTATCCACCTCGGCCGGCAACTCCAGGCCGGAAGAGAAGGACTCGGACGGCGTGAACAGGGGGCGCGGATCGGGCAGACTCCCCAGGGCCCGATCCAGCAGCGTCGCCAGTTCCGGGCCGAAGCGCCGGGCAAAGCCGTCCCGGGGCAGGTCCAGGCAAGCCCCGAGGCGGCGTATGCCCAGGCCTTCCAGCAGGCTGACGCTGCCCTCCGGCCAGCCCAGGACGGTCAGATCCAGGGGGCGCAGATGTTCGATCAGACGGGCCGGATCGAAACAACTGCGCAGGCCGGGCCAGACATGGCGCGCCCGTGCCAGCCACCAGGCGGCAAGGGGCGTGGGGGCCACGGCGGGCACGGCGGAGAAGCCCAGTTCCCGCACGCCCCGGCGTAGCCGCGCCAGGAGCGGCATGAGCCCACCGAAGAGGGCGAGGCTGGCTTCCACCTCCAGCAGCAGGCCGTTTTTCTCCAGGCTGACCGTGGGGGTGAATTGCCCCGCCCAGCCGGCCAGGCTCGCCAGGGCCGCCTGTTCCCGGTCCTCATCCCGGGCCATGACCCGGAGGCTGGAACACGGCGCGGGACACAGGGCCTGGGCGGCGGCGAGCGCCATGTCTGGCGCGATGCCCATCGCCCGCGCCGCGCCGTTGGCCGCGCACACCTTCAGGCGATGAACCGGCCCGTCGGAGAGCACCAGGGGCACATCCTCCGGCGCACCGCGTGCCGCGGACTCCATGGGCAGTTCAGGCAGATAGAGGGCGATCCAGAGCATGTTCTAAACCCTTTCACCGCAAAGACGCAAAGAACGCAACGGGCCGCAAAGAACTGCAAAGCTCTCAGACTTTGGCCCTGTTGCGGTTCGGGGAGGCTCCGGGCAGCCATGAAAAGGGTTTCCTTTGCGGCCCTTTGCGCCTTGGCGCCTTTGCGGTGAGGTGTTCATGGTTTTTCAATGCACCAACGAAAGGGCGGCCGTCGGTATCCTGGAAATGCCAGCGGGCGCCTGCCCGCGCAAACGCTGGGGCTGGAGCGACAGGGAGAGGAGCGACGAGGAGGCGGTGCCGCGACGCTTCAGGAGGCGAACCATCAGGCTTCTCTCCTCCAATGCCAGGGCCAGGCGCAGGGGCGCGGGAGAAGGCAGGCGCGCCACGCTGGACGGGCGGAAGAGAAAGGCGGGGGTGCCGCCCTCCTCCGCGGCCAGTTGCAGGCGGCGCAACGACCGGTAGTCCACGTTCTGCTCCGGCCAGGCCAGCACCGCGCCGCAGGCACCGGAACGCAGGGCCTGTTCCGCCCCCCAGAGAGCGTCCCGGGCCGATTCCGGGGCCAGCACCAGGCAGTGCTCGGGCGCCACGCCGGCGCCGGTCAGGGCCGGGGCATAGGGCACGAAGGGCGGCGCCACCCATACCACCCCCCGCCCTTCCGCGCTCAGGCCGGCCAGGGCCGGCAGGAGGAGCGATAGTTCGCCGATGCCGGCACAATCCGAGAGTATTTCCGTGAGCCCGTTGCCGGGCCAGCCCCCTCCCGGCAGTTCCGCGTCCAGAATGGAGAAACCGGAAGGCAGGGAAGGACAGGCGGGCGCGCACACCTCGCCCCCGCGCCAGATGGCGGGGCTGGACAATACGGCGGCAAGATTGGCATTCATTTTCCATCCTCCATGCGGCGAATGACGCCCACCGCCAGGCCTTCGATCACCAGGGGCTGGCGTTCCAGGTCCACCACGATGGGCTTGAAATCCGGATTCTCCGGCAACAGTTCGGCCCGGCCGGGCAAGAGGCGCAGGCGCTTCACCGTCACCTCCTCATCCAGCCGCGCCACCACGATCTGGCCCGACCGGGCCTGGGGCGTGCGATGCACCGCCAGCCAGTCCCCGTCCAGGATGCCCGCGTCCCTCATGCTCAGTCCGCGCACCGTGAGCAGGTAGTCGGCCCGGGGGGAGAACAGGGACATATCCACGGGGTAGCGGCCGACGATGTGCTCCTGGGCCAGGATGGGGCTGCCCGCGGCCACCCGCCCGATCAGGGGCAGGCCAGGCTCCAGCGCCTCCACGAGGCGGATGCCGCGGGAAGAGCCGGGCAGAAGCTCGATCAGCCCCTTCTTCGCCAGGGCCTTGAGATGGTCCACCGCCGCCGTCACCGAGGAAAAACCCAGGGCGCGGGCGATCTCCGCCCGGGTGGGCGGCATGCCGTCCTCCTGGATGCTGCTGCGGATGAGCGCCAGGATTTCCGCCTGCCGGGCCGTGAGTTGCCGGCCGGAGCCGTCGGAAGAAGCGCCGGAAAAAGCGCGGAAAGAATCGTTTTGCCTGGCCATGGTGGCCTCCCTGGATGCGGTACTGTCAATTTATACAGTAACAAGGCAGGCAAGGCAAGCAAAAAAAACGGGCCGCCAAGAGGCAGCCCGAAGGGGTGGTCCACCTAAGTGGACGGGGAGAAAACTGACTTACCGTGAAAGTCGCGCCAGCGACTCACGAGGCTCCCCTCGCCCCTTGAGGGGCGAGAGGGGGTTTCGGGGAGCCAGCTCCCCGCCCTCGCAGCCGGCCGGCAATGCAGTGCCGGCCGTGGGGCGCGGAGGCGGGGGCTGGGGGCGAGGGGTTACGATGCCACGGCTTTCATTCCTGGTGAGTCCTTGGATCATGAACGGCTAACGAGGCAGCATGAAGGTGCTCTTCTCGTGCGCATTCAGCGCGGCGCTGTCCGCGGCAATGATGTCGAAGAAGATCTGGTTCGACCCCTTGGGTTCGTTGTCCTGGTCGGCGCGCACGGCGATGGACACGGTGCGACTGCTGGCAGAGGGCACGTCAATGTGGGTCGCACCGTTGATGCCGATGCCCTTCAGGCCGGTCACGGTCAGGTTGTAGGTGTGGGGCTTCTCGTCGGTATTGATCACCCGCAGGGTATAGATGTTCTCGATGCGGCCGTCGTCCGCCTCGCGGGACAGGATGGTGCGGTCGCGCAGCACGTCCACCTTGAGCGGCAGGCGATGGTTGAGCGCCCAGGTCGTGGCGCCGAGGATCGCCATCAGGATGACCGTATAGATCACCACCCGCGGCCGGATGATATGCCCGACCACGCCGCCGTGTTCCGAGGTGCCGGCCAGAGCGTTTTCCGTGGTATAGCGCACCAGGCCCTTGGGCAGCCCCACCTTCTCCATGACCTCGTCGCAGCCGTCAATACAGGCGGCACAACCGATGCACTCGTATTGCAGGCCATTCCTGATGTCAATGCCGGTCGGGCAGACCTGGACGCAGATGCCGCAATCCACGCAATCGCCCTTGGCGGAATCATCCGCACCCTTCTTGCGCGCGCCGCGGGGCTCGCCACGGGCCTCGTCGTAGCTGACGATCAGGGTATCCCGATCGAACATCGCGCTCTGGAAGCGGGCGTAGGGGCACATGTACAGACACACCTGCTCGCGCATGAAGCCCGCCATCATGTAGAGGAAGCCGGCGTAGAAGAAGATCCAGAAGGTCTCCCAGGGGCCCAGGGTCCAGGTCTTGAAGTTGTGGATCAGTTCGGTCATGGGGGTGAAATAACCCACCAAGGTGAAACTGGTCCAGAGCGCTACCGCCAGCCACAGGACGTGCTTGGTCAGTTTGAGGCGCGCCTTCGTGGCGGTAAACGGCCCCTTGTCCCGCTTCATGCGCACCGCCCGATCACCCTCGATCCATTTTTCGATCCACATGTAGATTTCCGTGTAGACCGTCTGCGGACAGGCATAGCCGCAGAATACCCGCCCCGCCAGGGCCGTCACCAGGAACAGGGCGTAGGCCATGATGATCAGCAGGATCGCCAGGTAGATCACGTCCTGGGGCCAGAACACCAGGCCGAACAGGTAGAACTTGCGCTCGACCAAGTGGAACAGGAGCGCCTGGCGATCATTCCATGGCAGCCAGACCAGGCCATAGAACACGATCTGGGTCAGGACCGCCGCGGCCACACGCAGGTTGTCGAAAAGTTTGCCCTGCACCGAGCGCGCGTAGATCGTCTCGTGCTCGGCATACAGGGTTCCAGATTTTTCCTTCTTTTTTTCTTGTGTCACTTGGGTCATGGCTTTTCTCGGAAATATTGGACTGATGGGAAGACGTCAAAAGCGCTATTGTCTCACCGGACAGTCACCGACTTGTTACTACAGACACAAAATCCACCCGTCCCGCACGGGGCATCCCCATTTGCAGGGCGATGAACTCGTCCCGCGTCGTACCTTTCAACTTCGGATTGGCTTCCCGTTCCTCGCCTATGCAACTGACCCGCCGGCCGGAGCAGTCATGGGCCGGATAAACCAGGATTTCATCCGGCAAGGCCAGAAGCCGCCGGGTCAAGCTATCGTAAAGCGCCCCCGGATCGCTGCCCTCCTCATCGGTCGCCCCGCAGCCGCCTATGAGCAGCGCATCCCCGGTAAACACCCGGTCCCGCCACAGGTAACTCATGCAGCCGCGGGTGTGTCCCGGCGTGCGCCAGGCCCGTATCAATTCGTCGCCGAAAGCCAGCACGTCACCGTCGGCCAGGTAGCGCTCCGCACCCTCCAGGCCGCTCATCTCACCGACCACCAGATCGGCCCCGGTGGCAGCCCGGAGGCGCTCGGCCGGCAATGGTCTGGGGGCATGCACATGAGTGAAGAGAATCGCCTCCAGCCTCACCTGCAACTCTTCCAGCACCCCCGCGTACAGCGAAACCTGGGCGTCGTCCGGGTCAATCAGCACCGCTTCGCGCTTTTCCATATCGGCAAGAAGATAGGAAAAGCTGCCGGTCGCGGAAGAAAACTGTCGGAAATGAGCCATGGCAATCAATGGCCCGTCCGAGATGACGACCGAACCGGGGCACGGAGCGCGCCGACCACGAAAGCTTCCGGCCAATCCGTCACACCTGTTGCCAGAGATGTCATCACCAAGCCCCGATAAAGCATTTGTAGTCATCATTAACAAGTTGCGTGCCAGCTCGTGCGTCACCAGCCAAAAGAGCAAAGGCAGGGCGCGCCGATCCAAGCCACCCCTCGCCCGCCTTGTCATATAAATCATAGAATTAGAAATTCCGTATATTCCATATGCACAGACGGCAGCCAAGCGGGCGCCGGCCGGGACTGCCAGAAATGGGGGCGCCTGCGTTGAAAAAGGCGGCAGCCCGGAGGCCTTGGCCGAAAAAGATGCCATATTCGGCACATGCACTGCCGCGGCGCGCCAAACGAGGCGCTTTTGTCCTCGAAGCTACAACGGGAAGAGGGCAAACCCTGCGATAGCCGTGCCGGCATCGAACGCCATGCGTTCACGGAACACGGACGGCCCGGGCTCTCGGCCGACGGCTTACGGAATCGTCCGGATCAGGCGATCCAGCGGAGTGTCCAGCACATCCGCCAGGGTGTAGCCATCCAGCACCAGGAACATGGCTTCCAGGGATTCCTGCAGGATGGACTTGAGGCGGCACACGGAGGCGATGCGACAGCATTCATTGCCGAAACACTCCACGAGAGCAAGATCGCTCTCGGTCTGGCGCACCACTTCGCCGATCACGATGTCTTCCGGCGCCTTGGCCAGGCGTATGCCTCCACCCTTGCCCCGCACGGTTTCCAGATAGCCCGCCCGCCCCAGGTGGTGCACCACTTTCATGAGATGGTTCTCGGAGATGGCATAGGCCTGGGCGACCTCGGCGATGGTCACCAGACGATCCGCATTGACCCCGAGGTAGGCAAGAACCCGGAGACTGTAATCGGAAAAGGAGCTCAACCGCATGGTGTTCCTCAGCTAATACTGGCGGGCTGAAATGTACCAGTTTGCACCCCCGCTTGGCACGTGCCGCAGCGGATTTTTGCCCTTCGGCGCGGATTTTGTTAAGTTTCGTTCCTTGAACCCTCGTCGGCCATGCCGCCCGCCAACCTTTCCGGAGGACAACAGGATGACCCCCATGAAGCCACTGCTGAAAAGTCTCGCCATCGCCACAGTCATTCTCGCCGCCGCTCCGGCCGGCGCCGCCAACCTGCGCATAGGCATAGCGGAAGCCCTTTCCGGAGGTGCCGCCCAATATGGCACTCCGATCCGGAACGGCATGCAGCTCGCCGCGGAAGAAATCAACGCCAAGGGCGGGGTGAACGGCAATCAACTGCAACTGGTCATCGAGGACGAGCAGGGCAAGAAGGAAGAAGCGATCAACGTCTTCAAGAAATTGATCTTTCAGGACAAGGTGCTGATGATCTTCGGTCCCACCCTGTCCAACTCCATGTTCGCCGCCGGCCCCGTGGCGAACGCCTCCAAGGTGGTGGCCTTCGGCACCTCCAACACCGCCAACGGCATCACGGACATCGGCCCCTGGATCTTCCGCAATTCGGTCATGGAATCCGACGTGCTGCCGGTGACGGTGGCGAGCGCCGTCAAGCATTACGGCATCAAGAAGGTAGCGGTGATCTACGGCAACGACGACGCCTTCACCAAGAGCGGCTACGACGTGTTCAAGGCGGTACTGGCAGAGCAGAAGATCCCGGTCACGACCACCGAGACCTACGTCAAGGGAGACGTGGATTTCAAGGCCCAGCTCACCAAGATCAAGGGGGGGGAGCCGGACGCCATCGTCTGTTCCTGCCTGGCGGAGGAAGCCGCCAACATCATCCTCCAGGCCCGCTCCCTGGGGCTGAGGGCGCCCTTCATCGGCGGCAACGGCTTCAATTCACCCAAGCTCTTCGACATCTCCAAGCTCGCCGGCGACGGCACCTTCGTCGGCAGCCCCTGGTCCAATGCCAACCCGGCGCCGGTCAACCAGAACTTCGTCGCGGCCTACAAGAAGAAGTTCGGCGCGGAACCCAACCAGTTCGCCGCCCAGGGTTACGACGCCATGTACACCGCGGCCACGGCCCTGAAGAGCATCAAGATCACGGACGACCTGGCTGCCGACAGGCAGGCCCTGCGGGACGCCCTGCCCAAGGTGACCCTGAACGGCGCCACCGGCCCCTTCAAGTTCCGGCCCGCCGCCCCCAAGGCCGGCAAGCCCGGCGGCTTCGACGCGGACCAGAAGCCCTTCATCTACATCATCAAGGGCGGGAAGTTCACGCTCTATACAGGGAAATAGCACGAATTCACCGCAGAGACGCAGAGGCGCAGAGAGAACCATGAGCCATCGAAGCTTTAGCACTCTCCCGGCGGATGCTGGCGCCTGGCCGAACAGGTTTTTGATTTTCCTCCGCGCCTCTGCGTCTCTGCGGTTCAATTGGCCTTTGCGGTTCTCGAAACCATGTTCGCCCAGCAACTTGCCAACGCCCTGACCCTGGGCAGCGTCTATGCCCTCTTTGCCCTGGGCTTCACCCTGGTGTTCGGGGTGCTGGCGGTCATCAACCTGTCCCATGGCGCGGTGTTCATGGTGGGCAGCTATGCGGCGCTGGTGCTGGTCACCCGGTTCCAGGCGCCGCTCTGGCTGGCCCTGATAGGCGCCATGCTGGTATCCGGCGGCATCGGCCTCCTGGTGGATGTGCTGATACTGAAGCCGCTCCGGGCCAGGAATGCCCCCCACCTGATTCCCATGATCGCCACCATAGGCGTGGCCATCATGCTCACCAGCGCCGGCCAGGGCCTGTTCGGCGCCGAGATCCACCGTTTCCCCGAGGAGACCCTGCCCGCGGGGGAGCTGGTCATCGCCGGCATCCACCTGCGCGCCCTGGAGATCGGCATCGTCGCCGTGGCCTTTGCCCTCATGGCCCTGCTGTTCGTCGTCCTGCGCCGCACCCAGTTGGGCCGCGCCCTGCGCGCCATCGCCGAATCGCCCAAGGCCGCCTACCTCCTGGGCATCAACGTGGAGGGTCTCTTTCATCTCACTTCGTTTGTCGCCGCCGCCCTGGGTGGCGTGGCCGGGGTGCTCATCGGCCTGGACTTCAACGCCATCACGCCCCAGATGGGCCAGCCCATCCTGCACAAGGGCATCGCCGTCATCATCCTGGGCGGCATGGGCGACATCCGGGGCGCCCTCATCGGCGGCCTGTTCCTGGGCTTCGCCGAAGTCATGAGCAAGGCCTACCTGTCCAGCCAGATGGGCGACGCGGTGGCCTTCGGCCTGCTCTTCCTCATCCTCCTGGTGCGCCCCTCCGGCCTCTTCGGGCGCGTGCTGGAACGAAAAGCATGAGAACAGTGAGCGGTAACGGGTAAGCGGTGAGGCCGAAATAACATCCGCGCCTGCGGCGCGCCGTTCAACACCTACCATTCACCGCTTACCGCTTACCGCTTACCGACAAAATGGCCTGGCTCTCAGATTTCTGGTCCACCTACAACACCCTGGTCTACAGCATCGGCGTGCATGCCATGCTGGCGCTTTCCATCCAGATCACCCTGTCCTGCGGCCTCCTGTCCCTGGCCAACGCCGCGTTCATGGGCATAGGCGCCTACGTCTCGGCGCTCCTGACCCTGACCCTGGGCTGGCCCTTTCCCGCCGTCCTCGCCGCCGGCACCCTGGCGCCGGCGCTCCTGGCACTCCTCATCGGCGCCCCCGTGCTGCGCCTGTCCGGGGTGTACCTGGCCATGGCCACCCTGGCCTTCGGCGAAGTGGTGCGGGTGATCGTGCTCAACCTGGAGATCACCGGCGGGCCCGAAGGCCTGAACGGCATTCCGCCCAGCACCGAAGGCTGGCACATCGCGCTCTTCCTCGCCCTCACCGTGTACGGCCTCGTTCGGCTCGCCCGGTCCCGGGTGGGGCGCGCCTTCGAGGCCATCAAGGAGGACGAGGTGGCGGCCCGGCTCATGGGCATGGACGTGGATGGCCACAAACTCTTCGCCTTCACCCTGGGCGCCCTGATCGCCGGCCTGGCCGGAGCCCTCAACGCCCATTACACCTTCTTCATCAGCCCACGGGAGTACGGGTTCGAGAGCGCGGTGGACATCCTCACCATGGCGGTGTTGGGCGGCACCAGCGGCCTCCTCGGGCCGATCCTTGGGGCAAGCCTGCTCACCGTGCTGCCGGAAGTGCTGCGCTTCCTCCAGGACTGGCGCATGGCGGTAAATGGCGCCATCCTGATCCTGGTGGTCCTCTTCCTGCCCACCGGCCTGTGGGATCCGCACCGCGTGCGCGCCTGGCTGCGGCGGAAACGCCGTGAGGAGAAGGCATGAACATGCTCTCCCTGAAAAACGTCGGCAAGCATTTCGGCGGCCTGTCCGTGCTGGAGGACGTGAGCTTCGAGGTGCCCGCCGGCAGCATCTACGGCCTCATCGGCCCCAACGGCGCCGGCAAGACCACGGTGTTCAACCTCATCACCGGCCTGATTCCGCCCTCCTCCGGCAGCATCGCCCTGGAAGGGCGAGATCTGGTCGGACTCGCCCCCCACCGCATCACCCGACTCGGGGTGGCCCGCACCTTCCAGAACATCCGCATCTTCCCCCATATGAGCCTGCTGGAAAACGTCATGGTGGGCATGCACCGGCACCTGGCCTACGGGCCCGCGGCCCTGTTCTTCAACACCCGCGCCTGCCGCGACGGCGAGAAGAAGGCGAAGGAGCGGGCCTTCGAACTCCTGTCCTGGCTCAGGCTGGAGCGGAAGGCCGATCTGCTGGCGGACAGCCTGTCCTACGGCGAGCAGCGCAAACTGGAATTCGCCCGCGCCCTGGCCACCGAGCCGCGCCTATTGCTGCTGGACGAACCGGTGGCCGGCATGAACCCCTCGGAGAAGGCGGAACTCATGGAGGAAATCCGCGCCATCCGGGATCGGGGGTACGGCGTCTTCCTCATCGAGCACGACATGCGCTTCGTCATGGGCCTTTGCCAGCACATCGCGGTCCTCAACTTCGGGCGCATCATCGCCGAGGGCAAGCCGGAAGCCATACGCAGCAACCCGGACGTGATCGAGGCCTACCTGGGCCGGGATGACGATGCGGAGACCCAGCCATGAGCGTACTGCTGCGGGTAGAGGATCTGGCGGTGGCCTATGGCCACGTGGAAGCGGTCAAGGACGTCAGTTTCGAACTCAAGGACGGCGAGATCACGGCCCTGGTGGGCGCCAACGGGGCGGGCAAGAGTACCACCCTGCTCGCCCTCTCCGGCCTCCTGCCGCCGAAATCAGGCAGGATCCTGTTCGAGGAAGAGGACATCACCCGGCTCCGGCCCCACGAGATCGTGCGCAAGGGCATCGTCCAGGTGGCGGAAGGCCGGGCCATTCTCACCACCCTGACCGTGCGCGAGAATCTGGCGCTGGGCGCCTACACGCGCCGCGACAGCGCCGGCGTCAAGGATTCCCTGGAGCAGGTATTCCACCTCTTCCCCCGGCTCCAGGACCGGGCCGAGCAGTTCGCCGGCAACCTCTCCGGCGGCGAACAGCAGATGCTGGCCATCGGCCGCGCCCTCATGGCCAAGCCGCGCCTCCTGCTCCTGGACGAACCCTCCATGGGTCTGGCCCCCATCCTGGTGCAGGAAATCCTGCGCACCCTGGCCGAGATCAACCGCACGGGCCTGACCATGCTCCTGGTGGAGCAGAACGTGCGCCAGGCCCTGAAGATCGCCCGCCACGGCTACGTCATCGAGACCGGGCGCATCGTCCTGGCGGATTCGGGCGAAAACCTCCTGAACCATCCGGGGGTCGTGGAAGCCTACCTGGGGACCTGAAGTCACGCCTTACGACTTCTTACAGTATTCCGGGCCGTATGGCCCGGAATTCCAGACACTCCTCACCGATAATCCCCTCATCTGCGGGCTTATGTCAGCGACCGTTTCAGCCCCCAACCCGGACGACGAGGAGCCTCCCATGTCCATCAACAGCATCAGCCCAAGCTTTGCGGCATTCCAGACCGGCGGCGTTTACCAAAGCAGTTCGGTCGGCCAGGCCCTGCCGAGTCAAGACCAGGACGGCGACGGCGGCGGCCGGTCCGGCGGCGCCCAGAAGGTCGGCGGCAAGGCCTTCATGCAGGCCATCATGCAGGCCCTGAACCAGGCGGGCATCAGCCCGTCCGGCAACAACGGCGCCCCCCCGGCCGTCGGCGGAGCCAGCGACGCGGATGGCGACCAGGACGGCACCCAGGCGGCGAACAACCCGGCGGCCGGCCAGGCCCTGCACGCCTTCATGCACAGCCTGCTCCAGGCCCTGAACCAGAATTCAGCCAGCCAGAACGCCAGTAGCGGCACCGGCACGAATTCGGGCACATCGTCCCGGAGCGGCGCCTATGCCGACCTTTCCAGCCGCCTGGAGAGTCTGGTGCAGTCCCTGTCCTCCGGCAGCAGTTCCGCCACGAGCGACCTGAGCAACGCCTATCAGAACCTGCTCCAGGCGGTCCAGGGAAATAATTCGTCCCAGGCGACTTCTTCCAGCACCGGCCAGAGCCTGCAATCCTTCCTGACCCACCTGGTGCAGAACATGCAGCAGCAAGGCGCCGGTATCAGCGCCTCGGGCGGCATCATCGCCACCACCGCCTGAAAGCCGCGGCCAGTTCGCCGCCGGGACGGAAGAGCGTAAGAAACAAAAGCCGGGGGCAAGACTCCCCCCGGCTTTTTCTTTTCCGTCAGACGCAAAGCCCCGTGAATTCAAAGGAGTCAGGCCGGGCGTCGCTGCCGAAGGTTTTGTCCTGCAACCCGCGTGAGCTTGGCAGGGGTGTGACGGCAGGATCGGTCCGGCTCGAAGAGGGTACCGGTCAGCCCCCGCCCTCGCGCAACGCCCGTAACAGCTCCTGGAAATCCTCCGGCAAGGCCATCTCCCAGCTCATCGCTTCGCCACTCACGGGATGGGTCAGGCCCAGGCGGAAGGCGTGCAACGCCTGACGGGGAAAGGTTCGGGCGACGGCGGGGGCGGCCAGCGGCGGATGGCGCGGCCCGTACACCGGGTCGCCCACCAGCGGATGCTTGATGCTCGCCATATGCACCCGGATCTGATGCGTGCGGCCGGTCTCCAGGGAACATTCCACGAGCGTCAGGCCGGGGAAGCGTTCCAGCACCTTGTAATGGGTACGTGCCGCCTTGCCTCCCGGCACCACCGCCATCTTGGTGCGCTGGGTCGGGTGGCGGGCCATGGGTGCGTCCACCAGACCGTCCCGCGCCACTTCGCCCCAGGCCAGGGCCAGGTACTGGCGCTTGACCGTGCGTGCCTGCATCTGACGCACCAGATCGGTCTGGGCCGGCAGGCTGCGCGCCACCACCATGAGGCCGGAGGTATCCTTGTCGAGCCGGTGCACGATGCCGGCCCGCGGCACGCCGGCCAGTCCCGGATAGCGAAAGAGCAGCCCATTCATGAGGGTGCCGGACCAGTTGCCGCTTCCGGGATGCACTACCAGCCCGGCCGGCTTGGCGATCACCAGCAAGGCGTCGTCCTCGAAGAGGATGTCCAGTGCCATGTCCTCCGGTTCCACGCCCACCACTGGCGGCGGTTCTTCCTCCAGGACCACCAGGGTCTCGCCGCCGCGCAGCTTGCGCTTGGGGTCCGAGGCTGCCCCATCCACCAGCACCCGCCCGTCCCGTATCCAGTTCTGAAGTCGGCTGCGGGAATGCTCCGGCAGCAGGCGAGCGAGCGCCTGATCCAGCCGTAGTCCGCAACAATCCTCCGGCAGGGACAGGAGGCGCCAATCCTCCTCCGCTGCCGCGGCTTCCACTTCCATGTCTGCGCTATAATCCGTCAATTCTGTCTTTCAGGTTTCAAACCATGCGGATTCTAACGGTTCTAGCGGTCTTTCTCGCAATGCTGCTCGGCGGCTGTGGCCTTCTCCCGGATCAGATTGACGAGACGTCCAACTGGTCCGCGGACAAACTCTACTCTGAAGCCAAGGATGCCCTGACCGACGGCGGTTACGACAAGGCGGTGAAATACTTGGAAAAGCTGGAGTCCCGCTTTCCCTACGGCCGCTACGCGCAACAGGCCCAGATGGAAATCGCCTACGCCTACTACAAGCAGGGCGAGCCGATTTCCGCCATCGCCGCCTGTGACCGGTTCATCAAGCTGCACCCTAATCACCCCAACGTGGACTACATGTACTACCTGAAGGGCTTGGTAAACTTCAACGACGACATGGGCTTCCTGGGCCGTTTCTCGGACCAGGATCAGACCGAGCGGGATCCCAAGGCGGCCTCCGAATCCTTCGACGCCTTCAAGGTCCTGGTGGTCAAGTTCCCCGAGAGCCGCTACACCCCGGATGCGATCCTGCGCATGAAGTACCTGGTGAATGCCCTGGCGGCTCACGAGGTGCATGTCGCCCGCTACTACCTGAAGCGCGGTGCCTACCTGGCGGCGGCCAACCGGGCACAGTTCGCCATTCAGACCTATCCCGACGCGCCCGCCCAGGAGGAAGCCCTCTACCTTCTGGTCAAGAGCTATGAAGCCCTGGGCATGAAGGATCTGAAGGCCGACGCGGAGCGGGTCTTGACGAAGACTTACCCGAAGAGCGAATTCCTGGCGGGCAGGGAATCGGTGAACAAGAAGGCCTGGTGGCAGCCCTGGTAAGATCCTCCCATGGCCGGGGCACGGCCCGGGGTGCGGCTTAGCCCGCGCCCGCCGCCTTGCCTGCCACCCGGCGGACGATCTCGGCGCCCGGCTCGCGCCCGGACGCCACGACAATCGTGACGGCCCGTTCTTCATCCGTCAGAGGCTCCGCCGTCGCCCACTGCCGTTCGAGCACCGCCAGGGTCGCTTCCGAGGCATCCGCGCCATCCTCCCCGCGCCGAACGACCCGGCGCCGCAACGCCTCCCTCTCCGCCTGACAATCCAGGATCAGGCAGCGCACACCCAGTTCCCGCGCCAAGCCGCGAAAGGCGTCCCGCTGCCCGCGCTGGAGGAAGGTGGCATCCACGATGGCCGTGTGGCCGGCGGGAATCACGATCCGGGCCAGCCTGAGCAATTCCCCGTAAGTGGCACGGGTCGTCGCCTCGCCGTAGAGTCCGCCGCCTGCGGGTGAGGCGCTCCGCGCCTCCGCCGCCAGTCCGCACAGGCGTTTTCTCTCCACGTCCGAGCGCAGGCGCAGGGCCGGCAGCCCCTGCACCAGATCCAGGGCCGCCGAGGACTTGCCGGAGCCGGAATAGCCGTGGGTGAGGATCAATACCGGACGCACCGGGTGCGCCAGGCCATGGGCCAGACGCAGATGGGCCAGTCCGTCCCGGCGTTCTTCTTCCGCCGCGGCGCCCTGCGCCACCTGCCCGGCCCGGAGGAAGGCGACCATGCCCCGTACCAGTGCCCGATATACGGCATACCAGCGCCACGAGGCGAGCCCCGCGTAATCCCCGGTGAGACTCAACCAGCCGTCCAGGAAACGCCAGCCCAGGTCCGCCCGATTCCGGCTGGCACAATCCATCACCAGGAAGGCGGCTTCGCTCTGGATGTCTATCCAGCGCAATTCGGGATTGAATTCGATGCCATCGAAGACCCGTACCCCGTTGGGCAAGGCGGCGATGTTGCCCAGGTGCAGATCGCCATGGCATTCCCGCACAAAGCCGTCCTCCCGGCGCCGCGCCATGAGGGCGGCGAGAGCGCCGAACTGCCGCTCGCTCCAGGATTCCAGTTCATCCAGCGACGCCCTCTCCGGGGCGTCACCCAGCGCATCACGGATCAGGCCGAAATTTCGCCGCATGGGCGCCATGATGTGGGCGGGGGTTCCGTGCGCGTCCCCGGGTGCGGCCCGGGGAATGCTGCCGTGGAAACGCGCCATGACCCGCGCCAGCTCGTCCATGTGTGCAGGGCTCAGGGCACCGGCGGCCAACATGCGGTCGGCCAGGCATTCCTGCGGGAAGCGCAGCATCTTAACGGCATACTCGAAGGCCGCCCCCGCGGGCTCCTCGCCGTCCCGGACCCAGACCGGCGCCTCGAGGCTGCCGCAGAGGGCCACCACTCCCAGGTAAATGTCAGGCGCGAGCCGCCCGTTCAGGCGCAACTCCTCCCGGCAGAAATGGCGCCGCGCATCCAGACGGGAAAAATCCAGAAAGCCCAGGCTGACCGGCTTCTTGATCTTCCAGGCGAAGTCCCCCGCCAGCAGCACGCGGGAAATATGGGTCTCGATCAGTTCCGCGCCCCTGGGCGCCAGGACTCCAGGCCGGCACAAGGCGGCCACCAGGCGAATCTGGCGTTCCTCGTCCGTGTCAGGCATGACCGACTCCTGGACCTCGAAACATCTGATGCGCAAGCATGGTTGCCCCCTTGCCGATAATTCTACGGCAACGACGGGGCATGACGGGCAATTCAGGCCGTAAAGCGATTACAGCCTGAAGCGGCGGCCGAGGTTACGATGCCGGGCAGTTTCTGGGATAGAATCCGGGTTTATCCGCCGAATACAAGAGCGGCGTCGGCAGCAGTCGGCGAGAGAACAGCCCGAACCACTGGCTGGCGCACCGCGGGTCTCAGGGTCCGATCGTCGCTTGTGGTCCGGAAACCAGACCACACCATGGCCGCATTCATCCGTTACCCTTTTGCCTTTCCGCCCAGGGGGCTGGCGCTCGGGCTTCTTGCCGCCCTCTACCTTCTGCCCGGTCTGACCGGACACGACCCATGGAAGACGGACGACGCGGTGCATATCGCCCTCGTCCAGGCCATGCTCCAGGGCGGCAACTGGCTCGCGCCCCATCTCCCGGGAGACGTCTACACAAGCTTCCCGCCCCTGCCTGTCTGGCTCGGCGCACTGTTCGCCAAGGCGCTGGGCGGACTGCTGCCGCTGCACGACGCCATACGCGTAGCCACGGGCGCGGCGGGCGCGCTGCTACTGTATCTGCTCGGCCAGGCCTCCGCCGAACTTCACGGCAGGGATGAGGCACCGGCCACCGTTTTGATCGCCATGGGCTGTCTGGGCTTGGTCACCCCCATCCATGAGGCTCCGGCGGCGATCCTGCTCCTGGCCGGCTTCTGCGCCAGCCTGTGGGGTGTGACCCTGCTGCCGCGCCGGCCATTTTCCGGCGGACTGGCGGCGAGCCTGGGCATCGCCGGCAGCTTCCTGAGCGCCGGCCTGACGGGCCTGGCCCTGACGGCGCCCCTGGCCCTGCTGCCGCTGCTCCTCAAGCCCTGGCGGCGCCCCCTCGTTCTCCGTGGCGCATTGTTCGGTCTCACCCTGGGATTGGCGTTCAGCCTGGCCTGGCCCCTTGCCCTGGCTTGGCAGCTTCCGGAGCTATTCGCCGGATGGTGGCAGCAGCAGGAGACCCCGCTACACATGCCCGCCACCCCTTGGGCCAACCTCCTCGATTACCTCAAGCTTCTCGCCTGGTTTGCCTGGCCCGCCCTGCCGCTTTCCCTCTGGGTGCTGTGGCGCCAAAGGCGCCGGCTTTCCCAGCCGGCGACGGCCCTGCCGCTGTTCGCCTTTTTGCTGGCGTTGCTGCTGGCCTGCACCGGCAGCGAGGTCCGGAATGTCACGGCCCTGTCCCTCCTCCCCCCCCTGGTGCTGCTGGCGGCCCCGGGTGCGGGCAGCATGCGCCGGGGCGCGGCCAACGCCCTCGATTGGTTCGCCATGATGACCTTCAGCCTGCTGATCCTTCTGATCTGGGTCGGATGGCTGGCCATGGTGGCGGGTTTCCCGGCGCAGATCGCGGCAAATGCCGCCCGTCTCCTGCCGGGTTTCACCCTCGTTTCACGCCCCGTGCCGGTCGCCGCCGCCGCCGTGCTTGCCTTGGGCTGGATCTGGCTGATCTTCGCCAGCCCGCGCCGCTCGCCCTGGCGTGGCACCAGCCACTGGGCTGCCGGCGTCATCGCCCTCTGGGGCACGGTCGTGGCCCTGTGGCTTCCCGCGATTGATTACGGCAAGAGCTACCGCCCCATGGTGGAGGACCTGGCCCGGCATCTGCCGGCGGATGCCGGATGCATCGCCGGGCGTCGTCTCGGCCCGGCCCAGATCGCTTCCCTCCGGTATTTCTCGGGCATCGTCACCCTGGACGACGGGACGAAGAAGGCTTCTTCCTGTAATCTCCTGCTGGTTCAAACCACGGACCGGGACAATGAGGTATCGCCCGGTGACGGATGGAAGAAGCTATGGGAGGGACGCCGGGCCAGCGACCGCCATGAGCATTTCCGCCTCTATCGGGCGACGGCACGCAGGAATGGCCGCACCCCATCTTCCCCCGACGATAGCCTTGCCCCGCCGAGCGGTCAGCATGCCTGGCCCGCGCAGCACCACGCCCGCAACACCCCCGTTTTCCCGCCCCCTGACCTTCCAGGAGTGAACAAGCCATGAGTACCCCCGTGACCCAACTCCCCGCCTGGGACGCCCTGCTCCAGGCACGTGACCGCCTGGCCGGTACCCATCTGAATCAGCTTTTCGCCAACGATCCGGCGCGCCCCGACGCCCGCTTCAACGGCCTGTCGTTGCGCCTTGAGAACCTGCTGTTCGATTATTCCAAGCAGCGAGTCACCCCGGAAACGATGGAACTGCTGGTGGCGCTGGCGGAGGCGCGGGACATGTCCGCGGGCATCCGACGCATGGCGGCCGGAGAACTCATCAATTTCACGGAAAGACGCGCGGCCCTGCACATCGCCCTGCGCGGACCGGGCAAGTGGCAGGTGTCCGGCCACGAAGTCAATTCGGAAGTCGAGGGCACCCTCTGGCGCGTGGCGAAGTTCGTCTCCGCCTTGCGCTCCGGACAGGTGTTGGGCGCCACGGGCAAACCCATCCGCCGGGTGGTGAACATCGGCATCGGCGGCTCGGACCTGGGACCGCGCATGGCCGCCCGCGCCCTGGCGGCCTTTGCCGGCCCGGTGGCCGTGGATTTCGTGGCGAACGTGGATCCGACCGAACTCCAGGCCGTGCTGGCCGGTGCAGAACCTGCGGAAACCCTGTTCATCGCCTCGTCCAAGACCTTCACGACGGTGGAAACCCTGACCAATGCGGGTTCCGCCCGCGACTGGATCATCGCCCATCTGGGGGAGGCGGCGGTGCCACGCCACTTCGCCGCCGTGAGCAACAACGTATCCACCGCGTGCGACTTCGGTATTCCCGCGGAAAGGATCTTCGCCATGGCGGAGTGGGTGGGCGGCCGCTACTCCATGTGGTCCGCCATCGGCCTGCCCCTGGCCTGCGCCATCGGCATGGAAGGTTTCGGCGAACTGCTGGCCGGTGCCGCGGAAATGGACCAGCACTTCCTGTCGGCGCCCCTGGCGCAGAACATGCCGGTCATCATGGGGCTCCTGGGCATCTGGAACGCGGATTTCCAGGATGCTTCGAGCCTGGCGGTCCTGCCTTACTGTCACGCTCTGGCAGACCTGCCCGCCTACCTGCAACAACTGGAGATGGAAAGCAACGGCAAGCGGGTACTGGCGGACGGTACGCCCGTGGGCGTGCACACCTCGCCCATACTTTGGGGCGGCCCCGGTACGGTGGGGCAGCATGCCTACCACCAGCTGATGTACCAGGGCACCCGTACCGTCGCCACGGATTTCATCGTGGTGGTCGGGGACGACAGTCCGGCGCAGCGCGTGCTGGTGGACAACGCCCTGGCCCAGAGCGCGGCCCTCATGGCCGGCAAGACGGCGGAGACCGCCAAGGCAGAGTTGCTGGCCCGAGGCATTTCTCCGGCCGAAGCGGAGCGCCTGGCGCCCCATGTCGCCTGCCCGGGCAACCAGCCCAGTTCCACCCTGCTCATGCCGCATCTCACCCCGCGCAGCCTGGGCCGCCTGGTGGCGCTCTACGAGCACAAGGTCTTCGTCCAGGGCTGGATCTGGGGCATCAACAGTTTCGATCAATACGGCGTGGAACTGGGCAAGCAGATGGCGCGCAGCATCGAGGCCATGCGCGGAGACCCCTCGCGTCTGGACGCTTCGACGCGTGGCCTGATGGCTGCCGTGGACAACTGCCGCCGGGACGGCTGATGCGGGAGTCCGGGATGAGGTTTCGGACGGAACATGGCGCGTGGGTCGCGGCAGCGATCTGTGCCATCCTCCTGCCGATTCCGGTACTGGCGGCAACCACCATCTACGAGGGCAGCCTCATCCCGAGCAATTACGACGCGCCCATGCCCATCGTGCTCCAGATGGACGATGACGACGGCCAGTTATCCGGTATCGGCGACGCTCGGATGCCCAATTCCAATCCCCTGCGTCTCAGCGGGTCGAGATTCGGCAGCATGTGTGCCCTCACCCTGATCTTTGTCTCCCAGCAGAAGGCCCACCTGGAGGGCCAATGCTCGGAAGGACGTTTCGATGGCAATTTCACCCTCTTCAACCCCAAGGGCGACAAGCGGCGGGGATTGTTCCGCATGGAAAAGAAGAAAGCCCAGGCCGGAGAGAAACCAGACAGCGAGAAATCCGGGGCGAGCGGGGACAAGGCCATTACTTCAGCACGGACGGCGACCGCCTGCCTCAAGCTGAAGGTGGCCTGCCTCAGCGGCTGCCCACGGGGCGACTACAACGCCGAGTTCATCTGCGCCAATACCTGCCGCCGCAAGGAACTGGCCTGCAAGGGCGGCAAGGCGCACGGCAAGCTCCAGACGCCCCCGCCGGAGCCCAGCTTTATCCCCGATGGAGCGGCGGGAGAGTGAAAGGCAGGCAACTCAACGCCGAGGCGCCGACGCGCAGAGAAATGAAAGGCCGCTAACATCCAGAGACTCAACCCGCGCTGCTGATCAAGCGACCGCCGCGTCCCGGCGTCTCAAACAGGGCTTCTTGCTTAAAGCCTCAGGAAGTTGTCCCGGTAAAACTTCATTTCCGCGATGGACTCGTAGATGTCCGCCAGGGCCGTGTGCTTGCCCTGCTTCACCACACCCTTGGCCAGTTCCGGCTTCCAGCGCCGGCACAATTCCTTCAGCGTGCTTACGTCCAGGTTGCGGTAATGGAACCAGTCTTCAAGCCGGGGCATGTAGCGCGCCAGGAAGCGCCGGTCCTGGCAGATGGAATTGCCGCACATGGGGGAAGTGCGTTTGGGTACCCACTGCCCGAGAAACTCCAGGTACTGGTGTTCCACCTCGGTTTCGGGGAACTGTGAGGCCTTGACCCTGTCTATGAGTCCGGACTTGCCGTGAGTGTCCTTGTTCCAGGCGTCCATGCCGTCCAGCACCGTGTCCGGTTGATGCACCACGAGCACGGGGCCTTCGGCCACGGTTTCCAGGTTCGCATTGGTGACCACCATGGCGATTTCCAGGATGCGGTCCTGGTCCGGCTCCAGTCCGGTCATCTCCATGTCCAGCCAGACGAGATGGTTCTGATCTTGTGCCATAATCCGCTGCCGTAAGAAAAGCCGCCATTCTGGCACGAGAACGGTAAGAGGTGAGCGGTCAGCGGAGAGCGCCTCTTTACCAACTTCCCACTTACCGCTTACGCCATGCACACCCTGACCTTCATCTTCCTCCTGGCCGTCGGCCTGACCACTACCCTGCGCGCCTGGCTCGCCCTGCGCCAGATCAGGGCCGTCACCGCGCACCGGGAGACGGTGCCCCAGGAATTCGCCGCCACCATTCCCCTGGATGCCCACATCAAGGCCGCCGACTACACCGTGGCGCGGGTGCGCCTGGGCCTGGCGGACCTGGCGCTCGGCACCCTGTTCCTGCTCTGGCTGACCCTGGGCGGCGGCATGCAGGCGGTGTTCCAGGCCTGGACGCCGCACCTCGTTCCCGGGGGCTACGGCCACGGCGTGGCCTTCCTGGCAAGCCTGGCGGTCCTGGGCTTCCTGGTGGACCTGCCCTTCGCCCTCTACCGCACCTTCGTGGTGGAAGAGCGCTTCGGTTTCAACAAGATGACCCTGCGGCTCTGGCTCGTGGACCTGGTGAAGGAGACCCTGCTCGGCGCCGCCATCGGCCTGCCCGTGCTCTTCGCCGTCCTCTGGCTCATGGCGCGCATGGGCGAATTCTGGTGGCTCTGGGTCTGGGCCTTCTGGCTCGGCTTCAACCTGCTGGTACTCCTGATCTACCCGACCTTCATCGCGCCCCTGTTCAACAAGTTCACGCCGCTCACGGACGAGGCTCTGGCCCAGCGCATCGGCGCCCTGCTTCAACGCTGCGGTTTCACGGTCAGCGGCCTGTTCGTCATGGACGGCTCCCGCCGCTCCGCCCACGGCAACGCCTATTTCACCGGATTCGGCTCGGCCAAGCGCATCGTGTTCTTCGACACCCTGCTGGAGCGGCTCTCTCCGCCGGAGGTGGAAGCCGTGCTCGCCCACGAACTGGGCCATTACAAGCACCGGCACATCTGGCAGCGCGTGGCCATGCTCGCCGCCATCAGCCTGTGCCTCCTGGCCGGACTGGGTTACCTCATCGGCCAGCCCTGGTTCTTCCAGGGCCTGGGCATGTCGGCCCAGGGCACGGCCCCGGCCCTGGCGCTCTTTTCCCTGGCCATCCCCGTGTTCAGCTTTCCCTTCTCGCCCTTCATGAGCCAGGTGTCCCGCTGCCATGAATTCCAGGCCGATGCCTACGCCGCGAGCCAGACCCGGGCGACCGATCTGGTCAGCGCCCTGGCCAAGCTGTACCGGGACAATGCCTCCACCCTGACGCCCGACCCGCTCTACTCGAACTTCCACGATTCCCACCCGCCGGCCGCGATACGCATCGCCCGGCTTCTTGACAGGAGTTGACCCCATGAAGACACTCGCCCTGGCCGCCACCCTCCTCCTCGCCGCAGGCGTGGTCCACGCCGCCCCCTACGCCGGTGCCGACATCCAGGCCGGCAAGAAGACCGCGGAGCAAAAATGCAATGCCTGCCACGCGAAAACGGCCGGCGGCGACGGCAGCAGCATCTACACCCGCAAGACCAGCCAGATCAAGACCAGCGACCTCCTGACCCAGCAGATGGAGATGTGCGACTCCATGGGCCACGGCAAGCTCTCCGACACGGAGAGGAAGAACGTTCTGGGCTGGCTCAACAGCCAGTATTACCATTTCAAGTAAGCCATCATGAGTACCTTCTGTGATCTTTCCGCAGGGCGCTGCGAGCCTTGCGAGGGCATAGGCGCGGCCATGGACGAACAGGAGGCCCGGGAATTGCTCGCCGACCTGCCCGACTGGACGCTTTCGGACGACGCCCGCGGCATCAGCCAGGAGTTCGGCTTCCGGGATTTCAAGGATGCCATGCTCTTCGCCAACGCCGTGGGCTGGATGGCCGAGGCCCAGGGGCACCATCCGGACATGGAACTGGGTTGGGGCCGGGTCAAGGTCAGCTGGACCACCCACGCCCTGAACGGGCTGTCCAAGAATGATTTCATCTGCGCCGCCAAGGTCCAGGCACTGGCCGCCAGATAGTGAAACTCTCCGGCACCGTCGTCGCCGCCTTCGGCCGGCAATACGAGATACGCCTCGCCGACAGGGGCGAACTGCTGCTTTGCTACCCTCGGGGCAAGAAGAGCCTCCTGGCGGTGGGCGACCGGGTATCGGTGGAGCGCACCTCGCCCGGCCAGGGGGTCATCGAGGCCACCCTGCCGCGCGCCACCTTCCTCTACCGTTCCGACCTGTGGCGCCAGAAACTCATCGCCGCCAACGCCACCCTGCTGGTGCTGGTGGTCGCCACCGAGCCGGGTTTCTCCACCGAGCTTCTCAGCCGCTGCCTTGTGGCGGCCGAGCACGAGAACATGAAGGCCGTGCTGGTGCTGAACAAGGCCGACCTGGACGACCGGCTGCCCGCGGCCAGGGAACAACTGGCGCCCTTCCGCAACCTGGGTTACCCCATCCTGGAACTGGCCGCCCTGTCCGGCACGGGCCTCACTCCACTCAGGGAACTCCTGATGGGCGAAGACAGCGTCCTGGTGGGCCAGAGCGGCATGGGCAAATCCACCCTGATCAACGCCCTGGTGCCGGATGCGGAGGCCCAGACCCGGGAAATCTCCGCCGCCCTGGATTCGGGCAAGCACACCACGACCTTTTCCCGCCTCTACCTGTTGCCTGACGGCGGCAGCCTGATTGACTGCCCGGGCGTCCAGGCCTTCGGCCTGGCCCACCTCACCCGGGGCGAGATCGAATCCGGCTTCCCGGAATTCCGGCCGCACCTCAACCGCTGCCGCTTCCGCGACTGCCGCCACGACCGGGAGCCGGACTGCGCCCTGCGCTCGGCAATCCAGGCCGGCGGCATCTCCCAGGCCCGCTTCGCCCACTACCAGCGGATTGCCTCAGAACAGATGGCGCCCGGCTAAGGCCGCACCTAGGAGCCTGTCGGACTTAAAGGAAATCGGCTGCAAATCCGTCTGACCGGTCCATATTTCGCCGCTTTTTTGGGCAATAGAACAACTATTGCCCGGCAAAATCGCCAAAATCTGTCCTCGCCCAGCCGAATTTTCGCTTCGATTCTTCAAGTCCGACAGGCTCCTAGTAGATCGTTCCAGTAATACGTTTACAATATAGGTGATATTTGCCATGATGCCCCCGGAACTATAGGGGGTGATCATGGCGAGGAAAAGTGGGCGGGCGGCGTTGGTGCTGTCAGACGAGAAC
>JAQTNA010000010.1 GCA_028714035.1 Rhodocyclaceae bacterium
AGGTCAATGCCTGGCAGTCGCGCCGAAATGCAGACCAGCGAGGAATCGCTTGGTCTTTCACCCGGCAAGACGCAGATAGCAAGATGGCTCGGCATTATGTTTCGTAATTAACGTGTCGAGATACTAGGGTCAGAGAGGGCCAGGGTTGAAGGGCAAAAATCGGGGACGGGGGAAAAGCTCCGTGCGCCTTGCGCACGCCGATTTTCCCTAGCCCCTCAGGCTTGCCAGCCTCTAGCCCCTTCCCAAAAGCACTTCCACCACGAAGCGGCTGCCCACGTAGGCCAGGAGCAGGGCCAGGAAGCCGGCCAGTGTCCAGCGCAGGGCCTTGCGCCCGCGCCAGCCCCAGACGTGGCGACCGAACAGCAGGGCGGCGAAGATGGCCCAGGAGACGAAGGCGAATACGGTCTTGTGACTCACCGTCACGGCCTTGCCGAACAGCACCTCGGAGAACAGGACTCCCGATACCAGGGTGGCGGTGAGCAGCAGGAAGGCCACGGAGATGAGCCGGAAAAGCAGGGACTCCATGGTCAGAAGCGGCGGCAGGGAAGCCAGGGCGCGGGACATACGGCCCCGGTGCAGGCGCTTTTCCGCCGCGGCCATGAGCAGGGCATGAAGGGCCGCCAGGGTAAACAGGCTGTAGGCCAGCATGGCGACGATGAAATGGGCGCGGAAGGCGGCGGAACCGGCGTCCACCGTCAGGAGCGGCGCGGGAAACATCAAGGGCAGAAGGGCGCATACGGCGGCCAGCGGCAGGCCCAGGGCCTGCAAGCCTTCCAGGCGGGCGTAGAGGCTCTCTATCCAATAGACGGCGATGGCCAACCAGGACATCATGGCCAGGGCGGTGGAAAAGCCGAAGCGCATCTGGGAGCCCTGGAACATGTCCTCGTGCAGGGCGAGGCCCTGCACGATGATCGCGGTCAGCAGGACGAGACGCACATTCCGCGTCGTGGCCGGCCGGGAGTCGAGGGCTGCGCCGGTATTCTGAACGCGCCAATAATACGCGGCGAGCAGGGCGTAGGCGGAAGTCGGCAATAGATGCAGTAGAATCGCGAGCATTTCACTGGCTGGAAAGTTGCGTCGCTCCCGGGACACGTTCCCTTGCGGAGGTACCGCCGGAAGCGTCGGGCAGGGCGGAAACTTTCATGGTTGGTGGTTTATGGTGGCAGTATCGCCGTTTCCATTAGTCTAACTCATTGCTTCCCCCCGCGGAAATCACCGGATACCATGCTAGACAATTTGACCCAAAGGCTGGCCAAGGTCGTCAAGACCGTCAGGGGCCACGCCCGCATCACCGAGGACAACATCGCCGAGGCCCTGCGCGAGGTGCGCATGGCCCTCCTGGAAGCGGACGTGGCCTTGCCCGTGGTGAAGGAACTCGTCGCCCGCATCAAGGAAAAGGCCCTGGGCCAGGAGGTGATCGGCAGCCTGACCCCCGGCCAGGCCCTGGTGGGCGTGGTGCATCGGGAACTGACCGAACTCATGGGCGGCACCCATGTCGGGCTGAATTTCGCCACCCAGCCACCCGCCGTGATGCTCATGGCCGGCCTTCAGGGCGCGGGCAAGACCACCACCACGGCCAAGCTGGGCAAGCTCCTGAAGGAGCGCCAGAAGAAGAAGGTGCTCACCGCCAGTTGCGACGTGTATCGCCCCGCCGCCATCGAGCAGCTGCGCCTGGTGTCCGAACAGGCGGGCGTGGATTTCTTCCCCTCCCAGGTGGGCCAGAAGCCGGTGGACATCGCCCTGGCCGCCCTGGACTACGCCAAGAAGCACTACTACGACGTGCTGTTCGTGGACTCCGCCGGCCGCCTGGCGATTGACGAAGCCATGATGGCCGAAATCAAGGAGGTTCATGCGGCGCTGAACCCCATCGAGACCCTGTTCGTGGTGGATGCCATGCAGGGCCAGGATGCAGTGAATACCGCCCGGGCCTTTTCCGAGGCCCTGCCCCTGACCGGTATCGTCCTGACCAAGCTGGACGGCGACTCCCGGGGCGGCGCGGCGCTCTCCGTGCGCCACGTCACCGGCAAGCCGCTCAAGTACGCCGGCGTCGGCGAGAAACTCACCGGCCTGGAGGAGTTTCACCCGGAGCGCATGGCGTCCCGCATCCTGGGCATGGGCGACATCCTGGGCCTGGTGGAGGAAGCCCATCGCGGCCTGGACCAGCAGAAGGCGCAGGAGTTCGCCAAGAAGATCAAGTCCGGCAAGACCTTCGATTTCAACGACTTCAAGGAGCAGATCGCCCAGATGAGGAACATGGGCGGCCTGTCTTCCATGCTGGAGAAACTCCCCGCCCAGTTCGCCCAGGCCGCCCAGCAGGCCTCCGGCCAGGTGGAGGAGAAGGCGATCCGGCGCATGGAGGGCATCATCAATTCCATGACCCTCCTGGAAAGGAAGAAGCCCGAACTCATCAAGGCCAGCAGGAAGCGCCGCATCGCCACCGGCGCGGGCGTCACGGTGCAGGAAGTGAACCGCCTGCTCAGCCAGTTCGAACAGACCCAGAAGGTGATGAAGCAGTTCTCCAAGGGCGGCATGGGCAAGATGATGCGCGCCATGAAGGGCATGATGCCTGGCATGCGCTGATTTCGTCTCTGGAAAATCCATTTCAACCGCAGAGACGCGGAGGCGCAGAGGAAAGGCAATACCTTGCGCCAGGATGCGATTTACTCTTCCTTGGCGAGGCCGCAATTTTCAATTTGCTCATGTTTTCTCTGCGCCTCTGCGGTGAGATGAAGTTTTTTTACGAACCCTATGCCCATGCCACGCACTTTCTTCCTTGTCATTTTCGCCGCCCTGGCGCTCTCCGGTTGCGGTGAGCCCGAGGACACCCGTCCCGGCCAACCGGTGGCCCATCGCAAGCAGGCGTTCAAGGACATCTTCGATGTCTTCGACTCCATGGGCGCCATGCTGAAGAAAGACAGCTACGACGCCGCCACCTTCAAGGCGCTGGCCCAGCAGCTCGCGGCCAGGCGCAACGCGCCCTGGAACTATTTCGCGGCGGACACGCTCTATCCGCCCAGCCACGCCAGGGCCGAGATCTGGAGCGAGCCGGCGAAGTTCGACGAGGACAAGAAGGACTTTCTGGCGGCCACGGACCGGCTCATCGCGGCAGCCGGCGGCCAGGATCGCCGCGCCATCGAGGCCGCCTTCGGCAAGGTGAAGGATAGCTGCGAGGCCTGCCACAAGGCATTCAAGAAACGTTCGGACTAAGAGGCCAGACAGTGGGGCGCAGGGAGTGGGAAGTGGGAAGTGGGAAGTGGGAAGTGGGGGCCGTCTGGGTGTGCCTCATCCTGCCTCTCGTGCTGCTCGCCGGGTGCTCATCCGCGCCGCCGAAGAAGGAGGCGGCGCGCATCGAGCCTGTCCGGCCGGCCGTTTCTGCTCCCGCCACGGTTGCGACTCCCAAGGCGCCCATTCAGAAGAAGGGCGGCGCCTACTACCAGGATGACGGCCCGGGCGACAACCCGCCGGACCTGGCGGCGGTGCCGGAACCCGTGCCCCGGCGGGAACCCTTGCGGCGTGCCGCCAACAAGCCCTACAGCGTGCTGGGCCAGGACTTTCAGCCCTTCGAGGGACTGCGCAAGTACTCCACCACGGGAATCGGCAGCTGGTACGGCCGCAAGTTTCATGGCCAGCAGACCTCCAGCGGCGAGCGCTACGACATGTACGGCATGACCGCCGCCCATCCCATCCTGCCCATTCCCAGCTATGCCCGGGTGACCAACCTGAAGAACGGCAAATCCGTGGTGGTACGGGTGAACGACCGCGGACCTTTCCTCAATGGCCGGCTGATTGATCTCTCCTATGCCGCGGCCTGGAAACTGGGCTACGCCGAGCAGGGCAGCGCGCCGCTCCGGGTGGAGGCCATCATCCCCGGCGAATTGCCGGTCATGGCCGCCGCGCCGGAAGCCACCCCGCCGGCCGCACCCTTCCCCCTGCCCCCAGCCCCCGGCGCCGACGAGGACGATCCCATCGCGGCCTTCGCGCGGGAGGACGAGGCGCCGGTGGCCGTTCCCGCCGTGGCCGGCAAGGGCGGGATCTTCCTGCAACTGGCGTCCTTCTCGTCCCGCGGCAACGCGGAAAGTTTCCGGGAGCGCTTCTCCACCGAGCTGCCGGATGCCGGGGCGCCGCTCTCGGTCGTGCCCGGCAGCGGCCTGTTCCGCATCCACCTGGGGCCTTACGCCGACGCCCGGGAAGCCACCCGGGCCGCGGATCGCCTGGGCAAGCAACTGCACATCAAGCCCTTCGTGGTGCGATAAGCCTCGAAGCCTCCGCCTGAAACACCAACGCGCGCCGGACGCGGAGTAAACTCCTTCCGGTCCATCCAGCGAGGCCACCGTCATGCGCATCGGCACCCCGAGAGAGATCAAGAACCACGAATACCGGGTCGGCCTCACCCCCGCGGGGGCCAGGGCGCTGGTCCAGTCCGGCCACGAGGTGCGGGTGGAGACACATGCCGGTGCCCGGGTCGGCTTCCCGGATGCGGCCTATGTCGAGGTCGGCGCGCGCATTGCCGCCAGCGCCGCCGAAGTCTATGGCGCGGACCTCATCGTCAAGGTCAAGGAACTCCAGCCGGCGGAATACGGCCTCACCCATCCCGGCCAGATTCTCTACGGCTACCACCACTTCGCCCCGGCCCCCGAACTGGCCCGGGAAATGCTGGCGCGAGGTCTGTCCTGCCTGGCCTATGAAACGGTCACCGACAACCGGGGCGGCCTGCCGCTCCTCGCCCCCATGTCCCGCATCGCCGGGCGGCTCGCGCCCCAGGTCGGCGCCTGGGCCTTGCAGATGGCCAACGGCGGCTCCGGCGTCCTGCTCGGGGGCGTGCCCGGCGTGCCGCCGGCCCACGTGCTGGTGATCGGCGCGGGCTCCGTGGGCAGCAATGCGGTGGAGATCGCCGTGGGCATGGGTGCGCGGGTGACCGTGCTGGACCTGGACAATGACCGCCTCGCCGCCCTGGACGAAGAATACCGGGGGCGGATCGAGACCTGCATGAGCACGGCCGACGCCCTGGCGGAACAGTTGAAGGATGCGGATCTGGTGGTCGGCGCCCTCCTGGTGCCGGGCAAGCGGGCGCCCAGACTGATCACGCGGGCGCACCTGCGGACGATGCGCCCCGGCTCGGCCTTGGTGGACGTGGCGATTGACCAGGGCGGCGTGGCCGAGACTTCCCGGCCCACCACCCACTCGGAGCCGATCTTCGTGGCAGAAGGCGTGGTCCATTACTGCGTCGCCAACATGCCCGCCGCGGTCGCCCGCACCGCCACCCTGGCGCTGACCCAGGCCACCCTGCCCCACCTGCTGGCCCTGGCGAATCTCGGCCTCAAGGAAGCCCTGGCCCGCGACCCCCACCTCGCCGCGGGGCTACAGATTCACGAAGGAAAAATCACCCATTCCGGCCTGGCGCAGGATATTGGCTAGGGGCTCTAGTAGTCAGTCATGCTGATTCGCAATGATGTGGGGCCGGCTTCAGCTAGCCCAAAAGTCCCCTCGCCCCGCTTGCGGGGAGAGGGTTAGGGTGAGGGGGGATTGGCCACTGAGTGCCCCTCACCCCGGCCCTCTCCCCCCTGTCGGGGGGCGAGGGAGGTGTAGCCGAGTTACCTTCCTAATCAGGTATCCATTTGATTCAGAATGACTGACTACTAGGGAAAGACGTAGGTCGGGTTTCAACCCGACATCCCCGCACCACCCGGCTTTCTCGTTGGGTTGAAACCCGACCTACCCGCTGCGACGACATGCAGGGCACGGGCTTTACCGACCCGCTACGCCGCCTCCAAGTCCCGGGCTGCGTCCTCCAGCACCGCATCCGGCACCCCGCGTTTCTTCAGCGCCTCGATCAGGCGCGCCGTCGGCCCGAAGGCGTATTTCGCCTCGTCCTGGCGCAATCCCTCGCCGATGTAGGACTTGAGCAGCGGCTGATAACCCGAAAAACCCTTTTTCGGCGCTATTTCCTTCATGGCATCCACGACATCCACCGGAATACGCAGGGTGATGGTGGTCATGGGCCGGTCCTTGGCCAGCCGCGCCTTGATACGTTCAGGAATGCTCATGCTGCCGCCTTTCGTCCTGGGTTGCCCGCCGAGCGGAAATGATGCGGATGAATTCGCCCTCGATCTCGATATGAACCACGAACAACAAGCGTCCCGTCGCATCGAAGCCGATGATCGCATCCCGTGGCTCGCCGAACCGTCCCGCTTCCACCAGCCTGAAGAACGGATCGAAGAACACCGTCGCCGCCTGCTCAAAGGTGATCCCGTCGTGCTTGCCTGGATTGGCTGCTGCCTTCCGCTCATTCCAAACGAAAGCAGCGCCGTTCAGTTCGAAGCGAATGTCCATGGGCTTGAGTTTAGAGCATGTATTTACTTTGTCAACACACAAACCCGGCAAACCATGGAATAACCCGTAGGTCGGGTTTCAACCCGACATCCCCGCACTACCCGGCTTTCTCGTCGGGTTGAAACCCGACCTACGCGACTACGAGGCCCCACCATAGCCCTCTCCCACTTTCCTCGCCCTCCCCAGAGCAACCAGAGTTTCCAGGAGTTGGGGCAGGCGTTTTTTCCAGGCGCCGCGGCCGGTGAAGCGGGCGACCAGGAATCCCAACGGGGTTTGCGTGGAGCGGGTGCGCAAGTAGGAAAGCGCGACGTGCCCGCCCTTCCCGTAGGCATGAGCCTCGGCCTTTGCCCACCCTCGGACTTAATCCTTCGCCACACCCGCCAACTTCTCGACAGCAAATACAGCCCGTTGAAGAGCTGCGGGGTCCAGACGACTCTGGGGTTTGGTAAACAACCAGTCCGATTTCTTGGGGTTGATGACTCGAACCATATTATCGGAAATGGGAGCGGTATTTTTCACGAACCAACCGGGTAGAGCGAGTACCGCCTGGACAGCGAAAGTTTCACCGGTCGCTTTCTGAAGGTGGCGAGCCAGCCAGTCCGCCTGCCGCCGGGCCTGGACCAGCGAATCAGTATCAGTCCAACCAGGGAATTCCAGTTTGTAGCCGTCGTAACAAACCTTGACCACCTCCACCCCTTGGCCCGCAGCCGGCTTAAGACGCGATTTGGTTTCCACCGCAAATACCCCGGCCGGGGTGATCACGACGTGGTCAATGTTGAATTCTCCTGCCTGCACATCATGAATGATGCGATTGTTTCCGGCCAATACATCCGAGATTTCCTGGGCGACGGCCTTTTCGGCAAGAATGCCTTGGCGCAATTGCCGTAGAGCCCCCATGCGCCGACTGCCACGCCAACTCACGAAAATGGAAACACATAGGCCGATAAACAGAACGAAGGCGTCGGCGCCGGTCAACTGTACATCTTTCGGTAGGTGTAAAGAGAGGATGGCGACACACACAGCGGGGCCGACGGCGATTACCTCAATCACATTGCCCTGTACCTCATTCAACATATCTTCGCGCCTTCGTTCAAGGCTATCAGAGGGTAGGCGACGCAACTCCGTGGTGAGCGGCTCGCGTCTGGAGTCCCTATCCAGACGCCAACGGGCAAGATAAATCACCAGCAGCATGATCCCCGTCGGGAGAAGAGAAAACGCAACCGCAAGCACGGTCCACATTGGGATCATGATGAAGCTCCAAATTCGTACACGGCCCAGCGGGCGATGAAGGACTCGGGGGACATGAAGGATGGGGAGTGGGGAGTGGGAAGGAGGATGCGTCAGGCGCCCAGGCCCAACTGGATGCGCAGGGCCTTTTCCAGCGCCCCCATGTCCTCTCCCGACAACTGGCCGAGGGAAGCTTTGAGGCGCCGCTTGTCGGCGGTCATGATCTGGTCCGCCATGGCCTTGCTTTGCTGACCCGCTACCTGTACGCGGGCTTCCCCCGGATAGAGCCGCTCCGTGTTGCTGGTAAGCGGCACCACCTGCACCCGGGCCAGGTGCTTGTTCGCCACATCGTTGCTGACAATAACGGCGGGCCGCGTCTTGCGGATTTCACTGCCGACCGCCGGATCAAACTCCACCCACCATACCTCACCGTGTTTCATCGGCGTCATCCGTCAGCAGAGCCTCGCACCACTCCCGCGCCTCCCTTTCCCGCTCGCCATCTTCCGCCATCGCCCGATAGCCTGCCTCCAGGTCGTCCGGGACTACGTGCGGCCGCGCCAGGTCTTCCAGAAAGCGGCTGATCTTGCGCCGCCCGATGACCTGCACCAGCCCCTGATAGACCGCCTCGTCTATCGAAATGGTCATCCGCCTTTGCATACACAAGCCCTCCTTGTACGTATATACATCCGTAATACGGCACGCAATCGGCCCCGTCCAGCCCGTAGCCCGACATCCCATGCGCGATCCAGAGCCCCTGTCGGGTTGAAACCTTACCTACAAGGCGGCCGTAGGTCGGGATTCATCCCGACAATCCCACGCTGCTGCCATCCCTGTCGGGTTGAAACCCGACCTACAAATCAGCATTTTCTAATATCCCTTCCGCCCAAAGGCTTGAGGCGGGTTGGGCAAAGGAGGATAATGCGCGTTCTTTTGCGGCCGGAAAGGCCTTGCCCGCATCACGGGGCGCGACCCATCGAACATGACCAGCTACCTCTTCATCATCCTCGGCTCCGTGCTCGTGAACAACGTGGTGTTCGTGCGCATCCTGGGCATGTGCCCCTTCCTGGGGGTGTCCAAGAAGCTGGAGACGGCCGCGGGCATGGGCGCGGCGACCACCTTCGTGCTCACCCTGGGCAGCGGCACCAGCTACCTGATTGATCAGTACATCCTGATCCCCAACGACGTGACCTACCTGCGCACCCTGGCCTTCATCGTGGTCATCGCGGGCATCGTGCAGCTCACGGAACTGGTGATCCAGAAGACCAGCCCCATGCTCTACCAGGTGCTGGGCATCTACCTGCCGCTCATCACCACCAACTGCGCCGTGCTGGGCGTGCCCCTGCTCAACATTTCCCAGAAGCACAACCTTCTGGAATCCCTGCTCTTCGGTTTCGGCAGTTCCGTGGGTTTCACCCTGGGCCTCATCCTGTTCGCCGGCATCCGGGAACGCCTGGAGGGGGCGGACGTACCCGTGCCGTTCCGCGGCGTCGCCATCGCCATGGTCACCGCCGGCCTCATGAGCCTGGCCTTCATGGGCTTCGCCGGCCTCGACAAATACCACTAGCAGGGATCAGGGATCAGGAATCAGGCATCAGAAACGGCCATTCCCCTCCCTTCCCTATCTGATACCTGATTCCTGATCCCTGACAACTGAAATGCTAACCGCCCTCATCGTCATGTCCGGCATCGCCCTCGTGCTCGGGGGATTGCTCGGCTGGGCTTCGGTCAAGTTCAAGGTCGAGGGCGATCCCCTCGTGGATCAGATTGACGCCATCCTGCCCCAGACCCAGTGCGGCCAGTGCGGCTTTCCCGGTTGCAAGCCCTACGCCACGGCCATCGCCAAGGGCGAGGCGGACATCAACTGCTGTCCGCCCGGGGGCGAGGAAGGCATCAGGAAGCTGGCCGACCTCCTGGGCCGGGAGTTCAAGGCCCTGTCCGCCGAGCATGGCGTGGAGAAGCCCAAGCAGGTGGCCCTGATCATCGAAGACACCTGCATCGGCTGCACCCTGTGTCTCCAGGCCTGCCCGGTGGATGCCATCATCGGCGCGGCCAAGCAGATGCACACGGTGGTCGCGCCCCTGTGCACCGGCTGCGAACTGTGCGTGCCGCCCTGCCCGGTGAACTGCATCGTCATGAAGACCGTGGATGAGTCGGTGGACAACTGGAAGTGGAAGTACCCGGTGGTGGAAATCAGGAAAGCCTCATGAATCTGTTCAAGTTCAATGGTGGCGTGAAGCCGGACTACCACAAGGATGAGTCGGTCTCCGACCCCATCGCCAAGGCGCCCCTGCCCTCGCAACTGGTCATTCCCCTGCACCAGAGCATAGGCGGCATCCCCCATCCCCTGGTCCGGCCGGGCCAGAAGGTGCTGAAGGGCGAGCGCATCGGCGCCGCCGACGGCAACGTTTCCTCCGCCGTGCACGCCTCCACCTCGGGCAAGGTCATCGCCGTGGAGCCGCGCCTCATGCCCCACCCCTCCGGCCTCTCCGCCCTGTGCGTGGTGATCGAACCGGACGGTGAGGAGCGCTGGATCGAGAAGGGCCGACTGGACGTGAACAGCACGCCGCCGGACGTGCTGCGGGATTTCCTGCGGGACGCGGGGGTGGTGGGCCTGGGCGGCGCCGTCTTCCCCAGCCACCTGAAGCTCAAGGCAGGCAAGAGCGGCGGACTGGAAGCCCTGATCATCAACGGCGCCGAGTGCGAGCCCTACATCACCTGCGACGACCTGCTCATGCGTGAACAGGCGGAAACCATCGTCAAGGGTGCCGCCACCATGCAGACCATGCTGACCGCCAAGACCGTGCTCATCGGCATCGAGGACAACAAGCCGGAGGCCTTCGAGGCCATGAAGGCGGCCGTGGCGAAGCTTGCCGAGAAGACCATGGAAGTGGTCATGGTGCCCACCCGCTACCCGGCGGGCGGCGCCAAGCAGTTGATCCGCGTGCTCACCGGCAAGGAAGTGCCCCACGGCACGCGCAGCACCGACTACGGCGTGCAGTGCTTCAACGTGGCCACGGCGCTCTCCATCTACCGGGCCCTGGAATACGGCGAGCCCCTCATCTCCCGCATCGTCACGGTGACCGGCAACGTGGGCCGGGCCAGGAATTACGAGGTGCTCCTGGGCACCCCCGTGAGCGAACTGGTGGCCCTGGCGGATCCCCGACCCGACACCAACCGCCTCATCATGGGCGGCCCCATGATGGGCTTCACCCTGCCCGGCAACACGCCGGTGGTGAAGGCGACCAACTGCATCATCGCCGGCAGTCCGAAACTCTTCCCGGAACCGCCGCCGGAGATGCCCTGCATCCGCTGCGGCTCCTGCTCGCGGGCCTGCCCGCACGACTTGCAGCCCTTCGAGCTCTACTGGTTCTCCCGCTCGAAGAATTTCGGCAAGGCCCAGGAATACTTCCTCTTCGACTGCATCGAGTGCGGCTGCTGCTCCTACGTCTGCCCGTCCAACATCCCCCTGGTGGATTATTTCCGCTTTGCCAAGTCCGAGATCTGGGCCAGGGAGAAGGACAAGGACGCGGCCGATTCGGCACGCGTACGTTTCGAGTTCCGCACCGAGCGGGAGGAGCGGGAAAAGGCGGAGAAGGCGGCGCGCCTGGCCGCCAAGACCGCGGCCGCCCTGGAAGCGGCGGCCAAGGCCCAGGCGGCGGCCCCCGCCCCGGGCGAAGCCGCCGCCCCGGCGGCCGATCCCGCCGCCGAGGCGAAGAAGGCCCTGATCGCGGCGGCCCTGGAGAAGGCCCGCGCCCAGAAGGAACAGGTCCATCCGGCCAATACCGAGCATCTCACCCCTGCCCAAGAGGCGCAGGTCAATGAGGCCGAGGCCCGGCGCGCCCAGGCAGCCCGGTTGGCAGAAACCGCCGGCAAGACAACCGATGGCACATGAGGCCGCAGATGACAGAGCAACACCCCCCCTCACCCCCCCGCCCCTCTCCCTCAAGGGGCGAGGGGTGCGTCGTGAGCCGCTGACGCGGCTGAAATCGGTATGAACAACTCTCCCTATTTCCGCAAGCCGACCAGCATCCAGGTCATCATGTTCAAGGTGCTGGTGGCCCTGCTGCCGGCCGTCGCCGCCTATGTCTGGCTGCTGGGCGCCGGCATCCTGGTGAATGTCGCCCTGGCCTCCATCACCGCGCTCGCGGGCGAGGCCGCCATGCTCAAGGTTCGCGGACGCCCCATCACGCCCTTCCTCAGCGACGGCAGCGCGCTGGTCACCGCCTGGCTCATCGCCCTGACCTTCCCGCCCCTTTCGCCCTGGTGGCTCACCGTGGCCGGCACCCTGTTCGCCGTGGTCGTCGTCAAGCAGCTCTACGGCGGCTTGGGACAGAACCCCTTCAACCCGGCCATGGCCGCCTTCGCCGTCATGATCGTGGCCTTCCCGGCGCTCATGTCCCAGTGGCCGTCCGTGGGCCATCCCCTGGACTTCTCCGCCCAGTTGAAGCTGATCCTGGGCGGCTTGAGGGAACTGGATGCGATCACCGGCGCCACGCCCCTGGATGCCCTGCGCACCGGCCTCCGGGAGTCCGGCCACCCGGTCACCATCACTTCGGTCATGAACGGCAACCCGGCCTTCGGCATGGCCGGCGGCAAGGGCTGGGAACTGATCGTCCTGGGCTACCTGCTGGGCGGCCTCTGGCTCTGGCAGCAGAAGGTGATCACCTGGCACATCCCCCTCGCCTTCCTGGCGGTGCTGGGCGCCATCGCCGGCATCTTCCACCTGGCGAGCCCGGAACATTTCGCCTCGCCCCTCTTCCACCTGGCCAGCGGCGGCGCCATGCTCGGTGCCTTCTTCATCCTCACCGACCCCATCTCCTCCGCCACGACGCCGAGAGGCAAGCTGGTCTTCGCCGCCGGCGCCGCGCTCCTCACCTGGATCATCCGCAGCTTCGGCGCCTATCCCGACGGCGTGGCCTTCTCCGTCCTGCTCATGAACATCCTGGTGCCCCTGATTGACATGTACACCCAGCCTCCCATCTTCGGTCACAAGGAAGGGGGGCAGAAGCAATGAGCCAGAGCACCGCCCTGGGCATGTCCCTGCGTAATTCGGTGGCCATGGTGATCTTCACCCTGGCCTTCACGGGTCTCATGGCCTCCGTGTATCAGGCCACCAAGGAGCCCATCGCCGCCAGCGCCGAAGAGGAAAAGATGAAGCTCATCGGCGAGGTGTTGCCCAGGGGCGACTACGACAACGAGTTGCTCAAGGACTTCGTGGACATCGGCACCCCGCCGGACCTGGGCCTCAGGGAAGCGGGGCGGGCCTACCGGGCCAGGAAAGAGGGCCAGCCGTCCGCCGTCCTGCTGGAGGCCGTGGCCCCGGACGGTTACGCCGGAGACATCAGCCTGCTCCTGGCCATTCGCCTGGATGGACGCATCATCGCCGTGCGCGTCACGGAGCAGAAGGAGACGCCGGGCCTGGGCGACTACGTGGATATCCACAAGGACAAGAAGAAGGACAATCCCTGGATCGCCCAATTCAATGATATCGGCTTTTCCCAGGTATCCCAGGCCGACTGGAAGGTGAAGAAGGACGGCGGCCGTTTTGCCTACCACACGGGGGCCACCATCAGTGCCCGCGCGGTGACCAACGCCGTCAGTCGGGCCCAGGTCTATTTCCAGGCGAACAAGGACAGGCTCTTTGCCACGCCGACGGGAGGGAAGCTGTAATGGGTATCTATCAGGACATAACCCGGAACGGGATGTGGAAGCAGAACCCCGCGGTGGCCCAGATCCTGGGCATGTGCCCGGTACTGGCGATCAGCACCAGCGCCGTGAACGGCATCAGCCTGGGGCTGGCCACGGCCCTGGTCATGGCCCTGTCCAACATGTGCTCGGCGGCACTCAGGAACTTCATCCCCTACGAGATCCGCATCCCCGTGTTCATCCTCATCATCGCCGCCCTGGTGACCGCGGTGGATCTGGCCATGAACGCCTACTTCCACACGCTCTATCTGGTGTTGGGCATCTTCATTCCGCTCATCGTCACCAACTGCATCGTGCTGGCGCGCATCGAGGCCTTCGCCGCCAAGAACGAAACCGCTCCCGCCACCTTCGATGGCTGGATGATGGGCGTGGGCCTGACCGCCGTCCTGGGCGTCCTGGGCGGCATCCGGGAACTCCTCGGCACGGGACAACTGTTCTCGGGCATCGAGATGGTCATTCCCGGCACCCATGCCCTGCAAGTCCTGCCGGAGGACTACCCGGGCTTCCTGGTGGCGATCCTGCCGCCCGGCGCCTTCATCACCCTGGGTTTATTGGTGGCCGGCAAGAACTGGCTGGACGCCCGGGCGGCAAGAGCTGCCGCTGCGGCGGCAACACCGGCCCACGCCTAAGTTTCATGCCGCTCGTCAACCCGCGCCGGGGTGGATCAGGCCCCAAACAGCCCCTCGCCCACCTCCAGACCATCGCCTTCCTTGGCCTGGGCAGCAACCTGGAGTCTCCGGCCGAACAGGTGCTGAGGGCGTTCGAGCGCATCGCCGCCACGCCCGGGATCACGCTGCTCCGCTGCTCCTCCCTTTATCGCACCGCGCCCATCGGCTACGCGGATCAGCCCGACTTCGTGAACGCCGTGGTGGAAGTCGCCACGACCCTCACGCCGGAAGGCCTGCTGGCGGCCATGCTGGAGATCGAGATGAGCCACGGCCGGGTCAGGGAATTTCCGAATGCGCCGCGCACCCTGGACCTGGACCTGCTGCTGTACGGCGACCGGGTAATGGTGTCCGAGGCGCTCACCCTGCCCCACCCCCGCGCCCATCAGCGGGCCTTCGTGCTCCATCCCTTGCTGGAAATCGCCCCCCACTGCCACATTCCCACCCTGGGTCCGGCCCGGGATTTCCTCGCCGCCTGCGACGATCAGGGCATCAGCCGCATGCCCGCGCCGCAGCGGCCTCTGGTCAAGGCCGCCTGACCGGGTAGCGCGAAGCAAAAATGGCCCGGGCCGCTCAAGGCGGCCCGGGCCATTTTTTCGGAAGGCGGATTACCTCGGCGTCGCCCGTTCCTCTATCACCACTTCCCGGTGCATCCGGCGCTGCCAGGGGCGGCGTTCCACTTCGAACTGCTCGCCGTAGAGCCGATGCTGCCGTGCGGCGATGGCGATGGCGCCGTCTTCCGTCTCGCAGCGCACCTCGACCAGGATGTTCCGGCCGGGGAATTCCGAGTCAAAGCCGGCGGGCCGGTAGGGCTTGTGGTGGAACCAGACCAGGACGCTCCGCTCCGGGCGCTCGATGTGCTGGTCTTCCAGGACTTCATGTACGTATTCGAATGCCATGATGAGCTCCTAATCGTTCTTCCGTGACTACCTATGAGCAAGAACGATGCCCGCACGAATACTGCTCAAAAAATGTATTAAAGTTTTCCGGCAACGTGCCGATAAGGTGCTTCATTGCCGATTCTCCGGCAATTCGCTGCCGTCGACAAGGAAATTGTTGCCGGCAAGGTGTCCGGTTTCGCCCGCGCCGGCGGAACGCGCACCTCCTTCTGCCCCCTCCCCACCGCCCCGCCTCCCGACCTCCTTGCGCTACGGCCAGAAGGCGTCATCCGGCCGGACTCGGAATAATTGTTGACTAATTTACTCAACAACGTCTATAAAGGGCACAGGCCGCGTGCCGTCGTTTCGCGACCCTGCCGTACAACCCCAACCCAGGAGACCACAACATGAACATCAAGCGGACCTACGGGAACCCGTGGCTGGCCGGAGTCATCGTGGCGGCCGTCATGACGCTGATCACCATTTCCCCGCCGGCGCATGCCGACGATCTTCGCTTCGCACTGATCGGGGATCAGGAGGTGCCACCGGTGAAGACCACGGCGTCGGGCGAGGCACTGATCCGCATCAACCCGGACATGAGCATCAGCGGGCAGGTGACGACCACCGGCCTGGACGCCACCATGGCCCATATCCACCTCGGCGCGGCGGGCAGCAACGGCCCGGTGCAGATCAACCTGGCACGCAATGGCGACAAGGGCTGGATGGTGCCCGAGGGCGCGCGCCTGAACGAAAGCCAATACAAGGCGTACCAGAGCGGCGAGCTGTACATCAATGTCCACAGCACCGGGCACAAGGGCGGCGAATTGCGTGGCCAACTGAAACCGTAAGCCCTGCTCGCCCGACACGGAAGAACCCAAGATGCGGACATTACGATGGGGAATGGCACTGATGGCCTTGATCCTGTCTCTCGGGGCTGGGGCACAGACCCCGCTCCAGCCGGGCGAGCCGGCGCCGGAATTTACCCTGTTCGACGCTGACGGCACGGAGCACCAGCCGTCCGAATGGCGCGGACGCTGGCTGGTCCTGTACTTCTACCCGCGGGACAACACCCCCGGCTGCACCACCGAGGCGGTCGCCTTTCGCGACCATCTGTCCGAGTTTTCCGCCTTCCACGCCCAGGTGGTGGGCATCAGCGTGGACAGCGGGGCTTCGCACCGCGCCTTCGCCGACCAGCAGCATCTTCCCTTCCCTCTGCTCTCGGACGTGGGCGGACAGGTTGCCCGCCGCTACGGCGCCTTGATGAACCTGGCCGTCATCCAGTTCGCCAAGCGCCATACCTACCTGATTGATCCCGAGGGGCGCATCGCCGTGGTCTACCGGGACGTCAATCCGGTGAACCACGCGGCGGAAATCCTCGGCGACCTGAAACGACTGAAGGCGAATTGAAGACGGCGGGACGCGCCCTCCCGCGCCGAATAGCCACTCAATCTGTAGGGAATTTGATTACGTGTTCGAGCGTATTTCCTTGCCTCGGTTTTGGCGTATAACTTGCCACCATTGGCGGTGATTCGAAGCACGCTGCCACCATCGGACAGGCAGCACCTTCAAGGGGAGAACAAAATGGACTCCACGCGAACGAGGGCCAAGATCAAGACCGAGGCCGGGTACCGCCGGCGGGAAGGGCTTTGACCATGCCTGCCCACCGCGCACGTTCCATCCTCAGCGGGGTCATCCCGGGCCACGGCCGGTTCGCGCAGGAAACCGTCCCGGACGTGGCGGCGCTGACGCTGGACGATTCCGGGATGATCTGGCACTGCAACCGGGCCGGCGAAGCCTTGTTCAAGTACCGCCGGCCACAACTCGTCTGGCGGCACGTATCCCTGCTGCTGCCGCAATTTTCCGATCTGGAACTGACCCTGAACGGCCAACCCAATCCGCGCCTGCGCTTCCTGTGCCATATCGGCCACCAGTTCCGGGCGGTGACGCATAACGGCGAGCGCTTCGCCGCCGAGCTCTTCCTCAACCTCCTGGACAGCAACGCACGGGCCCACTTGTCCCTGATCGTCCGTCCCGTGGAAGCGGGCCTTCCCCCGGGCCAGCCGGGGATGCGTCACGCGCCCTGAGAACGCTTCCCCTCGCGGGTGCCCGCTCAATCGTAGCTCGAGGCGGCGGCGCGGAGTTCTTCCGCGACCCGCCGGCGCAGTTCGGACGGCGCCAGGACTGCCACCCCCCGACCCTGGCGCAGGATGTCCATGAGCAGTTCCCGGTCATCGCTGTAGGGCAGTTCCAGCAGGTAACTGCCGTCGGCATCGAAATGCCCCTTCTGGTTCGGATGCCAGGTCTCGGAAGCCACCCAGCGCGCCCGCTCCGCCGTGAAACGCAGCCTGGCCCACTGCACCTCGCGTCCGGAAAAGATGCCGTAACCGGCACCCAGGTCCGCGTCCAGCTGATCCTCCGGCACATCCACGGCGGGCGACGCCAGCAGCTGCACGGCATGCATGGCATCCAGCGAGAAACTGCGCAAACCCTGGCGCAGATGGCACCAGGCATCCAGGTACCAGTTGTCCCGGTAATGCACCAGCCGCAGGGGCGAGATTTCCCGCTCGGAGTTTTCCCCCCGGCCCCGGGCGAAGTAGTTGATGGACAGGCGTTTTCGCTTCAGCAGCGCCGAACCCACCAGGGAAAACTGGTCCAGGGGCGTGCTGCGCGCCGCCATGCCCAGGATGCGCACCCGTTTCTGCACCTCCTCCGCCGAGTTGTCGGCGCTGCCCAGGAGCCCCCGCAATCGGGCCTGCATGGGCTCAACCTGGGCGCCGAGCAAGCCGCCCCGGTCCAGATTGGCCAGGAGATGCTGCATGGTCAGGAGCGCCAGGATTTCCTCGGAGCTGAACCACAGCCCGGGCAGTTCGTAGCGATCCCCCGCCCCCACCTGCTCCGGACTGCCGAAACGGTAACCCCGGGCCTCCCGGTCCCAGACGATGGGCGCGTTCAGGCGGCTGCGCAGGTACTCCAGGTCACGCTTGATAGTTGCCCGGGAAACCTCCAGTTTTTCCTGGAGTACGGCAAAAGGCACGACCTTGCGCTCGGAGAGCAACTGGTCAATCTTGTAGAAGCGTTCGGTGCGGTCCATTTCAGGGATCAGGGATCAGAGGTCAGGAATCAGGGGAGAATAGCGCGGAAAGTGGCAAGTTGAGCTTCTCGGCTAGAATGGCGCCTGAAATTTGCCCACTTCGATCCATGTCGCCCTACCGCAGTGAATCCCTGACGATTCCTTTCTGGCTGCCCCTCCTGCTGGTGGCAGCTTATCTGGCGCTTGGCCTCTCCAGCTACGGCCTCCTGGACAACAACGAGGGACTGTACGCCGAAATCGCCCGGGAGATGGGCCGAGGCGCCTCGCTCGTCATTCCGCACCTGATCGGCGAGCCCTACCTGGAGAAGCCGCCCCTCCTCTATTACCTGGTGGCGGCCGCCTTCCGGCTGTTCGGGGAGACGGAGGCCGCCGCCCGCGCCGTGCCCCTCCTCGCCTCGCTCGCCTGCCTGTGGAGCGTGCATGGGTTCTGCGCCCGCCTGGGTCGCCCCCAGACCGGCCGCCTGGCGGTGCTGATCCTGGGAAGCAGCCTGGGCTATGTGCTCATGTCCCGGGTAGTCATGTTCGACATGCTGTTCACGGCCTTCTTCAATTTCGCCCTGCTCGGCTTCTTCCTCGCCTGGCGCGAGAGCAACCGGTGGCTGCTGCGCCTGAGCCATGCCTGCCTGGCCCTGGCCCTGCTCACCAAGGGCTTTCTCGCCCTGATCCTGTTCGGCCTGATCCTGGTGCCCTGCTTCCTCGTCCGGGGGCGCCGGAGCCTGTGGCAGGCCCTGCGCTTCTTCGCCGACCCGCTCGGCCTCGCCCTGTTTCTCGCGCTGGCCCTGCCCTGGCACGTGATCGCCTCACTGGAACACCCGCGTTTCGCCTGGTTCTACTTCATAAACGAACACGTGCTGCGCTTCCTGGGCAAACGCATTCCCCAGGACTATTACTCGGGCTCCGTCGCCTATTACCTGCCCCGGCTGCTGGTATTCCTCTTTCCCTGGGCCTTCCACCTGGCCCTGACCCTGTTCCGCCGAGGTGGATCGGGTGATACGGACAAGGAGTTGGCGGGTTTCCTCTGGGCCGCCTGGCTGGCGCCCCTGCTGTTCTTCTCCCTGTCCTCCGCCAAGGCCAACTATTACATGGTGGTGGCCATGCCCGCCCTGGCACTCATCATCGCCTGGCGCATCCAGGAGCTGGCCGGCGCCGGCCGGGCGCGCCTCTTGGCCTGGCCTTCCGGGTTGATCCTGGGGTTCTCGCTCATCCTGCTGACGGCCCTGGGCATCAAGTCACGGGGCACATTCGATCTGGCGGGCCAGCCGGACGCCGCCCTGCGCGTGGCAGTGGTCGCCGCCTTCCTGGCCCTGGCCTGGGCCGGATTCTGGCTGGCCTTGAAGCGCCAGACCCTGCTCGCGCTCGTCGCCACGGCCCTGCTGCTGGCGCCGATAGAGGGCTACCTGTTGCACGGTTTGGCGGCACGCGAGGCGGAAATCTCGGCGCGCCCCCTGGCCCGCGCCATCACCGAGCGCTGTCCCGGCTGCCGGGTGATGATCTACCGGGACTTCGAGGCCATCTCTTCCCTGGCCTTCTACCTGGAGAAGCCGCCCCTGATCCTGGACAGCGCCAGCAACGACCTGTGGTTCGCCTGGCATGAGAAGCCCGATGACCCGGCCTTCGCGACTTCCGCAGCCGTGGCGGCACAGGGGAACGGGAAGCTGGCCGTGGTGGTGCTCAGGGAGCGCCTACAGGAATTCGCCGCCTCGCCGCTTTCGGCCCTGACCCGACCCGCCCTGACGCTGGGCAAGACGACATTATTCCTGAGTCAATAGGCGTGTTCCGTGGGGTGGGCTTCAGCCCACCGTCGGAGCCATGGCCGGCTGAAGCCGGCCCCACCCACGACTACTGGGCGGCCGGCAGATGCTCGAAGCCGCCGAGCACCTGCCCGGGGCCGATGCCGTGCCTCTGGAACCAGCCCGCATTCATTTCCAGGGCGTAAGTCGCCGGGCGGATCGAACAATGGATGTCCTTCGTCTGGGGCTGCATTTCCTCGATGTTGAGAATGGCACCCTTCTCGTCCAGGAAGGCCACGGCAAGCGGGATCAGGGTATTGGCCATCCACATGCAGACCTTGTCCGCCTTGGGAAAGACGAAGACCATGCCATGATTCTCGGCCATGGACTGCCGGTACATCAGCCCCTTTTCCCGCCCCTGGGGCGTGTTCATGACCTCGGCCTCGATGCGGTGGATACCGGCCGTCAGGTCCGCCGCCCAGGCGCCTCCCGCCAACAGCGCCAATATCAGTGCCAGACTCAGCTTGCGCATTTTCCCTCCCTACCGTCCTATCAAGTTCTTTCGGGTCCAAAACTGCTCTCGTGGTACGAGCCTCGGTGCGCCATGGCCGGCTGAAGCCGGCCCCACGCACCCTTACCGCTTACCGCTTACCGTTTACGCCCGCTCTGCCTGCATGACGCCGGAAACTTCCCGTATGTGTTGCAAGGCCCTCTCCAGCTGCGGCAGGCCGCTCACCTCCACGGTGAAGGCCATGCGCGCCGACCCCGCCTTGGACAGGGTATTCACCGCCGTGACGTTGATCTTCTCCCGGGAGAGCACTTCCGAGATGTCCCGCAGCAGGCCCTGGCGATCCTGGGCCTCCACGTGGATGGCCACCGGATAATAGGCGCTGCCGCCGTGGCCGGCCGCCTCGCCCCAGTCGGCGCTGATGACCCGCTCCGGCGCCCCGGCCGCCATGTGGGCAAAGTTGCTGCAATCCAGGCGGTGGATCGAAACCCCCTTGCCGCGGGTGACATAACCGGCAATGGCGTCGGGCGGCGCCGGCTTGCAGCAGCGGCCCAGTTGCGTCAGGAGTTTATCCACGCCGACGATGAGCACGCCGCTGCTGCCGCCGGACTTGCTCTTCCTGAGCGGCACTTCCGGCTCTTCCACCGGTTTTTCCTCGCCGTGCAGGGCGATCTGCAACTGGCGCGGCCCCACCTCGTTCCGCCCGGCGGCCAGGTAGAGGTTGTCGCTGTGCTCGAATCCCAGCTTGTTGGCCAGTTCCTCGATGTTGGCCTGGGTCGCCCCTTCCCTTTGCAGTTCGCGCACGATGAAGGCCCGGCCCTGGGCCAGGGTCTGCGCCTCCTCCTGCGCGGTGAACCAGCGTTTGACCTTGGCCTTGGCCTGGTGCGTGGCCAGGTAGCCCTGCTGCGGGTTGAGCCAGTCCCGGCTCGGACCACCCTGCTTGGCGGCGACGATTTCCACCCGCTGGCCGTTCTTCAGCGGCGTGTTGAGCGGCACCAGCTGGCCATCCACCCGGGCGCCCCGGCAGCGGTGGCCCAGGTCCGTGTGCAGCCGGTAGGCGAAGTCCACCGGTGTCGCGCCCTGGGTCAGGTCCAGCACCCGGCCCTGGGGTGTGAGCACGTAGATGGTGTCATCGAAGGCGGCGCGCTTGTACTGCTCCACCCACTCGGAGGTGTCGGTGATCTCGTCGCGCCAGGACAGGAGCTGGCGCAACCAGGCGATCTTGTCGTCGTAGGCGCTGTCCGCCTTGACCGAACCCTTCTCCTTGTAGCGCCAGTGGGCCGCCACCCCGAGTTCCGCGTGGCGGTGCATCTCGTAGGTGCGTATCTGCACTTCCAGGGACCGGCCATCCTCCGCCATCACGGCGGTATGGAGCGACCGGTAATAGTTGCCCTTGGGATGGGAGATGTAGTCATCGAACTCCTTGGAGATCGGCTGCCAGAGCTGGTGCACGATGCCCAGCGCGGTGTAGCAGTCCTTCACATCGTCCACCAGCACCCGGAGCGCCCGCACGTCATAGACCTCTTCGAAATCCAGGTCCTTGCCGCGCATCTTGTTCCAGATGCTGTAGATGTGCTTGGGACGGCCATAGACCTCCGCCTTGATGCCCACGGCCGCCAGCTCCGCCGACACGCGCTCCACCGCACTGGATATGAAGCCTTCCCGCTCGGCCCGCTTCTCGTCCAGCATCTTGGCGATGCGCTTGTAGGTATCCGGGTGCAGGAAGCGGAAGGACATGTCTTCCAGCTCCCACTTCAACTGCCACACCCCCAGGCGGTTGGCCAGGGGCGCGTAGATGTCCAGACTCTCCCGCGCCACCTCTTCCCGATTTTCCGATGGATGGTCCGCGTAATAGCGCAGGCTCTGCACCCGGCTCGCCAGGCGCAGGATCACCACGCGCACATCCTCGGACATGGAGAGCATCATCTTGCGCAGGATCTCGCTCTGGGCCTTGACCTCCACGCCGCCGCTGGCCCGTGCCCGGGTCACCAGGCGCAGGCCGTTCAGCCGCTTCAAGCCGTCCACCAGGTGAGCCACCGCTTCCCCGAACTCGGCGGAAAGGTGTTCCCGGGCATGCTCCAACTCGCTCGCCACCGCGAACAGCAGGCCGGCGAGCCGCGTCTCCACGTCCAGGTTCAGGGAGGCCACCACCAGGGCCATGCCCAGGGCGTGCCGGGCCATGTCCTCGCCCGTGCCCAGTCTGCGCCCCGCGTAGAGCGGGCCGATCATGTCCAGGGCACGCGCCAGGCGCCTGCGGTCCTCTTCCCCCAGGCCCGCCGCCAGGAGATCCAGGGAAACGTCGCCACCGGACTCGTCGCGGGTGGCGGAAAGGGAATGGGTAACGGAAACCATGGAGCGGATTATCCCATCTTGAGCGGCAGTCGAGAGTCGAGAGTAAAGCGTCGAGAGTAAAAGTTTGCTCGCCTTCGGCGCGCCAATAACACTCTCCACTCTCGACCCGCGACTCGCCACCCTTGAGTCAGGGCACCTGGTCACGGATAATCGGCCCTTTCGGGCGGAATTCAAGCGGCCTCGGGCAATATTGATGTTTTCCTTTCTGCAAAGATGGCGCCACCCCTCGGCGCAGGCCACGCCGGAGATCTCGCCTGAACGCTGGCTTCGCCTGGAGGAAAGGCTGCCGGCCCTGGACTTCCTGATGCCGGAAGAACTGGAGAAGCTCCGCGGCCTGGCCCTGGCCTTCCTGGCGGAGAAGGAATTCACCGGCGGGCCGGACTTCCAGGTGACGGACGACATGCGCCTTACCATCGCGCTGACCGCCTGCCTGCCCATCCTGAACCTGGGGCTGGACTGGTACGGCGACTGGGTGGGCATCATCGTCTACCCGGGCGATTTCGTCGTACCGCGACGCACTTTCGATGCGGCCGGGGTGCTGCACGAATACGATGACGTGCTGGCGGGCCAGGCCTGGCAGGGCGGCCCGGTGGTGCTGTCCTGGCTGGAGGAGGAAACGCCCGGGGTCAATGTCATGCTGCACGAGTTCGCCCACAAGCTGGACATGCGGGAGGGTGAAGAGGCCAACGGCTTGCCGCCCCTGCACCCGGACATGAGCCGGCACGCCTGGACAGCCGCGTTTCGACACGCCTTCGAGGATTTCCGGCGCCGGGTGCGCCACGCCGAATTCCGGGGCCTGGAGACCGAACTGGACCCGTACGGCGCCGAGAGTCCGGGCGAATTCTTCGCGGTCATGTCCGAAGCCTTCTTCGAGACGCCGCTCCTGCTCCGGGAACACTACCCGGATGTCTATGAGCAGTTCCGCCTCTTCTACCGGCAGGACCCGGCGCCTCGCGAGGCCGCACTGAGCCTGGAAAGTGCGGCGGACCCCACGCAGAACACCCTATAAAGCGGAAACGTGCCACACTTGCCGGCTTCCCAACCCCGGCGCCACACGATCATGACTGACACCCTCCACTGGTTTGAGGCCGGCGAGGCACGCGCGGCCCTGTGGCGCTCCGAGAGCGGCGCCCGGGTGCCGAAGAAGATGGTCATCGCCGACGACACCATCAAGGCGGACAACGCCTACCGCCTGGCCGCCGAGGGTACGGCGCTCCTGTGGCGCGGCGATTTCCAGAATGCGCGGCAACTGTTGCAGGCCCTGGCCCGGCGTACCGACAGGAAGCCCGCCAAGCTCGCCGCGACGCCCGGCGAGGCCTTCAACCTGCATCGCCAGGCCCAGTCCCAGCGCGCCCGCATCCTGGGCATGCTGCTGGTCCCCCTGGAGGCGGACTTCAGCATTCCCCTGCGCCGCGCCCCGGACGTGGCCCTGGCCTGCCGAGAAGCCTATGGCGAGGCGACCGCCCCCTCGGTGCTGTCCCTGCGGGAACTGCTGGGGGTCATCGGCGCCCACGAGTGGCGCAAGAAGGGGGTGCCCATCCCCGCCCTGGACGCCGCCATCCATCCCCACTACGGCGTGTTTTCTCCGGTACGCGGTGAATACGTGGACCTGGTGGCCAAGGCGCCCCTGCCCGTCACGCCCTGTCCCCTGGCTTTTGATATCGGCACCGGCACCGGCGTGCTGGCGGCCGTACTGGCGAAAAGAGGGGTCGGGCGGGTCGTCGCCACCGAACATTCGCCCCAGGCGCTGGCCTGTGCCCGGGACAACCTGGCGCGCCTGGGACTGGAGGCGCAGGTGGAAGCGGTGGATGCCGACCTCTTTCCGGAGGGCCAGGCGCCCCTGGTGGTGTGCAACCCGCCCTGGGTGCCTGCTCGCCCCAGCTCCGCCCTGGAAACCGCCGTCTATGACCCGGACAGCCGCATGCTGAGAGGTTTCCTGAACGGCCTGTCCACCCACCTGGCCCCGGGCGGCGAGGGCTGGCTGATCCTCTCCGACCTGGCGGAACACCTGGGTCTGCGCAGCCGGAAAGAACTGTTGGACTGGATAACGGCAGCGGGCCTGAAGGTTCTGGGCCGACGCGAGGCCAAACCCCTTCATCCCAAGGCCAGCGACGAATCCGACCCCCTGCACGCCGCCCGCAAGGCGGAGATCACGTCCCTGTGGCGCCTGGGCAGCCGCTGAACCCCGACCCGGGGTTTCAGGCCTGTTTCCCGGCCTCGGCCAGGAGGAAGTCGCGCAGGATGCCCACCTGAGCGTCGTTCATGAACATGGGGGCATGGCCCACGCCGGGCACTTCCACCAGTTTCGCCCTGGGCCCGCGCTGGCTCATTTCCAGGGCCGTTTCCCGGGCCAACAGGTCGGACTCGGCGCCGCGCACCACCAGGGTCGGGCAATGAATCTCGTCATACACCGGCCAGAGATTCACGTCCGCATTGACGAAATCCTTGCGGAAAGGCTCACCGATACCCGGGTCGTAGCGCAGCCAGAGGCGGTCCGCCCCACCCCGCACGGAGTGCTCGGTCAGCTGGCGCCACTGCTCGTCACCCAGCGGGCCGAAAGGCGCGCAGGTTTGGCGCAGGTACGCTTCCGCCTCATCGAGATCGGCGAAAGACGAGGTGTTGCCCACGTATTCCCCGATGCGCTTCAGGGATTTGCCGGTGATGACCGGCCCCACGTCGTTCATCACCAGGCGGGTGATGGGGCTGGCGGGCTTGGCCGCCAGCAGCATGCCGATCAGGCCGCCCATGGAGGTGCCGACCCAATGTACCGTCTCCACATCCAGGCGGGCGATGAGGGTCACCATGTCCGCCAGATACTGGGGGAAGCCATACTCGCCGGCTTCCCTCAGCCAGTCGCTCTTGCCCCGGCCCACCACATCCGGACAGATCACCCGGTAATCGTCCTGCAGGGCGCGGGCCAGGAAATCGAAGTCCCGGCCGTTCCGCGTCAGCCCATGCACGCACACCAGCACCCGGGGATTCTTCGGGTCGCCCCACTCCGTGTAGGCCATGCGATGCAGGGCCTGGGCGCCCAGGCATTGCACCCCATGCTCCCGCATGGCCGGCACGGCACGCGGCGGCACATCCGAGGGCATCGGCGTCGGGGAAACTTCGGGGGAAGCTGCGAACAGGCGGCGCAGCGAATCGAACAGACCCATGTTCTTCGGCTCCAGGGATGACGCGCAGAGTGTAACGGATACCTGATTATCAAGATGACTCAGTGTGCCGTGAAATTCCCTCGCCCCGCGTGCGGGGAGAGGGTTAGGGTGAGGGGGAATTGACTTTCGAGCGCCCCTCACCCCGGCCCTCTCCCCCCTTCCGGGGGGCGAGGGAGGTAATACTGAGCATTCTTTATAATCAGGAACGGATAACGGCCGGCCCGCCCTTTTCCTCCAGCCCGTACCCGTCAGCCCTTTGCCGCCTTTACGCCGCGCTGGCGCCGCGCCTCGTACAGGCAGACGCCGCTGGCCACCGAGACGTTGAGACTCTCCACGGTGCCGAGCATGGGGATCTTCACCAGATAGTCGCAGGTGTCCCGGGTCAGGCGGCGCAGGCCGGCGCCCTCGGCGCCCATGACCAGGGCCACCGGGCCGGTGAGGTCCATGCCGTAGATGTCCTTGTCACCCGCCTCGTCCATGCCCACCAGCCAGATGCCCGCCTCCTGCATTTCCTTGAGCGAGCGGGCCAGGTTGGTCACCGTGACGTAGGGCACAGAATCGGCGGCGCCGCTGGCCACCTTGATGGCCGTGGCGTTCAGCCCCACCGCCTTGTCCCTGGGCGCGATCACCGCCTGGGCGCCCACCGCATCCGCCACCCTCAGGCAGGCCCCCAGGTTGTGGGGATCCTGGATGCCGTCCAGCACCAGGAGCAGGGCCGGCTCCGACAGGGTATCCAGCACGTCCTCCAGCTTGATCTCCCGGATGCGGGCATCCACCCGGGCCACCACCCCCTGGTGGCGCCCGGTTCCGGCCATGCCGTCCAGACGGGCCGCATCGGAGGTAATGACGCGCACACCCGCCAGTTCCGCCTGCTTCAGCAGATCCTTGGCGCGCACGTCCTGCCGGCCACCGGCCAGGAACAGTTCGAGTACGCCTTCCGGATTGCGGCGCAGGCGGGCGGTCACGGCATGGAAGCCGTAGATGAAGCGGGATTCGGACATGGGAAGACAGGAAGTAGAAGGCGCCGGGGCGCGGAAGCCGCCGAGAATACAACAACTCGGCTCGAACGGGGCGGTATGAGTCCGGCCCCCGCGGCTCAGCGCTTCCGGCCTTTCCTCGGCGCCTTGCCGTCTTCGCGCCTGGCTTCGGACTTTGCCTCGCCTTCCGCATCCACCAGCCGGAAGTCTATCTTGGCGGTCTCCAGGTCCACCCGCGCCAGGCGCACCTTCACCCGGTCGGAGAGGCGGAAACGCTTGCCGGTGCGCTCGCCCAGGATCTGGTGGCGCGCATCGTCGTAGTGGTAGTAGTCGCTGCCCAGCTCCGACACATGCACCAGGCCCTCCACGAACACGCTGTCCAGGGCAACGAAGATGCCGAAAGGCACCACCGAGGAGATGCTGCCCTCGAATTCCTCGTTGATCCGGTCCTGCATGTAGAAGCACTTGAGCCAGTTCTCCACGTCCCTCGTGGCCTCGTCGGCCCGGCGTTCGGTCTGGGAACAGCCCATGCCTATGCTTTCCCAGTCGCCCGGGACATAGGTCTCGCCCTTAAGCGCCGCCTTGATCGCCCTATGCACCAGCAGATCGGGGTAACGCCGGATGGGCGAGGTGAAGTGGGTGTAGGACTCGTAGGCGAGGCCGAAATGGCCCACGTTGTCCGGGCTGTACATGGCCTGGCGCAGGGAGCGCAACATCACGGTCTGGAGCAGTTGCTCGTCCGGGCGTTCCCTGACCTTCTCCAGCAACCTGGCGTAGTCGCCGGCCTTGGGCTCGTCACCCCCGGTCAGCATCATGCCGAATTCCCCGAGGAAGGCCCTGAGCTTTTCCAGGCGTTCGGGCGTCGGCCCCTCGTGCACCCGGTAGAGCGCCGGATGCTTCCTGGATTGCAGGAAGTCGGAGGCGCAGACGTTGGCCGCCAGCATGCACTCCTCGATGATGCGGTGCGCATCGTTCCTGTGGGTGGGGACGATGCGGGCGATCTTGCCCTGGTCGTCGAAGATCATGCGGGTTTCCACGGTCTCGAAGTCTATGGCGCCGCGCTTTTCCCGCGCCTTGGCCAGCACGCGGTAGAGGGCATCCAGGTCCTTCAGATGCGTCAACAGATCTCCCACCTGCCCGCGGGCCGTCTGCCCCGCCTCGGCCTGATCGAACAGGGCCGCCGCCACCTGGTCGTAGGTGAGACGGGCGCGGGAGAACATCACCGCCGGATAGAAGCGGTAGTTCTTGATGTCACCGTTGGCGGCGACGTTCATGTCGCACACCATGGCCAGGCGCTCCACCTGGGGGTTGATGGAACAGAGGCCATTGGAGAGCTTTTCCGGCAGCATGGGGATCACCCGCCGCGGGAAATAGACCGAGTTGCCCCGCGCCAGGGCTTCCTGGTCCAGCGCGCTGCCGGGCTGCACGTAATGGCTCACGTCGGCGATGGCCACCACCAGGCGGAAGCTGGCCCGGGCGCCCTTGCCCTGCCGTTCGCAGAACACCGCGTCATCGAAGTCCTTGGCCGTCTCGCCGTCAATCGTGACCAGGGGCAGGCTGCGGATATCCTCCCGGCCCGCCATGTCCTTCTTCCTCACCTTGTCCGGAAGCTTCCTCGTCTCCGCGTTCACCTCGCTGGAGAATTCAAAGGGCAGGTCGTGCTTCCTGAGGGCGATCTCGATCTCCATGCCCGGATCGCCGTAGTCCCCGAGGATTTCCAATACCCGGCCGATGGGCTGGGACTGCTTGTTGGGCTGTTCCAGGATTTCCACCATGACCACCTGGCCCACGCCCGGCTTCTTCTTGCCCTTGGCGGTTTCCGGGGCGATCAGGATGTCCTGGCTGATGCGCCGGTTCTCCGCCGCCACGAACATGACGCCGTGTTCCACGTGCACCCGGCCCACGAGCCGGGTGTTGGCCCGCTCCAGCACCTCCACGATCTTGCCCTCGGGCCGGCCGCGCCGGTCCAGGCCCACGGGGCGCCCCATGGCCCGGTCGCCGTGCAGCACCTTCGCCATTTCCTTGTTGGACAGGAACATGTCGGGACCACCGTCATCCGGCACCAGGAAGCCGTAGCCGTCCGGATGCCCTTCCACGCGACCGCGCACCAGGTCGGCCTTGTCCGGGATGAGGAAGTCCTCCCTGCGGTTCCTCAGTATCTGGCCGTCCCGCACCATGGCGCCGAGCCGGCGGGTGAAGGGATCGAATTCGAAGTCCTGCACGTCCAGGGCCGCCACCAGATCCTGGAACGACATGGGCACCCCCTTGTCCGCCAGCACTTGCAGAACATAGTCCCGGCTAGGCAGGGGAAATTCGTATTTTTGCCGCTCTTCCTCGAAGCGAGGATCGGCGCGGCGAATTTTTGATAGCTTCTTATTTGACAATTCGAGTTTTCTCTCTATAATGCCGCCCATCACCTGAATGCCCAGATGGCGGAATTGGTAGACGCACTAGGTTCAGGTCCTAGCGGTGGCAACACTGTGGAGGTTCGAGTCCTCTTCTGGGCACCACAATACCAAGAAACGCCGGTCCAAAAGACCGGCGTTTCTCATTTCTTCCAGGGATTCTTCGGGTTTCTTCCCGCATCGGGCGGCCGCGCAGTGTCGTGGTGGGCGGAACGCACTCTTCCGCTCGAAGTCGGCATCATACCACCCCCGACCGAACGCCCCGGGCAAAGCAAATTTATGCCGGCATGACTCCCGGCTAGCCCTGCTGCTCACCCGCCACGCTTTCGTCTTCCCGACTCGCCAACACCCGTTCCAGCCCTCGCAGCAGATACTCCAGGGCATCCGCCAGGACCAGGGACCGGGCCACCGCACCCTCCTCCCCTTCACGCAGGGCCTGCTCCGTGGCCACGGCCTGCTTGGCCAGGGCGCGCGCCATGAGGTTGCCGGCCATGCCCTTGACGTTGTGCACATGGAACAGCAATTGCTGTGTGTCGTCCAGGGCCGCCGCCGCCCGGATGGCAGCCGGCGTCTCCTTGTGGCTGCCGAATACCAGTTCCAGCAGCCTGCGCAGGAACCCCTTGCGACTGCGGTAGCGCGACACCAGGGATTCCCAGTCCATGGGTACGTCCGGATCCGGCAGGATCGGCGCATCGTCGGCCACGGGGGGAGACGCCGCTTCCTGGTTCGGGAAGGGAACCGCCTCGGCCGGCATGCGGGCATGGGCCAGGATGACGCCGACCAGGTGTTCGCCATCCACCGGCTTGGGCACGTGTTCCAGCATGCCGGCCTCCAGGCAGCGCTCCCTCTCCCCGGCCATGGCATGGGCGGTCAGACCGATGACCGGCAGCCCGGGCGCCACCTGGCACACCCGGCGCGCCAGCTCGTAGCCGTCCATCCCGGGCATCTGGATATCGGTGATGAGGATATGGTAGGCGTCGGCCCCGTCCTGCTCCAGACGGTCCAGGGTCTCCTGCCCCCCCGGCAGACAGACCAGGCGCGCCCCTTCCTGGGTCAACATCTCTTCCAGCAGGTAGCGGTTCACCTCGTTGTCTTCCGCCGCCAGAACCACGAGGCCGGCCAGACGGGCGCCCGGCCCACGCTCCTTCGTGGGGAAGCGCCGGCGCCGCCCCCGGGGCAACAGATCGCCCTCCGGCTCGATCAGAGGCAAATGGATCTCGAAGCGGCTGCCCTCGCCCGGTGTGCTGCCGACCCGTATTTCTCCGCCCATCATCTCCACCAGTTTATTGGTAATGGCCAGGCCCAGCCCGGTACCGCCGAAACGCCGGGTGGTGGACCCATCGGCCTGTTCGAAGGGTTCGAACAGCCGTTGCAGTTGTTCCGGCTTCATGCCGACGCCGCTATCCGCCACCGCCATGATCAGACTATCGCCCTCCCGCGCCAGGGACAGGGTGATCCGCCCGTTCTCGGTGAACTTCACCGCATTGGACAGGAGGTTCGCCAGTATCTGGGAAAGGCGCAGATCATCGCCCTTGATGCGGGCCGGCAAATTCAGCCCCTCCTCCACGGAGAAGGCCAGGCCCTTGCCCCGTGCCGCATCCGCCACCAGGTCGGCCACCCGGTCCACCAAAGCCCCCACATCCACGGCCGTCTGTTCCAGGACGAGCTTGCCGGCCTCGATCTTGGAGAAGTCCAGCACATCGTTCAGGATACCCAGGAGCAACTGGCCCGAGGAAAGGATGCGGTTGAAGGTATCCCGGGCCTTGTTCAGATCGTTGGCGCGCTGCCCGACCTGGGCGAAGCCCAGCACGGCGTTCAAGGGCGTGCGTATCTCGTGGCTCATGTTGGCCAGGAATTCCCCCTTGACCATGGACAGGCGTTCCGCCTCCAGGCGCGCGGTCTGGAGTTCCGCCGTGCGCGCCGCGACCGTTTCCTCCAGGAGCGCCTGGTGCGCCTCCAGTTCCTGCTGCGCCAGGCGTATCTCCGTGATGTCCTGGGTCATGCCCAGCGCCCGTTCCGCCTTGCCCTGGGGGTCGAATTCCAGGGTGGCCTTGTCGTGCACCCAGCGCGTCGCCCCGTTGAAAATGATGCGATATTCCACATCGTAGGGCGCCTCCTTGTTCATCGCCGCCTCCCAGGCCCGCCACAGGCGCGGCCTGTCATCGGGCTCGACGATGGCCAGGAACGCGTCCCAGGGCACGGGCGTGCAGGGCAGGCCGTTGATCCGGCTCGCCTCGGGAGAATTGAGGCTGCTTCCCTGCTTCAGGTCCGCGACCCATCCGCCCACCCGGGCCATGGCCTGGGTACGTTCCAGTGCTCGCCGGCTCTCTCTCAGGGCCGCCTCCGAACGCTTGCGCTCCGTGATGTCGGCGAAGGTCACCACCACGCCGACGATGGCACCGCCGTCCTTGAGCGGCGAAGAAGTATATTCCACGGGCAGGGACGAACCGTCCTTGCGGAAGAACATCCCTTCTTCGGAACGCACGATGCCATCCTGCCCGGTATGGCGTATGGGACAGTTCTCCTCCAGAAAAAGTCTTCCATCCGGGTAATGGTGGTGGCAAAGCCCATGCAGGTTCTTGCCGACCACCTCGCCCCGGCCGTAGCCGAGCATATCCAGGGCCGAGGCATTGACGAAGGTGACGCATCCCCGGGCATCCACGCCGTACACGCCTTCGCCCAGGCTGGCCAGCAACTGGGAACGTTCCCGCGACACCTTGACCACCACGCGCCGTTCGTGGATGAGGCGCCAGATGAGCAGGCCCGCGGTCGCCACCAGCACCGCCAGGATGGAAATGATCAGGATGGCGTATTTCTCCGCCACGTCCCGCAGGTTGAACTGTCCGGACAACCCCGGATGGATGCGCAGGCGCAGCATGAGCGCCTCCACCGAACTGTAGTCCTCCGGCGGCGCGAAGCCGTAATAGCCGCCGCGCCGCGCCGCATCGGATTCCGGCGCGAGCTTGAGCAGCGCCTGGGTCACCGCCTTGACCAGGGGCGTAGGCGTTCCGGGCATCGCCACCAGCGGCCATTCCGGATAAAGCTGGGTGGAACACAGCAGGGGAAACTGCTCCAGCCTCTGGCTGTGCAAAACCTTGACGCCATCGAGAGAAATCTTTCCTTCCCGCGCCATGGCTTCCAAGACCCCGGTGCGCACCAGGGCCGCGTCCACCCGGCCCGCCAACAACTCCTGAACGGCCCGGTCGTGGGGCATGCCGGTAAATACCATGCGCACGTCGCCGGCTTTCAGATCCACCCCGTTCTGCAAGAGGAGCCAGCGCTGCATCAGGTAGCCACCGAACGACGACTCGTCCACGGCGGCCACCGTCTTGCCCTTCAGATCCGTCAGGGCATTGATGTCGGCCCGGCCGGAGCGGGTCAGGATCACCCCCCCGAACTGGCTCAGCGCGTGGCCTTCCGCCTGGGGCATGAGAGTGGCCACCGCCGCGAGCCGGAATTCGCCGCGCAGGGCGACATAACGTTCCGGGTTGAGCAGCAGGAAGTCCACCTGCCCGTGTACCATCGCCTCGGACATCTGGGGGAAGTAGAGCGGGACGACTTCAAAGCGGTAACCCGGAACCTGTTCTTCCAGGTAGGCCATGGTACGAAACCACTGCTCGTGGGTCTGTTCCAGGGAACGGTATGCCAGCACGCCGATGCGCACCGTATTCCCGGCCTCCGCCAGGGCCGAGCCCAGCAGGAGAAAAAAAAGCAGCAACCAGGAGAACGCCTGGCGCCCGGCTCGGGCCTCGTACCGCCGCCTCGTCAAACCTTTCCCGATAAACGCGTGTACCACGTTGCGATCCTTGAAGAACCAGTTTGAAACGCCGGGGCGTTTGGTTTGTCGCAAATTTCAGGGCAGTCCTTCGGCCATCCGTGCCGCTTCCGCCACCACGCGGTTGCGCCCGCCGCTCTTGGCCCGGCCCAGGGCCTGCTCGGCCGAGCGCAACAGGATTTCCGGGCTGTCCTCTATCCAGGGCACGACGGACGTGGCCCCCAGACTCAGGCTCACCCGCCCGGATCCCGCCATGCGCGGCAGCCCCAGTTCAAGCACCGCGACCCGGATGCGTTCCGCCACCGCCTGGGCTCCGTTCAGATCCACATGGGGCAGAATCACCGCAAACTCTTCGCCGCCGTAACGCGCCGCCAGGTCTCCCGGACGCCGCGCCTCCATGCGCAGGACATCGGCCACCGCCTTCAGGCACTCGTCGCCCTGGGCGCGGCCGAGATGTTCGTTGTATTCGGCGAAGAGGTCAATGTCAGCCATTATGAATGAAAGCGGGTGGCCGTGGCGGACCGCCCGGTTCCATTCCGCCTTCATCACCTCGTCCAGGGCGTTGCGGCTCGCCAGGCCGGTGAGGCTGTCCTTGGAGGCCAGGAGCAGCAACTGCCGCTCCACCTCCTTCTGGGCCGTCAGGTCGCTCAGCGTCTCCAGGGCCGCCAGCAGCCGACCCTTGCCGTCCAGGATGGGGCTGGCGTCCCGCACCAGGTACAGGCTTCCCTCCATGTGGGGCAGGGAAACCCAGCCCTCGTCGCGAAAGCCCCGATCCATCCGGGTTCCCGCAGCGCCCGCGTCATCGAACACCAGCAGTTCGCCGGTTTCATCCTTGTGCCCCGCCACGACCAGGTCGGCGAGACAGGGCTTCTTGGGATCGCCAAAGGCTCGGCCATGGTCCCGGGTGCCCAGCACCTCCGCCGCCCGAACGCCCGTCAGCCTTTCGCAGGCCCGGTTCCAGATCAGCACCCGTCCCTGCGCATCCAGCACGAAGCCGGCCAGGGCCTGGTGCTCCATCAAGGCTGCGGCAAAATCCAGAGTCCCCTTCGCCAAGCCGCCATTCTTCCCGGAATCCATGAGCGTTCTCTCCCTCTCGCCTCGGCACCATGCCACGCTTCAAGCCTTAACGGCATGAGCCCCCGGGTCTGAAGCGACTTGTGTACGGGCGCCTCCCTTGATGCGACAGGATGACGCAGGGGCACCCGGGGGGCGTTTGCTAGAATGCCGGTCGTCCCGCCGATGTGACCTGTCGGCCCGTTCCTCGGCACCCGCCCCATGCCCATGATTTTCCCGCCCAGCCCCGCCTTGCCCGCCGGCCACCTGCCCCGGCTGGTCAACCTGCGCTGGCTGGAAGTCGCCAGCCAGTTCCTGGTGCTGGGCATTGCCCGGCTCGGACTGGGCATGGACCTGCCGGTGGCGGCCATGGCCGGCGTCACCCTGTCCCTGGCGGGCGCCAATGCTCTCACCTGGCTGCGGCTGCGCAGCCACTGGCCGGTCACCGATACGGAACTTTTCAGCCAGTTGTGCGCCGACGTACTGGCCCTCGCCACCCTCCTCTACCTCTCCGGAGGCTCGGCCAATCCTTTCGTCTCCCTCCTGCTCCTGCCGCTGACCATCGCCGCCACCACCCTGGCGCCACGGCTGGCCTGGGCCATGGCGGCACTCACGGTCGCCACCTACACCCTCCTGCTGTTTCACAGCCTGCCCCTGCCCGAACCCAGCATCCAGTTGCCGCTGGTGCAGCGGCTGGTGGTGGGCGATGCACTGCCCCCGGACGCCTGCCACGTGGAACCGCCGGCCGGCAGCCACGGGGGCCACAACTCGCCCTCGACTGCCGGAACCAGCGGCAACGCCACCGGCTTCGCCCTGCACGTCCTGGGCATGTGGTTCAATTTCCTGGTGAGCGGCCTGGTGGTCGCCTTCTTCCTCACGCGCATGGCGGCCACCCTCCGGGACAGGGAAAGGGAACTGGCCGCGGCGCGGGAAAAGGCCCTGCGCCACGAGCAGATACTGGCCCTGGGCACCCTGGCCGCGGGTGCCGCGCACCAGTTGGGCACCCCCCTGTCCACCCTGGCCGTGGTACTGCGGGAAATGGAACTGGAGCATGGCGCCGACGATCCCCGGTTGGCAGAAGACCTGGCCCTGGCCCGGCAGCAGGTGGGACGTTGCAAGGGCATCCTGTCCGACATCCTGGCGGACGCGGGCCACCACCGCAGCGAGGGCGGCGAAGCGGTGGACGTGGAAAGCTTCCTGCGCTCCATGGTGGAGGACTGGCGCCTCCTGCGCCCCGGCGTGAAGTTGAGGCTGGACATGGACGGGCCACGCCCCGCCCCCAGCCTGATGACGGACCGCACCCTGGGGCATGCCCTGCTCAATCTCCTCGACAACGCCGCCGACGCCTCACCCGAGCTTGAAGTGGAACTGCGTGTACGCTGGCAGGCCGCCTCCTGCGTGCTGGAAATCCTGGATCGGGGTGCCGGCTTCACCTCCACGCCCCAGCCGGGCCGCCCTTTCCTGTCCACCAAGGCCGACAAGGGCGGGCTGGGCATAGGCCTGTTCCTTTCCAACGCCACCCTGGAACGTTTCGGCGGCAAGGTGGAACTGTTCAACCGCGAAGGTGGCGGCGCCTGTACCCGCGTTACCCTGCCGCTAAGGATTTCCGAGACCTGAGAAGCTTGCGCGTAGGTCGGGCGTAGGTGGGGCTTCAGCCCGACACCTAAAGCCACCCGCCTTCCCCTGTCGGGTTGAAACCCGACCTGCCAGACTTGAATTCGACATCAGACATGCTACCCGACTCAGACCGCCCCTCCCTGCTCCTGGTGGATGACGACCCCGTCTTCCGTTCCGTCCTGGCACGGGCGCTCACCCGGCGCGGCTACGCCGTGGCCAGCGCCTGCGACGTGGCCGAGGCCCTGGAGATGGCCACGGCCCAGCCCCCCGAATATGCCGTGCTGGACCTGAAGATGCCCGGCGAGAGCGGCCTGGTGCTGATCGAACGGCTCATGGAGCTGGATCCCGGCACGCGCATCGTCATGCTGACCGGCTACGCCAGCATCGCCACCGCCGTGGAAGCCATCAAGCTGGGCGCCACCCACTACCTGGCCAAGCCCGCAGACGCCGACGAGATCGTGGCCGCCCTGGACCGCATCGAGGGCGACGCCTCCACCCCGGTCTCCGATTCGCCCCTGACGGTGGACCGGCTGGAGTGGGAGCACATCCAGAAGGTGCTGGCCGAGAACCAGGGCAACATCTCCGCCACCGCCCGCGCCCTGAAGATGCACCGCCGCACCCTGCAAAGAAAGCTGTCCAAGCGACCGGTCAGGGAGTGATGGATAAGGAAAATTTAAGAATTGAAGCGTACTGTCCGGGGGCATACCACCACAAGGAGACCCACATGAACACCTCTCTGAAAATTCGTCTTCTTTCCCTGGCGCTGGCATCCCTCGCCGCGCTCCCGGCAGTGGCGGCGGATGGCACCCCACCTCCCGCTCCGGCGGCCACGGTCTATGGCTCCCAGCTCATGACGCCCCAGGAGCGCCGGGCCTACCGCATGAAGATGCGCACGGCCAAGACCCCGGAAGAACGGGCCCGGATTCGTGCCGAGCACCACTCGGCCATGCAGGCCCGCGCCCGGGAGAAGGGGCTGAGCCTGCCCGACATGCCACCTGCGGGCGGCGCCGGCATGGGTCCGGGGGGCGGCATGGGCCGCAACGCCCCGCCGGCGCAGTAACATCACCGGTTTACTAACAGACCGTCAGCCGCCGAGGGCACGAACCATGCGTCTATTGCTGGTGGAAGATGATCCCGTCCTGGGGGACGGCCTGGCCACGGGCCTATCCCAGGCAGGGTTCACGGTGGACTGGATGCAGGATGGTGCCCAGGGCGAGGCGGCCCTGGCCGCGGAGGATTTCGACTGCATGGTGCTGGACCTGGGTCTGCCCCGCCTGGACGGCCTGACCCTGCTGAGAAGGGCGCGCAGCACGGGCAACCAGGTGCCGGTGCTGATCCTCACGGCAAGGGACGCCACGGCGGACAAGATCGCCGGCCTGGACGGCGGCGCCGACGATTACCTGGTGAAGCCCGTGGACCTGGACGAGTTGGCGGCGCGCATCCGGGCACTCACCCGGCGGGCTCACGGCCGGGCCACGCCCGTGCTGGAACACGGCGCCCTGCGCCTGGACCCCGCCGCCCACCGCCTGACCCGCAACGGCGAAGAAATTCCCCTGTCATCCCGGGAGTTCGCCATCCTGCATCATCTGCTGGCAAACGCCGGCCGCGTGGTCACCCGCGCCCAACTGGAACAGGCGCTGTACGGCTGGCAGACGGAAGTGGACAGCAACGCCGTGGAGGTCCATATCCATCACCTGCGCAAGAAGCTCGGCAGTGAGGTGATCCGTACCCTGCGCGGCGTCGGCTACCTGGTGTCGAAATGAGGGGGCCCAACAGATTTTCCCTGCGCCGGCGGCTTCTCGCCTTGCTGCTGTCCGGGACCGCCGCCTTCTGGGTCCTGGTGGCGGGCCTCAGCTATTTCAACGCCCACCACGAGGTGGACGAGTTGTTCGATGTCCAGATGGCCCAACTGGGCCACACCCTGCTGGCCCTGGCCCTGTCCGACGCGGACGGCCCGGAGCCGGACATGGCCTGGCCCCACATGGGCCGCGGTCATCGTCGGCACGGGCTGTCCGAGGAACCCCGGATGATGTTCCAGTTGCGCGACGGGCAGGGTCGCCTGCTCCTGCGCACTCCCAACGCGCCGGAGACCCCGCTCACCGGGCGCGAGGGTTTCTCGGAAGTCAGGGATGCCTCCGGCCACTGGCGCTATTTCCTGATCCACGATCCGGACAACCGTTTCCAGGTCCAGATCGGCGAAGACCATGCGGTTCGGGACGAGCTCATCCAGAAGACCGTCGCCCAGTTCATGCTGCCCATCCTGCTCGGCCTGCCGCTCCTCGGGCTTTGGGTCTGGCATGCCATCGGCCGGGGCCTCGCCCCCCTGTCGGGGATAAGGGAGGAACTGGATCGCAGGGGACCGGACCACCTGGCCAGCCTGCCGGCGGAAGCCATTCCGGAGGAAATCGCCCCCCTGGTGGCCACGCTCAACCGACTGCTGGGGGAGATCGAACAGACCCTGGAATCGGAAAGGTGCTTCACGGCGGACGCCGCCCACGAACTGCGCACGCCGCTCGCCGCCCTCCAGACCCAGCTCCACGTGGCCCAGCGCGCCCGGGACGAGGAAGAGAGGGAACATGCCCTGAACCAGATGCGGGAAGGCCTCAAGCGCACCAGCCGGCTGGTGGAACAGATGCTGCACCTGGCACGTCTGGACCCGGAACGCAGCCTGCCCCAGTCGGCACCGCTGGACCTGGCGGAACTGGCGCGGGACGTGTGCGCCGAACTGGGCGCCCATGCCCTGGACAAGGGCCTGGACCTCACCCTGGAGGCGGAAGAATCCGCGCCCATGGCCGGAGCGCAGGACTGGCTGCGGGTCCTGGTGCGCAACCTGGTGGATAACGCCATCCGTTACACGCCGACCGGCGGCCAGATCATGCTCGCCGTGTCCCCCGGAAGCGCCACGGCAGGGCCGATCCTGCACGTGGGCGACTCCGGCCCCGGCATCCCGCCGGAAATGAGGGATGCCGCCCTGCGCCGCTTTCACCGCCTGGACGGCACCGGCCAGAGCGGCCACGGCCTGGGCCTGTCCATCGTCGCCCGCATCGCCGAACTGCACGGCGCCGTCCTGAGCCTGGAACGCGACCCCCATCTACATGGCCTGGGGGTTACACTGGTGTTTCCTTCCCAGGCCTGAGCCACCCGCCATGCGCCAATTGACGGCCGATAATTCACCGCAGCGGCGCAGAGGCGCGGAGAAAACAACAGCTTGTAAAGACTTCGGCGCTGCCGGCGGGGTCATTTCAGCGAAGTTATTGCTTTTCCTCCGCGCCTCTGCGCCTCGGCGATTCAACAAGTCTTTGCCGGGATGAGTCCTTCGTCCGGACCCGGCCTGAGCCGGGATGAGGTTGCACAGCGGCGCCTGGACGAGGGCTGGAACGAACTCGCCACCGACCAGAACCGGGGCCTGGCGGCCATCGCCCTGGAGGTATTGCGGGAACCCATGTTCCTGCTGCTCGTGGCCGCGGGCGGCATCTACCTGGCCATGGGCGACGCGCGGGAGGCCCTGGTGCTCCTGGGCTTCGTGCTCATCATCATGACCGTCACCATCCTCCAGGAGCGGCGCACCGAGAAGGCGCTGGAAGCCCTGCGCGACCTGTCCAGCCCCCGTGCCCTGGTGATACGGGAAGGCGAAACCGTGCGGATCGCCGGCCGGGAAGTGGTGCGGGACGACCTGGTGTTGCTGGAGGAAGGGGATCGCATACCCGCCGACGGCCTCCTGCTGGAGGCGCATGAACTGGCCTGCGACGAATCCCTCCTGACCGGCGAATCGGTAGCCGTGAGCAAGTTCGCCGGCGAGGGTGAGTCGGGCCAGGTCTTCGCCGGCACCCTGGCGGTCGCCGGCCAGGGCCTGATGCGGGTCACGGCCACGGGCAGCCGCACGGAACTGGGCCGGATAGGAAAATCCCTGGCGGACATCCCCCCGGAGACTTCACCTCTGCAAGGTGAGATCGCCCTCCTCACGCGCCGCCTGGCCGTCATCGGCGTCCTGCTGTGCCTGGCCACCGCCGCCCTCTACCTCCTGCTCCGGGGCGACCTGCTCGCCGGCCTCCTCGCCGGCATCACCCTGGCCATGGGCATCCTGCCCCAGGAGTTCCCGGTCATCCTGATCATCTTCCTGGCCCTGGGCGCCCGGCGCGTGGCGCGGGAGCGGGTGCTCACCCGGCGCCTGTCCGCCATCGAGACCCTGGGGGAGACCACCGTTCTATGCGTGGACAAGACCGGCACCCTGACCGAGAACCGCATGGCCCTGGCGAGCCTCGTGGTGGACGGCCGGGAACTGGCGGTCTCCAGCCCAGGCGGGCCGCAGGATTCCGCCGCCCTGCCCGAGCCCTACCATGAACTGCTGGAATACTGCGTGCTGGCCAGCGAAATCGCGCCCCGCGACCCCATGGAGCAGGCGTTCCACCTTTTCGCCCGCAGCAAACTGGCGGAGACGGAACACCTGCATCCGGACTGGGCGCTGGCCCGGGAGTACGAGCTCTCGCCGGAGATGCTGGCCATGTCCCACCTCTGGCGGCCCGAGGAAGGAGAGGCGCACGTGGTGGCGGCCAAGGGCGCCCCGGAGGCGATCTGCGACCTCTGCCACCTGGGCGAGGCAGAGCGGCAACGGATCGCGGCCGACGCGGAACGGCTGGCGGATCGGGGCCTGCGGGTGCTGGGGGTGGCCAAGGCGCGGCATGACGGCGCGGCCTGGCCGGAAATCCAGCATGACTTCGATTTCAGCTTCATCGGCCTGGTGGGCCTGGCCGACCCGCTGCGCCCCGGGGTACCGGCCGCGATCGCAGAATGCCGGCACGCCGGCATTCGGGTAGTGATGATCACCGGCGACCACCCGCACACGGCCCGCGCCATCGCCGAGCAAGCCGGCCTGCTCCGGGGGACGGTCCTCACCGGGCAGGAAATGGACGCCCTGCCGAAGAACGAACTGGCCGCCAGGATCGGCCAGGCCGAAGTATTCGCCCGGGTGACGCCGCAGCAGAAATTGGCCATCGTGGAAGCGCTGAAGGCCTCCGGGGAAATCGTGGCCATGACCGGAGACGGGGTCAACGACGCGCCCGCGCTCAAGGCGGCCCACATCGGCATCAGTATGGGTCGGCGCGGCACGGACGTGGCCCGGGAAGCCGGCGCCCTGGTGCTGCTGGATGACGATTTTGCCGCCATCGTCTCGGCCATCCGCCTGGGCCGGCGCATCTTCTCCAACCTGCGCCAGGCCCTGATCTATACCCTGGCGGTGCACGTGCCGATCATTGGCCTCTCGATCATTCCGCTCCTCTTCGGCTGGCCCCTGGTGCTGGCGCCCATGCATATCGCCTTCCTGGAACTGGTCATCGCCCCGGCCTGCTCCGTCGTCTTCGAGGCCGAGGCCGAACATGGCGGCCTCATGCACCAGCCGCCGAGGCCGCGCTCCGAGCGCCTGGTAGCCGGCCGCCACCTGATGCTGGCCATGCTCCAGGGCCTGGCCTCCACCGCCGTGATCGTCGCCCTCTACCACTGGTCCCTGGTCCAAGGAGAGGACACGGCGCGCGCCCTGGCCTTCATCACCCTGGTCAGCGCCAACGCCGCGCTGGTCTTTGCCAGCCGCTCACCCCGGCCTGGACTCCTGCCGGCCTTCCGCGGGGTGCCGCCCGTCGGCCTGGCGGTGCTGGCCGCCACCCTGGCCAGCCTCCTGGCCACCGTCACCCTGCCCGACCTGGCCGCCGCCTTCCGCTTCGCCACGCCGGAGCCCGGCCAGAGTTTTCTCGCCCTCGCCGCCGGCCTTTCCTGTTTGGCCCTGTTCGAAGCCGCAAAATACCTGCTCGCTGCACAGACTCGCCAACTGTCGCCGTAGGGTGCGGTGAGGCACGAACCGCACCACGTGATGCGAGCGTGGCCAATGTGCCTCCTGATTGGTGCTGATCTTCAGCCAGAAAGTCATTGCGGGGTTTTGTGGGTCGGGCTTCAGCCCGACAAGCGCACCTTGGTCGCTACAGTCGGGCTGAAGCCCAACCTACAGGGAACCCGATTTTCCGGAAGTTCCTTGAAATAGTTTCAGATGAAGATCAGCGCTAATCAGGATATGTCTAGCCCGATGCGGTTCGCTACGCTCACCACGTCCTACAAGCCCAGGCGCTCTCCGATGCCGAGGAGGGTGGCGATGCCCAGGAGGGCAAAGATCGCCGCGGCGATGGCGTGCACCAGGCGTACCGGCAGGACGTGGGCGGCGCGCTCGCCCAGGAACACCGCCGGAACGTCGGCGATCATCATGCCCAGGGTCGTCCCGGCCACCACCGGCAGCACCGCGTGGTACTGGGCGGCCAGGGCCACGGTGGCCACCTGGGTCTTGTCGCCCATCTCGGCCAGGAAGAAGGCCACCAGGGTCGTGCCGAAGACCCCCAACCGGGCCAACCGGGCCTCGCTCTCGTCGAACTCGTCCGGGACCAGGGTCCATGCGGCCATGGCGATGAAGGAAACACCGAGAATCCAGCGCAGGGTTTCCGGTGCCAGAACGGCCGTGATCCACGCTCCCAGCGCCCCGGCCAGGCCGTGATTGACCAGCGTGGCCACCAGGATGCCCAGCACGATGGGCAGGGGCTTTTTGAATCTGGCCGCGAGGATGAAGGCAAGCAGTTGGGTCTTGTCGCCGATTTCGGCGAGGGCGACGATGCCCGTGGAGACGAGGAAGCTTTCCATTTCATGTATCCATACAGAATAAAGGGGCACCGGCTCCCCGACCAAGGCCGCGATTGTAGCCGGTCAGGCCGCAGCGATGTCGGGGGCTCAAGATTCTCGCAGGCAAGCCGTTAAAATCCCCGTTGACGTTACAGTATTATTTCGAATGAAGCCGAGAATGGCCTGCCTCTGGGAAAGCCGCTCATGCCCTCAGGCCTGAGGCAGCGGGTGGACTTGCGCGATCCCATCGTCTGGGTCGCCGCGTTCGTTTTCCTGCTGTGGTTGGCCGCCTGTTGGTATGGCACCGGCAGCCAGTTCGGCGCGCGCACCCGGGAAGACCTGCGCAGCCAGGGCATCAGCGCCCGCCAGCATCTGGACGAAATGACCACGGGGGTGAAGCGCATCCTCTCCGTGCGCCGCGGCGTGCCGGCCACCCTGGCCCGGGACACGGACATCCGGGAAGCTCTGAAGCGAGGCACCGGGCAGATACGGACGCAGAACCAGGAGGAACTCAGACAGCGCTGGAGTGCGGACCCCGCGCTGGCGCGCATCAGCCAATCGCTGCAACTGGCCGCCAGCGACCTCTCCCTCAGCGTGCTCTACGTGCTGGACACGGCCGGTAATTGCATCGCCAGCAGCAACCTGGAGGCCCCGGACAGTTTCATCGGTGGCAATTTCCGCGAGCGCAACTATTTCCAGAGCGCCGTCCGCGGCCAACCCGGCCGTCAGTTTGCCGTGGGCAAGGTCAGCAAGCAGGCGGGCATCTACTTTTCGGTGCCGATAATGGACGGGAACCGGATCATCGGCGCCATGGTCGGCAAGATCGAGATGCCCATACTCTCCCCCTGGATCAGCCTGGCCGACGGCGTCCTGACGGACGACTACGGCGTGATCGTCCTGGCCCGGGACCGGACGCTGGAAATGCATGCCCTGCCGGACGCGGCCGCACTGCACATGGACCCGGTGCTGCGCCTCAGCCGCTACCAGCGCAAGGATGTGCCGGATCTACCCCTCACCCCGGCCGCCGGCTTGCCGGACCTGATGCGGCTCCCCGGACGGGACGCTCCGCTCATGGTCCTGAGGAAGGATATCCCCGAACTCGGGCTGGGGGTGACGGTACTCTGGCCCGTACCCCAGATCGCCCAGGAAGCGCAGGAACGCCTGAAAGTCTTCTGGATTCTGGCCCTGCTCGGCCTCCTGGCCATCGGCGGAACCGCGACCACCTTGCTCTACCTGGGCAACATGAGCCGCGCCAGAAGGGTGGTCGAGGACAATGAGGTACGCTTTCGCACCCTGTTCCACGGCGCGGGGGATGCCATACTGCTCAACGCCGCCACGCAGGATGCCGTGGCACCCACGGGCCCGTTCCTGGAGGCGAATGACACGGCCTGCCTGCTGCTCGGCTACAGCCGGGAGGAACTCCTGAGCCGCTCTCTCGTCGACATCGAGGAATCGCCCGACCAGACTCCATACTTCCTCGGCACAAGCGGCGCGGCCTTCCTGGAACGGGTTTACCGAACCAAGGACGGTCGGCTCATCCCGGTGGAAATCACCGCCCGCGCCATGCATTTCGATGGCCGGGACGTGGTCATGTCCATGGTGCGCGACGTCAGCGAGCGCCGCGCCGCCGAGGCGGCCCTGCACGAGAACGAGGAGCGCTACCACCTGATCGTGGACTCCACCGCGGAAGGCTTCTGGATGATCGGTCCGGACAGCCTGACCCAGGACGTGAACCCGGCCCTGTGCGCCATGCTCGGCTACAGCCGGGACGAGATGCTCGGCAGGAATCCCCTGGACTTCACGGATGGGGAAAACCGGAAGATATTGGCCGAACAGATGGGCTACATCGGCATGACCTCCAACCGCTATTACGATATCGAGCTCACGCGCAAGGACGGCAGCCACATCCCGGTGTTTTTCCACGCCTCCACCCACTTCGACGAGGAAGAAAATGTCCTCATGGCCTTCGCCTTCGTCACCGACCTGCGGGAGCGGAAGCGCTCCGAGCAGGCCTTGCGGGAGGCGGCGGAAAACCTGGCTCGGGCCCAGGCCATCGCCCACCTGGGAAGCTGGCGCCTGAATCTGGCGACGGACGAACTCATCTGGTCGGACGAAACCGCCCGCATTTTCGGCCTGCCGCCGGACATGGCGGTAACCCGGCACTTCTGGGATCCCTTCCTGCATCCGACCGATCTGGCCAGGCGCCAGAGTGCGCTGGAAAAGGCGCTCAAAGGCGCCGCCTACGACCTGGAGTTTCCCATCGAGGTGGACGGACAGACCAAGTGGCTGCGCGAACTGGTGGCGGTGGTCCAGGATCGGGACGGACAGGCACTGGCCTGTCACGGCACGCTCCAGGACATCACCCAGACCAGAACCTATGCCCAGGAACTGGAACTGCACCGCAATCACCTGGAAGAAATGGTGACCCAGCGCACGGCGGAGCTGAAAGGGGCCGAGGCGCGTTACCGGTCGGTGGTGGAAATCGCCCCGGACGGTTTCTGGACCGTGGACGAAGATCAGCGACTGCTGGAAGTGAACGACGCCTATGTGCGGCGCTCCGGCTACAGCCGGGAGGAATTGCTGGGCATGAGGATCGGCGACCTGGACTGCACCCGGGATGCGTCCCAGATCCGGACCAACATCGCGCTCATCGCCGAACGCGGCTCCCTGCGCCTGGAAACCCGCCACCGGGCCAAGGATGGCAGCATCTGGCCGGTCGAGGTGGCGGTATCCTACTGGAAGGAAGGCCGGCTGCTGTTCGCCTTCCTGCGCGACATCACGGAACGCAACATCCTGGAGACGGCGCGGGAGACCGCGCGGCTGGAGGCGGAACGCCTGGCCCGGGCCAAGAGCGAATTCCTGGCCAACATGAGCCATGAGATCCGCACCCCGTTGAACGGGGTACTGGGCCTGGCGCAAGTCGGCTTCCGGGAAAATTCTGGGCGCCGCGCCCAGAAGACCTTCGGCCACATCCTGGAATCCGGGAAGCTGTTGCTGGGCGTGGTCAACGACATCCTGGACTTCTCCAAGATCGAGGCGGGGCGCATGAGTGTGGAACGCGTCCCGGTGGACCTCCACGGCCTGCTGCGCCAGGCGCTGGAACTCCAGGGCGAACGCGCGCGAACCAAGGGCATCGCGCTACGCCTGGAAAAAGAGGCCGGGCTGCCGGCCGCCTGTCTGGGTGACCCCCTGCGCCTGTCCCAGGTGCTGGGCAACCTGTTGTCCAACGCCATCAAGTTCACCGAGTGGGGCACGGTCAGCCTGCATGTCGGCCGGGAGCCCGAGGAAAGCGGAGACACGCTGGTGTTGCGCGTCTCCGACACCGGCATAGGCATGACGGCAGAGCAGATCACCCGATTGTTCACCCCGTTCGAGCAGGCCGACGGCTCCACCACCCGGCGCTTCGGCGGCACGGGCCTGGGGCTCGCCATCAGCATGACCATGGCCAAACTCATGGGCGGGGAAATCCGGGTCAAGAGCCGGATCGGAGAAGGCAGCGAATTCGAATTCAGGCTCCCCCTGCTGGAACCGGTCGCCGGCACCATGACCGCCGGGCAGACCGCCACGGCCTACGCGCCCCGAGGGAAACACGGGCAGATGCTGGCGGGCCTCTCGATCCTCGCCGCCGAGGACAACGACATCAACCGCATGGTGCTGGACGAGATGCTGAGCACGGAGGGGGCAAAACTGACCCTGGTGGAAAACGGGCGGCTGGCGGTGGAGCGCATCATCGCCGATGGACCGGATTTCTACAACCTGGTGCTCATGGACATACAGATGCCGGAAATGGACGGCATGGAGGCGACCCGGCGCATCCGGGAACTGGCGCCGCGCCTGCCCATCGTGGGCCAGACCGCCCATGCCCTGCCCGAGGAAAAGGAACGCTGCCTCGCGGCCGGCATGGTGGACCATGTGGCCAAGCCCCTGGAACAGGACGCCCTGATCGCCGCCATCCTGCGCCACGCGCGAACCTGAGGGCATTAAACGGCAGGCATGGTAGGTCGGGTTTCAACCCGACATCGTTTGTCGGAATAAATTCCGACCTACACCAAGCGGAACTCCGCCGAGCGGGCATGGGCCGTGAGGCCTTCGCCGTGGGCCAGGATGGAGGCCACCTTGCCCAGGGTCTGGGCGCCGGCCTTGGACACCTGGACGATGCTGGTGCGCTTCTGGAAGTCATAGACCCCGAGCGGCGAGGAGAAGCGGGCGCTCCTCATGGTGGGCAGGACGTGGTTGGGCCCGGCGCAGTAGTCGCCCAGCGCCTCCACCGACCAGTGGCCGATGAAGATGGCGCCCGCATGGCGAATCTTGTCCAACAGGTGATCCCCTTCCAGGGCCGACTCCGCGACGGAAAGTTCCAGGTGCTCCGGCGCGATGCGGTTGGCGATGGCGCAGGCCTCGTCCAGGCTCCGTACCAGGATCAGCGCGCCCCGGTTCTTCAGCGAAGTGGAGATGGTCTCCCGGCGCGGCATCTCCGGGAGCAGCTTCTCGATGCTCGCCGCCACCTTCTCGATGAAGCCGGAATCGGTGCAGAGCAGGATGGACTGGGCCAGTTCGTCGTGTTCCGCCTGGGCGAAGAGGTCCATGGCCACCCAGTCCGGGTTGCCGGAACCGTCGGAGATGACCAGCACCTCGGAGGGGCCGGCCACCATGTCAATCCCCACGGTACCGAACACCCGGCGCTTGGCGGCAGCCACATAGGCGTTGCCCGGGCCGACGATCTTGTCCACCTGGGGAATGGTCTGGGTGCCGTAGGCCAGGGCCGCCACGGCCTGGGCGCCGCCTATGGTGTACACCCGGTCCACGCCGGTGATGGCGGCCGCGGCCAGCACCAGGAGGTTCCGCTCGCCGCGCGGCGTGGGCACCACCATGATGAGTTCGCCCACTCCCGCCACCTTGGCCGGAATGGCGTTCATGAGCACCGAAGACGGATAGGATGCCTTGCCGCCCGGCACGTAGAGTCCCACACGGTCCAGGGGCGTGACCTTCTGGCCCAGACGCGTGCCGTCGCCTTCCGTGTATTCCCAGGAGGCGGCCAGTTGCCGCTGGTGGTACTCCGCCACCCGGGTGGCGGCCGTCTCCAGTGCCTGCCGCTGCGCTTGCGGCAGATTGGTCAGGGCTTCCTCCAGCGCAGACCTGGGCAATTCCAGGTCAAACATCGTCTTCGCGTCCAGGTGATCGAAGCGCTGGGTGTAGTGCAGGACGGCCTTGTCGCCCACGCTCCTCACATCCGCCAGGATTTCACCGACCGCCCGCTCGATGGACTCGTCGGTGCCGCTCTCGAAGGCGAGCAGGGCATCCAGGGTGGACAGGAACTCCGGCTCCAGGGAAGAAAGTTGACGAATGGTAGTCATGGTGTAGGAGAGAAAAAATCTTACTAACCGCAGAGGCGCAGAGACGCAGAGGAAAACGAACCAGGAAATCTCAACTCCGGCTCCCCCTGGTTATGGGCTCGCGGCTTTTCTCCGCGTCTCCGCGTCTCTGCGGTTCAAATCAATCCTTCTTTACCGCTCCGGCGAAGGCGTCAATGACGGGCTGGAGCAGTTCACGCTTCATCTTCAGGCTCGCCTGGTTCACGATCAGGCGCGAGCTGATGGGCATGATGTCCTCCACTTCCACCAGGTTGTTGGCCTTGAGCGTGCCACCGCTGGACACCAGGTCCACGATCACGTCCGACAAGCCCACGAGGGGCGCCAGTTCCATGGAACCGTAGAGCTTGATGAGGTCCACGTGCACCCCCTTGCTGGCGAAATGTTCCCGCGCCGTGGTGATGTACTTGGTCGCGACCCTGAGGCGCGACCCCTGCTTCACCGCTGCCGCATAATCGAAGCCGACCGGCACCGCCACGCACATGCGGCACTTGGCGATTTCCAGGTCCAGGGGCTGGTACAACCCGGCGCCACCGTGTTCGATCAGGGTGTCCTTGCCGGCGATGCCCAGGTCGGCCGCGCCGTATTGCACGTAGGTCGGCGTATCGGAAGCGCGCACGATGACCAGGCGCACGTCCGCCCGGTTGGTGCCGATGATGAGCTTGCGGGAGGACTCCGGGTTTTCCACCGGCACGATGCCCGCCGCCGCCAGCAGGGGCAGGGTTTCCTCGAAGATGCGCCCCTTGGAGAGGGCCAAAGTGATGCCGTTCACGGGCTGTCCCATTTCACGAAAGGCATGATTTTACCGCAGAGACCCGTGCCGTAGGTCCGGTTAGCGCAGGGCAAACCGACACTTCACATCGGCGCACCGGTCATGCTCAGGCTGAAACCGCTGATCCACAAGGCAGAAGGCCCGGAATGACCCGGGCCTTCTGCTCCATATATTCATGTTGATCAGATGCTCATGTTCATGATGTCGTGGTAGGCGGTGACCAGGCGGTTTCTGACCTGGACCATCTGCTGGAAGGACACGTTGGCCTTCTGCAGGTTGAGCATCACGTCCTGGAGATTCACCGAGGAATCGCCGGAGGTGAAGTTGTTGGCCATCTGCTCCGCGCTCTGCTGGGCCTGGCTCACCTGATCCATGGCGCCCTTCAACACCTGCGCGAAATCCGGGCCGCCTGCCGCGCCCGTGGCGCCGCTACCTGCCGCCTGTCCGGTCGCCACGCCGGCGGTGGCGCGCAGGTCGGACAACATCAGATCCATTGCTCTTACGTCCATGATGGCACTCCTCAATCTTCCAGCCCGCTCAGGCTACCCGTACGCCTGACAAAGAGCAAGTCCCGTGCCATAGAACCCACTGCCCACTTTCTACTTCCCACTCCCTACTCCCCGGCGCCTTCCGCCCGATACTGCTGGAGCTTGTAGCGCAGGGTACGTTCGGAGATGCCCAGTTGCTCCACGGCGCGCTTTCGGGAACCGCCGCAGGCTGCCAGCACCTCCAGGATGTGGCGCCGCTCCAGTTCCTTCATGTTGGCGGGCGTGGCATCCACCGGCATGGTGGGCGGCGCGGTGTCGAACCGAGGAAAGTCGGGGGCCGTCGCATAGACCCCGGGGGGCGGCGCGGCGGCGGCCTGGAGGGGTGGCGCCGCGGGCCGGGGCGCCTGCATCAGGAGCAGGTGCTCCGGGCGAATGATGTCGGCGCCGGCCAGGATTAGGGCACGCTGTATGGTGTTTTCCAGTTCGCGCACATTGCCGGGCCAGGGCTGGGCGGCAAGAACCGCCTCGGTTTCGGCGGCAATTCTTGCCGCCCTGCCCATGCGTTCGCTATGCACCTTGGCGAAATGCCGGGCCAGGGCTGCGATGTCTCCGGGTCGCTCGCGTAACGACGGGATGTGCAGGGGGAAGACGTTGAGCCGGTAATAGAGGTCCTCCCGGAAGCGCCCCGCGGCCACTTCGGCCGCCATGTCCCGGTTGCTGGTGGCCAGCACTCGTATGTCCAGGTGGATGGGCTTCTTGCCGCCGACCCGTTCCACCTCCCGTTCCTGCAAGACCCGCAGGAGCTTGGCCTGAAGACCCAGCGGCATTTCCGATATTTCGTCCAGCAACAAGGTGCCACCGTCCGCCTGCTCGAACTTCCCCGCCTGAGCCGATTGGGCGCCGGTAAAGGCACCCTTCTCGTAGCCGAACAGCGTGGCCTCCAGCAGGTTCTCGGGAATGGCGGCACAGTTGATGGCGACGAAGGGCGCGGACCGTCGCGCGGACTGCTCGTGGATGTAGCGCGCGAAGACTTCCTTGCCCGTGCCGCTTTCGCCGGTAAGCAGCACCGTGGCATCCGACAATGCCACCCGGGCGGCCAGCGACAGGAGATTCACCGTGCGCGGGTCCACCGCAATCAGGCGCTCATCCGGAGTCGGCGCGTTGGCATAACGGGCGACGTATTCTAGGAGCACGCGGGGCTCGAAGGGCTTGAGCAGAAAGTCGCAGGCGCCGCCGCGCATGGCCGACACGGCCTTATCTACCTCCCCGAAGGCGGTCATGAGCAGCACCGGCAACTGGGGATGGCGAGCCCGGATTTCGGCCAGCAACTGAAGGCCATCCATGGGAACCATCTTCAGATCGGTGGCCACCAGGTTGTAGGCGTGGGTCTCCAGCAGACGCAAGGCGGCCGGCCCGTCCGCCGCACCCGTCACCTTGTGGCCGGCGCATTCCAGCGTGAGGCACAGGGCATCGCGCAGGGCGTTGTCGTCCTCGACGATGAGTATGTTCAATTCCTGGGACATGGGTTTCTTCCCTGCTTTTGCCGCCGCGCCAAAGGACGCAGGCTGTAACCTGTTCATTTACGGCGCCCCGACCGGCTCCTTGAGAGGAACCCGGAGCACGAATTCCGACCCCTTGCCCGGCGCCGGATGGGCCTCGATGCCGCCGCCGTGGGCCCGCGCCACGCCCAGCGCAATGGCCAGGCCCAGGCCCGTGCCGTCGCTGCGGGTGGTAAAAAAGGGCTCGAACAGGCGCTGAGCCAGGGTGGGATCAATGCCCCGGCCATCGTCCCGCACGTGAAACTCCAGCATGTTGCCGGCGCGTTTCGCCCACAAAGCCACGCTCCCACCTTCCTCGACAACCTGCAAGGCGTTCTCCAGCAGATTCACCAGGGCGCCGGTCAGGGTCTTGCGTTCCCCCATGAGCAGGGCACCGCCGGTCTGGTCATCGGCCGAGAAATGCACGCCCCGGCCCGCCGCCAAAGGCTCGGCCACCTGGGCCAGATCGCTCATCAGGCCTGCCACCGGGATGGATTCCCGCCCCAGTACCTCGCCGCGCACGAACAGCAGCACGTCCTGGATCAGGCGTTCCAGATGCTTGAGCCGCCCCACCGCCTTGGTGGCGCATTCCACCCGCAGGCGCTCGGGCATATGCGGCTGCTCCAGATTGGCCGTGTAGAGCAGCGCCGCCGCCAGGGGCGTACGCAACTGGTGCGCCAGCGATGCCGCCATTTCCCCCATGGCCGCCAGCCGTTCCTTGCGCGCCGCCTCGGTCTTCCGCCTATGGGCCTCCGTCACATCGTTCACCAGGACGATGCGGCCGCCGGCGGAATCCAGGTGGGTCACTTCCAGGGCTACCCGCCGGTCGTTCACCTGCCACTCCCGCGCCACTTCCGTAGGCATCAGGCGCTTCGCCACCAGTTCCTCCCAGGAGGCGCCCTGGACCGGCTTGCCCAGCAGGGTTTCCGCAGCCGGATTGCACTGGGCCACCAGGCCTTCGGGATCGAGCACCAGCACCCCGGCCGGCAGCGCATCCAGCAGCATGGCCAGTCGCTCGGTCAGCGCCGCCTTCTCCCGCAACTCCCGATTCAGGGCACCGTTGGCCGCCGCAAGTTCGGCGGAAAGCGTGGCCACCTGGGCTTGCAGGCCGGAATAGGCGCCGGCCAGCTCTTCGGAAGCCCGGTTGAAAATGCGGAAGGCCTCCGCCAGGCGAGAGGCCTCGCTGTCTGAAGCGGCTGCAACGGGCCTTTCGATGTCCAGTTGGGTCATGGGAAAAAGCAGGGGTTAGGGGCCGAGACCAGGGTGCCGGAGCCACGTCCGAACCTGTCATGGCTGACACCTTAGCAGCGACGCGACCAGCCCCACACGGGAAATAGAAGGAGAAATGCCTCGTTTATCGGACAATGACGATCTGTACGGCCGTCGCACAATCCGGCTCGTGAGAAAATCCGTCGAAAATCTATCCCGTCGCTCCGGAATGCCGTAAAGAGAAAGACAGCCCATGGCCACCGCTGACACCACTGCCGAAGAGAGCCCCCCGCCCACCGGCCTGGCGGCGAGCTTTCCCGCCCTTCAGAGGTTCAACCAGCTTCCGCCCCGGCAGAAGTGGGGCATGGTCGCGGCCATCGCCCTCACCATCGCCCTTCTCATCGGCAGCTGGCTCTGGGGCCGACAACCGGAGTATTCGGTCCTCTTCAGCAACCTGTCCGACAAGGACGGCGGCGCCATCACCGCCGCCCTCACCCAGCAGCAGGTGCCGTACAAGTTTTCCCAGGGCGGCAGCGCCATCCTGGTGCCCCAGGACGTGGTGCATGACGTGCGCCTGCGCCTGGCCTCCCAGGGCCTGCCCAAGGGCGGGCTGGTCGGCTTCGAGCTGATGGAAAACGAGAAGCTGGGCATCAGCCAGTTTGCCGAACAGGTCAACTACCAGCGCGCCCTGGAAGGGGAACTGGCCCGATCCATCCAGGCCCTGGCCGCGGTGGACGCCGCCCGGGTGCACCTGGCCATCCCCAAGCAATCCGGTTTCCTGAGGGACGAGCAGAAGCCCACGGCCTCGGTCCTGGTCAACCTGCGCCCGGGCCGCACCCTGGAACTGCCCCAGGTCGCCGGCGTGGTGCACCTGGTGGCCTCCAGCGTGCCGGAACTGAACCCCCTGAACGTCACGGTGATAGACCAGAACGGCAACATGCTGTCGCAAAAGGGCGACCCCCTGAGGAACGCCGGACTGGACCCGACCCAGCTCAAGTACGTGCAGGAAGTGGAGCGGAGCTACATCAAGCGCATCGAGAACATCCTCACCCCCGTGGTCGGCGCTTCCAACATCCGGGCCCAGGTGGTCGCCAACATGGACTTCAGCCAGACGGAGCAGACGGCGGAAACCTTCCGTCCCAGCGCCGACCCGACCAAGCCCATCGTCCGCAGCCAGCAGGTGAGCGAATCCGCGTCGACCCAGGGCGGCGCGACCGGGGTTCCCGGCGCGCTCTCCAACCAGCCGCCGGCCCCCGCCACAGCCCCCATCACCGCGCCGGCCGTCTCCGGCGGCAGCGCCGCGGGCGCCCCCTTGAACACGAAGAAGGATGCCACCACCAATTACGAGCTGGACAAGACGGTGCAGCACGTCAAGCAGGCCGTGGGCAGCATCAAGCGCCTGTCGGTGGCGGTGGTGGTGAACCAGAAGAAGCAACCCCTGCCCGATGGCAAGACCAAGAACACGCCGCTCACCGAAGGCGAAATGAAGCAGATCAACGACCTGGTCAAGGAGGCCATGGGCTTTGATGCGCAGCGAGGGGATAGCCTGAACGTCACCAACGTCTCCTTCACCCCGCCCGAGAAGGAAGTGCTGCCCGAGACGCCGCTCTGGAAGGATCCGGAAACCCTGGCCCTGGCGAAGGACGCCGGACGCTGGCTGCTGGTGCTGGCCCTGGCCGGCTATCTGGTGTTCGGCGTGATACGCCCCATGGTGAAGAGCGTGACCCAGACCGAGGAAGAACGTAAGGCGGAAGAAGAAGGCGGCGCGGAGGGCGCGGAACGCCACGAGCCGGGCGAGGCGGGCGCGGAAGGCGAAGAGGGCGAGGCGGGCGAAGAACCCGGTGCGCCCGCGGACAGCTACCATCAGAAGCTGACCAGCGCCCGCGAGATGGCAAAGCAGAATCCCAAGCTGGTGGCCAACGTGATCAAGGAATGGCTGGAGGGCGGCAATGGATGATTCGGGCATCGAGAAGGGCGCCACCCTGCTGCTTTCCCTGGGTGAGGACGAGGCGGCGGAAGTGCTGCGCCACCTGGGACCGAGGGAAGTGCAGAAGTTGGGCTCGGCCATGGCGCAGTTCAAGGGCGCGCCTCGGGAAAAGGTGGAAGCCGTCCTGGACGAGTTGCTGGCAAAGACCGCCGGAGGCTCGCCCCTGGAGGCCGACGAGGCCGTGATTCGCGCCATGCTGACCAAGGCCCTGGGCGACGAGCGTGCCGCCAACCTGATCGGCCGCATCCTGCAGGGCGGCGACACGGCCGGCATCGAGGGGCTGAAATGGATGGACGCCCCCACCGTCGCCGACCTCATCAAGAACGAGCACCCGCAGATCATCGCCACCATCCTGGTGCACCTGGAACCCGACCACGCGGGCGCCATCCTCAAGTCCTTCACCGAGCGCCTGAGGAACGACGTGATCCTGCGCATCGCCACCCTGGACGGCGTGCAGCCGGTCGCGTTGAAGGAACTGAACGACACCCTGTCCCGGGTCATGGCCGGTGCCTCCAGCGTCAAGAAATCCACCGTGGGCGGCGTGCGCACCGCGGCGGAAATCCTCAATTTCGTCGGCAGCACCCAGGAGACGGAAATCCTGGACAACGTGCGGGAATACGATCCGGACCTGGCCCAGAAGATCATGGACGAGATGTTCGTGTTCGAGAACCTGATGGAGATAGACGACCGGGGCATCCAGACCCTGCTCCGGGAAATCCAGTCCGAGACCCTCATCCTGGCCTTGAAGGGCGCCCAGCAGGAAATGCGCGAAAAGATATTCAAGAACATGTCCCAGCGCGCCTCCGAAATGCTGCGGGAAGACCTGGAATCCCGCGGTCCCGTGCGACTGTCCGAAGTCGAGGCGGCGCAGAAGGAAATGCTCAAGGAAGCCCGCCGCCTCGCGGAAGAAGGCCAGCTCCAGCTCGGCGCCAAGGGCGAGGATCAGTTTGTGTGACAGTAGTCAGGTAACAGGGGTCAGGTAACAGATTGATTTCCGCGCTTCGCGCGCATTGACAAACACCCACGAGTCCTCTGCCCATCCGTTACCTGTCCCCTGAAACCTGTAACCTGACATGTCCATCCCAAAAGAAAAGATGACCGCTTGGCAGCGCTGGGAACTGGCGGACTTTTCCGAGAAGCCGGCGCCACCTGTCGTTGCGCCCCCGGCCCCCGTGGCCGAGGCGCCGCCTCCCGCGCCCGAGCCGGAACCACCCCAGCCGGAATACAAGCTGCCGACACTGGAGGAAATCGAGCAGATCCACCAGCAGGCACACAAGGACGGCTATGCCGCTGGATACGAGGAAGGCACGGCCCGGGTGCGCATGGAAGCCATGCGCCTCTCGTCCCTGAGCGAAAACCTGGATCAGGCCTTCGCCAACCTGGACAAGGACATCGCCGAGGAACTGCTGGCCCTCGCCCTGGAGATCGCGCGCCAGGTGATACGCCAGGACATCGCCGCCAAGCCGGAAGTCCTGCTCACCGTGATCAAGGAAGCCCTGCTGCAATTACCGCACCAGCACGCCGCCATCTACCTGCACCCGGAAGACGCCAATCTGGTGAAGAACTACATCGGCGAACAATTGAGCCACGCCGGCCACCGCATCCTGGAGGAACCGGGCCTGGAGCGGGGCGGCTGCCGCGTCGAGGCCGCCGGCAGCCAGATTGACGGCACGCTGGAGACCCGCTGGCGCCGGGTTCTGGAGAGTATCGGTCTGAAGGGCGAGTGGATCGAGCAGACGGAGGACGGCGCATGAGCCGGATCCTGGACAACGTCCATGCCGAATCCTGGCGCGGTTTCCTGGAGGATTGCCGCCGGCTCGCCTCCGGCGCCGCTCCCTACCAGATGAGCGGCCGCCTCACACGCATCAACGGCCTGGTCATGGAAGCGGCGGGCCTCAAGCTTTCCCTGGGTGCCGGCTGCCGCATCGTCGCCCCCGGCGGCGCCATCGTCGAGGCCGAGGTGGTCGGCTTCTCCGGCGAAAAACTGTTCATGATGCCCACGGATGACGTCTATGGTCTCGCCCCCGGCGCGTTGGTGTTGCCCATGGAAGGCGCCCAGCGCCGGCCTGTGGCCGGAAACCGCATGGAACCGCGACGCCGCGCCATGGACAGGGCCAAGCACGTGCCCGTGGGCTTCCCCCTCCTGGGCCGGGTCGTGGATGGCAATGGCCGCCCGCTGGACGGCCTGGGCCCGCTGGAAACCCAAAACACCCGATCACTCCACAGCCGGGCCTTCAACCCCCTGCTGCGCGCACCGATAGAACGTTCCCTGGACGTGGGCATACGCGCCATCAATTCGCTCCTCACCGTGGGCCGCGGCCAGCGCCTGGGCCTGTTCGCCGGCTCGGGCGTGGGCAAGTCGGTGCTCCTGGGCATGATGGCTCGCTTCACCTCGGCGGAAATCATCGTGGTCGGCCTGATCGGCGAGCGGGGCCGGGAAGTGAAGGAGTTCATCGAGCAGATCCTGGGCGCGGAAGGCATGAAGCGCTCCGTGGTGGTGGCCGCCCCGGCGGACACCAGCCCGCTCATGCGCCTCCAGGGCGCAGCCTACGCCACCACCGTCGCCGAGTATTTCAGGAACGAAGGCCGGCACGTGCTGCTCATCATGGACTCCCTCACGCGCTACGCCATGGCCCAGCGCGAGATCGCCCTGGCCATCGGCGAGCCGCCGGTGACCCGGGGCTACCCCCCTTCCGTCTTCGCCCGGCTGCCGCAACTGGTGGAACGGGCCGGCAACGGTCCGGAAGGCGGCGGCTCCATCACCGCCTTCTATACCGTGCTGACCGAAGGCGACGACCAGCAGGATCCGATCGCGGACGCCGCCCGCGCCATCCTGGATGGACACTTCGTCCTCAACCGCAACTTGGCGGATGCCGGCCACTATCCGGCGATTGACATCGAGCAGTCCATCTCCCGGGCCATGCACGGACTGATCAAGCCCACCCATCTGGACCTGGTACGCCGCTTCAAGCAGCTTTATTCCCGCTATCAGCGGTCCCGCGACCTCATCAGCGTGGGCGCCTACACCCCCGGCGGTGACCCGGTGCTGGACCAGGCCGTGCTCATGTATCCCAAGCTAGAGGCCCTGCTGCAACAGGGCATGAACGAACGCTCCAACTTCGAGGACAGCGTGCTCGCCCTGCACCGGCTGTTTGATCAGACACCGTGAATAAGTCGAGAGTGGAGAGTCGAGAGTCGAGAGCGTTATCAGCGCGCCATAGGCGCGGAACCTTCCACTCTCGACTCTCGGCTCTCGACTCTCGACTCTCGACTAGATTTATAACCATGACCAAGCCATCCCCCCTGCAAACCTTGATCGAGCTGACCCAGAACCGCATGGACGAGGCGGCGCGGACGCTCGGAAAGTTGCTGGCCAGCGAGCGGGCCGACGAGCAGAAGCTCGAACTGCTCATCAATTACCGCCAGGAGTATCACGGGCGTTTCCTCGCCGCGGCCCAGGAAGGACTGGGGCCGGAGGCCTGGCGCAACTATCAGGGATTCCTCGGCAAGCTGGATGACGCCGTGGAACAGCAGACCCGCCTCGTCGCCCAGGCCAAGGAACGCAGTGTCGCCGGCCAGCAGGCGTGGATGGCTCAACGCACCAAGTCCAAGGCCTACGACACCCTGAACCGGCGCGCGGAATCACGGGAAGCGTTCAAGGAAGCCAAGCGAGAACAGAAGGCTTCGGACGAACACGCCGTCAAGAACTTCCTGGATCAGCACAAGAACCAGGATTAGTCGGAATAGGCGCGGGAGCAGGCGGGGACTGGCGGCAGGCAGCGCCCGGCAGGGGCGGGACGGCTGTGCTAAACTTGCCCATCAGGAGAAAAATGGTGGGGCGTATCCATCAGAGGACACGCCCCGAGATATCGGCCAGCGGGGGGTAATTCCGCCGAAACCGATATCTCCCAGGACCGTATAAAGGAGAACAGCAGAGCCAGTTTGGGGGGGCGGGCTTACTCCTTCCTTACACGGTGACCTGGAACCCAGGAAGTCCCGTAGCGACTCACGACGCGCCTCTCGCCCGCCTGCGGGACAGAGGATGGGGGTGAGGGACAGCGGACATGACTGCCATTCTTCCGGACGTTTAACCGAGTCAGGTCCGTTTCTGGAGCACCGCTTCCCTATGCGCATTCTGCTTGCCGAAGACGATCCCATCATCGCCGATGGGCTGGTCCGTACCCTGAAGAAGGCAGGTCATGCAGTGGATCATGTGGACACCGGCACCGACGCCGACGCCGCCGTGTTCAGCCAGCCTTACGACCTCGTGATCCTGGATCTGGGCCTACCCAAGCTGCCCGGCATCGAAGTCTTGCGCCGGCTGCGGGGCCGCAAGTGCGCCGTGCCCGTGCTCATCCTCACCGCCCAGGATGGCGTGGAAGAGCGGGTACGCGGGCTGGACGCGGGCGCCGACGACTACCTCACCAAGCCTTTCGCCCTGCCCGAACTCGAGGCGAGGGTGCGGGCGCTGTCCCGGCGCGGCAGCGGCAACGCCACGCGCATCGAACTGGGCAAGCTCATCTACGATCAGGCGGACCGCATGGCCAGCCTGAACGGCCAGATCATCGAGCTTTCGGCACGGGAACTGGGCCTCCTGGAAGTCCTGCTCCTGCGCGCCGGGCGCCTGGTGGGCAAGGAACAACTGGTGGAGCATCTGTGTTCCTGGGGCGAGGAAGTCAGCAACAACGCCATAGAGGTCTATGTTCACAGGCTACGCAAGAAGCTGGAGCCGGGCGGCGTGAAGATCGCCACCGTGCGCGGCCTCGGTTACTGCCTGGAGAAGCCCGCATCAGTCGAGAGTCGAGAGCATGAGTGAGTCGAGAGCAATTCATGCGCGCGTTCCGCGCGGCAACTTTACTCTCCACTCCAGGCTCTCGACTCCCGACTGAATTGCCCGTGCTGATCAAACGCCCCCGTTCGCTGCTGCGGCCATCCGGCGAACTGAACTCCCTGTTCGGCGAAATCCTGGACTGGCTGCTGGCGCCCCTGCTGTTCCTCTGGCCCATCACCATCGTCGCTACCCACCACATCGCCAACAAGATCGCCGACGCGCCTTACGACAAGTCCCTGGCGGACAACGTCCGGGCCATCTCCCGACAGGTGCGCACGACGGAAGGACGGGTTCAACTCTATCTCCCCGCCCCTGCCCGCGCCCTGCTCCACGCCGACGAGGAAGACACCGTCTATTACCAGGTGCTCGGGCCGGGCGGCGAACTGGTCTCCGGCGACAAGGATATCCCCAGGCCGGAAGCCTCTACCGGCACCGCCCCGGCGGACGTGCTGTTTCGCAACGACGAGATTCAGGGCGACGATGTGCGCATCGCCTGGCAATTCCTTCCTTCCGGACAAAAGGGCCGCTACATCGCCGTGCAGGTCGCGGAGACTCGCGCCAAGAGGGCGAGCCTGGCGCGGAAGATCGCCTCCGGAGTACTCCTGCCCCAGTTCGTCATCATTCCCCTGGCGGTGATCCTGGTCTATCTGGGCCTGGGGCGCGGCATCGCCCCCCTCAACCGGTTGAAACGCCTGATCGAGCGCCGCCGCCCCACCGACCTCGCGCCGATCAACGTGGAAGGCGTGCCGGACGAGGTGCGTCCCCTGATCATCGCCTTCAACGACATGATGGCGCGCCTGGAGCAGACCCTGAACGCCCAGCAGCGCTTCATCGGCGACGCGGCGCACCAGATGCGCACCCCCCTGACCGGCCTCATGATGCAGGCGGAGGTCGCCCTCATGGAAAGCGACCCGGCCCAGGTACGCGCCTGCCTGGAGCGCATCGCCGCGAGCGCCCAGCGCGCCGCCCACCTCATCAACCAGCTCCTGGCCCTGGCCCGGGCTGAATCCAGCTTCGAGCAGATCCACAATGTGCAGAAAGTGGACCTGGAGCAGGTCGGGCTGGAAGTGGCCTCGGACCTGACCCCCGCCGCCATGGCGCGCCACATAGACCTCGGCTACGAAGGCGTCGAGACGCCCCTGACCGTGGACGGCAACCCGCTGCTCCTGAAGGAAATGGCGAAGAACCTCCTGGACAACGCCATCAAGTACACGCCGCCCGGCGGCAAGGTGACGGTGCGCGTTCGCCATGGTGAAGACGGCGGCCCGATCCTGGAAGTGGAGGATAGCGGCATCGGCATCGCCGAGGAGGAGCGGGAAAGGGTATTCGAGCGCTTCTATCGGGTTCTGGGCAGCGGCGCGGAGGGCAGCGGCCTGGGGCTGGCCATCGTCAATGAGATCGCCGACCTGCATCAGGCGACCGTCACCCTCCTGCCCAACCCGGTCAGCCCGGGCACCGTGGCCCGGGTGAGCTTCCCGCCGCCCCGCCCCAACGGCAATCCTGCCGCCAGCACCGAACCACGGTTGCCCTCATAGGGGCACGACGGCACGCCCTAGCCGACTGGCCGCGCTTTCCGCCCCGGTCCGCCCTGCCCACGAGGCTGCGAGTAAGCCTTTAGTAAGAAACCCCGTCTATCCTGCACACTTACCTGAATCCGCAGGTAATTTCGAATAAATCAGGAGGGACACTATCGTGCAAGACGATATGATTAAGAAAATCACTGACAGCCCGACATACCACAAGTTGGTAACGACGCGGTCGACCTATGCCTGGATCATGACCATTCTGGTGATGGTCGCCTACTACGGCTTCATCCTGCTGGTGGCCTTCGACAAGGAGCTGCTGGCTTCCAAGATCGGCGCCGGCGTCACCAGCCTGGGCGTTCCCCTGGGCCTGGGGGTGATCGTGTTCACCATCCTCGTCACGAACATCTATGTCCGTCGCGCCAACAGCGAGTTCGACGACATGACCGCGCAAATCGTCAAGGAGGCCAAGCAATGACGAGCATTAACAAGGTTCTCGGCGCCCTGGCGCTCCTGACCGCAGCCGGTGCCGCCTTCGCAGCCGGTGCCGACCTGGGCCAGACCACTCAGCAGACCACCAACTGGACGGCCATCGGCATGTTCGTCGGTTTCGTCATCATCACCCTGGGCATCACCAAGTGGGCGGCGGCCAAGACCAAGACCGCGGCCGACTTCTACACCGCCGGTGGCGGCATCACCGGTTTCCAGAACGGCCTGGCCATCGCCGGCGACTACATGTCCGCCGCGTCCTTCCTGGGTATTTCCGGCCTGGTGTACGGCTCCGGCTTCGACGGCCTGATCTTCTCCATCGGCTGGCTCGTAGGCTGGCCCGTCATCACCTTCCTGATGGCCGAGCGCCTGCGCAACCTGGGCAAGTTCACCTTCGCCGACGTCGCCGGCTACCGCTTCAAGCAGGGCCCGATCCGCAGCTTCGCCGCCACGGGTACCCTGGTGGTGGTGCTGTTCTACATGATCGCCCAGATGGTGGGTGCCGGTCAGCTGATCAAGGTGCTGTTCGGCCTGCCCTACACCTACGCGGTTATCATGGTGGGCGTGCTGATGATGGCCTACGTGCTGTTCGGCGGCATGACCGCCACGACCTGGGTGCAGATCATCAAGGCCTGCCTGCTGCTTTGCGGCGCCTCGTTCATGGCCTTCATGGTTCTGGTCCAGTTCGGCTTCAGCCCCGAAGCCCTGTTCGCCAAGGCGGTTGAAGTGAAGACCGCGCTGGCCTCCAAGGCCCTGCTGGCAGAAGCCCTGAAGGCCAACCCGGCCGCCACCGCGGATACCGTTGCAGCCGCCGCGGCAGCCAAGGGTGGTTCCATCATGGGTCCTGGTGGCCTGATCAAGGATCCGATCTCCGCCATCTCCGTGGGTCTGGCCCTGATGTTCGGTACCGCCGGTCTGCCCCACATCCTGATGCGCTTCTTCACGGTGCCCTCCGCCAAGGAAGCCCGCAAGTCCGTGGCCTGGGCCACGACCTGGATCGGCTACTTCTACATCCTGACCTTCATCATCGGCTTCGGCGCCATCGTGCTGGTGTCCACCAACCCCGAGTTCCTGGATGCCAAGGGTGTTCTGAAGGGCGGCGGCAACATGGCGGCCATTCACCTGGCCAACGCCGTGGGCGGCAACGTCTTCCTGGGCTTCATCTCCGCCGTGGCCTTCGCCACGATCCTGGCGGTGGTGTCCGGCCTGACGCTGTCCGGCGCCTCCGCCGTGTCCCATGACCTGTACGCCACCCTGTTCAAGCATGGCCAGGTGTCCAGCGACCAGGAACTGCGCGCCTCCAAGATCACCACGATCTGCCTGGGCATCATCGCCGTGTGGCTGGGTATCGCGTTCGAGAAGGAAAACGTCGCCTTCATGGTGATGCTGGCCTTCGCCATCGCCTGCTCCGCCAACTTCCCGGTGCTGTTCATGTCCGTGCTGTGGAAGAACTGCACGACGCGTGGCGCCACGGTGGGTGGTTTTGTCGGCCTGGTTTCCTCCGTTACGCTGATGGTGATGTCTGATGCGGTGTGGGTCAGCGCCCTGGGCAACCCGAAGGGCAGCGCGCCCTTCCCGTACTCCTCGCCCGCCATCTTCTCCATGCCCCTGGCCTTCTTCACCATCTGGCTGGTGTCCATCATGGACAACAGCGCCCAGGCGCAGAAGGAACGCAGCCTCTTCGCAGCGCAGTTCGTGCGCTCCGAAACCGGTATCGGTGCCTCGACCGCTTCGTCGCACTAATACCCGCCGTATCTGGCAGAAGAACCCCGGGGCGCAAGCTCCGGGGTTTTTTCTTGCCCCAAGTCCCGGCAACGACAGTAAATATGCTGTCTCCGGAGGGGAAAATGCAAAAACCAGTTGCCCGCCCCCTCGCCCGCCGCTATAATTGCGGACTTTAGTTGGCCAAGTAGCTCAGTTGGTAGAGCAGCGGATTGAAAATCCGCGTGTCGGTGGTTCGATTCCGCCCTTGGCCACCAAGTACATGTCCGGAGTTATCCGGCAAAAGCCAGAAATCCTAGCTATACCATGGGTTTCTGGCTTTTTTATTTCCGGCACTATCCGATTCAACCCATTGCCTTCAGGGGGCAGAATCGGGGGCAACGCCCCAAACGCCGTCATAACGGTCACAGGCTTGCCCCCAAATGCCTCTATCAGACGTTGCCATCCGCACTCTCAAGCCCACGGACAAGCCGCAGAAAGGGCTTCTCGGCCCTTTTTTCGTCAAGTGGCGCGAGACCGCACTCGCCACGGGCAGCATCCATGGCGTGGCGCGCCGAGGCACCGGCGACGTTCAGTCGCTGCCGCCGACACGCCGCGGACGACCGGCGGGGGAGCTTGAGGATTCGGAGGCCTGCCAGGCGGAAAGGCGGTCGGCGTCCGGGATATGCACGTGCCGCCCCTTGGCGTGAATCAACCCCGCCTCGGAGAGATCGCGGAAAATGCGCGACAGCGTTTCCGGGGTGATGTGCAGCAGGGAAGCGATCACCTGTTTCCTGGCGGGCAACTCCACCTCCAGCCTGCCCTGGGCATGGATGTAGGCGTGCTGCAGCAGATAGCCTATGACCCGCTCCATGCCGGAACGCAGGGTGTAGGACTCGACGTCATGCACCAGATCGTGCAGACGCAGGCCCACGCAAGCCAGCAGCTTGCGGGCGAGGTTCCTGTCCCGATCCAGCAGTTCCACCAGTTCCCTTTGGGCAACCTGTAGCACGACCGCTTCCTCGATGGCCTCGGCAAAAAAGGGATAGGGGCTGCCCATGACCACCTCGGCCTCGCCGAAGGTTTGCTTGGGCCCGAATATGCCGAGAACCTTCTTGTTGCCTTGCGTGGAGGAAACAGCCAGCATGACGTGCCCGTGGATGACCAGGAACAGGCCGTGGGGACTGTCCCCCTTCTCGAAAAGAATCTCACCCTTGGCGAGGCTCCTTTCCTGGCAGGCGACACCGAGTTGCGCCAGATCATCCGCGGCAACATCCTGGAAGAGGGGCAGGTCCGAAAGGAGGGCGGCCGCCTGTCGCGGGCTGACCCCATCGCCCACGTTGGCCGGTGCCAGACCCAGGGCGCCGTTCTTCGGGTAATTCACTTGCTGGCTCATGGCGGCAAGAAATTCGCTGCGCACCTGCGCCAGCCGCTCCGAACTCTGCCGGTTCTCTTCCCGGGCGAGTTCCGCCGCCTTGCGCTCGGAAATATCCTGGATGATGAACAGGGTCACCAGTTGGCCGTGCATGACGAAGTGGGTCATGTTCAGCCGCGCCACCAGACGCTGCCCGGTTTTCGTGACATACGTCATTTCACACTCGAACTTGCCGGTGACCAGCAATTCGCTGATGAGAGTCGGGAAGCGGGGCAGTTCCTCCTGTGCCACAAAATCCCGCGGGGAAAGGCGGAGCATTTCCTCCAGGCTGTAACCCAGAAGTTCGCAGGCGGCGGGGTTGGCATCCACCACCCTGCCTGGCATCAGGTTCTGATCCAGGGGGACGATGACGATGGGCAGCACGCCGTTATGGAACAGGGCGCGGAAGCGCTCCTCGCTGGCGTTCAGCTCAGCCGTCCGCTCGGCCACCAGATCCTTCAACTGGTCGCCCCGGCTGCGGTGTTCCTGCTCGGTGGCCAGCAGTTGCTGGTTCTGGTTCGCCATGAAGGCGTAAAGATGGGACAGGGATCGGCTGGCGGCTTCCTGGGCCGGATCCAGAGGCTGCCTGCCCGCGGGCTCATAAGCCTTCTCCGCCGGGGTTCCGGCGGTCACTGCCCGGAGTTGCCGGCTCATGCTCTGGTCTTCCCCCAGCATGTGGTAGACGAGCCAGTTGCCCAGGAACTCGATCATCTGCGGGCCGGTGATGGCATTGTCGCCACCCATCCTGGCCACCATGGCCTTGACCTGCTGCATGAATCGGGCGTGGGATTGCCGGTGATGCTCCACGTGCCGCTCGTCCAGTCCGGAGAGCGCCATCAGGGCCTCCTCGGTGCTGAAATGGATTTCAGCGTAATCCAGCAGGAAGCCCAGGAGCGTACGCATCTCTTCGGGACTCAGATCCGCGCCCGAGGACAGCTTGGCGGCGGTCTCATTCGCCAGATCCACCAGCCCGCGGTGCTGTTGGTCCACGATGGCGATGCCGGTATTGAGGTAGTCGTTCCAGGCCAGAAGTTGCATGTGTGCTTCATTCCCTATTCGGCAAGAGCCCGTCGTTACAACAAGCTCTTGCAGATAAATCGTGGCCGGCGTCTGACGCGGCAGCTCAGTTTCCAGGCTCCAGGACAATGACGACCAAGCCATGCCGCCGGATTTTCATCATACGGCCTAGCCCGCCGACTGGCAATGACCCCGAAACGCATAGTGGCATTGCCGATATGCAACATTTATCAATCTCCCCCCTTAAGTGAAGCCTCTTTCTGCCGAAATATGCCCTGCGAGACGGGTTCGTCGCAAAAGGGGGAGGTACGGCCAATGGCCAAAGGGCAAGGGTGGCGATGATCCGGTATATGACACTGCTGTGTTTCGTCATGGCGGCGAACATGTTGGCGACACCCTCATGGGCAGACCAGACCGTGGTCCGCATCGGGGTGCTGGCATTTCGCTCCATTGAGCGGACGCGCGCCCAGTGGGCACCCACTGCCGCCTGGCTGGAGCAGAAGCTCCCCGCTTATCGCTTCACGCTACAGCCCCTCTCCTACGAGGAGTTGGACCGCGATGTGGCCGAAGGGCGGCTGGATTTCGTCCTCACCAACCCGGAACACTTCGTCCTGCTGCGCGCCCGGAACGGACTTGCCGCCATGGCGACGCTGATGCCGCGGGCGGAGGGCCATCCCGTTACCCGCTTCGGCGGGGTCATCATCACCGGCGCCACAAGAAACGACATCAATGCGCTGAAGGATCTGCACGGCAGGCGGATCGCGGCGGTAGACGAGCGCTCCTTCGGAGGCTATCTGGCCCAACAGTGGACGCTGCTCGCCAGCGGCGAGGAGCTCAACCCCGACCTGGTGCGCTTCACCGGGATGCCCCACGACCGCGTGGTCATGGATGTGCTGGAAGGGCGCGCCGATGTCGGCTTCGTGCGTACCGGCATCATCGAGTCCATGGCGCGCGAGGGCAAGATCAAGCTCGATCTCCTGAAGGTGATCAATCGTCAGCCCCCATCGAACTTTCCCGTTGCCCTATCCACCGACCTCTATCCCGAATGGCCCTTCGCCGCCACATCGGCCGTACCGGAACAGGTTTCCAAAGCCATCGCCATGGCGCTCCTGAGCATGCCGCCGGATTCGGCCGCGGCCCAGGCCGGCAACTACTACGGCTTCGCCCCCCCGCGGGATTATCTGCCGGTGGAAGCCATCATGCAGCGCCTGCGCCTGTACAAGTCGGGGCCGGAATTCACCCTGGCCGACGTAGCGCGGCGCTATGGCGCCTACCTGGTGGCGGCGCTGGCCATCCTGCTGGCAGCCGCCGCGGCCTGGGCCGCAGAACGGCGCAGCCGGGCCGCCCGCGCGGAGGCCGAGCGTCTGGCACTAAGGGACACGATCCTGGCAAACCTGGGGGACGGCGTGTTCGGCGTAGACGCCGCGGGCCGCTTCTCGTTCGTCAACCCCAGGGCGCTGGCCCTGTCCGGTTACGCCCTGGACGAACTCATCGGCAAGGACGTCCATGGACTGTTCCACCACAGCCGACCGGATGGCAGCGCCTACCCGGTGGAGGACTGCCCGCTTCATAACGCCATCGCCCACGGCGAGCGCCAGGAGGGCGAGGAATGGCTGTGGCGCCGGGACGGCACGCTCTTTCCCGCCCGCTATTGCGCCACCCCCATTCGCCAGGGCAACCGCATCGCCGGCGCCGTCGTGGCGATCAGCGACCTGTCGGCACAGAAGCAGGACGAGGAAAGCAGCCGTTTCGAACATGAGGGAGCCGAAATCAAGTATGCCGTGGCCAAGGCTCTGCATGAGGCCGGCCGGAGTTTCGATCAACGGGTCGAGTCCGCCCTGAATGCGCTGGCCACCCTGAACGGCCTGGTGCCGGGCGCCGGCGCGCAACTGGTGATCCGGAATCAGCACGAAGCGGAAGAAGGCGGGCAGCGTTATTACCATCATGGGGAATCCCTCTGGCGCAAGACCGGCCAGGACATACCCGACCTGTCGGCGGACAGGATAAGGGTGGTGCCCCATTGCGAGGCGACGGCTCCGCCTCACGGGCATTACCTCGTCTCCCTCAACCATGCGGGCGAGCAACAGGGTGTCCTGATACTCGATACCCAACCCGCGCCACCGGCGCATCCCGCCCGCCTGGATACCCTGTCCGCCGTCGGCGAGATATTCGCCCTGGCCGTCCTCAATGAGCAGGCAGACCGGATGCTGCGCATCACCACCGCCCAGGCCGAAGCCACGACGAGGGCGAAGGGCGACTTTCTCGCCAACATGAGCCATGAGATCCGCACGCCGATGAACGGTATCCTCGGCATGCTCGACCTCGCCATGGACACCGAACTAAGCGCCGAACAGGCCGAGTTTCTCGGCATCGCCCGCAATTCGGCGGATGGCTTGCTCACCATCATCAACGAGATTCTGGACTTCTCCAAGATTGAGGCGGGCAAGGTCGGCATCGAAAGCATCCCCTTCGATCTCGTGGCGATGCTGACCGAAACCCTCAAGCCCTGGCGCATCAGCGCCGGCATCAAGCATGTCCAGGTACGCGACGAGATCGCGACGGACCTCCCGCGCCATGTCTGCGGCGATCCGGGACGAATGAGGCAGATCGTGGTCAATCTGGTCAGTAATGCCATCAAGTTCACCGAACACGGCGAGATCGTGCTTGGCGCGAGAGTGGATGCGGCACAGGACGGCCGGCGGCTGCTTCATCTTTCCGTGGCCGACACGGGCATCGGCATCCTCCCGGACAAGCAGCGACATATCTTCGACGCCTTCTCGCAGGAGGACGCCTCGACCACCCGCCGGTATGGCGGCACGGGCCTGGGCCTCACGATCAGCAGCCGACTGGTGGAACTGATGGGGGGAACGATCAGCGTGGAAAGCGAGCCCGGCAAGGGCAGTACCTTCCACGTCCGCCTGCCCTTGACCGAATGCACCGAGGCCGTCCCGAAAGCGCCTGCGCTGCCGATTCGGTCGGCAGGCACGCCCGCGGCGAATCTGAACGTGCTGGTGGCGGAGGACAACCGGGTCAACCAGAAACTGATCCTCGCCCTGTTGGAAAAACATGGACACCGGGCAAGCCTCGCCGCGAACGGACGCGAAGCGGTGGATCTCTGGCGGGAAGGGGCTTTCGATCTGATCCTGATGGACATGCAGATGCCGGTGATGGGCGGCATCGAGGCCACCCGCCTGATCCGAAAGAGCGAACACGAACTCTGCGTCGAGCATGCCACGCCGATCTACGCGCTGACCGCGGCCGCCATGGCCGAGGAGCAGCAGCGCGGGCTCGAAGCCGGACTGGACGGCTACCTGACGAAGCCGATCAATCGGACCGCATTGGCCGAAGTTCTGGACCGCACCGCCAATCAAGTCCTGCATGGAACGGGAACTGGAGACACTCGGTAGCGGGCTCCGGGCACTCCCGGCACCCGCGCCTTGAAACCGGATCGTAAGGTTCGCCTAAAGTTTTCTCCACGGCAGACGTAAGCATTGGCGTCAACGAACGCTATGGGTGGACACCCGAACTGCCATGCCCGACCGGAAAAATATTGGAAGCCGTAGCCGGATGCGCCCATACCTGCGACTGGCGGGGCGCCGCCTCGGCTGAACATGGCCTCGATCTGGTATCTGGAAGGCGCAGCGGCCGGGGGCAACGCCCTGGTCATCCCCATAGAGGGACTGCCTTTCATCGTCGGCAGAACCGAGAGCTGTGCGCTGACCATCGTCTCCTACGACATCTCCCGTCAGCATGCCCGCATTGATTCCGACGGCCGGGGGGGATTGCAGGTCCACGACCTGGGCAGCACCAACGGCACTTTCGTCAACCGGGAGCGCCTTACCAAACCGAGGAAGGTGAGCAACGGCGACATCATCCATTTCGGCACCTCGGAATTCCGCCTCAAGTACCGCGTGCCGGAAGGGATGGGGTCAAAGCCAAACAAGGGCCGTGACGACAGCACCTTCTTCGTGCCCGGCCAGTTCAGCCTGCCCCAGGCCTTCCCGGCTCAGGAAAGTGAATTTCTCGAGATGCTGGACCAGGGCCTGTTATGCGCGGCCTTCCAGCCCATCGTGAATTTCCACGACCGCCACACAGTCGGCTTTGAACTGCTCGGCCGCGGCCGCCATCCCACGTTACCCGCCTCCCCGGCGAACCTGTTCGCCCTGGCCGCCTCCCTGCAGAAGGAAGTCGAGTTGAGCGAGGCATTCCGCATGGTGGGGGCACACAAGGCGGCGCAACAGAAGGTGGCGACCCGGCTGTTCATCAACGCCCATCCCAGGGAGATGTTTTCCCAGGCGCTGTACGACTCCCTGTCCCGTTTTCATGCCATCGCGCCAGCCGTGGACATCGTGCTCGAGGTACCGGAGACGGCCATCACCGAGATCGCCAACATGCGAAAACTGGCGGAACGCTTGCGCGACATGGGCGTGCGCCTCGCCTACGATGATTTCGGCGCCGGCCAGGCGCGCATCAACGAACTGGCCGAGGTGCCGCCGGACGTGGTCAAGTTCGACATGAGCCTGATCCGCGACATCCACTGCGCGTCCGCCGGCAAGCAACAGGTGGTTTCCCGCCTGGTGTCCATGGTCCGGGAACTGGGCTCCATCCCCCTGGCCGAGGGCGTGGAGACCGAGGACGAGGCCCGTACCTGCCAGCAGATGGGTTTCGCCCTGTGCCAGGGCTACCTGACCGGAAAGCCGGTCATCCTGTAGTCCCGCCTGCGGAATTTCCGCCGGGGAAGTGCTTCGGGCCGCCTTGGTCTACACTGGCGGACTTTCCCCGCCCCGCCCTGCCCCATGTACCCGACCATCGCCACCCATTTCCTTGCAAAATCCCATCGGGGTGCCCCATGACTGAGGCCCTGCCGCCCGACGCGGAGATCGTCGCCGCCACCCGAACCTGGCTGGAGCGGGCCGTGATCGGACTCAACCTGTGCCCCTTCGCCAAGTCCGTGCATGTGAAGCAGCAGATTCGCTACGCGGTCGTGCCGATCGGAACCTATCAGGAGTTGCTGGAGGCACTGGAGCGCGAATTGCGCCTGCTGGCCGACACCGACCCGGTCGTGATCGAAACCACGCTCCTGATTCACCCTCTGGCCCTGACGGAGTTCCTCGACTACGGCTGGTTTCTGCCCTTGGCCGAGAGAGTGCTCGAAGACCTGGGGCTGGTGGGCGAAATCCAGATCGCCCATTTCCATCCCCAGTTCCAGTTCAGCGACTGCGGCCCGGACGACATCGAGAATTTCACCAACCGCTCGCCCTATGCGACCCTGCATCTGATCCGGGAGTCGAGCATAGACCGCGCCGTGGCGGCCTTTCCCGATGCCGCCGAAATCTTCGATAAGAACATCGAGACCCTGCGCCGCATGGGGCATGAAGGCTGGCGCCGCCTGTGGCTGGAGACCAGCAAATGACGAAATCCATGCCCCCGGATCTGCAAGAAATCCGGCCCGGCCAGTCTCTGGAATTATTGAAAGAACTGCACATCCTCACCCGCGACGGGCGGATGAACCAGGACAGCCGGCGCAAACTGAAGCAGGTCTATCACCTCTACCAGTTCATCGAGCCCCTGCTCGCGGAAGCGCGCCAGGACCATGCGGATATCCGGCTGGTGGATCACGGCGCCGGCAAGTCCTACCTGGGCTTCATCCTGTGGGACTTGTTCTTCAAGGACAAGGACGAAGGCGCGCGCATCTACGGCATCGAGACCCGGGATGAGCTGGTGAGCCGCTCCCGCGCCCTGGCCGATCGCCTGGGATTCTCCGGCATGTCCTTCCTCAAGCTTTCCGTGGCCGAAGCCACCGCCTCGGACCTGCTGCCGGAGCGGGTAGACCTGGTGACCGCGCTGCACGCCTGCAATACCGCCACCGACGATGCCATCGCCTTCGCCCTGAAGAAACAGGCCCGCTACATCGTCCTCGTGCCCTGCTGCCAGGCCGAGGTGGCCGCGGTACTGAGGAAGCACAAGGGTCAGGCCCTGGGCCGGGATGCCCTGACCGAGATCTGGCGCCATCCCATTCACACCCGGGAGTTCGGCAGCCATATCACCAACGTGTTGCGCTGCCTGCAACTGGAAGCCCACGGCTACCAGGTCACCGTCACCGAACTGGTGGGCTGGGAGCATTCCATGAAAAACGAACTGATCATCGCCCGTTATCAGGACTTGCCGCGCAAACGCCCTACGGAACGGCTGAATACCCTGCTGGCCACCCTGGGCCTGGAAGAACTGGCCGGGCGATTCTTCGCCTGAGGCCCTCCCGGGAGGAATTCAGGCGCCGGCCGGAATCTCCGCGCATCCCCGCGCATCGGCCTATACTGGACGGGCATCGCGCATTCGCCGATGCCTTTCAGGAGTACGACCATGACCAAGGAAAAGCAGACCAACAAGAAAGAAACGAAGAAACAGCCCGCACTGAACCCCAAGGAAAAGAAGGCGGCAAAACAGGCCAAGAAGCACGCCTCCGACAGCACGCCGCTGGTCCCGCGCTGAGATTTTTCCAATTTTCGGCCGGCACGCCCCCCTCGCCTGGCATTAAACGGCAACACCGGGGCAAAACCGTGTCATCATGCCCATCCCCCGCGCGCACCTCGAGTGCTTGACCGAACCCGTGCCTTACCCGGGGGAAGCAGCCCCATGTCAAGCTGATACCTAATTTCGGAGAATTCCTTTGAGCAAGAAGCTTTATGTGGGCAATTTGGGCTACAACGTCACCAAGAACGATCTCGAACAGATGTTTGCCTCCCACGGCACGGTGAGTTCGGCGCAGGTGATCACCGACCGCGACACCGGCAGTTCCAAGGGTTTCGGCTTCGTCGAGATGGCCTCGGACCAGGAGGCGCAGGCCGCCATTACCGCGCTGAACGGCAAGGCCATGGATGGCCGCAACATGATCGTGAATGAAGCCCGGCCTCAGGAGCCGCGTACCGGCGGCGGTGGTTTCGGTGGCCGCGGCGGTAGCGGCGGCCGTGGCCCTGGTGGTGGCGGCGGCCGCAGCGGTGGTTTCGGCGGCGGTGGCGGCGGCAAGCGCTACTGATCCCTGATTCCTTGTGGGGCCGGCTTCAGCCGGCCAAGTCGGGCTGAAGCCAACCCCACCATGTTCACTCCCCCGGCCCAGCGCCGACAAGAGGATTTCCCTTGGCCACACCCAATTACCAGTTCGAAAAGCGCCAGCGAGATCTGGCGAAGAAAAGAAAGCAGGAAGAGAAGCGCCGGCAAAAGCTGGAAGGCAAGACGGCCGGCGATGACGGCAGTCAGGCCGAGAATCCGGCCGAGGCTTTACCCGCCGATGCGGGTGGCGCGACATCGGCTGACGGCAAAGCCCAGGCTTAGAGCGGTTATTCCGGCGACAAACCGGCCGCTCAACCCTCGAACAGCCGGTAGCAGTTCCGACCGGCCTGCTTGGCCGAATACATGGCCATGTCCGCCTGTTTCATGAGTTCCTGTATGCCCTCCGCGCCATCGCCCCGATAGAGGGCGATACCGATGCTCAGGGTGACTTCCAGCAGGTGTCCGTGGATGGCCAAGGGTTCCTTCAGGGCAAGGAGGATCTTCTCGGCCACCTGGGAGGCGTCCAGCGCATGCTCGATCCTGGCCAGCACGATGACGAACTCGTCGCCGCCCTGCCGGGAAACGGTGTCGCCGCCACGGACGCAGACGGTGAGCCGTTTGGCCACTCCCCTGAGGAGTTCGTCACCCACGTCGTGCCCCAGTTCGTCGTTGATCCTCTTGAAATTATCCAGATCCAGGAACAACACGGCCAGTGAGAACCGGTGGCGCTTCGCCTGGGCCAGCGCATGGCCCAGGCGGTCCAGCAGCAGGCGCCGGTTGGGCAGGTCGGTCAGGGTGTCGTAATAGGCCAGCTGGCGGATCTGTTCCTCCGCTTGCCGACGTTCGCTGATGTCCCGCACGATCCCCAGCGCCTGCCATTGGCCGTTCAGGAGCAGCTTGGACAGGGACAACTCGACCGGGAACTCCTCGCCGCTCTTGCGCAAGGCCGCCACCTCCACGGTCTGGCCGATCAGCGGGCCGTGCCCCGAGGCGCCGAACTGGGCAAAGCCGCGCCGGATGTCCTCCCCATAACGGCGGGGCGCCAGCAACTCGTGCATGTCCCTGCCCAAGGCCTCGCTCGCCTCATAACCGAACACGCTTCTCGCCGCCGGATTCCAGTAGCTGATGCGTCCGGCGGGATCAATGATGATGATCGCCTCGTTCGCCGAACTGCTGATCAGGCGGAACTTTTCCTCGCTTTCCGCCAGTTCCTTGGTCTTCCTCTCCAGGTCCAGGGTCCGCAACTCCACCAGCTTTTCCAGCCCGCCCTGGTAACTGCGCACCTCGTCCTCCAACTGCTTGCTCCGGGTGATGTCGGTCCACACCCCAAGGTACCCGAGGAAGTCTCCGTTCTTGGCCCGGTACGGGACGGCGCTGGCACGCACCCAGACGGTGCGGCCCATCGCACACCGGATCGGAAAAACCAGGTCGCGATAGGACTGTCCGGCGGCGATCGCCCCGAACATCTCGCCGGCCTGCCCGCTTTCCTGGCCGGCACCGAGTACATCCACCATGTTCCGGCCAACCATTTCCCCGCCGCTGACCAGGTGCTCGGCCCGGCTGGAAAAAGCCGTGACCACGCCGGAGGTGTCGGTCTCCCAGAGCCAGTCATTGGCATTTTCCGTGACGATGCGCAACCTCTCCCGGCTCTCGAACAGACTATCCGTCACATTCTGCAGGCTGGCGATGGTCAGTCGCATGCGCTGGGTGAACGGATGGAAGATGAATCGGGCCTCCAGGGCGAGCAGCAAAAGGGTGATGAGCCAGACCGTCGTCTCGGCCGTCTGCATGCGGTTGATGGCCTGCTCGCCCTCTATCTGGTACTGGAGCACCATCTTGTCCAGCGAGGAAACGAGGAGTGTGGGGGAAACAGCGATGATGTATTGCAGTAATGGATTGTCCGGGGAGAGGCTCTTGTCATCCGCCTGAAGCAAGGCGTAAACAGCCTTGAGATACTCCCCCACCAGCCGATCCACGCCCTTCTGGCGATCGAAGTACATGGCATGCACGGTGTCGGACAGGGTGGAGGGCAGGCCCAGTTCCGGGTCGCCATGAATCAGCCCCAGGTGAGAATGCTGCATCAGGTCCGCGGCCTCCCGCAGTTGCCGCCGGAGGGCAGGACGCCCCTCCGGCGGCGCATTCACGAGCAGGGAGGAGAACAGGGCGGTTCTCTGGCTGAGCATGCGCTGGCGCCCGCTGACGTTCACCACCGCCGCCGTGCTCTTTTGCGCCGAGATGACCAGATGCAGGCTGATCCACGCCGCGGTCGCCAGGGTGGCCACCAGGGTCAGCGCAATCACATAGCGCCAGGTCAGGGCACGCGCGATCAGCAACTCGTTATGCATGTCATGGAGAAACGCATGGAAGGGAATCGGCCAGGGCGACATGATATTCCCCGGTATCCGGATGCCACGGGTACCGCCATGTCCTCGATATACGAGGTATATCGTCCCGGAATCGGAGGACTTTAACAAGCTGCAAACGGGGGCGCGTATCCGACGGCGGAGCCGGCCGATCGGGCAGAGTAATCCGACAGCAAGAGCGTCCGCGAGCGGTGTTTCTGCTATGCTCCGGCCTTTCTTTCGAAGGAGTATCCAGACCATGAAAGGCCTCTTGGCGATCTGCTTGATTGTTGCCGCCCCATTCGCCTGGGCAGGCGAAAAGCCGGCCCCTGCTTCTGCCACGGCTGCCGCCGCAGCGCCTCTCCCCCCTGCCGCCGCCAGCGTCAAGGGCGAGGTGCTCGAGATTCTGGAAGTGGATAGCTACACCTACCTCCGTCTCAAGACCAAGGACGGCGAGACCTGGGCCGCGGTGGCCAAGGCTCCGGTCAAGAAAGGCGCCCAGGTCACGGTTGAAAACGCGATGGTCATGAACAACTTCGAAAGCAAGTCGCTGAAGCGGACCTTCCCGACGATCCTGTTCGGCAGCCTGCCGGGTGCTGCGGGAGCCGCGCCGGCCATGGGCCACGGCGCCGGCGCCAAGCCGGCGGTGGACACGGAACACATCAAGGTTTCCAAGGCCACCGGCCCGAACGCCAGGACCGTCGCCGAAATCGTGACCAAGGCCGCCGAGTTGAAGGACAAGCCGGTCGTGGTGCGCGGCAAGGTCGTCAAGTTCAACCCGGAGATCATGGGCAAGAATTGGGTGCACCTGCGCGACGGCACGGGCTCCGCCGAAAAGAACAGCAACGACATCCTCGTGACCACTGCCGGCCAGGCCAAGCCCGGCGACGTGGTGACGGTCAAGGGCACGGTCCGCACCGACAAGGATTTCGGCTCCGGCTATGCCTACAAGGTGATGATCGAGGAAGCGACGCTGCAACCCTGATCCCGCAAGGGCGGCTGAACCCCATGCGCCTCGAACTGATCTAGGAGAGTGGCGCATGCCCATTCGACAGGTGCTGAGCGGCGAGCGGATTCCGGTCAAGATCTGGACCGACGAGGTCGACGACAACTCGAAGCGGCAGCTGGCCAACATCGCCAGCCTGCCCTTCATTCACCATCACGTGGCGGCCATGCCGGACGTGCATCTGGGCATAGGCGCCACCATCGGTTCGGTGATCGCCACCCGGGACGCCATCATCCCGGCCGCGGTGGGCGTGGATATCGGCTGCGGCATGGTGGCCTGCCGCCTGAGCCTCACGGCCTCCGACCTCGAAGAAAGAACGCTGAAGAAGGTCTTCGATCAGATCAGCCGCGACGTGCCCGTGGGCCGGGGGCAGCATCCGGACGACCGGGTTCTGGTGGAGGCCGCCCGGCCCTTCGAGGCGGGCCTCGCGGCCATGACCCGGAAGCACCCGCAACTCCTGAAATCCTTCGGCCGGTTCTCCAAGTGGATGAACCAGATGGGCACCCTGGGCGGGGGCAATCACTTCATCGAGGTCTGCCTGGACGAGGCCGGCCAAGTCTGGATCATGCTCCATTCCGGCAGCCGGGGCATAGGCAACGCGCTTGCCAGCTACTTCATCGAACTGGCGCGACAGGACATGGAACGCCTCATGATCCACCTGCCGGATCGGGATCTGGCCTATTTCCCGGAAGGCACGCCACATTTCGACGACTACGTGGCCGCCGTGCACTGGGCCCAGGAATACGCCTGGCGCAACCGGCAATGCATGCTGGATCTGGTGCTGGCCGCCCTCGCCCGCCACCTGCCGCCGTTTTTGGTCACGGGCGAAGTGGTGAACTGCCACCACAACTACGTGGCCAGGGAGCATCACTACGGCGCCGACGTCTGGGTGACGAGAAAGGGCGCCATCCGGGCGAGAAAGGGCGACCTGGGCATCATCCCCGGCAGCATGGGCGCCAAGAGCTACATCGTGCGCGGCCTGGGCAACCCCGAGAGCTTCGATTCCAGCGCCCACGGCGCCGGGCGGAAGATGAGCCGCACCGCGGCGGAAAAGCAATTCACCGCCTCCGATCTGGCCCGCCAGACGACGGGCGTCATCTGCAGGAAGGATAAAGGCGTGGTGGACGAGATCCCCGGCGCCTACAAGGATATTGATACGGTGATGGCAAACCAGAAGGATCTCACCGAGACCCTGCACACCCTGAAGCAGGTGCTGTGCGTGAAGGGTTAGGCGATAGTCCTGGGCGGCGCCCCATCAAACGGGCTGAAAAACCATCTCCGGCAGTACCACCTCCCAGGTGACCGCCCGCACCTGAGGCAGGTATTTCTCCAAGGTCTGCTCCTTCGTTCGTCGAATGATGCCCCAAACGCGAACCTCGATGCATTCCATTCCGGCCGGCGGTTTCCACTCATGGGACAGGCGCCCCACGGTATGGCCCGCACTGTCTGCCAATTCCCATCGCTCGTAATACGGCCGAAGTTGTAGCGGATCACCGGGCTTCAGTGCAGCGATGTAGCCATGCAGAGGCACTTCCGATGTCTGGCGTCCGGCAAAACCCAGGTCCACTTCTCCCAGATTCGGCAGCACATATCGCCGTTCCAGGGCCGAATCCGGCGCAGGCAGAATGCAGGGCGAGCGGCGCAGCAAGGCGTCGCTCGCCGACAGGCCATCGAGCAGGGGATGGCGGCGGCCCGCCAGGTCGAGGCGGGCCAGGCTCAGAGTCTGGCGGGCACGGGTCATGGCCACGTAGTACAGCCGACGCGGCGCGTCCGGGTCTTCGTCGCCTCGGCTCTGCTCCCAGCCACCATCCAGCACCGCGACGTGATCGAATTCCAGACCCTTGGCCCGGTGGGCCGAGAGCAGCAGAAGTCCCCGCTGGCGCCGCTTCGCTTCCCGCCCCCATTCCGCCAGCCACTCGATGAAATGCCCGGCCGGCAGTTCCGCACCGCCGGTTTCCGGCGTATATTCCGCCACGGCCTCGGCCAGAAGTTCCCACCAAGGGCCGGCCCCCTGCCCCGCCAGCCATTTCCTCAGCATCTCCCCATCCACCAGCCGCGCTTCCCGCAGCCAGGCGAGCAGTGCCTGAGTTTCCCGCAATTGCCAGACGGGAATCTGCTCGTCCGCCTTCTGGGCTGGCACGCCATGTAATTCACACCAGGCGCGCACCGGCTCAAGCTCGGCCCAGTTCCGGGCGATGACCGCGCAGCGCGACCAGTCCCAATCCGGCGCGAGCCCGGCCAGGCGGCCGAGTTCCGTCATCACCGCCTGGGCCTGGGTCAGCGGGGTCGGCCCGACGGGCAAAATCTGCACCCGGCCCTGAGCCACCGGATCCAGCTTCGTCCAGCTTCCGCCGGCCGGCATCTTCTCTCGTGCCCGATCAATGGCGATGGGGTGGGCCGCCTTCATGCGCCGGGCCGCCGGGGCGATCATGGCATTGGCGACCTGGATGATGTGGGCGGTGGAACGGTAATTTCGGGTCAGGTAGGCGGGTTTCGCCGCGTAGTCGCTCTCGAAGCGGCGTATGTACTCCACCGAGGCGCCGTTGAAGGCATAGATATTCTGGTCATCGTCGCCCACGGCGAAGAGATTGAGACGGCTGTCATCGTCCCGCAGGCTGCGCCCGGCCAGGGCCGCGATGAGTTCATACTGTTCCGGGCCGATGTCCTGGTATTCGTCCACCAGTATCCAGTCGAAACCCGAGAGCAGCCTGTCCCGCTGCTCGTCCGCCTCTTCCGGCGGCAGCCCCTCGCCGTTTAGCAGAGCCACGGCCTGGCGGCGGATGGCCTTCAGTTCCGCCTCGAAATCCGGAGTTTTCTCGCGCTCCGCGAAGCTCGCCCCGGAAAGGCGCATGGCCAGGGCATCGCAGGTGAGTACCGTGACGCCGCGGGCATCGTCGCCGATGAGATCGAAAAGACGTTTCCTCACTTCCACCGCCGCGTGCCGGTTGTAGGTCAGCGCCACGATGCTGTCAGGCCTTTCGCGCTTCACTCGCACCAGATAGGCGATGCGGTGCACCAGCACCCTTGTCTTGCCCGAACCGGGGCCGGCCAGCACCAACACATTGGCTTTTTGCCTGTCGTCGGTGACGATGTCTTTCTGGCCCCGGCTGCGCAGATCTTCCACGATGCGTTGCCAGGACTCAGACGTGGTCTGGCGCACCATGTCCTTCTCCCGGCCCGGCAGCCATTTCTCCATGAAGGCGCCGTGATCCAGGCGGAAGTAATCCAATGCCAGCCGGATGGCGTCCGCCACCGCCGCCAACCCCCGCTGAGCGTACTCGGCCATGACATGAATCTGTTCCACCTGGCCCGTGTAGTGCTGGGAGAGGGGCTCAAAATCGGGCTTACGAAAGCCCCGCTTCTCCGGCGACAGCCGCAGGGTCATGGCGGATCGGAACACCGTCAGCCCCTTGTTGAGCCGAATCACATCCTGCTCGTGCAACCACAACAGGGTACGGTCCAGGAGACGGGAAGTATCGCCTTCCCTACGTCCCTGGATAAGGACCATATCGCCGTCCAGGACGGCCTTGAGATCACCCAAACTCACTTCTGCCAGCAAATCCACACCCTTGCTGCCTGCCGGCAGGGAGGACAGCAAGCGTAGGAGCAACAGCTTGGCGGCGGACACCCGGTCCATCATGCCTTCCTCCAGGCGGCCCCACTCCCGTTGCAGTTTGATTGACAGACTTTCCGCATCGAGCCGGCGCAGTTTCAGGCTGCCCATGCCACCGTCTTCGCTCCTGCCGTCCTCCGACAGCCCTTTCAGGATCAGTACCAGCTTTTCCGGCAAGGCAGAGCGTCCGCCATCCTTCAGCCGCTGACAGGCCCGGCGCAGGTGCAGCACCGAGGCTTCGCCCGCCCCCAGTTCTGGCGCCGCCTCCCGCAGATGGGCAATCAGCGCCTTCTCCAGGGCCACGGCTTCCTCCAGGCGCTTTTGCGAGGAACGCTCCACGCCCACATGCACGAAGGCCGTCAGCCGGGTGTCGTTGCTGGCGATACCCAAAGATTCCAGGTCGTAGAGGGCCTTGCGCAATTTTTCCGGCGACAGGCCGGCGAGGGTCATGAGTTCATCGGTGGAAATGCCCTCGTCCGGGTCCGCATTCACCAGCGCCCCGACGATGGCCAGGAGTGGCCCCTGCTGTTCCGACGCGAGACCCCGTCGTGCCAGCGTATCTGCCGCGTCCGCCACCGACTTCACCCGTAGCGAAGAGGGAAACACCTGTACCCGGTTCTCCTCCCGGCTGATGAGTTCTGCCTCCTCCAGCCAGGACACCGCCGTCTTGACCCTCGTGTCGTCCGTGGCCGTATCGCGGTTGAAATCGCCCTCTTCCTCCTCCCGCAGGATTTCCCCGGTGGTCGCGACCACCCGGCCACCGCCGCGCTTCCTGCGGTCCAGATTCCACAGGGATTTCAGGATGGCCTGGATTTCCTTCTGCGACAGCCGGGAGCGGGCCGAAAGGCCAAACTGGCGCTCCGTATCCTCGGCCGCGTAGAGCAGCACACAGCGGGCCGGCTCCCGGTCCCGCCCGGCGCGGCCCGCCTCCTGCAGGTAGTTTTCCAGGGAGCCCGGAATGTCGGCGTGAATCACCAGGCGCACATCCGGCTTGTCTATGCCCATGCCGAAGGCATTGGTGGCGGCGATGACGCGAATCTCCCCGCCGATGAAGCGTCCCTGGACGTCTTTCTTGCTCTCCCCCTTGAGGCCGGCATGGAAATGCTCCGCCCGCCAACCTTTCTCCCGCAGAAACCCGGCGATTTCCTCGGTCTGTCGGCGGGAGGCGCAATAGACGATGGCGCCCCCCGTGTCCGCCGGCAGGTACTGCTCCAGGTACTGGTGGGCGTGGGCGAACTTCTCGGCGGGCGTGGTGGGCGAGACGGTGAATTCCAGGTTGGTGCGCCTGGCGCCGCCATCGAACAGCCGTAGCTCCACCCCCAGCCGATCCCGGAAATAGCCCAGGATTTCCGCCACCACCTCCGGCTTGGCCGTGGCGGTCAGACACAACACCGGCGGCACCGGGCCGTTCCCCGCCTTCTCCTTGATATAGCGCCCCACGTAGCGGTAATCCGGCCGGAAATCGTGGCCCCATTTGGACAGGCAATGGGCCTCGTCCAGCACCCAGGCACCGATCTCCCTCTGCTCGAGCGCCTTTCTCACCGAGGGGTTACGCAACTGTTCCGGGGCGATGAGCAGAATCCCCACATCCCCCAGGCGCAGTTTGTCCAGGACATCCCTTCGCTCCGGCATGGACAGGAGGCCGTTGATGGCGGCGGCACCGCCCTTGCCCATGAGGCCGGCCACCTGGTCTTCCATCAGGGCCACGAGCGGTGAGATGACCACGCTCAGCGCCCCGGTCTTCTCGAAGCGGGACAGGGCCGGGATCTGGTAACAAAGCGACTTGCCGGTGCCCGTGGGCAGGATGGCCAGCGCATGCTCGCCGGCCATGGCCGCTTCCACGATGGCCTGCTGGAGCGGCCTGCCGTCCTCGCCCTTGGGCTCCGGCCGGAAATCGGGATGCCCGAACCAGCGCTTCAACTCTTTTTGCGCATCATGGCGCTCCCGGCACCAGGGGCAATCCGGGGCCAAACATGCCTGGTCCCGCAGCCGCCGCACGAGGGCACCGGCCTCCGGAAACTGGTGGCGCACCCAAGGCGGCATGACCGAATTTCCTCCGGCCACCGACAGCCAGGCCAGGGCATAGGCCAGGGGCCAGGGCTGCTGCCGGGCCTCGGCCAGCACGACTCGGGCCGCGGTTACGCAAGCCTTGTCCGCCAGGAAGGCGGCGATAGCTGCCATCGCCTGGGTTTCCGTGGGCCTGGCCTTGTCACGGATATAGGCGAAGAACCGGTTGGTGCCGGAAACGTCATCATTTACCGTGGTGAGCCAGTGCCAGGCCAGGAGCAGTTCCGGCACGTCCCTATTCAAGTCCGAAAGCGCCGCCTGCTGTTCCCGGAACACGTTTAAGGCCAATCGGGCATCCAGTTCCGGGTCGTTCACGCGCTCCGCCTGAAGCTTGCCGTCCTGGTAGTGCTTCACCAGATGGTGATAGGGATTCTTCGGATGGGCCAGGGGATTCAACCACAGAGTGTCCACCGCCGGCAGGGACAGCAGCTTGAGGTCGGACTTATGGGCGGCCAGTTGCGGAAGGTCGAACCTGATGAGGTTGTGCCCCAAGACAAACGCTGCCCCCTCGGCCAGGTCATCCAGCTTGCTCAGGCATTGCGCAAGATTACCGTCCGACGGGAAAACCACCTTTTCCGGACCATCCCCCCGCACCCCGGCAAACTCGTGTATCCGCCCGTCCTTGACCCCCACCTCCAGGTCAATGGACAGACAGCGGGGCGCAAAGTCCCTTTCGGCCATTTCCGGGTGTTCGATCTGCGGCGAATTCATGCCGGCAAGGATACCCGCATAGGGTGAGGGGCGAAAGATTCAGAAGCGAGAGTTGAGGATGGGAGATCGAGAAGTGCTAATCTACGCGGTCTTGAACATGCCAGAGAATATCGCGGAGTGAATCAAAAGACCCTCATTCAGGCCCTGCAATCCCGCCTGCCCGGACTGCTGGCCATTTACGCCTTCGGCAGCCGCGTCCAGGGCACCTCGGATGCCCATAGCGACCTGGATCTGGCGATATTGGTCGCGGGCCATGCCGACCCGCTGCTGCTATGGGAATTGGCCGGCGACCTGACGGAACTGGCCGGCTGCCCGGTGGATCTCCTGGATATGCGGGCCGCCTCGACGGTAATGCAATATCAGATACTCATCACCGGCCAGTGCTGGTGGGAAAAAGATAGTCGGGCGGCCCTGTTCGCGGCGGCTGTCCTGAGCGACAAGACCGAACTCGACACGGCTCGCGCCGAGTTGCTGGCGGATATTCAAAGGGAAGGGCTCGTCCATGGCCGATGACGTGCTGCTCAACAAGGCCGCGACCATCGAGCGCTGCGTGAAAAGGGCCAGGGAGGAATACACCCGCGACCCGGCGAGCTTTGCCGTAGACCTCACCCGCCAGGATGCCGCCATTCTCAACATTCAGCGGGCCTGCGAAGCGGCCCTGGACATGGGGCAGCACCTCATCCGCCGGGAACGGCTGGGCATTCCCCAAGGAGCCAGGGATGTTTTCGCCCTGCTCGCCCGGGGCGACTGGATAGACGCCGGACTGGCCGCCGCCCTGAAACGTATGGTGGGCTTTCGCAATATTGCCATCCATGATTACCAGAGCCTGCAACTGCCCATCACCGTCGCCATCATTCAGGGCCACCTGGATGATTTCCTGCACTACAGCCAGGCGTTGCTGCTGAAAGACGCGGCGACACCGTAGGTCGGCGGTGATCAGGGAACTGAATCCCGCACCGCAGGCACCACGGCGGTGAGCGTTTTCCGCCAGCCGCAAAATCCTCCTAAAATCTTTTCAGAACATCGGCTTGCGACAACTCCCTATGGAATATCGCGAGAGATGATGGTATCTTGTTGAGCCATAGCGATTTTCCATGGATGGCACGCCATGGCCGATGGATCGAGGCTACACATTTCTGTTCCTGACGGGCGCCGTCGGCTGCCTCTGCTCATCCTGAGCGCGGTGCTCTTCCTGTCCGCCTGCGCCGGTCTGCCCCCTCCTCCCAAGCCGGCGGCGACTTACCTTACCTTGAGCGACCCGAGCCAGGCGCAGGAAGCGGTGATGGCGGCGCTGGGCCTGATGGATACCGGCTACCGCTTCGGCGGCGCGAATCCCGAGGCGGGCCTGGATTGCAGCGGCATGGTGAGCTACGTCTATGCCAGGGCGGCAGGGCTGGAACTCCCCCACGGCGCGGCGCGCATGGCCGGCCTGACCCGCCCGGTGCCGCGCTCGGACCTGCGCCCGGGCGACCTGGTGTTCTTCAACACCGAGAACCGCCCCTACTCCCATGTCGGCCTCTACATCGGCGAGGGTCGCTTCATCCATGCCCCTTCCAGTCGCGGCAAGGTGCAGATATCCAGCCTCGATCATGGCTGGTTCGCCAGCCGTTTCGAGGCCGGGCACAGCCTGCTTCGGCCCTGACACGCAGGGCCACCGCCGACGAGCAACATCCGGCAGGGATAATTGCACCGCAACAACCACATTGACATTCGTCAATTGTATCGAGATATTTCGAGTGCTATAGTCTCCGAAATTCCTTCGGAGCAGTGTGTCATGAATTCCCGTTTTCCCCGGCGCCGGCTAGCCCTGTGCATTGCCGCCCTCCTGCCTGCCGCCTCTGCCCTGGCGGATCCCACCTACCGCATGGAGAACCGGACCGAATTGCTGAATTTCGATATCAGCGGTCCCGGCAAGGCACAGAGTTTCTACGATCCCAAGGCCCACGTCTTCCACGAGTCCGACATTTCGGTGTCGAATTTCAAGCTGGGCGGCTGGGACGGCTCCCTGGCGAGCACTCTGCGCTACACGGATTCCCAGCAGTATGATCCGGACCACTTGTCGCTCCAGAAACTGGACGTTCACCTGAAGGACGCCCAGAACCGGATTGACATGGGCGATCTGTTCGCCAACCTTTCGCCCTATTCCATGATGAAGGGCATCAAGGGCGCCGGCTTCCAGCACAACTTCAACGATGACCGGAATTACGTTCGGGTCGCCTACGGTACCTTCGATGGGCAGTGGGCCTATCTCCTGCGCGACACCCGGCCTGACGAGCCCATGGACCGCTACGGCGGCGGCATGCGCGTGCAGAAGAGCGAGGGTAACCTGACCTTGGGCGCCAACCTGGCCCAGGTGGCGGATCGGGCGGACGATCCCAGGCGCGGCAACGTCAACGCCTATCGCCAGTTCATTCCGGCGGTGGACTGGGAATACCGCAACGCGGGCATGGTCCTGGCGGGCGAACACGCCTACAGCGATACCGATGTCACCCCTCTGGGCAGCACGGGCCAGAACCTTCATGGCTCCGCCAACCGGGTCAGCTTCCGCGGCGCATACCGGACCCTGAGCCTGGACGGCAACCTGGAGCGGGTCACGCCGAACTATGTCACCCTGGGCGGCGGCTCCACTCCCGACAGGATGCGGCTCTATGCCCGGGCGGACTGGCGCATGGACCGTCAGTGGCGCCTGTTCGGAACCTACGACCGCTTCTACAATGACCTGGACCACCAACTGGCCACCCGGACCTACAACGAGATCGTGGAAGCCGGCGTCACCCGCCAGGGCCTGTTCGATCGGCGCACCGCATCGCTCTCGGTTTCCGAGCGCAGCCGCTATCTCTGGACCGACGATTCCTCATCCACCAGCCGTTCCGACCGCCTGCGCCTGAAGTACAAGGATCGTTTCCTCCAGGACGCCCTGGACTTCGGCGCCGATTACGAGCGCATGGTAAACAAGGATCAGCGCACCACGTCCGACACCCATCTGGCCAACAACCTCTACAATCTCTCCTTCGGCTACCGGGGCAACGTCACCCAGTCCTGGGGCCTGCGCACGAACCTGGACCTGGGCAAGTCGGAAGTGCAGAATCCGACTACCGGTGGCTTCGATGTCATGGACACGGCCCGTCTATCTCTCGTGGCCAGCCATCCGGACAGCACCGAGTTGGGCGCCAGTTACGATCTGGGCAACAACAGCGTGACCGTGATCGGCTCCAGTTCCAGTCAGAACCGGGCCATGCTGTACTGGTCGCATCGGCCGCAGGTACTCGGCGGCGGATCCGTCCGGGCCGAGGCCAGCATCAACGACTACCGTTTCGACGACACCACGCGCAATTACCGGGAACAATTACTGCGAGTCGTGGTTAATTGGAATCTGGAAAAGAAACCCGCTCGGTAACCCTGACGGTGACCGCAACAGCGAGCATAAGCTCTGAGGTAAGACCATGAAATTCTTCCGCATCCTTTTCCTGTTCCTGGCTGCGCTGCTGTCCGGCGCCGGCGCCCATGCCGCCTGGTGGGAGTTCGGCCGGGAAAGCAACGAGCCGTCCATCACCGATCTGCGCTTCAACAGCGTGGATGCGGCGCGCCTGGACGACATGATGGTGCTCGGCCCCGAAGACCTGCAAAACGGAGTGATCGTCCTTCGCGGCCAGGCCCAGGTGGGCCGGGGCGAGATCGGCCTGGTGGAAATCTCCCTGGACAACGGCAAGACCTGGAATGCCGCCACCCTGGCCGACCGTGGTCTCTTTACCTGGGAATTCCGGCCGGAATTGGGACGCGACTATCCCTTCCGCGTGCGCGCCATCAGCACGACCGGTGTCTCCACCGGCCCGGAGGACCATGAATTCCATTTGCTGGTGACCGCCACCGACGGCACCGCCGAGGCCAAGGCGACGTTCCGGAAGCTCCTGGACGCCTACCAGGCCAAGGACAGAAGCGGCTTCATGAAGCTCGTGTCCAATGCCTTTGAAGGCGACGCCTCCGCCCTGGACGACGCCCTGATGAACGACTTCCGCTGGCTCGACAGCATCGCCATCCAGACCAACATCACGCGGGTGGTCAGCAACTCCGGCCTGTTCGAACTCTATTTCACCTACAACCGGCAAGTACGCTCCACCCGTAGCGGCCAGTTCGTCAAGGACTCTTCGGCGTCCGTCGTGGGCTTCCGGCGTGGAACCGGCGGCATGAAACTGGTGCGCATGTCCGCTCCCCTGATATTCGGCGTCTCCGACACCGGAAACGTCGCCACCTCGGTGACCGGTCAGGCCGTCGGTCAGAATGTGCTGACGGTAGACCCGTACAGTGGCACGGCCAACACCCAGACGCAAGGCAACACCGCGACCGCGGCAGCAAACTCGACGACGGAAACCGGGACCAAGACCGTCGGGCCCGCGCAAAGCTACAACTTCGACACCGACAGTATCGCCAACCAGGATTTCAACGTCATGCAGGGCGATATCGGGTCACCGAATTTCCCGGAAGCCGCACTGTTATTGCGCAATGGGGTCACCGCCAAGGATATTCCCTGCCCGATCAGCAGCACCAATTCGGCCCCGACTGGCACCTACAATCTTCAGTCGCCGCTGTTCGGTGTCCAGGCCGGGAAGTGCTATGCCCTGCAATTGCTACCGGGGCCGAAGTACGCGATCATCGAGATGATAAGCTTCACCCAGACGGCGTTGGGCATGACCGCGACCTTCCGTTACAAGTACCAGCCCAGCGGTAGCCGCAACTTCTGATCGGCCGAAGGATTGCGCCCTCGGCGCAATCCTCCTTCTCGCAACACTCGAGGCCAGCAGCGGCCCACTAGCCTCTCGGTCTTCAGGAGGCGTAAATGAAGCCGTCCCGTCTTTTCCTTCTCGCCTCGCTCCTCCCGGTCGCCCCTACGCTGGCGGCAGAGCCTCCGCAGACGAGTACCGCTCGAACCCAGATTCAGGCGGAACAAGGCAAGAAGCAGGCCCTTGCCGATGTCATCTGGCAATACCTGAAAGCGGAACCTGCCCGAAAGCGGCAACTCGATGACGCCGCCGACCGGCTCTACGGCCTCGCCTTGAAAGAGGACGGCGCCGCAGACAAACTGCCCGACACCCTGTTCGTGGCGCCATGGCAGGAGGCGCTTGCCCCCCTGCGTAACCTGGCCCTTGCCGCTCCCGCCGCGAAAGAGTTGAAGGCGATGGAAGACGCGCTGAAAGAAACCGTTCGACTCCTGTCCACCGTCCCCTCTAACGCCGTCGCCGCCACCGCCGCCGCGGCTGCCGTTCCCGCCGAGCGTGCCGCTGTCGAAAGGCAGGCCCTGCGCAGGCTCGAACGGAAGCAGGCGTTGCTCGCCGCAGCCCCCGGTTTGCTCGGCCTGAAGCAGCAGGCCGCGAGGCTGGATGAGCAACTGGAAGCTGAAGCCCGGCGTTTTGCCTCGGGCGCGCGACTGCTCGCCGATCAGGCACTCATGCAGCCCACGCCCGGAAAGGGAGAAAAGCCATGAAATTCCGAGCCTTCCTCTCCGCCCTGCTCCTGCTGATCAGCCTGATCGGCATTCTCGCTTCCGCGCCCTGCCGGGCCGACTATGACCCGTCCGCCGAAATCCAGAGACTGATAGACAAGGCCACCAAAGATATCGAGAAGGACAAGGAAGCGTCAGCGATCCTGGACGCCGACATGAAAAAGATTTCCAAGTCCTTCGAAGCCCTGAGGGAGGCGCAAAAGAGCGTCGACGACATCATGAACAAGGTGCGAACCACCAACATCAACAACACCACCAAGGCGGCCTTCAAGGCGGGCCTGAATTTCACCAAGGTCATCCCCACAGAACACATTTCCGAGTTCGCCACCGACTTCGCATTCGAGCGCATCAGCGACTACCTGAACGAGAAGTTCCCCAATTCCATGACCGGCCAGATCACCCAGAATGTCGGCAAGGCAAAGGACGGCTCCGTCGCGGCGGTTCAGAAATTCAACTGGACAATTTCTCTCGACGAGATGGCGATCGCTGGATATCTGCGTAGTGAAAACAAGGAACTGGCCGCCAAGGAAGGTTCCCTGTCAGACGACCTCATCATCATGAAGCACTCACAGATGATTCTCCAGTCGGGAAACGTGGCCATTTCGCAACTGAATCAACTGATGAAGGCCCTGGTAGAACAGCACAAGGAACTCGCCCGGCTCAAGAGCGGGGTGGATACCGACATCAAACGCCTGGAAGAGGACATCCGTTCCTGGAAGAGACACCTGGAACTGAATGACACCATGACGAAGGCCAATGAATGGTCCAAGTCGCCCGACCCTGTTAGCTTCCCCACCGACTCCAACTACGATTTCGGCACTGCCGCCTCGAAAATGCGGGATGCCTGGCAAAAGCTTGCCCACGGAGAATACAGCTGTGGCAGCTACCAGGCTGCCTTGTGGAACGCCCTGAGTGGCGCACAAACGAAACTGGCCGAGCTGACCGGTCCTATCTATGCCGCGGCCTATGCCTCGTGCGAAGCATCCGGGAAACGACTCAATGCCTGCCTGAATGCCTGCTACGGCGACCCCCGTCACAACCCCTCGTTTTCCTGCTGGCCCCAGTGCGGAGGCCTGGACACCTGCCCGGCCACCATGGATCATGCCAATCGGGCCGCCGGGGCCATCACCCGCCAATTCGAGACCCAGGTTCGAGGCACCTTGAGCCAACTTTACCAGGACGAAATAGCCCTGGCTGACGGCCCCATCCACAGCTTCGGCCAGTCCCTGCACAAGTGGGGACAGAATGAAGTAGACATGGTGATCTGGGGTGAGGATCACACCGTGAAGATGGAAGGCCAGCATGGCGACTGGCTGGCCATGGCCATCTGGCAATATGCCCTGTCCAACTCGGCCGGCGACGTCAGGGTTCCATTTCCCCTGTGGTCCCCGACCGTGAAACAGTTGGCGGAATCGGAGAAGTTACTCCAGGGTTGGCAAAACGACGCCAAGGCGCTGAAGGACAATTTTCAGAAGCGCCTAGATGCCGCGAAGCGCTCCGCCGGCATGGTGACGGGTCTTGCGTCCACGGCAACCCAACTGGGCCAAAAACTGCAACCGAACGTCGAGATCTGGGACTGCTTCCGTTCCGAAGGCTCCTACGGCTACGATCCGGAGATGGTCGACTTCGAGCACGTGCGCAACGAGTACGACCGCCTCTCCCACTTCGAGACCGCCTTTGCCGCCGTAGCCAAGGATGGTGAAGACGCCGGAAGGCAACTCGTCGAGTCCGCCGGCCGGAACCTGGAACTGACCAACAAAATCGTGGAGGCCTTGAGCGGCGTCAAAACCATCAAGGACAAGGCCGACAAGCTCACGGTGACGGCGCGCGAATTGCAGTCCGCGCAACAGGGCAACCTGGATATCTCCGGCGGCCAAATCTACGCCATGATGGGTAATTACGGCATCAGCGACACAGGCCTCAAGGCTCTGGAAAAGCGCATCGAATCCCTGACCACCCCGGAAGCCCTGGACACGGAAGCCCTGAGCCAAATCCCCGGCATGCCCGGATACAGTTTCAAGAATCTGGTTCTGACCAAGGACGGCATCGGCGACCTGAAGTCCGCCATCATCCGGCAACTGGCAAGCATAGACAGCGCACGCGACCGCTATGCTGGGGCCTACAAGGGCACCCAGGAGGCGGAAAGTGGCCTGGATGCGGCCCTGTCAGCCATGCGTGACAAGCTGACGCCCATCTTCCCGGAAGAAGTCCCCTACTTCTTCAAGGAGGTCGTCCTGGGGGATTACTCCGAACCGGCCGATTTCCTTGCGCTCCAGCTGAGAAACCAGATTGTTCCGCCGGAACAACTGCCGGACAGCGGTCTGGGCAGCGGCCCGCTGATCGAGCGCTACGCCGCCCTGGCCGAGCGCTACCACGCCCTGGTGGATCCTTACCTGCCGGTGGCCCGGGCCAACCGTTATGCGCCGGCGATGGAGGAATTGTTGAAGAAGTTCCAGGCGGACTCGGGGCGCCTGCAGGGCCTGGACAACAACGCCTTCATGAACGAATCCAACCGCTACTCCAACGACGCCTACCTCATCTACCAGAGGGCCAACGGCGAGGGAAAAGTGGAACCCAAGAGCCGGGTATCCGTGGCCTACGGCGCGATCATCAGCCTGATGTCGGAGATGTCCTCCGCCTACTACCAGCGCCAGCGCCTCGCCGCGGCCCAATCCAGCCTCAAGGGCGCCATTGACGGCATCAACACTTTCCTGGGCAACCCGGAGGCCATGGGCGGCTGGTCCTCGGCCCAGCAATGGATGGACACGATAGGCTACACGAAGGCTGCCGTGGACGCCTCGGTAAAGAATCACCCGACCATCCAGGCGCTCATGGGGCAACTGGACGGCCTCATGCCCAGGCTAAGAGAAGTGGCCTCTCATGTGGATGCCGCCACGCTACAGAGGGATACCCAGGCCATACAGGCAATGTACCGGGATTTCGTCACTGCCTATCAGAGCAGGAACCTGCGCGGCGTGACCCAGTTCCTGGCCCGCAACTGGCAGGCGGCCGACGGCAGCGACGTGAATGACCTGGAGACCACCCTGGGCAACAGCTTCCGGGTGTTTGATACCATCGTCTTCAAGATCAGCGGCATGACGATACAGCGGGTCGCGACCTTCTATCAGGTCAGTTACCAGGCGGCCTTGACGGGGCGCATCAGCCGCATGCAGAAGTCCCACGAGGAAACCTCCGGCATCGTGGACACCGTCGCCATCACACCCGAAGGCCCGCGCATCGTCAAGACCACTGGAATGTTGCACTGAACCCGACTCGGGAGAAGCCCGGATGACCACCTGGAACCGCCGCCGTTTTCTGTCAGCCGCAATCATCTTCCTGCCGGCGGGCTGCGCCGGCTTCGAACCCGCCCCTCCGGACCCGCGACGGGAGGCGGTGGGGCGACTCTTCTCCCGCCTGCAACAGGGCCTGCGGACCGACCGTTGGGAGCACATCGGCTGGGCGTTTTCTCCGGACTTCCGCGACCTGCCCTCGGTGCGCAACCGCTGGGAAGACCGCTGGGCTCGGCGCCAGACGATGGAAGTGGAGCTGGTGCCGGGGCGCATCCTGGAAAGCGGCGGCCTGCTCAATGTTCAGGTACGCTGGCACCGGGTGCTGCGGGACAAGACCGGCCAGTTCACCAAGGCCTCCGGCACGGCGGAAGTCATCCTGGAACCCTTCCGGAACGAGTACCGCATCCGGCAGGTGCTGGGGGAAAGCTTCTTCTGACTTGAATCCAGCGCCCCTGCGCCTGCCTCAGCGCCCCCTGGATTCCATCAAGGCCGCTACGAACTTCCCTGACGTTCCTTACCCGTCACTCATCAAGGTATGGCTTCAGGAAAAGTTGCATAGCCACTGAACAAGTCGCTGGTCTCCGTTCGGCCATGAACGGTCGGTCGAAGAGCGACTTCCGCAGCGGCCGGCTGCTCAACAGGCCGGCTACTCATAAAGTCTACATCGGCCCATTTGGCGTATCATCTTGTTCCATTGCCTGGGAGGACGGGACAGTTGACTGTGTGGCCTTGGTGACTGACCCGGCGACTCCCCTAGCTTTCCGGTTCCATGAATTGACGAGGCGACACCATGAACCGTGAACAAACCTTGCAGTTGCTGGCCGAGCACAAGTCCTTGCTCGCCAGCCGTTTTGGCGTCACCGACCTGGCCTTGTTTGGCTCCACTGCGCGCGACGCCGCAAAGGTGGATAGCGACGTTGATGTTCTTGTAGCCTTCGATGGTATGGCGACATCGGATAGATACTTCGGGGTGCAGTTCTACCTTGAAGACTTGCTGGGGCGACCGGTGGATCTGGTGACGGAAAAGGCGCTACGACCTGAACTCCGACCGTTCATCGAAAGGGAAGCGCTCCATGTCTGAGCCGGTAGCGCGGGAATGGCGTTTTTATGTGAAGGATATGATCGGCTTCGCCGAGAATGTCGCGGCCTATACGGAAGGCCTCGACCAGAAGACGTTCGTCGCCAGTGGCCTGAACTACGACGCAACGGTGCGCAACCTGGAATTGATCGGCGAGGCCGCGACTCATGTTCCGGACTCGGTTAGACTGGCCACGCCCGAGATTCCCTGGCGTCTCATCATAGCCTTACGCAATCGCCTGATCCACGGCTACCTGGGAATAGATAATGACACCCTTTGGAGCGTCATTCAGCACGACGTACCGGCGCTGTCGACGCAGTTGCAGACGCTCTCGGAGCGTAAGGTAGAAATGCGAGCCTGACCCCGGTTTTCGGTTTCGGTTTCGGTTTTGCCGGTTTTGCCTAGCCCAATCCACAACTGCCAACGGAGCTATCGCCGCCCGACGGATTGCCTTTAAGATAGATGGTGAATGGTTTTCCTACATACATGGCGGTGCCATTTAAATCGGCTACAAGGCATATACATGGCACCGTTGATCACAGCACATTATGCGGCCACACGGTAACCGTCAGTTCAGGGCACCTTCCTTGCAGACACTGCTGACATTGCAGAATATCGTCCTTGAGTTTCAGCAAGGGGTCGTCTCCGGTCGTTACAGAGACGCAAAAACGCCGGCTTCTGCCGGCGTTTTTTCTGATGCCTGACAACTGTCCACTGGCTACTGCTTCTTCGGCACCTCGACGAAGACTTCACCCTTCTTGACCAGGCCCAGCTCGAACCGGGCCTGTTCCTCCACGGCCTCGGTGCCGGCCTTCAGATCCCGCACCTGAGCGTCCAGCCCGGCATTACGCAGTTCCAGCCCGCGGTTCATTTCCCGCTGCGACTGGAGCTTCTTGTCCGTGTCCCAGACCTTCAGCCAGCCGCCCTTGCCCAGCCACAGGGGATACTGTAGCAGGGCGAGGAGTGCGACCAGCAGGAGGGCGGGCCAGCGCATGAGAGCACTCCGTCAGAAGGCTCAGCCCTTCCTTAGGTTGTAGAACGCGGAGAGGCCAGGATAACCGACGGTCTCGCCCAGGTCTTCCTCGATGGGGTGCCATGGGGTAGAGTAGAGAGCAGGTTCCCGCATTCTGTAGGACAGCCCTAGCCGTTTCCGCCCCTTTCGTCTGGCGGTGCCTCAATAGGCTGTCCTTGGTTTGCGTCACCTGCCCTCCCTCATCA
>JAQTNA010000011.1 GCA_028714035.1 Rhodocyclaceae bacterium
GCGGCGGCAACTGGAGCCTCACCACCGCCGCCCTCTCGGACGCCGGCCACAGCTTCACCGCGGTCGCCACCGACAACGCCGGCAACACCACCACCACCTCGGCCGTGACCGCCACGGTGGACACCACCGGGCCGAGCGAAACCTTCAGCAGCACGATCGGCACCAACACCGGTGCCGCCACCACCATTGCCAGCGGCGGCCTGACCAAGGACAACACCCTGGCCCTGGGCGGCACCGTGTCTGATGCCAACGGCGTGGCCTCCGTGCATGTCTTCGATGGCGCCACCGACCTGGGGGCCGCCACCGTCAGCGGCGGCAACTGGAGCTTCACCACCGCCGCCCTCTCGGACGCCGGCCACAGCTTCACCGCGGTCGCCACCGACAACGCCGGCAACACCACCACCACCTCGGCCGTGACCGCCACGGTGGACACCACGCCGCCCACCACCACCCTCGGCAGCGTGCATCTGTCCGCCGACACCGGCACCAGCGGCACGGACTTCATCACCAACGTTGCCAGCCAGACCATCGGCGCCACCTTGTCCGCCTCGCTCCAGACCGGCGAGCGCCTCCTGGGCACCCTGGATGGCGGCGCCCACTGGAACGACCTGTCCTCCTTCGTCACCGGCACCAACCTCAGCTTTACCGGCGCCACCCTGCTCGCCGGCACCAACACCATGTCTCTCAAGGTGGTGGATGCCGCCGGCAACGACGGGGCCGTTGCCAGCGCCAGCTATACCCTCGACACCACGCCGCCAGCCCCCACCGGCGCCAGTTTCGCCAGCAACGGAGACGTGACCTTCACCTATTCGGAAAGCATCGCCGTCAGCGGCACGCCCGGCCTTTCCCTGTGGAAGGACGGTACCGCGACGGGGATGGCCATCACGGGCGCCACACCTTCGGGCAACCAGATCACGGTGCACACCACGGCCAGCCTGGCGACGACCGACTACGTGGTCGCCAGCCTGGACGCCAGCAACGGCGCCATCCAGGACCTGGCGGGCAATCCGCTGCCTTCCGGCACCATCATTATCAGCGGCTCGGGCCAGACCGCCCTGGATCTGAGCAATCTGAACACCTTGGGGCTACAGTTCCCGATTGCCATCCTGGCCAACAACGGGGCGGAAACCCTCGTCGGCACCAACGCCCCGGACAACATCATCGCCGGCACCGGCGGCGACACCATTGACGGTGGCCGGGGCGGCGACAACATCCTCCTGTCCAGCGCGGTCCATGCCCGGGATACCATCGTGCTGACCAGCAGCAGCAGCAATGCCTCCTGGTACACCGGCGTCGCTACGACCAGCGCCAATTTCGACACCGTGGCCCACTTCGATGTCAGCGGCACCAGCACGAATGACCTGCTGAACCTGCCGTCCGGCACCATCGCCGCCGCCACCGGATGGGGCGGAATCGCGGTCGGTGGCATCGCCAGCTACCAGATTTCTTCCGGCGGCATGGTCAGTTTCAAGGATGGGAGCGGCAGCGCCATCACGATCAACCCGGCCAGTTTATCCACCGCCTTCGGCTTTCTCACGGCCAACCTCGCCACACCGGGCACCACCGTCGCCTTCGCCTTCGACGCCAACAGCGACGGCACGGCGGAGTCCACCATGGTGTTCCAGACGAACGTGGACGGCCCCATCGCCGTGGATCTCTATGGCCTCACCGGCGCCAGCCTGGGCACGAGCGCCGGGACGAACGTGATCCAGCTCCAGGACACGACGGCGCCCCAGATCACCGCCCCGCCGGCCTATCCCTCCGGCACCGACCCCATCGTGCTCTTCCCGTACTCCGAGCCCGTGACGGGCGACACCAGTCACCTGACCCTCCTGAAGAACGGCACGGGCAGCAACATCGTCAATGCCGCCGCCACGACGAACCCGCAAAGCATCCATACCACCACCACCCTGTCGGCGACCGACTGGCTGCTGCTGAATTACGACGGCACGGGCACCATCGCGGACGCGGCGGGGAACAAGATGGGACCGATCGTGGCCGCCATCGGCAGCGCCGGCAACAACGTCATGGACCTCTCCCACTACACCTCCGGGATGTTTCTCAGCGGCATGTCCGGCAACGACATCATCATCGGCACGGGCCAGAATGACAATATCAATGGCGGCACCGGCGCGGACATCATGAACGGCGGCGGCGGCGTCAACACCTTCGATTTTTCCCAGGGCGACTCCACGGCGGTGACGCTGGGCGGCCTCTCCGGCGGTAACGTCGTCAATGGCAGCACCTTCAGCTTCGGCGGCGCCGGCAACGCGGACGTGATCACCGGCGGCTTGACCGTGGGCAGCCAGGTGAATCTGAACAGCCTCTCTGGCAGCGGGCTGCAAAAGATCACGGCCCCCGCCAACGGCCAGGCGGGCGACCAGCAGTTCTTCCTGGAGCAGGGCAATTACAGCGCCGCGACGGGCATATTCACGGTGAACAGCACCGCCGGCACCGACACCCTGGTGGTCTATGACGGCGACCCGACCGCGGGTGTATCCCAAACGGCGTTCGTCATGCAATACACCACGCCGACGATGTTCGGCATTGCCAACAACGGCATCAATGTCACTTCCGCGGCCCCGACGATCAAGTGGGTGAACAACCTGAATTCCAGCGCCGTCCTGACCGTGGGCAACCAGATCCAGGTGGACGTGCATTTCGATCAGGCCGTGACCGTCACCGGAGCCGAAACCCTTGCCCTGACCCTGGGCACCGCGGCCAGCAACCATCCGGCAAGCGCGACCCTGCTCTCCGGTAGCGGCACGACGGACCTGGTGTTCGCCTACACCGTACAGGCTAGCGACAACGGCCTCTACCACATCAACACCGACAGCCTGGGCACCCTGGCCCTGTCCGGCGGCACGATCACCGCCACGACCGGCGGCCAGGCGCCAAACCTTACCGCCATCAATCTACCCACCAGCGTGCCGGGAAGCTATGTCTTCGGCGGCACGGTGGCGACGACTGCCGGCACCGCGGGCAACGACCTGTTTGCACCCATCCTGCCAAACACCGCTCCTACCAACTCTCTCACCCATGGCAGCGGAACGAATTACAGCCTGAACGCGGCTTACTACCAGGCAAACATCCTGGACCCCTTCGGTACGCCTCCCACCCCAGGCACGGCCGGCGGCAACGGCTATGTCGGCGGCACATCGGACGTGGTGTGGAGTTCGGGCAGCAGTACGGGCCTGGGCTACGACGTGGTCTATGTGCCGGTACAGGGCACGACCATCACCAGCTCGGGCTCGGGCACGGGCCTTACGGTCATCGTGGACAAGGGCCTGGGAACGGAGAAGGACATCAACATGTCCGTTCTGCCGGGCAACGTGCAGGCTCTGGACTTCCAGTTGACCGACGGCAGCGGCACGCCGACCGGCGCCTCGCTGGTGGTCAATCTCGACAACACCGTCTCGATTGACCCGGTCAGCCACGACCTGTTCGTTCGCGGCTCCCTGGGCAGCGACACCATAGACCTTACTTCTGCCACCTACAGTGCGCTGGTCGCCGCGGCGCCTCATGTGTTCGTGAGCGGCGGGCCGGGCGCGGATACCATTACCGGCAGCGGCACGGACTACTTGCGCGGCGACGGCGGCACCAACACCATCAATGGCGGTTCCGGCAACGACACCATCTTCATCGGCAACGGCACGGACACCCTCCATGGCAACGCCGGCACGGATACCGTGGTACTGACCCTGAATGGCGACCTCTCGCAGTCTTATGTGGATACCAGCGGCGTGCTGCACATCCTGGGCGCGGCAACCGCCTCCCCGACCAGCTATACGGACGAGTACCTGGTTACGCCCAACCTTGCGGCGGGCAACTTCACGGTGACGAACGAGCACAACAGTCCGAACACGGTCAGCACCGTGGATGGCGTGGAACAGATGCAGTTGCGCATGAGCGGCGGCAGCGGCGACCGTTCGACCGTGGTTCTCCTGCCCGGCACCACCGGTAACGACACCCTGAGCATCGGCGCCGACCAGGGCAAGACTCTGGGCATGGGTGGAGCCGGCGACGATACCTTCCTGGTCCATAACACCGCCAACAACATGCTGGATGGCGGGACCGGCAGCAACGCCACGGTACTGCAACTGGGCAGCCAGAGCGGCCTGCATCTCACGACGGATACCACACCCCTGCTCTGGCATGTACTGGATGGCAACGGCAACGACCTGGTGGATATCAGCGCGCTTACCGGACCGGCGAACATGGCCGACAGCTTCCAGGTGAACGTGCTGAGCTCGCCGAACGGCGCCTACCACGAGACGCTGGCCAACATGCAGGCCCTGCAACTGGTGGATAGCATAGGCACCAGCCAGCACCTGCTGTTGCAACTGACGCTCGGCCATCAGACCATCGTCTGATCGTGCCTGACGGGAGAGCCGGCTTGCGGTACCGGCCCTCCCCCGTCAAACTGTCGGCCTGAAGGCCGACCCATGCGCCCAGGTGGGTCGGCCTCCAGGCCGACTCATCTCATGGCTAACCCGCGCCCACCCGGCATGAACCTCTTTTCAAACGAACGGACACTCATCCTCACGCCGAGCCGGGCATACCCGCGGCACGGGGCGGCGTACGATGCCCTGTGCCCGTTCGAGGGCGAGGGTCTGGGTATGGTGCCGGAGGAATGGCAAGGTCGGCTGGAAAGACTCGCGGGCCACGAGGGGTTTCCGGCCGGCCCGGTGCGCCTGCTGGTGTCGGACGCCTGGGTGCGCTACGACCTTATCCCGGTAGCGACCGATACCATGGACGATGAAGAGGCCAGGCTTCTGGCCGAGGCCCATTTCCGCCGCCAGTACGGCGCGCCCCTCTGGCCCCTGCGCATCTCGGCCCGGCCCGGGGGACTGCTGGTTGCCGGCATGTCGCCCGAGCTTCTGGCTGCACTGGAGGCCTTGCAGGGCACCGGCAAGCCGGCGCCTAAGGGCGTGCGAAAGCCAATCGGAATCGAGCCTGTATTTTCCTGGCTGATGGATCAGGCCAGCGACACCTTGCGCGGCTACACCGGCTGGCTGCTGGTGGACGAAGCCGAGATTCTGGTACTCGCCTTCTTCGAGCAGGGAAAGCTCCTGAGCCTGCGCAGCCAGTATTGCGGCGATGATCGGCAGGAGACCATGCTCGGCCTGCTGGAACGGCAGGCGGCGCTGGAAACGCGAAAGGATAGGGCCGTATTTTTCCATGCCCTGTCGGGCGCGCCCCCAAGCCTGCCCGGCCCCTGGAATATGGCGCCCCTGAACCTGCCGGAACGGAGCGGATTTTCCCGGCTTTCTTCCTTGCTCAAGGGAAAATAGCGCCATGGGACCAAAATGTGGGTCGGCCTTCAGGCCGACGTGTGGGCCTGAAGGCCGACCCACAAACGCGTGGGGCTTCAGCCTGATCGAACTGCTCGCCGTCCTGGTCATCCTGTCGGTGCTGGCTGCCGCCGCCATGCCGCTCGCCAGCCTGGCCGCCAAGCACATCAAGGAGCAGGAACTGCGTTACGACCTGCGCCAGATGCGGGAAGCCATGGACGCCTACAAGCGGGCTGGTGACGAGGGGCGCATCCTCCGGAAAGTGGGCGAATCCGGCTACCCGAAGAGACTCGAAGCGTTGGCGGAGGGCGTCGAGGACACGCGCGATCCGAACAAGGCAAAGATCTATTTTCTGCGCGACATTCCCACCGACCCGTTCGCCCCGGAAGGCGTCATGGGAGCGGAAAGCTGGGTGAAACGCAGCTATGCCAGCTCAGCGAAGGAACCCAGGGAAGGCGAAGATGTTTTTGATGTACATTCCGGAAGCAAGGAAGTCGGCCTGAACGGCATTCCTTACGACAAGTGGTGAAGATCGTCGCTTTTAGGTGCGGGCTTGCCCGCGCCAAGGGATTGCTGGTTTGTCAAAGAGCGCCGGCTTGCCTGCGCCCCCAGGGTTTCCTGATTACCAAGATGACTCAGTGTGCCGTGAAATCCCCTCGCCCCGCGTGCGGGGAGAGGGTTAGGGCGAGGGGGAATTGACCTTCGAGCGCCCCTCACCCCGGCCCTCTCCCCCCTTCCGGGGGGAGAGGGAGGTAATACTGAGCATTCTTTATAATCAGGCAAGGTTTTGCCTTTGATCCATGCGTTTCTCTCTCAAGGTTTATTCTGAATCCGAAGGTCTTGGCCTGATCCAGGTCGAGGCGGCAGGCGCGCGGGAGGCGGAGGAATCGGCGGAACGACGCGGCTACGTGGTGCTTCAGACCGTGGTGAAACCCGGCTGGCTTCCGGCCTGGCGCCGCCGCCGGCGCGCCTTCCCCCTGCTGCACTTCAGCCAGCAGCTCCACGGCCTGCTGCGCGCCGGCCTGAGCCTGGTGGAAGCCATCGAGACACTGGAGGAGAAGGAGCCCTCCGGCGAGATCCGATCGGTCATGGCCCGACTACTCGAACGCCTGCGCCACGGCCAATCCCTGTCTGCCGCCCTGGCCGAGGATACGGACAGCTTCCCCCACTTCTACGTGGCCAGCCTCAAGGCCTCGGAGCAGAGCGGAGACGTGGCCGAATCCCTTTCCCGCTACATCTCCTACCAGAGACAGGTCGAGAGCCTGAAGAAGCAGGTGGTCTCCGCCCTGATCTATCCGGCCCTGCTCCTGGTGGTCGGAACTCTCGTCACCCTGTTCCTCCTGGCCTATGTGGTGCCGAAGTTCAGCCGCATCTACGAGTCCCGCTCGGACACCCTGCCCCTGCTCTCCAGGCTGATGATGAACTGGGGGGCCTTCGTCTCCCACCATCCCTGGTTCCTGGGCCTGGGAACGCTGGCCCTCTTGGCAAGCACGATCTGGCTCTTCTCCCGCCCGGGCTTCCGGCTCATGCTGGCGGACCAGGCCTGGCGCACGCCCTGGCTGGGAGAGAGGCTGCGCACTTACCAGTTGTCCCGGCTGTTTCGCACCCTCTCCATGCTGCTGCACGGCGGCACGCCCATGGCCGCGGCCCTGGACATGGTGCCGGGACTCCTGAACCTCGCCCTGCGCGCCCCACTCGCCTCCGCCGTGACCCGCATCAGGGAAGGAGAAAGTATTTCACTTGCCTTTCAGGAAACCGGCCTGACGACCGCCATCGCCTATCGCATGTTGCGGGTGGGTGAGCGTTCCGGCCAGATGGCCGGAATGATGGAAAACATCGCCATCTTCTTTGACGAGGAAATGGAGCGTGACATCGCCGTCTTCACCAAGATTTTCGAGCCGGTGATGATGGCCCTGATCGGCATCCTGGTGGGGGGCATCGTCATCATCATGTACATGCCGATCTTCGATCTGGCGGGGAGCCTGCAATGAACACGGAATCTGTCGCCGTCGTGCCGGCTTCAGCCAACCATGGCGAAGCCGGAGAGTCCGCGGAGGACTTTCTCCGCTGGCTTGATGCCCAGGCGGACACGCCCATCGCCGCCTGGCTGGAACTGGCCGGCAAGCGCTTTTGCTACCCCACGCTCAACATGGGCGACCTGGAGCGCCTTCGGCCCGCCTTCGATCTCCTGTCATTGCGGGAGGCCGGGGAGAGGCTCTGCCTGCTCCTGCGGGACGGCGAGGGCCGGCTGATGGGCGCCCTGGCCAACCCGAGCGCCGTGGCGAGCCAGGCCCTGCTCGAATCCCGCGTGCGCCAGCCCCTGGCCTGGCACCTGGCGCATCCGGCCGACCTGCGCGCCCTGCTCTCGCGCTTCGAGGAAAGCGTGCATGCCCTGGATACCACCGTGGCCAGGAGTTCGGGCGACGAGACCCGCCGCCGGGTGGAGGAAATCTCCCTCCAGACCATAGGCGCGGACATGAATCCGGTGGTGCGCCTGGTCAATTCCACCCTCTACGACGCGCTCAAGATCGGTGCCAGCGACATCCACCTGGAGGCGAACGGCCAGGGCATGACGATCAAGTATCGGGTGGATGGCGTACTGAGCCTCGCCGGCGAAGTCAATGACGCCACCACGGCCGAGCAGGTCGTGTCCCGGGTCAAGGTGCTTTCCGACCTGGACATCTCCGAGCGGCGCATTCCCCAGGACGGACGCTTCAAGGTCCGGGCACGCGACCGGGAAGTGGATTTCCGCGTCTCCATCATGCCCAGCGTCTTCGGCGAAGACGCCGTCATCCGCATCCTGGACAAGGAATCCATCGCCGGCCGCATGAGCGGCCTCTCGTTGGATGTCCTGGGCTTCGATCCGGACGTGCTGGCCATCATCCGCCGGCTTTCCTCCGAGCCTTACGGCATGCTGCTGGTGACCGGCCCCACGGGCAGCGGCAAGACCACCACCCTCTACGCCGCTCTCTCCGAGATCAATACCGGGGAGGAAAAGATCGTCACCATCGAGGATCCGGTGGAATACCAGGTGCCGGGCGTGTTGCAGATACCTGTCAATGAAAAGAAGGGGCTCACCTTTGCCCGCGGTCTGCGCTCCATCCTGCGCCATGACCCGGACAAGATCATGGTGGGCGAAATCCGTGACCCGGAAACGGCAGAAATCGCCATCCAGTCCGCCCTCACGGGCCACCTGGTATTCACCAGCGTGCATGCCAACAACGTATTCGATGTCATCGGCCGTTTCATCCACATGGGCGTCGACCCCTACAGTTTCGTCTCCGCCCTGAATGGCATCGTAGCCCAACGTCTGGTGCGCCTGACCTGCCTCGCCTGCGCCCGCCCCGTTCAGCCCACGCGCCAACTTCTGACCGCCTCGGGGCTGACACCGGAAATTTCAGCCGAGTACCGCTTCATGGAAGGCGCCGGTTGCGGCGAGTGCCGTGGCACCGGCTATCGCGGCCGGCGCGCCATCGCCGAGACCATGGTGCTGAACGACGAACTGCGTGAACGCATCATCGCCCGCGACTCCATCCGGGAACTGAAAGCCGCCGCCACCCGTTTCGGCACCCGCACCCTGCGGCAGGCCGCCCTGGATGCGGTACGCAAGGGCCAGACCACCCTCCAGGAAATCAATCGAGCCACCTTCGTCGAGGCCATTCTTTAAGTACGGGCTTAGCACGGGGACCGAAGCCCGGGATGGCAAAATCCCAATGCACCTCTGTCCATCGAAACACCCAGAACCTCGAAGAGCCGTTTGCTCTCGTCAGAGTTGTACACGGACTCCACCGCATCCAGGTCTTTCGCTCTTCTGAGCACGTTCGGCAGGTGGGAAAATAGATTCTCACCACCGGTGAGCGGCTAGGGAATAACCCAGTTCACTCGGCACGCAACAGCCACTAAGCTGCATCAAACTGTTGCAATCGCATCCGAACGAACCCGGAGCAAAGTCCATGTCACATATTGCAAATACGGCGGCAAGTCCCAGAACTTGCCATGTTGATCACCTTTTGCGGTCCCTGGCAGGCAACCGGCTGGCGGCACAGAAGCTGGCGCAGATGTTCCTGGACATATACCCCGACAAGATTGCGCGTATGGACGCGGCATTCCAAGCTGCGGATTGGCTTACCCTGCGTCGTGCGGTTCATGAGCTACGTGGCAGTTGTGCATGCTCGCGACCGAATGCGGTTCAATTTCTTGCATGAAATGCGGCTTGTTCGCTCCGTCGGGCGGACATCTCGCCGGAACAGTGAAACCGGCCGGCTCGGCCGCTGCCCGTCCTCACCCCTGACCGGCAACGAGCTCGGCGGCCTCGGCCTTGCTGAGGGTCTTCCACGGCAGGGGAAACAGGCCGGCAACCTTCTGCATATAGCGCCGGTAGCGCTCGCCGTGATAGGCGATGAGCTTTTGCTCTTCCAACCTGGCGCCGACGACAAAGTAGGCGGTCGTCAGCAAGGCACTCGCCAGCATCGCCTCGTTCATGTCCCGCGTCCACAGGATCAAGAGGGACAGGAAGTACCAGGGGTGGCGCACATAGCGGTGAAACGAGGAGAGGTGAAATCTCTCCTGGTCGGCCACGGTCCTGGCGCCGCTTCGCCACTGGCGCAGGCCGAGAAACTCCTGGCCGTCGTAATGGCCCAGAGTCAGGAAGAAGCCCAGCACCGCCGCCAGCGCAGCGCCGTTGGCAAGCCATGCCCACGGGCCGCTCCAGGCCCAGACCAGGCGCCCCGGATGAGCATACAGCAGGTACAGGATGGGCAACAGGCCCAGGATGGCGACCGCGTTGAAGGCGAGGCGATAGGCCGGCATCAGGCTCGGCCAGCGGCCCGCGATCCAATGCTTGACCATGAGCGAGGCCAGCAGCGAATGCAGGGCGAAGTAGGCGAGCCAGGCCGGGAGCAGAACGGCGGGCTCAAACATGGCCGGATTCACGGGGATGCCCTTGCGCCGTGCCGCCGACGCCCTTGCTTGCCGTCACGTAGATCACCTCGTAGGTCGCCGGCAGCTTGCCGTCGCGGCGACGGGTCTCGTAATTGGCGACGGCCTGGGCCCAACGGTGCTTGCCCATGAGGCCGGGCACGCCCTCCTCCACCACGCGGCGCGCGCCGATGGCCTTGAGGCCGCGCAGCACGCCGGCCACATCCTCGTACTCCATGACCAGTTTTTCCTGCTCCAGCTCGATGACTGAGAACCCGGCCCGGACCAGCAAACCGCGGATTTCTTCCGGCGAGGTGAAGCGGTTCACGTGCCTGTAGCGATCCACCGGGGCGAAGGAGGCGGCCAGTTCGGACAGCGTTCCCGGCCCCAGGGTGGAGAAATGGAGCAGGCCGCCGGGGGCGAGGCAACGATGCAGACCGGCAAGGGTCGAGCCTAGCCTCACCGCCCATTGCAGGGCCAGGCTGGACCAGACCAGATCCACGCAAGCTTCCGCCAGGGGCAACGCCTCCAGGTCCGCGCAGATGCCGGCGCAGCCTTCCACCCCCGACTCGGCGCGCCGATCCCGCGCGAACTTCAGCATGGCCGGGGCCAGGTCCAGTTCGAGGAAATCATGAGCGGGCAGCCTGGCCCGCAACAGGCTCGCCCCGAACCCGGTGCCCGAACCCGCGTCCAGCAAGCGGCCCGACTCCCTGCCCGGAGACGGCAACACCCGGTCCAGGCGCAGGGCGAGCCGCCGCGCCACCTCCCGCTGGAGGTCGGCCGCCGCATCGTAACTTGCGGCCGCGCGCTCGAAGGCGCGACGTACGGGGCTGTGCGCCATGCTCATGGCGCCAGGAAGCCGCGCACGATGGCGGCCACCTCGGCCGGCCGTGTGAGGAAGGGGGCGTGGGCGCAGCCCGCCAGCACATGCAGTTCCGCGTCCGGAAACAGGCCCGCCAGGCGCCGCGCGGCGGCGACCGGCACGACGCCATCCTGTTCACCATGGATCAGGCACAGGGGCTGGCGTATCTCCGACAGATGGGGCCGCACATCGCCGTGGCGCAGAAGTGCCAGGCCATCCCTCAGAGTCTGTTCCGTGGGCAGGGGACGCTCTCCCAGGAAACGCTTGAGCAACGAGACCTGGGCGCGGGCATCCTCCCCGCCCAGGGCCTGGATCGCCAGGAAACGGTGCAGGGTCGCGGCCGCGTCACCCCGCATCTGGGCCTCGAAGGCGTCCAGTACGGCGGGCGCCATGGCATCCGACCAGGACTCGTCCCGGCAGAAACGGGGAGAACTGCCCACCAGGATGAGCTTCTCCACCCGGTCCGGCGCCAGGGCCGCGAGCCGCTGGGCCACCATGCCGCCCAGGGACCAGCCGAGCAGCACCGCACGCCGGGGCAACTCTTCCAGCAGTGTGCTGGCCAGGGTGTCCAGGCTATAGGGGGCGACCGAAGTCCTGCCGCCATGTCCCGGCAGGTTCGGACGATGGAGATTGCATTCGTCCGCCAGGATCTCGCCAAATTCGCCCCAGATGCCCCCGTGCATGCCCCAGCCATGGAGCAGCACCAGTTCCCGCCGGCTCATGACTTTCCCTCCCCGGCCACTTCATGGAGCGCGCGCAGCAGCCGCTCCATGTCTTCCATGGAGTGGGCGGCGGAAAGCGAGAGACGCAGCCGGGCCGTACCCTTGGGCACGGTGGGCGGGCGGATCGCGGGCACCCAGATGCCCCGCTCCCTCAAGGCCTCGGCCAGGTGCACGGCGGCCTTGTTGTCCCCCACCATCAGGGGCTGGATCGGGGTTTCCGACGGCAGGAGCTTCCAGGGCAGATCGGCGGCGCCCTGGCGCAACCGGGCGATCAGCTGCTGCAGGTGTTCCCGGCGCCAGGCGTCCTGCTCGATCAGGTCCACGGCGGCCAGGAGCGCCGCGGCCAGGAGGGGCGGCGGCGCCGTGGAAAAGACGTAACTGCGTGCCGAATGCAGCAGCCAATCCACCACGCTCTGCTCGGCGAACAGGGCCGCGCCCATCGCCCCGGCCGCCTTGCCCAGGGTGCACAGGTGGATGATGCGCGGGCTCGCGAGGCCGAAATGCTCGGGCGTGCCCCGCCCGTTCGCCCCCAGCACGCCGAAGCCGTGGGCATCATCCACGTAGAGCCAGGCATCATGGGTCTCGGCCAGGCGTAGGAGTTCGGGCAGGGGCGCGATGTCCCCGTCCATGCTGAACACCCCATCCACCACGATGAGCTTGCGGCGCGCCTTCGTGGTCCGGAGGAGGTTTTCCAGGTGTCCGATATCGTTGTGATGGAAGCGGCGCACCTGGGCGCGGGAAAGTTGCGCCCCATCCAGGAGGGAGGCATGCACCAGCTTGTCGGCGAAAATGGCGTCCTCCCGCCCCACCAGGGCCGGAAGAATGCCGGTATTGGCCGGAAACCCGCCCCCCAGAAGCAGGCAGGGCCGTCCCATGAAGGCGTGCAAGCGCTCCTCCAGGCGCTGGTGCAGACGGTGATGCCCGCTCACCAGGGCGGACGCGCCGCTGCCCACGCCATGATTGCGCGCCGCCTCGGCCGCCGCGTTCGCCAGCGCGGGATGGGCCGCGAGACCCAGGTAATCGTTGGAGCAGAAGGACAGCCATTCCCGGCCTTCTGCCGTAACGTGTACGCCCTGGGCGGATTCCAGGACGCGCCGATGGCGGCGCAACCCGGCCTCGTCCAGGCGGGCGAGTTCGTGGGAAAAATCGGGAATGGGCATAGGTCTGGAGTCGTAGGTCGGGCTTCAGCCCGACAAGAACTTGCGAAACGGGAATTGTCGGGCTGAAGCCCGACCTGCCGGGCAGGAAGCCATGGGCCGACTAGTCCTCATAGCGGATGCCGACGATCTCGATTTCCCGGAGGCCGGCGGGACTCTGGAAGCGCACGGTATCGCCCTCCCTGGCCTTGAACAGGGCGCGCGCCAGGGGCGAGATCCAGCTGATCCGGCCATCGGAGGCATTGGCCTCGTCCACGCCCACGATCTGGTAACGCTCCTCGGCGCCGATGGCACCACCACTCACGTCGCAGATTTCCACCGTGGCGCCGAAGAACACCTGCTCCGGATTCTGCTGCTCGGTAGGCGTGACCACGGTGGCGCTTTCCAGGCGCTTGATGAGGAAGCGGATGCGCTTGTCCAATTCCCGCAGGCGCTTCTTGCCGTAGATGTAGTCGCCGTTCTCGGAACGGTCCCCGTTGCCCGCGGCCCAGGAGACCACCTGCACCACGGCCGGACGCTCGGTTTCCAGCAGTTGTTTCAACTCGGCCTTGAGGGTCTGGAATCCGCGCCGGGTCATGTAATTCTTCGAGCCCGCCGGGAGGGGCGGCGCCGCCTGCCCTTCTTCCTCGTCCTCGCCGTCGCTTTCCTTGACGAAGGCCTTGTTCATAGTCACGCGGATCTGGGCAAAGGCGGCATTTTACCGTGAAAGTCACCTCAGCGACTCACAATGCGCCCCTCGTCATGGATGGCAAGGCCAAGCCACCATGGCATCCAGAGCGCCCAATAAAAAAGGGGCCGAAGCCCCCTTTTCGAGATTTAGGGCTCGTTACCTGAAAGCGCCGGCAGTCCTGGGAGTACCAAGGCCGGAGGGGCCATCGTAGTACGCCCCGGCCGTGCAGAGATATGTTCCTCCGCAACTGCCGTTGCTGCCAGACGTGACGTCATTCAGATACGTACATGCCTGGCCTTGGGCGCCGCATTCCTGGTACAGGCTCTGCGCGTTGAGCGATGGGGTCGTATTGTTGATGGCAAACATGCCCGCGATCAACGGGGCTGCCACGCTCGTGCCGCCGAAGACCACCCAGGCCGATGACGTCGAACTGATGGGGGCATATACCGCCACGCCGGTCGCCGGGTCAGCCACTGCCGAGACGTCCGCGACGGTGCGCATCCTGCACGCCGTACCCAAGCCTGCCTGCCAGCTGGGTTGGCCATACACGGTGCTGCAACCGCTGCCCGCACCCGACCAGACGGCTTCATACCAGCCGCGCGGATAGGTCGTCAGATCCGTTTCCCGGTACAGGCTGGTACCGCCAACGGCTGTGACATTGGGTGACGAGGCGGGATATTCGACACCGTAACCGGCGTCGCCGCTGCTCACCGTGATGGCGATGCCCGGATGGGTATAGGCAGAATTGTACGAAGTCGTGCCCGCCTCGCCGCCACCATAGCTGTTGCTGATGACGTGGGCGCCGAGCTTGGCCGCCGTATTCACCGCCGTGGCCAAATCGGAGTAGCTCGCGCTATTGGCTTCGACCAGGATGATCTTGCACGATGGGCACATCGCACTGGCCATCTGCAGATCGAGGGCCGTCTCCTGAGCCCAGCCGGTGTTCTGCTGCGGATAGGCGGTTTGCTGCCCTTTCTGGTTGTACTTGGCGAAGCAAGTCTTCGTCACGGTAGAGGAGCAGGTGGGCAGCGTACCCAACCCGAACTGGTTTCGATAAACGTTGAGATCCTTCAACGCGTTGGTGTAGCCATAGGCATCCACGATGGCGATCGTCGTAGAACCGCTCGTGGACATCCAACCGTCCGTGGAAGAGAGACCGTAGGCACTACGCAGATCCGCCGGCGAATATCCGGCCGGGGTTACGTTGGCGGTCGCGTTGGTGCCGGTTCCGGTATCGGCCGGAGGCGTAAAGCCCCTGCCGTGCCGGTCCAGATTCTGCCGCGGCGTTCCGGCGCTGTCGGTCACGATATGTGCATGGCATCGCGCGCTGTCCAGCACGGCGGGACCACCGCATGCCTTGACATGGAAGACCGCTCCAGAGCGTTCGACCTGCTGCGCATGCGCTGCTGGCGCGAACGAGAGCACCGTGAGAGCGAAGGCCACGATGCCGTGTTTTAGCGTCAATTTCTGCTTGAGGGAACTGGTCATATTCATCATCCTCTATAGGACATCATGCCAAGGAATCTCCCTTGGAAACGGAACGGTTGCGGAACCCGGCCCGCCACCGCCCCCAACGTGTTTGTATCTGGCGCGTCGAACTCATCTTAGAGCCCAGGATCGCGCCCGAACTGGGCGAAAGTCTACCTTCGCTACCTTTGTTGGTTCAGGAAATAACGTAACACGAAGTAAACTCAATGGGCCGTGCGAAACTTCACGATTTCTTGGGCAGAGGGCTGGAAGTTGGCCACAGAGACCCTATCCGGCCTCATGAAGCCGCACTGATAGACGCTTGATGTCGAATGCGCGACGGTCGGCTCATGGAGTTTCAACGGACGTTTATTGGCCCTGATTCCTGGGTTGGCCTACGGCCGCTCCTGGCCGTTTGCCGCTTCCTCCCTCCGGCAAAACATGATGTTCCTCACAATGGAACAGCGTGAAGAACTTGCTCGCACCATGCGGGGCTGCACGGGGGCGATGTATGCTTGCAGGCGATGCTTGTGCCCGTGCATACAGGGCTCAGCCCGACATTGGCGCCGGGAAATACCCTTGTCAGGCTGAAGCCCGACCTACAGAATGAAAATTGTCATTCGGGGCGGCTGCGCATACCATACCGCCTTGCACCCGCCCGTCGTCGCGGCGGGAGAAACCGGAACCCAGGCCATGTTCGACACAGAAGAAGAAATTCGCGCCAAGCTGAGCGAATTGCAGGAGGAGCATCGGGATCTGGACGAGGTCATCGCCCGCATCGAGCCCACCGTGCCCACCGACGAATTGCTCCTGCGCCGCCTCAAGAAGCGCAAGCTCCTGCTCAAGGATCGCATCTTCCAGTTGGAAAGCATGCTGGAGCCCGATATCCTCGCCTGACCCCCTGTCCGCGTGCAGTTTCCCAGGACCGGCCGATGCCATTAATATTTTTTCTGGCGATATTAACAGGAATCGGATAATGTGACGTTCATGGGCAGGCCTGCCCATCGCACATCCATTGCATTGCCCGGATGAAGCAAACCAACAGGGGAGAAAAAAGTGAGTCAGAAAATTGCATACGTTACCGGCGGCATGGGCGGCATAGGCACGGCAATCTGCCAACGCCTGGCGAAAGACGGTTTCCGGGTCGTCGCCGGCTGTGGCCCGAACTCGCCGCGCAAGGACAAGTGGCTGGCCGAGCAAAAGGCGCTGGGCTTCGATTTCGTCGCTTCCGAGGGCGACGTGTCCCACTGGGAAAGCACGGTGGCGGCCTTCGCCAAGGTCCGCGCCGAGATCGGCGAGGTTGACGTCCTGGTGAACAATGCGGGCATCACGCGCGACGGCGTCTTCCGCAAGATGAGTCCGGATGACTGGAAGGCGGTGATAGACACCAACCTGAACTCGCTCTTCTTCGTCACGCGCCAGGTGATAGACGGCATGCTCGATCGCGGCTGGGGCCGGATCATCAACATCTCGTCGGTGAATGGCCAGAAGGGCCAGTTCGGGCAGACCAATTACTCCACGGCCAAGGCGGGCATGCACGGCTTCACCATGGCCCTGGCCCAGGAATCCGCCAGCAAGGGCGTGACGGTGAATACCGTTTCTCCCGGCTACATCGGCACCGACATGGTCCGGGCGATCCGGGAAGACGTCCTGCAGAAGATCGTGAACACCATCCCGGTCAAGCGCCTGGGCACCCCGGAGGAAATCGCCTCCATCGTCGGCTGGCTGGCTTCCGACGAGAGCAGCTTCGCCACCGGCGCGGACTTCTCCCTGAACGGCGGCAATCACATGGGCTAAGCGGTTCGGCAGGGTGTGCCCGGACGCCATGTCGGGCACACCGCCATTGGAGTTCAGGCCGCAGTTTCCTCGGTCTCCGGTTCCACCGTCACCCGCACGTCCAGTTCGTGCTCCCCGCCGCCCAGGATAACGCCGCGCATGGGGCTCACGTCCGAGAAATCCCGGCCCCAGGCCACGGTCACGTGTTCCATGTCCACCAGCAAGTCGTTGGTCGGGTCCAGGTCCACCCAGCCCAGGTCCGGGCAAAACACCGACACCCAGGCGTGAGAGGCGTCGGCCCCCACCAGGCGTTCCTTGCCGGGTGCGGGATGAGTCAGGAGGTAGCCGCTCACATAGCGCGCCGCGAGACCCAGGGAGCGCAGGCAGGCGATCTGCAGGTGCGCGAAGTCCTGACACACGCCCCGCTTCTGCTTCAGCACCGTTTCCACCGGCGTCGAGATGGTGGTGGCTTTCGGATCGTACTGGAAATCCCTGTGGATGCGTCGGGTCAGGTCGCGCGCCGCGGCGAGCAGCGGCCGCCCGGCGCGAAAACTCGTCCGGGCATAGGCCGCCAGACTGCCGGCCACCGGCACATGGGGCGAGGCGAAGAGATACTGGGCCGGGTCCAGCACCGCGCCGCCGGCCCCTCCATGCAGCCACTCCCGGGCCATTTCCCAGGGCAGGGTCTCGTTCGGCGCCACGGCCGGGGCATGGGAGCGCACCGCCACCCGGGATTCCACCGCCACCAGCAGTTCGTCGTGGGGGGTGTGCAGGGCGAACTGGGCCACGGGATTGCCGAAGAAGTCCTCCAGCCAGGACCATTCCGGGGGTTCCGGCCGGACCCGAATCTCGTGCCACAGGCAGTCCTGCCAGGGCGTGGACCGGGGGATGAGGCGCAGGAGTTGGCGGGACAGGGTCACCGGCCAGGAATAGCGGTACTCGGTTTCGTGGCGGATGCGATAGACGACGTTCTTCATCAATCCGCACCGATGTTCTGTTCCGCCACATGGCTGAAGAAACGCTGGCCGAGATGGTCCGAGAACAGGGCGGCCGCGTCCCGAACCCCGACCAGAACGTCCCTCAGCTCCCGCCCTTCCGACGCAGACAGCTCTTGCGCCAGGTCCATCTCCCGCAACCTGTCGGCGTAACGGGCCAGGCTCTCGCTGCCGCAGGGGCCGAACTGCTCCGTCAGGCGCTTGCCGTAATCCACCAGGCCCCGCACCTGGAACAGCACGGCCCGCGGGTTGGCCTCGTCCAGGAGCAAGAGGTCCATGACCGGCAGGGGTTCCGGCCGCATCATGTAACGCGAACGATAGGTGATGATGCTGTCCGCCAGTTCCAGCAGCCAGTCCAGGCCACCCCGGTGTTCGCTGTCCAGGGAGCGCAGCAGGAGGGTGGTCATGAACTGCAAGCGTTCCAGCCTCCGCCCTATGGACAGGAAGCGCCAGCCCATGTCCCGGGTCATGCCGTCCAGGGCGAAGCCGGCCAGGGTCATGAGGGCAGTCACCGCCTGATCGAGGAAGGCCAGGGCCTCTCCCAGGTCCGGCTCCTTCGCCTGACTCCCACGCTGGGCCTCCAGGTCCTGGGCCAGCCGGTTCAGGGTGCGCCAGTTGTCGAGCGAGAGCCGCTCCCTCAGGTTGAAGCCGATGCGCACCAGCTGCCGGAGGTTGGCGGCGAAACCGCCGGGGATGTCCGGGTCGGTGAGGCTGGCCAGGAGCGCCACGTCCTCCGTCACCGGGCTGCCCTTGCCCGAAGGTTCGAGCTTGAAATCGGCATCGTCGGCCGGCAGCAGTTCACACTCCCGGCACAGGGCCAGGATGGCGCCCCGATCCGAGCCCTGCCCCTCCCCCGCGTTGCCCTCCGCCAGGGATCGCGCCAGGGCGGTGCGCAGGAGACGAGCCACGTTGTCGCAGCGCTCGGCGTAGCGGCCGAACCAGAACAGGTTTTCCACCACCCGGCTGGACAGGTTGGCGCCGCTTCGGACCAGGTTGCGCGCCTCGAAGCGCGACGCCAGAAGGCTGAAATCGCTCACCGGGGCATCGCTCATGACCCAGGTGTCCTTGCTCGCCCCGCCCCGCTGCAGGGCGATGATGCGCGCGTCCGCCACGCCCGCCACCCGGGTCAGTCCGCCGGGCATGACCACGTAACCGTTCGGGCTGGCCACCACGTGCACCCGCAGCCCCATGGCCCGGGAATCCAGCCGGCGCGGATGACCGCGGTCCCAGCGCGGCGCCTGGGAGAGATGCACCGTCTCCTGGGCCACGTATTGATAGGGGCGCTCGCGCATGGCGGCGATGAGCTTCTTCTTCGCCTTCTCGGAGAGGTCCGAGCCGAACACGGAATCCATGCGCAACTGGGGAAAGGCCCCCTTGATCACCAGATGATCCAGCTTCTCCAGTGCGTCCTCCAGGGCCGCCGGCTCCCCGCACCACCAGGTGGCCACGGAAGGCATGAGCAGCGGCTCGCCCAGGATGCGCCGGCACAGCCCCGGCAGGTAGCCGTACAGCGCGCCGGACTCCAGGAGACTGGAACCCAGGGCGTTGGCGATCAGCACCTTGCCGTCCCGGGCGGCCTGGGCCAGGCCGGGAATGCCCAGGGCCGAGTCGGCCCGCAGTTCCAGGGGATCGCAGAAATCGTCGTCCAGGCGGCGCAGGATGACATGCACCCTTTGCAGTCCTTCCAGGGACTTCAGCCAGACGCAGCCGTCCCGCACCGTCAGGTCGTGCCCCTCCACCAGGGGAAAACCCAGGTAGCGGGCCAGGTAGGCGTGTTCGAAATAGGTCTCGTTGTACGGCCCCGGCGTGAGCAGCACGATACGGGGCGAATCCGTACCGTCGTCCCTGGGCGCCCAGTGGGAAAGACTCTCTTGCAGGGTGTGAAAGAAGCTCGCCAGGTGCTGCACCCGCAGGTCCCGGAACAGCTCCGGAAACACGCGGGAAAGGATCAGGCGGTTCTCCAGGGCATAGCCGGCCCCGGAAGGCGCCTGGGTGCGGTCGGCGATGACCCACCACTGGCCGTCCGGTGAACGGGCGAGATCGGCGGCATAGAGATGAAGATGAATGCCATCCGGCGAGGGTATGCCGTGGGCGGGGCGCAGGAAACCGGCGTGGCCATGGACCAGGGCCGGCGGCAGCAGACCCTCCCGCAGCAGATACTGGTTGCCGTAGACGTCGGCCAGGATGCGATTGAGCAGAGTGGCGCGCTGGACCACGGCGGCCTCGATCTTCTGCCATTCCGCGCCGGGGATGATGTAGGGCAAGAGGTCCAGATCCCAGGGACGCTCGGCACCCTTGGAATCGGCATAGACGTTGTAGGTGATGCCGTTTTCGAAGATCTGGTTCTGGACATAGGCTTGGCGCCGGGCCATCTGTTCGGGCCGGGACGCCACCAGGGCATCGAACAGCGCCTGCCAGTGGGGCCGGACGCGGCCCGAGAATTCGAACATCTCGTCGTAACGCCCCGTGGCCCGAGGGTAGGTTGCAAGAAGCTGGCTGGGCATAACAGGAGTCAGAGGTCAGGGATCAGGTATCAGAAGTTCTGGCGCGCGCAGAGCACGCGGTAAGAGGCCAATCCCTGATACCCGATCCCTGATATCTCAATTATCTCCGCAAATCGAGGGTAAACGGAAATTCCTGATTACGGATGGGCTGCTTCACCTGGACGGCGCCGGGCGTGTGGCCCATGCGGAAGAAGCGGGCCAGTCGCCGTCCTTCGGCCTCGTAGGCATTGATCGGCAGGGTGTCATGGTTGCGCCCGCCCGGGTGGGCCACGTGGTACTGGCAGCCGCCCATGGACTTGCCCATCCAGGTATCCACCAGGTCGAACACCAGGGGCGCATGCACGCCTATGGTGGGATGCAGGCAGGACGCCGGCTGCCAGGCCCGGTAGCGCACGCCGCCGACGAACTCGCCCACCTTGCCCGTGGCTTGCAGGGGAACGGACTCGCCATTCACCGTCAGCACATGGCGATCGTCGTTCAGGCCCGTCACCTTCAGCTGCACCCGCTCCACCGAAGAATCCACGTAACGCACCGTGCCGCCGCCACCGCCCTCCTCCCCCAGCACGTGCCAGGGTTCCAGGGCATGGCGCAGTTCCACCTGAATGCCGCGGGCGGCGAATTCGCCGTGAAGCGGGAAGCGGAACTCGAAGTGGGCATCGAACCACTCGTCCTTGATGCCATAGCCGAAGTCCCGAAGCTCCTCCAGCACGTCGGCAAAATCCTGGCGCACGAAGTGCGGCAGCATGAAGCGGTCGTGCAGTTCCGTACCCCAGCGGCGCAGGCGGTCGGGCGCGTAGGGATGCTGCCAGAAGCGAGCCACCAGGGCGCGCAGCAGCAACTGCTGGGTCAGGGACATGCGCGCATGGGGCGGCATCTCGAAGGCGCGCAGTTCCAATAGACCCAGACGGCCGGTGGGTCCGTCGGGGGAGTAGAGCTTGTCTATGCAGAACTCGGAACGATGGGTATTGCCGCTGGAATCAATCAGGAGATTCCTGAGCAGCCGATCCACCCGCCAGGGCGGCGCGTAGGCGCCCACCTCCGGAAACTGGCCGAAGGCGATCTCCAGCTCATAGACGGAGTCGTTCCTGGCCTCGTCCAGGCGCGGGGCCTGGCTGGTCGGGCCGATGAACAGACCCGAGAACAGGTAGGACAGGGACGGATGGTTGTGCCAATAGCTGATGAGGCTACGCAGCAGGTCGGGCCGGCGCAGGAAGGGGCTGTCCAGGGTGGTGGCGCCCCCCAGGACGAGGTGATTGCCGCCGCCGGTACCGGTATGGCGCCCGTCAATCATGAACTTCTCGGTGGACAGCCGGGACAGGTGGGCCGCCTCATACAGGTGGGTGGTGCGCTCCACCAGATCGTCCCAGGACCCGGCGGGATGGACGTTTACCTCGATCACTCCGGGGTCCGGGGTGACGCTGAAATGGGCCAGGCGCGGGTCGGACGGCGGCGTATAGCCCTCGAAGACCACGGGACAGCCCAGGGCTTCCGAGGTGGCCTCCGCCGCCGCCACCACTTCCAGGTAGTCGTCCAGGCAGACAGTGGGCGGCATGAAGAGATAGAGCACACCATTTCTGGGCTCGGCGCACAGGGCGGTGCGCGTGATCCAGGCGGCGGACTCCTTGGCATTGGGCCGGCGCTCCGGATCGGCGACGGCCGGATCGCCGGCACCCCGGGCGGGCGCGTATACCCCGGAGTGATGGGGCGATCCGCTATCGCTCAACCGGACGATCGTGGCATGGGAAGGCAGGGATGGGAAGGACTGGGCCGGGTCGGGAGGCGAAATATAGGGGTAGTCGCCATCCCTGGCCCAGGGTTGGGAATCCAGGGGCAGGCGATAGCCCAGGGCCGAGTCGCCGGGAATCAGGTAACAGCGCCCGGAGCGCAGGAACCAGGATCCGCTCTGCCATTGGCCGGAGGGGTTCTTCCCCAGGGGCAGCACATGCCCCACCACCTGATCCAGTCCCCGGGTAAACACCTTCATCAGGCGTTCCCGCTCCAGGGGATCGCCCACCCGGGAATCCAGGGCATCCACGTTGTCCGGCAGCTTCCGCTCCCGCCACAGGTAGTAGAAGCTGTCCTCGAAGGCGGGGAAGACATGCTGCGCATCGAGCCTGAAGCGCTGCGCGATGCCGGCAAGGAAGCGCCGGGCCAGCTCCGCGTCGGCCTTGTAATCCTGTTTCTCGTCGGCAAAGATCGCGGGATTCGCCACGATGGGCTCGCCGTCCCGCCGCCAGTAGCAGTTGAGCGCCCAGCGCGGCAACTGCTCGCCCGGATACCACTTGCCCTGGCCGAAATGCACGAAGCCCTGGGGTGCGTATTTTTCCTTGAGCCGGCCGAAGAGTTCCGCCGCCTTGTGGCGTTTGGTCGGCCCCAGGGCATCCGTATTCCATTCCGCGCCATCCGGGTCATCCACGGCGATGAAAGTGGGCTCGCCGCCCATGGTGAGGCGCACGTCGTGGGCCTTGAGGTCCGCGTCAATCCGGTGCCCCAGGCCTTCGATCTCCGCCCACTGGGCATCGGTGTAGGGCTTGGTCACCCGGGGCGTCTCCCAGACCCGGGCGACGCTCATGCTGTGTTCGAACTCGCACTCGGCCTTCTCGCCGACGAAGCCTGTGAGCGGCGCGGCGGAAGCCGGCTCCGGCGTACAGGCCACCGGGATGTGGCCCTCCCCCGCCAGGAGGCCCGAGGTAGGATCGAGTCCCAACCAGCCGGCACCCGGCAGGAACACCTCCGCCCAGGCGTGCAGGTCGGTGAAGTCCGCCTCCGGGCCGGACGGGCCATCCAGGGATTTCACGTCCGGCGTGAGCTGGATCAGGTAGCCGGAGACGAAACGTGCCGCCAGCCCCAGGTGGCGCAGTAACTGCACCAGCAGCCAGGCCGTGTCGCGGCAGGAACCGCTACCCAGGGTCAGGGTCTCCTCCGGCGTCTGCACCCCCGGTTCCATGCGCACCGTGTAGGCGATGTCCCGTTGCAGGCGCTGGTTGATGGCCACCAGGAAGTCCACGCTCTGCGCGGGTTCCCGGGAGATGCCCGCCAGGTACCCGGCGAATCTCGGCGTCTCGGCCAGCCTGTAGAGATAAGGCGTCAGTTCGTGGCGCTGCCAGTCCTCGTAGGCGAAGGGGATGGTCTCCGCGGCGGGATCGAGGAAGAAATCGAAGGGATTGATGACCGACATCTCGGCCACCAGGTCCACCTCGATCTTGAATTCGGCGGTCTTCTCCGGGAACACCAGGCGCGCCAGCCAGTTGCTCTGGGGGTCCTGCTGCCAGTTGATGAAGTGCTCCGCGGGGGTGATCTTGAGCGCGTAGGACAGGATGGGCGTGCGGCTGTGAGGCGCCGGCCGCAGGCGCACCACCTGGGGACTCAGGCTGACCGGGCGGTCATAGCGGTAATGGGTGACGTGGTTCAGTGCAACGTGGATGGACACGGGAACTCCGGGTTTAGTTGGGTAGGTCGGGATTCATCCCGACAAGATCGGGCTTGCCGTCCAATGTCGGGCTAAAGCCCGACCTACAATTCTCAAGCCGCCATCGGCACCAGGAAGTCCTCGGTGATCCGGCTGCCTATGTCGTTGATGCGGGCGAGGAAATCATTCACGAACTCGTGCAGCCCGCCTTCGAAGATGTCCTCGATGGCGCCGTAATGCAGGTTGGCGTGGAGCTCGCCGGCCCGACGCAGGGTTTCCCGGGAATGACTGTTGGCCACCAGTTCCAGGTTGGCATACACCTCGTCCATGCAGCGGTGCAGGGAGCGCGGCATGTCGGCCCGCAGCACGAGCAGTTCCGCCACCCGCATGGGCGTGATGGCATCCCGATACACCTTGCGGTAGATCTCGAAGGCGGAGACGGACTTGAGCAGTGCGCCCCACTGGTAGTAATCGGCGGCGCCGCCCACGGCTTCCTGATGGGGCAGCAGCACGTGGTACTTCACATCCAGCAGGCGCGCCGTGTTGTCGCCACGTTCCAGGTAGGTGCCCAGGCGGGCGAAATTGAACGCCTCGTCGTGGAGCATGGTGCCCACGCTGACGCCCCGATACACGTGCGAGCGAAACTTCACCCACTCGAAGAAGGCGCCGGGGTCATTCTCCATCGCTTCCGGCCGCGTCGCGCGCATCTTCAGCCAGGTGGAATTAATGGTTTCCCACAGCTCCGAAGTCAGGGTACCGCGCACGGCATGGGCATTTTCCCGCGCCGCCCTGAGGCAGCTGTAGATGCTGGAGGGATTGTCCGCATCGAAGGCCATGTAGCGCACCACGTTGGCCTGGGTCACGCCGCCGTAGCGATGGGCGAAATCCCCGTCCAGTTCATTGATGCGCAGGATGGCGCCCCAGTTGCGGTCCACGCTGGCGTTGGGCAGCATGGACATGCGGTAATGCACGTCCAGCATGCGCGCTAGGTTCTCGGCCCGCTCCGTGTAGCGGGCCATCCAGTAAAGGTGATCAGCGGTACGGCTCAACATCTCGTCTCTCCCTCAATCATCCGGATCAGTTTTCCAGCACCCAGGTGTCCTTGGTGCCCCCCCCCTGGGAGGAATTCACCACCAGGGAGCCTTCCCGCAGGGCGACCCGGGTCAGACCGCCGGGCACCATCCTGATCTCCCGGCCGGACAGGACGAAGGGGCGCAGGTCAATGTGGCGCGGCGCGACGCCGGACTCGACGAAGGTGGGGCAGGCGGACAGGGCCAGCGTCGGCTGGGCGATGTATTTCTCCGGCGCGGCAATGATGCGGGCGCGGAAGTCCTCGATCTCCTGGCGCGTGGACGCCGGGCCCACCAGCATGCCGTAGCCACCGGAACCGTGCACTTCCTTCACCACCAGCTCCGGCAGGTGTTCCAGGACGTACTTGAGGTCATCCGGCTTCCTCAGCATGTAGGTGGGCACATTGTTGAGGATGGGCTCCTCCCCCAGGTAGAAACGCACCATGTCCGGCACGAAGGGATAGATGGACTTGTCATCCGCCACCCCCGTGCCGATGGCGTTGCAGAGCGTCACGCTGCCGGCGCGATAGGCCGAGAGCAGCCCCGGCACCCCGAGCATGGAGTCGGGCCTAAAGGCGCGGGGGTCCAGGAAGTCGTCGTCCACCCGGCGGTAGATCACGTCCACCCGGCGGGCGCCCTGGGTAGTGCGCATGTACAGGACGTCGTCCTTGACGAACATGTCCTGCCCCTGGACCAGTTCCACCCCCATTTGCTGGGCGAGGAAGGAATGCTCGAAATAGGCGCTGTTGTAGGCGCCGGGGGTCAGCACCACCACGGTCGGATCCTTGATCCCCCTGGGGGAGACGGTGCGCAGGGTATCCAGCAACATGTCCGGATAATGCTCCACGGGCGCTACCCGGTTGCGGGAGAAGAGTTCCGGGAACAGACGCATCATCATGCGCCTATCCTCCAGCATGTACGAAACACCGGAAGGCACCCTCAGATTGTCTTCCAGGACGTAGAACTCGCCCTGCCCCGCCCGCACGATGTCCACGCCCGCGATGTGGGCATAGATGCCGCCCGGCACATCCACGCCCTGCATCTCGGGCCGGAACTGACCGTTCATCCGTACCATCTCGGCGGGAACGATGTTCGCCCTCAGGATTTCCTGCCCGTGATAAATGTCGTGCAGGAATGCGTTCAGTGCCCTGACCCGCTGGCGCAGACCCGCCGCCAGCTTTTCCCATTCGGCGGCCGGAATGATGCGCGGAATGATGTCGAAGGGAATCAGGCGCTCCGTGCCGGATTCCTCGCCATACACGGCAAAGGTGATGCCCAGGCGACGGAACAACATGTCGGCCTCGGCGCGCTTCTGCTCTATGCGGGCAACCGGGGAGCCCTTCAGCCATTCGTCGTAGGAAGCATAGTGGGCGCGAACCTTGCCGTCTGCATCCACCATTTCATTGAAGAACTCTCTGGCAGCCATGATGTGCGTATGTAGGATAGGAAAAGAAGCGACTGATGCAGTTTAGCGAGAAACATGCCAGGGTAAGGCCGGGGTTTATCCCCGATTTGGCGCATCCACCGCGTCCACCTGGCACCACCCTGGTGCAATGGAGCCCAACAAAGTGCAAAGCCCGGGGTGCCTGGAAGGCACCTCGGGCTTTGCTGACCTTGGTCCGGGCCGAATCGGCCCGACTGAAAGCCGGGATTACATGCGCTCGAAAATCACGGCGATGCCCTGGCCGCCGCCGATGCACATGGTCACCAGGGCGTACTTGCCGCCGGTGCGTTGCAGTTCATAGATCGCCTTGGTAGCGATGAAGGCACCGGAACAGCCCACCGGGTGGCCCAGGGCGATGGCGCCGCCGTTGGGATTGGTCTTGGCGGGATCCAGGCCCAGAACCTTGGATACGGACAGTGCCTGGGCGGCGAAGGCTTCGTTGGACTCGATGACATCCATCTGGTCCAGGGACAGGCCGGCCTTCTTCAGGGCGATGCGCGTGGCGGGGATCGGGCCTTCACCCATGATCTCGTTGGGCACACCGGCCACGGCGTAGGACACGATGCGGGCGATGGGCTTCTGGCCGGCGCTAGCAGCCACGTCGGCGGCGGCCAGCACGAAGAAGGCAGCGCCGTCGTTGATGCCGGAAGCGTTGCCGGCGGTCACCGTGCCGCCATCCTTCTTGAAGGCCGGCTTCATCTTGGCCAGGGATTCCATGGTGGTGTTGGCCTTGACGTGCTCGTCGGTATCGAACACCACTTCGCCCTTCCGGGTCTGCTTGACGATGGGGACGATCTGGGACTTGAAGCGGCCCTCGGCGATGGCGGCAGCCGCACGGCGCTGGGACTCCACGGCGAAGGCGTCCTGCGCCTCACGGGTAATGCCATGCTTCGTGGCCAGATTTTCCGCGGTGATGCCCATGTGGCCGACGCCGAAGGGGTCGGTCAGGACGGCCACCATGGAGTCCACCGCCTTGGTGTCACCCATGCGGGCACCGGAGCGCAGCGCCGGCAGCAGGTAGGCGGCCTTGGACATGACTTCCACGCCACCTCCGATGCCGTAGTCGGCGTCGTTCAGCATGATGTTCTGGGCGGTGGTGACGATGCCCTGCAGACCGGAGGCGCACAGACGGCTCACCTGCATGGCCACGGAATCCATCGAAAGGCCGGCCTGGATGGAGGCGACGCGGGAAACGTAGGCGTAGCGGGAATCGGTGGGCATGGTGGTGCCGACGGTGACGTAGTTGATCGCCTGCGGATCCACCCCGGAGCGGACCACCGCTTCCTTCATCACGATGCCGGCCAGTTCGGTGCTTTCAAAATCGGCCAGGGCACCACCGAAGGTGCCAATAGCGGAACGAACCGCGCTCAAAACAACGACTTCTCTGCTCATTTGAAACTCCTTATTTTGGGGTTGGGCTGACGCAACTGTCACGCAGCGACTCACGAGAACTAGCCCACCAGACTGGCAAGCCAGAACAAAAGCAACAACAACAGGCACAGCACCAGCGCGCGCCATACCAGGCCCACCGTGCTCTGCATGTAATCCACATCCGCATCGTCACCGAGGCCCATCTCGGGACGCTCGGTGACTTCCCCGGATTCATAGACGGGCATGCCCAGGCGCACGCCCAGAGCCCCCGCGCCGCTCGCCAGCAGGATGCCCGAGGATTCGTCCGCCCACAGGGATGCCTGGTTGCGCCAACAGTAGATGGCGTCCTCGAAGTCACCGACGATGGCGAAGCAGACCGCGGTCACCCGCAGGGGAACCCAGTCCAGAAGCGCGAAGGCACGGGCGGCGAACTGGCCGAACTGGCCGAATTCGGACTCGGAACGCTTGCCCCACTGTTCGTTGAAGAAACTCGCCATGCGGTACAGGACGGCACCGGCCGGCCCCAGGCCCAGCGCCGAAAGCGCGACGAACCAGAACACCACGCCGAAGACATTGCGGTGCGAGCAGAGCAGTGCCTCCTCGATGGAAAGGCGCGCCACGTCGGCGGAACCCAGACGATCCGCGCCCCGTCCCCGCCATTCGCCGATCAGGGCGCGCGCCCTGTCCAGGTCCTCGTTACGCAGGGCAGCCTGGATGTCGGTGAAGTAGTGGCTGCTCTGGCGAAAACCGGTCGTGAGGTAGAGCACCGCCACGGTAAAGATCAGCGGCAAGACCGGTTGAACCCGATAGAGCAGGAAATTGGCCAGGGCCACCAGAAGACAGGCCGGGAGCAGCGCCAGGAGCCAGGCGATCATGCCATGGCGCGCCTCACCGTCGTTGAACCGACCCTCCAGGAAACGGGACAGTCGCACCAGCGGCGCGCGAACCCAGAGTCCCGCATTGAGCGGCCGAAATTGTTCCAGCATGAAGGCGAGGATGAGGGACAGAAAGCTCATTCTGGTTGTGGGCGCCGCCAGGGCGCGCGGTCAGTGGATGCGGTTCCGAAGATACCATACCTCTGAAAAGGGCAAGAATACACTGAAAGCTTTTGTTTATGTGCACTTGCAGCAATATTCTTCGTGATAGTTGTTGATCTTCATCTGAATATATTTCAAGGCACTTCCGGAAAATTTCGTGCCCTGTGGGTCGGGCTTCAGCCCGACAGTAGCGGCTACCGTGCGCTTGTCGGGCTGAAGCCCGACCCACAAAACCCCGCAATGATTCCCTGGCGAAAGATCGGCGCCGCCTGCCGGAGGCGCTCACCGCTTACGGCTTGCCGTTTTCGAGGCGGCGGGTCAGGTTCACGATGATGCCCGCCGTGGCGCCCCAGATGTGATAGTCCCGCCAGGGCATGGCCCAGTAGGAACGCTGTTGCCCGTGGTAGAGGACATCGTGCCGCTGGTGGTTGGCGGTATCCACGAGGAAGGAAAGCGGCGGCTCGAACGCCTCCGCCACCTCGAAGGCGTCCAGGCGCAGATCGAAAGGCGGGCTCACCAGGGCCACCACGGGGAAGATGGCAAAGCCGGTGACCGTATGGTATTCGGGCAGGTGCCCGAGCAGTTCCACCCGGGACGATGGCAGGCCGATCTCCTCTTCCGCCTCCCGCAGGGCCGTCTGCACCGGCGTCTCCCCCGGCTCGGCGCGACCACCGGGAAAACTGACCTGGCCGGCATGGTCGTGCAGGTGGGCGGTACGCAAGGTGAGCAGCAGGGTCAGGCCATCGGGCCGGTCCACGACCGGCACCAGCACGGCGGCCGGCGTGAGCCGCGGCGGCAACCCCTCCTCCGCCGCCACGGGCCTGTCCTCCCCGGCGGCAAAGGCGCGGCGGAAGGCATCGGCCGACATGATCGAGGATAAACGCATGTCAGAAAAAGCAACTTGAACCGCAGAGGCGCGGAGGCGCAGAGGAAAGGCAAGAGCCCTTTCTCAACCCATAAACTCCCAGGGCATTATTCGGCAGGCCTCCGTAGATCAGGAAACCTGACGCCCGATTACCATTGGGTTTCTCTGCGCCTCTGCGTCTCTGCGGTGAATTCTTCATATTCAATACCGCCTGCGCAGGGTCATGGTGTTGCCGTCCCGCTTCATTTCCATGCGGTTCAGGAAACTCATGCCCAGGAGCACGAAGGGCATGTCCGTGGCGTGCACCAGGCCATCCACGTTGGTCAGGGTGATGCCGCCCAGGGTCACCCGGTCCAGCTTCACATGCCAGACGTGGGCCGGGCCGTTGGCCGTCTCGCTGATGCCCGGATCGCCCCCGCGGTAATTCACGCCGGCCCGCAGGGCATCGCGCGCGGAGAGGGACACCAGGGTCGCCCCCGTATCCACCAGGAAGCGCACCGGAGCGCCGTTGATGCTGCCCGGCACCAGGAACTGGCCGGACGCGTCGGCCGTCAGGTTCACCTCCCCACTCCCGGGCGCGGAGGCCGCCGAGTAAATCCGCTCACCCATGGCGAGGCGCTGACGCCGGCCATCCACCTCCACGATCGCGGCCCCCTCCTCCACCGCCAGGAGTTTCACCCCCTGCACCGCGGGGCCGCCCACCGTCAGGGTGCGCGGAGGAGCAAGGTCTATCACCAGCACGGCCCGGTCCCGGAACAAGCCGACCAGACCCACGTCCGCCGCCAGGACGGGACCGACGCCAGGCGCCAGTAGGCTAAAATGCAGCATCGTGCTCCCGAGCCACCTGACCCACTTCAAACCTGCCACCGGATCCTCCCTGACCATGAAACCAGTCGCCGTATTCCGCCACAGCCCCGGCGAAGGGCCGGGCTATTTTGCCACATTCCTGGAGGCCCGCTCCGTCCCTTGGCTGCCGATCCGGGTGGATGCGGGCGAAGCGGTCCCCGCCGACCCCTCCGCCTTCTCGGGCCTCGTCTTCATGGGCGGCCCCATGAGTGTGAACGACCCCCTGCCCTGGGTGGAAGAGGAATGCGCCCTGATCCGCGCCGCCGTCGCCGCCGACATCCCGGTGCTGGGCCACTGCCTGGGCGGCCAGCTCATGGCCAAGGCACTGGGCGGGGAGATCACGAGGAATCCGGTGAAGGAAATCGGCTGGGGGGAGGTGTCGGCGGCCGACAACGACATCGCCCGGGAATGGCTGGGAGACCTCCGGGCGTTTCTTTCGTTCCACTGGCATGGCGAGACCTTCTCGATCCCGGAGGGCGCGAGCCTCCTCCTCGGAAACCGCCATTGCCCGCATCAGGCCTTCGCCCTGGGCAAGCACCTGGCCATGCAGTGCCACGTGGAGATGACCGAGGCCATGATCCGCCTCTGGAACAGCCAATGGGCAGAAGAAACCAGGGGAAGTTCCGGCCCCGCCATCCAGACCCCCGAGGAGATGTATCAGGATCTCACCCACCGCCTCGCCGGCCTGAACGCCGTGGCATCGAAGCTCTATACGAGGTGGATCGCGGGCCTGTCCTAGTAGTCAGTCATTCTGAATCAAATGGATACCTGATTAGGAAGGTAACTCGGCTACACCTCCCTCGCCCCCCGACAGGGGGGCGAGGGCCGGGGTGAGGGGCACTCAGTGGCCAATCCCCCCTCACCCTAACCCTCTCCCCCAACCCCCGCCTCCGCGCCCCACGGCTGGCACTGCACTGCCAGCCGGCTGCGAGGGCGGGGAGCGTCGTGAGTCGGCTTTGCCGACTTTCACGGTAAACGATAGCCGTTCGACTTGCCGCAAACGCCACTCCCGGCTTATCCTCCGGCCTGCGAAGCGCCGGCTCTTCCGGCGCCCCTGGAGCGTTTCCATGAGTTTTCAGCTGCATGATCACCAGCACGAGGAGGCCGTCGGCGAGAAGATCCTGTTCGACACCGACGTTCATCACTTCGAGGCCGACGTCATCGAGGCGTCCAGGGGCCACCTGGTCCTGGTGGACCTCTGGGCCGACTGGTGCGGCCCCTGTCGTTTCCTCACGCCGGTGCTGGAGAAGGTCATCCCGACCTACGAGGGCCGCGTGCGCCTGGCCCGGATCGAGGTGGACGAAGGCGCCAACATGAAGATCGCCGGACGCTACGGTGCCCGCGGCTTCCCCACCGTGCTCCTGTTCAAGAACGGGGAGGAAGTCGCCCGCTTCCATTCCTCCAAGCCGGAACACTTCGTGCGCGAATTCATCGAGGCGCACCTGGATTGATCCCGGGCGGGGTCACGATCGGCCGTCCCGGACGGATCGCGTTCGGACCTAGGCCAGCGGCAAGGTAAAGAACACCCGGGTGCCGACTCCCGCCTCCGATTCGAGGCCGATGCGTCCGCCCATGAGGCCCACCAGTTCCTTCGCCAGGGCCAGGCCCAGGCCGGTGCCGCCATGGCGGCGGGTGATCGAGGAGTCGGCCTGGCGGAATTTCTCGAAGATCAGCGTCTGCATTTCCGGCTCGATGCCGCAGCCCGTATCCCGCACCTCGAAGCGCAACGCGCCCGACACCCGCGCCACGGCCAGCACCACCGAGCCGGTCTCGGTGAACTTGATGGCGTTGTGCAGGAGATTGTTGAGCACCTGTTTGAACCGGGTGCGGTCACAAAGCAGTGTGGGAGGCAGGCCGGTTCCGGCGGCAAGATCGAGGCGCAGGCCCTTCTGTTCGGCCGCGGGGCGATGCAGGGTCACCAGATCCTCCAGCAAGGGCAGCAGGGCTTCGTCCCGCCTGTCCAGTTCCATGCGCCCCGCCTCGATCTTGGCCAGGTCCAGGATGGAATTCACCAACTCCAGCAGATGCCGGCCGCTGCCCAGGATGGTGTTCGCGAATTCCCTGTGCGCGGCTTCCGTCGCATCGTCCCGCAGGAACTCGGCGAAACCGAGAATGCCATTGAGGGGTGTGCGCAGTTCGTGGGACATGCTCGCCAGGAATTCGGATTTCATGCGGTTGGCCGACTCGGCGCGGATGCGGCTCTCCCGCAGGTTCTCGGCGATGCGCTGCTGGCGCCTTACCAGGGCGACGAGCACCGCCGAGAACAGCACGATGGCCAGCGTCACCAAACCGGCGAAGACGAAATAGCCGACCCGCCGTTCGCGGAACTCGGCCAGGGCCTCGTCTTCCGCCACCCCCACCGCCACGTACAGGGGGTAACCGCGCACCTCCCGGTAGCTGAACAGCCGGGGAACCCCGTCCACGACGCTGGCGTTCCGATAGCTGCCCTGGGCTGCCTTCCGGATTTCCTGGAAAAACTGCCCCTTGGACAGGTCTTGCCCCACGGTCACGTCCTCGCCCGCACGCCGGGCGCGGACGATGCCATCCCGGCCCACCAGGGACACCGAGCCAAGCTTGCCGAGATTCACGCCGCTGTAGAAACTGGAGAAATAGAACGGGTCCACCGAGATCACCACCACGCCGCCGAACGAACCGTCCTTCTTGTTGATGCGGCGGGTCATCTGGATGGACCACTTGCCGGAGGCCCGGCCCAATACCGGCTTGCTGATGAAGATTTCGTTCGTGTCCCCGTCCTTGTGCGCCAGGAAATGGGGCCTGTCGCCCAGATAGACCTTCTTGAAGTCGGGCAGGCTGGACAGGATGTAGGTGCCGTGTTCGTCTATCACGCCGATCTGGTTGAAGATGTTGGCGATGATCATGCCTTCGCGCACATAATCGGCCACGTTCACCTTGTTGCCGAATTTTTCGTACTGGAACTTCAGGAAGAGCACGGCCTGATCCACACTCTTCAGGGTGCGGATGGTGTGTTCCTCGAAAGCCCGGGCCAGGTTGGCGTTATCCCGGTAGGCCATCTCGACCGCCAGCCTGCGCTCCAGATCCGCCTTATAGACGACCGCCCCCCACAGGACCGCGATGACGAAAGCGGCAAAACCGACGATGGCCCAGGACAGATTGATGTTCTCGAACAGGCTGTCCGACCACCGGCGTGAGGGTTCCGCGGCCGCGGGCGGGCCCGCAGAACCAGAGGTGAATCCGCCAGACGCATTCTCGGTGCTCATGATCGGCTTCTATCGGATCGTTGCCGGAAATCTTGATACAAAGCGCGAAACCGTTACAAAGAGTCACAGCGGTAGCGCTTTCACCGGCTGGCAAGGTAGCATTGCTCATGGCAGACGCTTCCCTTCCTCCGGGCTCGCCCAAACTGATACGTCCGTTTCTTGTACGGCCGCGGCTCATCATGTGCATCCTGGTGGGTTTGGCCACCGTGTGGTTGCTGCCGCCGTCCCTCGCCCTGCACCCGGTCACCCGCGCCATCGTCGGCTGGAACGCCGGGGCCTGCCTCTACCTCGTGCTGGCGGCCCGCATGATGTTCTGGTCCAGCCATGAAAGAATGAAGACCCGGGCGCTGGAACACGACGAGGGCCGGCTCATCATCCTGGCCCTGGTGGTCACCGCCGCCATCATGGGCATCGGCGCCATCGTCGCCGAACTCGCCGTGGCGAAGGATCTGCACGGCACGCTGCGCTATGCCCACATCACCCTGGCCGCCCTGACCATCCTGTCCTCCTGGGCCTTCACCCAGGTCATGTTCGCGCTGCACTACGCCCATGATTACTATGCGGCGGAGGCGCGGGGCAATCCTTGCGGCCTGGACTTCCCCGGCGGCCACGCCCCGGACTACGGGGACTTCCTCTATTTCGCCTGCGTCATCGGCACCTCCGGCCAGACGGCCGACGTCAGCTTCACCAGCCGCATCATGCGTCGCACGGGCCTGGTCCATTGCGTCCTGGCCTTCTTCTTCAACACGACGCTGGTGGCCCTGACGATCAACATCGCCTCGGGCCTGTTCTGAATTCCGCAAGAGGATTGGGCATGGTCTCCGATCACTTCATTCTGTCCCGCCTGGCCTTCGGCGCCGACGAGGCAAGCAGGCAAGCCCTGTCCCGGGATGGCCTGCGCCACTGGTTGCAGGAGCAACTGAGCCCGGATGACGCCGCCGACCCGGCCTGTCTCCAGCGCCTGGCGCAGTGGAAATTGCGCATGAAGTACCCCGAGGGCAAGGACTGGCCCGCGACCGACGAGTTGCGGCCGTTCCAGTGGCTGGACGCCCCGATCGAGAAGCTCTGGGCGCTTTCCGGGGCGGCCAACCCGGAAAAGTTGAGGCCGCGGCTCGAGGTCACGATGGCGACCCTGATCCGGGCGGTCTACAGCCGCTGGCAGTTGCGCGAACTCCTGTGCGACTTCTGGCACAATCATTTCAACGTCAATGCCTGGGATCACGCTGTCGGCTTCACCCTGCCCGTCTATGATCGGGAGGTGGTGCGCCGCCACTGCCTGGGGAATTTCCGGGAAATGCTGGAGGCGGTGGCGAAGAGCCCCGCCATGCTCTGGTACCTCAACAACCGCTCCTCCCGCACCGGCGCGCCGAACGAAAACTATGCCCGGGAACTGTTCGAGCTGCATACCCTGGGACGGGACGCCTATCTGAACGCGCTCTACAACCGCTGGCGCGACGTGCCCGGCGCCCGGGAAGGCAAACCCGCCGGCTACATAGACCAGGACGTGTATGAGGCCGCCCGGGCCTTCACCGGCTGGGGCATGGAGGACGGCGCCGGCCTGGGCGGCGGGCAGTCCCTGCCGCGCACGGGGAAATTCGCCTACGTCGAGTCCTGGCACGACAACTACCAGAAGCGGGTGCTGGCCACCGAGTTCGATCCCTACCAGCCGCCCCTGGCCGACGGCCGGAAGGTCCTGGACCTGGCCGCCTTCCACCCCGGAACGGCCACCCACCTGGCCCGGAAGCTGTGCATCCGGCTGGTCTCGGATCAGCCCTCGGCAGGCCTGATCGCCTCCACCGCCGGGGTATGGACGGACAGCCGGGACAAGCCGGACCAGATCGGCCGGGTCGTGGCCCACATCGTCCTGTCCCGGGAGTTCGGCGAGAGCCAGGGCATGAAGGTGAAGCGCCCCCTGGAGCTCCTGGCCAGCTTCGTGCGCGCCGCCGGCATGGACTTCAACCCGACCGAGCCCCTGATCTACGAGATGGATGCCGCCGGCCAACGCCTGTTCGGCTGGCTCACGCCCACCGGCCATCCCGACGCCGGCGATTACTGGCTGGGCACGAACGCCCTGCGCCATCGCTGGTCCCTGGTCGCCGGACTGGCCGAGAACTGGTGGGCCACCGGCACCTTCGATCCGCTCGCCACCTTCGGCGGGGTGAAGCCCACGGCCGGCGCGTTCATCGAGAAATGGCTGCTGCGCCTCCATGGCGTCGCGCCACCCCACGTGGCCGCGGCCCTGCTGAACACGGCGGGGATCGCAGCCGACCGCCCCCTCCCCAATCCGGCCATGGCCCGGCGCCTCGTCGCCTGGGCCGGCATGGCGCCCGAATTCCAGTTGCGCTGAGGACTTGCCCATGAACAGGCGCGATTTTCTCAAGGCCGCCACCCAGGCCGGCTGCTTCCTTCCCTTCGCGGGCATCTCCGGCCTGGCCTTCGGCGAAGATGCCGGAGCCAAGCCCCTGCTGGTGGTGGTCTTCCTGCGCGGCGGCGCCGACGGGCTGCACCTGGTGGCGCCCGTCAGCGACCCCGACTATATCGGCGCCCGGCCGCCCGAGTTGCGGGTAGCCGACTCCGGCGACCGGCCCGGCCATCGCCTGGCCCAGACCCTGGAGCCCAACATTGATTTCCGCCTGCATGCGGAAGCCGCGCCGCTCTCTGGCCTCTACCAGGGCGGGCGGCTCGCCATCGTGCACGCCGTCGGTCTGACCGACGGCACGCGCTCCCACTTCGTGGCCCAGGACCTGATCGAGCGGGGCATCGCCGACGAAAAGCGCATGGGCCGGATCAACGACGGCTGGCTGGCGCGCGCCCTGGCATCGAGCGGCGGCATGGTTCCGGGCCTCAGCGCCACCTCCTCCACCGCCCTCGCCCTGAGAGGCCTGCGGTCAAGCCTGGCCACGCCGGACCTGTCTTCCGGCAGCAACCTGCCGTGGGGGGCGCCCACCAGCCAGCTATTGCGCACCCTGTGCCTGACCGGCAACAGCCCCGTGCATGCCGCCAGCCTCTCGGCCCTGGACGTGCTGGACACGCTGGATCGCAAGCTGCCCAGGGATGCCTCGGGCAGACCCCTGCCCTACAAGCCGGAAGGCGGCGCGAGCTACGAGGGTTCGGGCGACCTGGCCCGTTCCCTCACTGCCGTCGGCCGCCTGGCCAGGATGGACGTGGGCCTGGCGGGCGCCTGCGTGGATTTCGGCGGCTGGGACACCCACGAAGGCCAACCGGGACGCTTCGCCAACCAGGTGCGCCAGCTCTCCCTGGGCCTTGCGGCCTTTCACAACGACATGGCCGCGGGGGGAAGGAAGCTGGTGATCGTGGCCATGACCGAGTTCGGTCGGCGCCTGCGCGCCAACAAGAGCATGGGCACGGACCACGGCCACGGCGGGTGCTGGCTGGTGGCGGGCGATGGCGTCCGGGGCGGCTCGCTCCTGGGCAAGTGGCCGGGCCTGGCCACCTCCCGCCTGGACCAGGGCGTGGACCTGGCGGTGACCACGGATTACCGGGAGGTATTGGCCGAAGTCCTGGCCGGGGTCGGCATGCCGGGCAGGGAAGCGTTGCCGGACTGGCGACCGGCCGGCCGCCTGGGGCTATTCTCGACCTGAGGGGCGCCCCGCATTCCCATTGTTCCAGGTCAACAAAGGCCTTTCGTAAACCTCCAGAATGTCGCCTGACGGCCGTTAGGTGCACTGCCGCATGCCACCGCGGCTTGCGAGGATCGTGGAATATTCGCCACTCTGCCGGTGCCAAATTCTGCTATATTGCAGTGCACCACGGCTCCACATCTACCCGGGGAAGGTCCCCGGCTCAATCTTAGGATGCCCATGTTATGAATAGCGAGACCGGCATGTACAACCCCATCCCCCTGGAATTCATCGAAAACCGCACCTACGACGAGATCAAGGTCGGTGACACCGCCGTCCTGACCCGCACCCTGCGCGAGGAAGACATTCAACTTTTCGCCATCATGTCCGGCGACATGAACCCGACCCACCTGGACCACGAGTACGCCAAGAGCGGCATGTTCCGGGAGGTGGTGGGCCACAGCATGTGGGGCGGCACCCTCATATCCAGCGTGCTGGGCACCGAGTTCCCGGGCCCGGGCACGGTCTATATTGACCAGACCCTGCACTTCTGCCGGCCCGTGATCCTGGGCGATGTCATCACCGTCACCATCACGGCCAAGCAGAAATTCGATCACAACAAGCACATCGTCTTCGATTGCCGCTGCGTGAATCAGCACGGACTGGACGTCATCATCGGTGCCGCGGAGGTACTGGCGCCGATGGAAAAGATCAAGCGGCCCAAGGTATTGCTGCCGGAAGTGCACATGCACGACAGCGTCGGCCGCTACCAGCAACTGCTCGCCATGACCGAGGGCTTGAAGCCCATCACCATGGCGGTGGTGCACCCCTGCGACCCGGAATCCCTGAAGGGTGCCGTGGGCGCGGCCGAGGCGGGCCTGGTGGTACCCATCCTTTTCGGGCCGGAAAAGAAGATCCGCTCCGTGGCGGCGCAGGAAGGCCTGGACATCACGCCCTACCGCATCGTGGATACCCCGCACAGCCATGCCGCCGCCGAGATGGCCGTGGCCCTGGTGCGCGAAGGTGGCGCCGACTCCCTGATGAAGGGTAGCCTGCACACGGACGAACTGATGGCCGAGGTGGTGGCGAGCAAGACCGGGCTGCGCACCTCGCGCCGGGTCAGCCACGTCTTCCTCATGGACATCCCCAACTATCACAAGTACCTGCTCATCACCGACGCGGCCATCAACATCACGCCGAGCCTGGAGGTGAAGGTGGACATCCTGCAGAACGCCATAGACCTGGCCCACGCCCTGAAGATCAACAACCCCAAGGTCGCGATCCTGTCCGCCGTGGAAACGGTCACGCCCAAGCTGCAATCCACCCTGGACGCCGCGGCCCTGTGCAAGATGGCCGATCGCGGCCAGATCAAGGGCGGCATCCTGGACGGCCCCCTGGCCTTCGACAATGCCATATCCAGCCTGGCCGCCAAGGCCAAGGGCATCAAGTCCATCGTCTCGGGTGACGCCGACATCATGCTGGTGCCCGACCTGGAATCCGGCAACATGCTGGCCAAGCAGTTGGAATACCTGGCCGAAGCCCATTCCGCCGGCATCGTCCTGGGTGCCCGCGTGCCCATCGTGCTCACCAGCCGCGCCGACCCCATGCAGGCGCGCGTCGCCTCCTGCGCCGTGGCCCTGCTCCTGGCTCAGGACGCCCGCGACCGCGCCGAAAACGGGGGCAACGCCTGAAGCTGAAGAAACCGTGAGCAGTCAGCGGTAAGCGGTAAGCGGTGAGCAGATATTCCGCGCTTCGCTTACCGCTTACCGCTTACCGCTTACCGCTTACCGCTTACCGCTTACCGCTTACCGCTATTACTGAATGGATTTTCAAATGTCCGAAGCCGTACTGGTCATCAATTCCGGCTCCTCCAGCATCAAGTTCGCCCTCTTCCCGCTCTCCGGTACGGCCGGAGCAGGAGGCGTGGCCCGCTCTCCCGTACTCCACGGCCAGATCGAGGGCATAGGCGCGGCGCCCCACATGAAGGCGAGAGATGCGCAAGGCACCGTCCTCTCCGACGCCCCCCTGGCGCTGGCCACCACGGACCCGGACAAGCAGCACCGGGAAACGCTGGCCTTCCTGCTGTCCTGGCTGGAAGAGCGCGGCACGTCCTGGCGCATTGCCGCCGTCGGGCACCGGGTGGTGCATGGGGGCGAGAACTTCGCCGAACCCGTCCGCCTGGACCGGCAGCAGGTGGATGCCCTGGTGCGCCTGATTCCCCTGGCACCGCTGCATCAGCCGCACAACCTGGGGGCCATAGACGCCTTCTCCGAGCTGGCGCCGGAAACGCCCCAGGTGGCCTGCTTCGATACCGCCTTCCACCGGACGAAGCGTGCCGAGGCCCGCAACTACCCCCTGCCCCGCGCCGTCACCGAGTCCGGCGTGCGACGCTACGGCTTTCACGGCCTGTCCTACGAGTACATCGCCCGCGCCCTGCCCGAATTCCTGGGCGAGAAGGCCGAAGGGCGGGTGATCGTGGCCCACCTGGGCAACGGCTCCTCCATGTGTGCCATGCGGGAGAGGCGTTGCGTGGAAACCACCATGGGCTTCACCGCCCTGGAGGGCCTGATGATGGGTACCCGCCCAGGCACCCTGGACCCGGGCGTGCTGCTGCACCTCATGCAGTTCGGCGGCATGGACCTCACCCGCCTCACCCGCCTGCTGTACAAGGAATCGGGCCTCCTGGGGGTATCCGGCATCAGCCAGGACATGCGCACCCTGCTCCTGAGCACGGCGCCCGAGGCGAAGGAGGCCGTGGACCTGTTCTGCTACCGCATCACCAAGGAAGTCGGTGCCCTGGCCGCGGCCCTGGGCGGAGTGGATGCCCTGATCTTCACAGGTGGCATCGGCGAGCACGCGGCCCAAATCCGCGAGAAGGTCTGTCTGGACGCCGCCTGGCTCGGTCTGGAACTGGATGCGGGCGCCAACGCCGGGCTTTCCGGCGCCGGCCGCATCAGCCGGGAAGCCAGCCGGATCGAAGCCTGGGTAATCCCCACCAACGAGGAATGGATCATCGCCGACCACACGGCGGCTCTGCTCACCTGCTGAGCACGTCCTCTCGGACACGCGCTCCATCTTCCCGTTTCGAATTCGCCGGACTGGTGTTATGTTGCGGCTTTTCGCAACGGTGTGTGCCATGTCCGGTCGGATATCCCAGTGGAGAGTGGGCGGGTGAAGGTCGAAGCTCCGGCTTTTGCCGCCCCGCCCGCCGGCACAATCCCCAGGGACAGGGATCTGCCCGAGGAACTCCAGATCCGGGCCAATGCCGATCTGGCGCGGCGCTCGTCCCTGAGTGCCATCATCTACGTCCTGGTCTGGGCCTTGCTGGTGGCCCTGACCGACGACTTTGCCCGAATCCCGCTGTTCATGGGAACCTGCGGTGCCTTGCTGGCCCTGCTCGGCGCAGGCCGTTACCTGCTGGGCGCCCGCTTCGAGGCCTGGCACGGGAAAAACCCCAGGCGCTGGCGTCGGGGTTTCGAACTCGGGGTCGGCGGCTCGGCCTTCGTCTGGAGCCTCCTGTGCAACGCGCTGGTGGCGCGGCACGGTCTGGATGGAAACAGCATGATGGTGCTCCTGGCGACCGCGGGTATCGCCGCCGGCGGCAGCACCAGCCTGGCGCCGCATCTGCGCCTGGTGCGCGCCTTCCTCCTGCTGCTGCTCCTGCCCGTCATCCTCGTCAGCTTTTTTCAGGAGGGACAGGTCGGCCGGGGCGTGAGCCTCATGATCACCGTGTTTCTCGTCTTCCTGCTGGTGGCGGCGAAGCGCATACACGACGAATACTGGCTGGCCCTCTACAACAGCTGGTTGCTGGATCGGCGGGCGGCCGAACTGGAGCAGGCCCGGGATCAGGCCATGGCCGCAGCCCGCGCCAAGGACGAGTTTCTCGCCACCATGAGCCACGAATTGCGCACCCCACTGAACGCCGTGCTCGGTTTCTCGGAACTCCTGGCCGACGGGCACTCCGGCCCTTTGAACGCCGAACAGCAGGAATTCCTGGAGCACATCTCCGCCAGCGGTCGCCACCTCCTGGATCTCATCAACGACATCCTGGACCTGGCAAAGATTGACGCCGACCGGCTGGAACTGGAGCAAGCCCCCCTGGACCTGGACAAGCTATGTCAAGCGAGCCTGGACCTGGTGCAGGCGCAGGCCAAGGCCAGGGATCTGACGCTGTACTACGTGCCCCTGCGCCGCCCCATCTTCGCCACCGGAGATGCCCGCCGACTGTGCCAGATCCTGGTGAACCTCCTGGGCAACGCCGTCAAATTCACCCCTGAGGGCGGGACGGTCACCCTGGAGGTGAGCCAGGGCGTCGACGGCCGCCTGCGTTTTTCCGTGTTGGACACGGGCATCGGCATCAGCGAGGCGAACCAGGGGAGGCTGTTCCAGCCCTTCGTCCAACTGGACAGCGGCCTCACCCGGAAATACGAAGGCACGGGCCTGGGCCTGGCCCTGTCCCAGCGTCTCGCCCATCTGCACCACGGTCACCTGGAAGTGGAGAGCCAGCCCGGCCTGGGCAGCTGCTTCAGCCTGATCCTGCCCGCGGCGCGCCCTCAGGGATGACGGCCCGCCGCGACCGGGAGCATGGGTTTCGGTTACACTTTCCCGGTCTCATCAAACAGGCGCTTACCCGGAATAGACAGCCATGACCATTTCCCTCCTGATCCTGCTGGGCCTCGTGGCCGCGGCCCTGTCCTACGGCGTCACGCTTTATAACGGCCTGGTGCAGCGCAAGCACGACGTGACCAAGGCCTGGGCCAACATTGACGTGCTGCTCAAGCAGCGGCACGACGAGTTGCCCAAACTGGTGGAGACCTGCCGCCAGTACCAGCGTTTCGAGCAGGAGACGCTCTCACGGGTGATCGAGGCGCGCAACCGGGTGCATGACGCGAACGAGAAGGGCGACCTGGCCGCCCTGGGCAAGGCGGAAGGACAGCTGCGCGGCGGCCTGGATCGGCTGTTCGCCCTGGCGGAGAGCTATCCCGAGCTGAAGACCAATGCCAGCTACATCCAGCTCCAGGGGCGCATCAGTGTCCTGGAGAATGCCATCGCGGACCGGCGCGAGCTGTACAACGAGACGGTGAATATCCACAACGCCCGCCTGGAGCAGTTTCCCGACGTGCTGCTGGCCCGGCGCTATGGCTTCGCGCCCAAACCCATACTGGAGTTCGCGGAAGGCGAGAAGACCGACGTGGACCTGAAGGTGCTGTTCAAGGATTGAGCCTGACCCGCCCTTTGAGGCCGCCGTGGGTGCCAAACTCCATAGCCAGTACGCCCGGCTGATCACCACGGGCGGTCAGGTTTTGCTGCTGTTGGTCGCGATCCAGATTCAGGAATGGCGCGTCACCCTGGGATGTTTCAGCCTGGTCGCGCTCATCAGCCTCCTGGTCTGGCTCTCCGCCCTGCGCCGCGGCCGCGCCATCGGCGACACCCCCACGTCCCGCGTCGCCTCCGCCGCCCAGGGCCAGGTGGAACTCCTGGGCTACGGCAAACCCGATGACAGCGGCCCCATCCTGAGCCCGCTCAGGCCTCGGCCCTGTCTCTGGTATCGCTACCGCATCGAGCGACGGGATGGCAATTCATGGCGCACCGAGGAGAGCGGCGAGAGCGAGGCCTGCTTCGTCCTGGATGACGGCACGGGGCAATGCACCCTGGACCCGCACGGGGCGGAAATCCTGCCCCGAAAGCGGGAGACCTGGACCGAGGACGACCGGCGCTACAGCCTGTGGCTGCTGCTGCCGGACGCACCCCTCTATGCCCTGGGCGAATTCGTCACCGTCTCCGGCATCACGCCGGAGGAGGACATCCATGAGCGGATCAAGGAACTGCTCTCGCAGTGGAAGGAGGACCGGCCCACGCTCCTGGCCCGCTTCGATCTGGACGGGAATGGCGAACTGGACATGCGGGAGTGGGAGCTGGCCAGACGCCAGGCCCGGCGGGAAGTGGCGGCCGAGGTGCGGCAGGCCGAGTCGAGGCCGGCGCTGAACCTCATGCGCCAACCGAAGGAAGGCTATTACCTGATCTCGGACATCGCCCCGAACGACCTGGCCCACCGCTACCGCCTGTGGGCGTTCTTTCACCTGATGGTCTTCCTGGCCTGCCTGTGGGCGCTCGGCCACTTCCTGACGCACGGATTCTGAGCATCCTGGCCTGCACGTCCCGGCGGCTCAAGCCCCTGTCCCAGCTTCCCCGGGATCCGGCAAGAGTCTTTCCACCAGGGTAAACAACTGGTCCGCCTTGAAGGGCTTGGAGAGAAAGGCATCCATGCCCGCCTCCAGGCAGTCCTGGCGGTCGCTCTCGAAGGCGTTGGCCGTCAGGGCCACGATGGGAATGTGCTGACCCGTGCCGTGCTCCTTGTTACGTATCCGCCGCGTCGCATCCAGGCCGCTCAGGCCCGGCATCTGCACATCCATGAGGACAAGTTCGAAGCCGCCCGTCGCCCAGGCATCCAGGGCCGCGAACCCATCCTCCACCAGCGCACAGTCATAGCCCTGTTTCCGTAGCAGTTCCCGGATCAGTATCTGGTTGGGCAAGGCGTCTTCCGCCACCAGTATTCTCCGCCCCTTGCCTCGGGCCTCCGCCTTGGCTTGCACCACCGGCCCCTGGGCCTCTCCCGATTCCGTCACGGCCACCATGGGCAGGGCGAAATGAAAGGTGCTGCCGCTGCCGGGTTCGCTATGAACCAGGAGTTCGCCCCCCATGAGTTGGACGATGCGCCGGGAGATGGCCAGCCCCAGGCCCGTACCGCCATAGCGGCGGGTGGTAAAATCTTCGGCCTGGATGAAGGGATCGAAGATGCCGGAGAGCTTTTCCGGCGCGATGCCTATGCCGGTATCCGCCACCCGGAAGGACAGGCGCAGTTTCTCCCCCGCACGGGGAATGATCGCCACCTCCACCGTGACGCTGCCCTGGGTGGTGAATTTGACGGCATTGCTCACCAGGTTGGAAAGCACCTGCCGCAAGCGCACCGGATCGCCCAGGACTCTTCCCGGCACCTCGGGTTCGACACGTATGATGAGCCCCACGCGCTTTTCCAGGCAACGGGACGAGAACAGCTCTCCCACCTCGGCGACCACCTGGCGCGGGTCCAGCGGCACGCTTTCCAGACCCATGCGCCCCGCGTCTATCTTGGAATAGTCCAGGATGTCGTTGAGCACGGTCATCAAGGATTCCCCGGAGGATCTGACCACCTCCAGATAGCGCCGGACCTCCTCGCCGGGATGGCTGTCCAGCGCCAGTTCCGTCATGCCTATGATGCCGTTCATGGGGGTGCGTATTTCGTGGCTCATGGCCGCCAGGAATGTGGCCTTGGCACGGCCGCCCGCCTCCGCCGCCTCCTTGGCCCGCATCAGGTCCGCTTCCCTCTGGGAAATCCTGTCCGCCATTTGATTGAAGGCATCGGCCACCTGGGCGATCTCCGGCACCGGGATGAGCGGAATGCGATCCTGGCGGTCCCCGGAGCCCAGGCGCAGGGCACCTCGCGACAGGACTTCCAGCGGCGCCAGGCCACGGCGCAAGGCCAGCCCCAGCAGAAACGCGATTCCCAGCAGGCAAACCGCTCCAATCATCACGAAGGTCTCCGCCGAGCGCCACAGTTCCATCCTCAAGGCGAGGTTCGAGGCCTCCAGGTGCAGGGTGCCATAGTCCACGCCGCCCACGACGATGCGGGTCTCGTTCGTCATGGGGCGCGAACCGACCAGGAATACGAACCAGGCCGGGGCGTCCACCTCCTGCCGGCGCATGCTCGACACCTCCAGGATGATGCTGCGGTCGGAGGACTTGAGAAGGCTGATACGTTGCAGGTGTCCCTGGTAGGCGATGGCGTCCAGCGTTTCCTGCACCGTCGCGAGATCGCCCACCACCAGGCTGTTGCGCATCACGGGCTGGAGTGCCAGGGCCACATCCCGGGTGCTTTCCTGGAATTGCCGGTGCCCGGCCTCCAGGCGATCATGGATCACCATGCCCAGGCCGATCAGGGACACGAAGGCCACCACTACCGTGGCCAGGCCCAGGATGCGCCATTGCAGGCTCACCCTTTCCAGCCTGGCGACAAATCGGCTCAAGATCAGCCGCCCTTGCCGTAGATGCGGCGGACGTTGTCGTAGTCCGCCTCCGTGGCCGACTCGAAGCCCGGCGCGTCGGCGGCTTCCAGCACGACCGACGCCCGCGGATCATCCTTCATGGCCAAGAGCGCCCGGCGAATGGCCTCCGCCTGCTCCTTGGGCACCCGGGGATGAATCACGACGGGCAGATCGGCAAAGGCTGCGGAGACGAAGATCTCCCGGTAACGCAGATTGCGGCTCGCCGCATACTGGGTCAGGAAGCGGGAATTCACGGCCACCGCATCCACCTGGTGCGCCTGCAATTGGGCCAACGCCCCCTCCTGATTACCGGCGAACACCGGCTGCACGTCAATCCGGAGCTGGCGCAGCTCGGCCATGGGGACGGCGTAAGCCACGAACGCCTCCCTGGAGGGAAAGGCCACGCGCTTGCCCTTCATATCCCTGAGTGAACGCGCCGGGCTGTCGGCCATGACCGCCACCACACCGTAGATGGGTTTCCCGGCCCAGCGGGCCAGCACCCGGTATATGCCGTCATATTCCTTGCGGAAATTATGGTTGGTAAACACCAGATCGAATTCGCCCCGCCCCATCATGCCGTCGGTTTCCTGAACCGTAGCGCCCATGCGCAGCTGGAAACGCAGGCCCGTGACATCGGAAAGGTATTTCAGGATCGGGTTCCAGCGTTGCGCGGTCTTGGCCGGGCTCTGCTGATTGAGCACACCGAAGGCCAGGGGCGGCCCGGCCTCGGCCGCGAAGCCGGCCGTTCCCCAGAACGCCACGCCCAGCAACAGGACGCTCAGTATTCGCTTCACCATGACAGATTCTTTTACCGGATTCGATTAGGGGGACGCACAGGACCAATTAGCGGCAGGGCCATGCCATCCTTGATGGTGAGCCGAAAATATTCCGCTCAATGGGCGATATCCCAAACCGAGGCTCCCGGTGCTTCCACCTTGGGCGCCGGGGAAGGCGCCGTACCCGCGGCCACCGGCGCGGCGCCAGGCGTACCCGGTTTCTCGCCGCCGGCCCCTTGAGCCTCGGGCACGACCGTGACGGAAACGGTCGTCGCCACGGACTCGGCACGGGCGGCCCGAATCAGTTGCGCGATCTCGGTATTGGCGCTGCCTTCCGCCAACTCCAGGGCTGTCTTGCCGTTTTTGTCCGCGATCTCGGTGTCGGCGTCGGCCTCCAGCAAGACCTTCACCGTTTCCAGGTGACCGTTTCTCGCCGCCAGCATCAGGGGGCTATGGCCATTGGGCGCCAGGGCATCCACGTCCGCCCCCTTTTCCAACAGGTATTGCACCACCGCCGTCCTGCCTTCAAACGCCGCATAGGCCAGCGGTGTCCATCCGGAGGATTCCAGGCTCGCACCCGCCGCCACCAGGCTTTGCACCGCCGACAACTGTCCCCGCAGGGAGGCCAAGAGGAGCGCCGTATCGCCCGCGCTGTTCTTCCGGTTGAGGCGGGCATGGCGGGCGATGAGCACGGCCATCACCTCCACGCGCCCGTCCCGCGCCGCGAGCATGAGCAGGGTGTTGCCTTCCCGATCCGACGTATCCGGGTCGGCCCCGAGATCCAGCAAGCGTTCCACGGTCGCCCGGTCGCCACGCTCGCTCGCCTGCATCAGGTCGTCGTAGGTGCCGGCATTGGAAATTCCGGGGGCCAGGCCGATCAGGCAGGCCACAAGCATGGGCGTGAAACGGCGAAAGAAATTCCTCATGCTGCCTCCATCCCGCTCGCCGGAAGGGCGCTCTTGAACAGCGAAAAGAAATTCGCCGTGGTCGCCTCGGCCACTTCTTCATAGGAGATGCCGCGCAGGCGGGCGATCTCTTCGGCCACATGGCGCACGAAGGCCGGTTCGTTGGTTCGCCCCCGGTGCGGCGCCGGAGCCAGGTAGGGGGCATCCGTCTCCACCAGCATCCGGGACAGCGGTACGGTCCGGGCGACAGCCTTCAGGTCCACCGCGTTCTTGAAGGTGACGATGCCGGAGAAGGAGATGAAGAAGCCCATGTCCAGGGCACGCTCCGCCACCGACAGGGACTCGGTGAAACAGTGCATCACGCCGCCCGCCTCCCCGGCGCCCTCTTCCATCATCACCCGCAGGGTGTCCTCGGCCGCCGCCCGGGTGTGGACGATGAGCGGCTTGCGGCAGGCCCGGGCCGCCCGGATATGGGTGCGAAAACGCTCGCGCTGCCATTCCAGGTCGCCTGTCAGCCGGAAATAGTCGAGCCCCGTCTCGCCGATGGCTACCACCCGCGGGTGGCCGGCCAGGGACAGCAGCTCTTCCACATCGGGTTCGTGACAATCCGTGTAGTCGGGATGCAAGCCGACGGAGGCAAACAACCGGGGGTGGGACTCGGCCAGGGCGCGCACCCGGGGAAAGTTTTCCAGGTCCACGCCCACGCACAGGGCATGACCGACGCCCTGTTCCGTCATGCGGGCGAGGAGGTCGGGCAAATGTTCGGCCAATCCCGGAAAATCCAGGTGGCAATGGGAATCAACCAGCATGAGAGTATCGCAATGTTTCGGGGATGGAATTCAAACGCTCACCCGCCGGCCCCGGGTTCGGCCGGATCAGAGCGTATGGGTGGGGCGGATCGAGTTGAGGTGGCCGGCCAGCACGCCTTCGATCTTGCGCTTGGCCGCCATGCCGCTCTCGTCGTTGCCGAAGTGCACCCCTATGCCCTGGGTCTTGTTGCCCTGGGAGTCGGCCGGAGTGACCCATACCACCTTGCCTGCGATGGGCAGCTTGCCCGGCTCGTCCATGAGGGAAAGCAGCATGAACACTTCGTCCCCCAGGGAATAGGCGCGGGCCGTGGGCACGAAGATGCCGCCATTCTTGAGGAAAGGCATATAGGCCGCGTAGAGGGCGGACTTGGAATTGATGTTGAGCGACAGAACACTCGGCCGTGCGATATTCTGAAGCTTGGTCGTATCGTTCATGGATCAAACGTCTCGTGGGTGCCGGAGTTCAGGCCGTGCCTTGAGCAAACACCCGCCCATACCGCAGCAACATGTCTTCAAGAAACAGCCGGGCATTGAGCGGGTGGCGCGCCACCGCCCGCGCGCGCTGCAAATCATTGTAGCAGGCAAAGAGCGCGGCCAAGGAGGACTTTTGCGCCAGGGCCGAGAGCCCTTGCGCCTCATGCGGATGAAATATCGGCGGCGCGCCCGCGGCGACCCGGGCCAGGTCCAGCACCCATTTCTGCAGCCAGTCCACCAGAACCGGCATGTCCAGATCCGCCTCCACGCCCTTGACCTGTTTCTGCCAGCCTTCCAGTTCCCCGGCCAGCCGCACCATGTCCTGCCGCAGGGGATCGGCGACGGCAGCCAGAAAGCGCTTGCGCCGTTCCGGCAGCTTGCCTGCCGCCAGCTTCTGCGCCGCCAGGGGCATGCCTCCGGCCAGGGCCAGCAATTCGTCCGCCCCGGTCAATTTCTCCTGTCTCAGCCAGGCCCGCGCCGCCTCCAGCGTAGGCTTGCCGAAATGTAACTGGCGGCAGCGGCTCTTCACCGTCGGCAACAACTGGTTCAGCTTGCCGCTTACCAGCAGGAAGAGGCTGCCGGCGATGGGTTCCTCCAGCAGCTTGAGCAAGCCATTGGCGGTATGCACGTTCATCGCTTCGGCCGGGCGCAGGATGACGATGCGCAAGCCCTGGCGGTGGGTTCCGACCACCATGAAGTCCGCCAGTTCCCGAACCTGGTCAATCCGGATCTGGGTACTGCGCTTCTTCTTGTCGGCCTTCTCTTCGCCTGCCTCGCCCGAGCCGTCGCCCCCCGGCTCCGCCTCGGCCGGTTCGTCCTCGCTCTCCGGCTGAACCAGACGGAAATCCGGATGGTTGCCCAGGGCGAACCAATTGCACGCCTGGCACTCGCCACAGGCGAAGGCGCTACCCTGGGCCGTCTCGCAGAGAAGCCGCGCCGCCAGGGTTTCGGCGAAGAGCGACTTGCCGCTCCCTTCCGGTCCGTGCAGCAACAGGGCGTGCGGCAGGTGATCCAGGTCCGACAACAGCCGGTTCCAGATTTCCTTTTGCCAGGGGTAGAGGGGTTCATTTCCGTCAAAGTCGCGTAGCGACTCACGAAGCTCCCCTCGCCCCTTGAGGGAGAGGGGCTGGGGGTGAGGGGGTGACGCTCCGCGGCTTTCACTCATGGGGACGGGTCTTTCGATCATGAATGGTTGGCATCACAGGTCGGCGACGATGCGTTCCAGCTGTACTCGAACCTCTTCCGGAGCGCGCCCCGCGTCTATCAACCTGACCCGGCCCGGGTCCAGGGCGGCCCGCTCCAGATAGGCGGCGCGCACGGCGGCGAAGAATTCCGCCGGTTCCCGCTCGAACCGGTCGGGGGCGTTGCCCGTGCCGGCGAGCCGCTGGGCCGCGATGGCCGGATCCAGATCGAAGACCAGGGTCAGATCCGGCTGGAACCCGCCATGCACCCACTCTTCCAGCGCCAGGAGCTTGTCCCGGGAGAGCCCCCGCCCCCCGCCCTGGTAGGCGTAGGTGGCGTCGGAGAAGCGGTCGGACACGACCCATTCGCCCCTTGCCAGGGCCGGCCGTATGAGCTTGTCCAGATGCTCGCGCCGGGCCGCGAACATGAGCAGGGCCTCCGTCTCCAGGTGCATGGGCTCGGAGAGCAGCAGCTCCCGCAATTTTTCTCCCAGGGGCGTGCCGCCCGGCTCCCGGGTCGCCACCACGGGGTGCCCCGCGGAACGCAGGAATGCCAGCAGCCAGGCGATATGGGTGCTCTTGCCCGCCCCGTCTATGCCCTCGAACGTGATGAACTTGCCGGCCATGTTATTTTTTCCTTATGTAGCGGGCCACGGCCCGGTTATGGCTGTCCAGATCCGGCGAGAACTGGCTGCTACCGTCGCCCCGGGCGACGAAGTAGAGATAGGGCGTGCTATCGGGATGCAGCGCCGCGTGCAGGGCGGCCCTGCCCGGCAGGGCGATGGGACCGGGCGGCAGGCCGGGACGGGTATAGGTATTGAAGGCGGTGTCCCGCTGCAAGTCCCTCCTGTGCAGGTTGCCATCATATTTCTCCCCCAGCCCGTAGATCACCGTCGGATCGGTTTGCAACGGCATGGAGAGGCGCAGACGATTCGTAAACACCGAGGCCACCTTGCCCCGGTCCGCCGCCAGGCCGGTCTCCTTCTCCACGATCGAGGCCAAGATCAGGGCTTCGTAAGGGTTCCTGCACGGCGTTCCGGTATCCCGGGCCGCCCACTCCGCCTGCAAGTGACGCTGCATGGCCCGGTAGGCGCGGGCCAACACCTCCAGGTCGCTGCCATGCTTGGGGAAGAGATAGGTGTCCGGGAACAGCAGCCCCTCCAGGAAGGGCTCAGACGCCCCCAGTTTTTGCAGGATTTCCTGGTCGGAGAGCGACTGGCTGTCGTGGCGCAAGTCCGGGTTGGCATCCAGGGCGGCCCGCACCTGGCGCAGGTTCCAGCCCTCGATCAGGCTCACGTCGCCCTGGCTGACATCGCCCCGGGTCAGCTTGGATAGCAGCGCCAGGGGCGTGAGACCGGCCTCGACCTCGTAGCTGCCGGCCTTGATCGCCCCCGCCTTGCCCAGGACTCGGGCCAGCAGGGTGAATTGCCAGGGCGAGAAACCGACGCCGGACTGGGCCAGGTTGCGGGAGACCTGGCGCAGCCCCAGTCCGGGTTCCAGGTTTACATCCAGGGGCGACGCGGAAAGCGATACGGGCGCGGTGGCAAACCAGACGAGCCAGGCGGCCAGGCCCAGGCCGGCCATGGCGGCAAGAAGGAATAGGCGTTTCAGGAGTCGGAACATGAAAGTCGGCGCTGGAAGCGGCGGCGGGGCTTGAACCGGAGGCGGCAGGGCGCCATATAATAGCCGACTTCAACCCCTATCCGAGAGAACAAGATGAACCCCGACTGGCTTGCCCTATTGCAGCAGAGCGGCGCCCAAATTGACGAACATGGCGCGGATGTGCAGGATTTCGGCAACCCCCTGGAGGAACTCCGGGCGGCGCGGGACGCAACCGTGATCGCGCCGCTCACCCACCTGGGCCTGATCCGGATAGCCGGCGACGATGCGGTGGACTACCTGCAGAATCTCACCAGCAACGACGTGAAGAAGCTGCCGGCCGACCAGGCGGAATTCAACAGCCTGAACAGCGCCAAGGGCCGCATGGTAGCCAGCCTGCTCACCTGGCGCGACGACAGCGATCTCATGCTCCTGCTTTCCCGGGATCTACAGGCTCCGGTCCAGAAAAAACTGACGATGTACATCCTGCGCTCCAAGGTGAAGCTGACGGATGCCAGTGGCGAGCAACGCCTCCTGGGCCTGGCGGGCAGTCAGGCCGCAGCCCTGCTGGAGGGGGCCGGACTGCCGGTTCCCGCGGCCGACATGGGCATCACCCGCATGTCCGGTGGCAGCGTCATCCGCCTCTCGGCACAGCGCTTCATGCTGGTGGTAGACGCGGCGTCCACGCCGGCGCTCTGGCAGACCCTGTCGGCGGGGGCTCGCCCCGTGGGCACGGCAGCCTGGCGCTGGCTGGACATCCAGGCCGGCATCCCCCGGGTGAGCCTGCCCACCCAGGAGCAATTCGTGCCGCAGATGATCAATTTCGATGCCCTGGGCGGCCTCTCCTTCACCAAGGGCTGCTATCCGGGGCAGGAAGTGGTGGCGCGCACCCGTTACCTGGGCAAGATCAAGCGCCGCATGTTCCTGGCCCATGCCGACATCTGCCCGCCCGCCGGGACCGCCCTCTTCGCCCCGTCCACCTTGGAGCAGGCCTGCGGCAACGTGGTGGATGCGGTGGCCGCGCCCGATGGCGGGTTTGATCTCCTGGCGGTGATCCAGATCCCCTGCGTCGAGGCCGGCGCCGTGCACCTGGGCGCCCTGGACGGTCCCACCGTGCAGATACGCACCCTGCCCTACTCGCTGCCGGAGTGATCAGTTGTCAGGTGACAGTTGTCAGTTGTCAGAAAAATTTGCGCGCGCAAAGCGCGCGGTGACTGCACTGATAACTGACCACTGACCACTGACAACTGATGTGCCTCATCCTCCTCGCCTGGCGCGCCCACCCCGACTTCCCCCTGGTGGTGGCGGCCAACCGGGACGAGTTCTTCGCCCGGCCCACGGCCGCCGCCGATTTCTGGGCGGACCGGCCGGAGATACTCGCGGGGCGCGACCTGGAGGGTGGCGGCACCTGGCTGGGCATCAGCCGCGGCGGGCGTTTCGCCGGGCTTACCAACTACCGCGATCCGGCAAGCCAGCGGCAGGGCACCCCCTCCCGCGGCGCCCTGGTGGCCGATTTCCTGGACGGCGCGTCGTCCCCCGCCGTTTACCAAACGCACCTGACCGACAGGGGCGCGGCCTACAACGGCTACAACCTGATCTTCGGCAACGGCGATGAGTTGTACTACCAGTCCAACCAGGGACCGGGCGGCCCCCTGCTCCCCGGCGTCTATGGCCTGTCCAACCATCTGCTGGACACACCCTGGCCCAAGGTGGCCCTGGGCAAGTCGCGCCTGGCCTCGGCCCTGTCCCGGCTGCCGGACGATGCCGGCCTGCTGCAACTCCTGCGGGACGACGCCCTGGCCGAGGACCACCTGCTGCCCCGCACCGGCGTCAGCCTGGATTGGGAGCGCCTCCTGTCCGCCGCCTTCGTCCGCTCTCCCAGCTACGGTACCCGCTCTTCCTCCGTGATCGTCGCCGACAAGGAAGGAAGAGTCGCCTTCGAGGAGGTGAGCTATGGCAAGGAAGGCGAGGAAACCGGGCGTGAACGGTTCAGGTTCTGGCAACGCCGGACCTGATTAGTGCCGATCTTCATCTGAATATATTTCAAGGCACTTCCAGCAATTCTGGTTCCCCGTGGGTCGGGCTTCAGCCCGACAGTAGCGGCTACGGTGCGCCTGTCGGACTGAAGCCCGACCCACAAGATCCCGCAATTATTCCCTTGCTGAAGATCAGCACCGATCAGGAGACCGGATGGCCCAGCTACGCCAGGATATCCACCAGGGTTCCCGCCGGCACGAGATCGAAGAGCTCCAGGATGTCCTGGTTCCTCATGCGTATGCAGCCGTGGGAACGGGGTTCGCCCATGGGTTCGGTATCGGCGGTGCCGTGGATATAGATGTAGCGACGCATGGTATCCACCGACCCCAGGCGGTTGCGGCCCGGCTCACAACCGGAGAGCCAGAGTATGCGGGTGAGTATCCAGTCCTTGCCCGGGTGAGCCGATGCGAGTTGCGGCGACCAGATCTCGCCGGTGGGCCGGCGCCCCTTGAACACCGCTCCAAGCGGAGCCCCGGCACCGATACGAGCGCGGACCACGTGCCGTCCGCGCGGTGTCTGGAAACTACCGCTCGACTCGCCGCCGCCCTTGAGGGCGGTGGACACGGCATAACGCCGCAGCACCCGACCCTCCCCGTCCCGCAACTCCAGGCTCTGTTCGGACAGGGAGATGCGCAGGCTGACCATCAGGCGATGAGGGTGCGGCCGCGCCGGGCCGCGAAGAAGTCGGAGAGAAGGCGGCCGCACTCCTCCGCCAGCACCCCGCCCTCCACTTCCGCATGGTGATTCAGGCGAGTCTCGGCAAAGAGGTCCAGGATGCTGCCGTGCACGCCCGTCTTGGGATCGCGGGCGCCATAGACCACCCTGCCGATGCGCGCGTGCATGATGGCCCCGGCGCACATGGCGCAAGGCTCCAGGGTGACATACAGGGTGCAGCCGGGCAGGCGGTAATTGCCCAGATTGGCGCTGGCGTCGCGCAGGGCCATGATCTCGGCGTGGGCCGTGGCATCGTGGCGCGAGATCGGGGCGTTGAAGCCGCGCCCCACGATTTCCCCGCCCCGCACGACCAGGGCGCCCACGGGCACCTCGCCACAGACCGCGGCCTCCCGTGCCAGGGTCATGGCCTCCCGCATGAAGTCTTCGTCATTCATGCCGTGCCGTCAGGGCTGGCGACGAGCGGTGCGGAACACACCGGCTCTCAGTGAAGATCCTTTTTCAAGGGCACGGACAAGGGCAGCACCGGAATCCCTTCTTCCAGCAACTCGGCCGTATCCCCCAGGGTCGCCACGCCACGGATACTGCGCAGCGGCGCCTCCATGTAATGTATGCGCCGGGCCTCCTGGGCGAAAGCCTCGCCCACGTCCTCGCTGTCTTCCATGACCTGGCGCAGGCCCTCCAGCAGCCTTTCCAGGTCGCCGTCCTGCCCCACTTCGGATCGCGGCGCCTGGGCGCTCGCCCGACGCAGATGGGGACTGGACGGAGCGCGGGTGACGTGGTGATCGCCACAAACCGGACAGGTGACCTGTCCCTGGTCGGACTGGCGATCGAACGCTTCCCCGGATGCGAACCATCCTTCGAAAGTGTGCTTCTTGGCACAAGTCAGGTTATAGACGATCATGGAAAAAGCTCGGTTCGCTAAGAAATGATTCGACAATCTGCCTGGTGCCCGGAACCGGAATCGAACCGGTTTAACTGGTATATATTATTGTTTTTACACGGTTTAACCACGCGCCCGGTACGCACTACGGTACGTCATGGCGTTTGTGTCACCAAATGGAACGGGTTTGGTTCCGGATTGTACCGCGTTCACCATCAACCTTTCTCAATCGCAACGGTGCGCAGGGTGCCGCCTCACCAGTTCGCGCGTCAGCCGAACGACGTCTGCCACTCACGATACTGGTACGCAAGGCCGGCGCCGAGCACAGCGTAGAAGATAAGCGATGGGATCGCCACGCGCATATCCGCTGAGGAGGGGATTGAGGCCCTAAGCAGTACCGCCGCGAGGTATCCGAACACCGTCCACATAACGAAATCCGCCCTGACCCATGCACCCATCGCAGTTAGAAAGGCCAGCCCGGCGAGCGGTGCAAGCAGAAGGGGCGCAAGCGCGACAAACGCGCCATTCCAGAAGCCCAGAAAGGAAAACCCGGCTTCCCCCAGGACAAACCTCCCGCCCTCGCGCCTTGGCCAGAGGGTGATTGATCGTGGCCTGGCCAGGGTCAGCAATCCGACGGACCAATGTGCCAGTTCGTGCAGCATGGTGCCGGGGACCCCCAGAATCGCGGTGATCGGAAGCCACTTGCTGAAACGCGCGAACATCCACACCTGCGCGCGAAACAAGCCACTACCGCTGGCCGGAAACACTGTTGCTGAACAATCTGCTCAAGAGCCGCCACCAGAAAAGCTGACTCCGATCTGAACCAGTGAAGCTTTTGACCTTCACTATTGTTGTGAGTACAATAATTCTCATGGACATCAGCTTCGATCCAGCCAAAAGCGAACGCAACGAGACTGAGCGCGGCTTACCGTTTACGCTAGTTGAGCAACTGGACTGGTCTGGTGCGATGATCGAAGAGGATATCCGTAAAGAGTACGGGGAGCGCCGTTACCGGGTATTGGGACTGATCGGAGGTCGGTTGCACGCGGCAGTTTTCACGCCACGAGGTGGCAAGGTACACGTCATCAGCCTGCGCAAGGCGAACCCACGAGAGGTGAAACATTATGAACAGAAGACCTGATCCTGAACTGGTTGACGAAGAAAACCCCGAATGGACGGCTGACGATTTCGCGAATGCGAGGCCCGCGAGTGAGGTTTTACCTGGGATTTTCGGCGCAAAAGTTGCCGGCGAAATGTTGAAGCCCCGTGGCCGCCCCCGCGCAGAGCACCCGAAAGAGCGCATCAACATCCGCCTGTCACATGAAGTTGTGGAGCACTTCAAGGCGTCTGGGCAAGGCTGGCAGACCCGTATTGACTCCGCCCTGCGCCAGTTTATAACCGAGCACCCTGCCAACCGGTAGCCCCTGGGCCATGTGCTGCGCCGCCGAGCACGACCGATGGACCAAAGCCTACAGGAGCGGGAAAGCATGAGCAAACTTACCATCAACACTTCCGCAATCGCGCTGGCTTGGCAAGCCTTCCAAGGCACGCGCTCATGGCTGTTTAGTCCGCGCGCTGCCGCTCAAGAACCTTCCCCACTTTCTCCAGATCCATGCCCTCGGTCGGGGAACTTCCGTCACGGCAGAGGTTCAGGCCGTAGTCGACGCCGAACTCAGCCAGTTTCCCCTCCTTGGTCGGTACGTTCGCCTGCTTCAGGCGCACGTTGAGGCGCTTGCAGCCCTCCTGCCTGAAGCTCTTGAGGGTCGTTACTTCCACCACGACCGGCGCCGCCGATCCGGTGGTGTTGCTGAACTTGTCCGCTATCGGCCCCACCAGGACACCATTGGCCGCGCCGCCACGAGCGTCCAGGGCTTCCATGAGGAGCGGCTTGAGGCTGGGGTATTCGGCGGCGGCCCGAAGGCTTGGCGCCGCGGCCAGGAGTGTCAGCGCGACGAGGGTGGCACAACGGACTTGCCTCCGGGGTGACTTCGGGCCTCTGGCTCTCATTCTGTGCTCACCTCTGGTAGTAACTCTGCACTTTCTGCTGGACCGACGATTGGGTTTGCTGGCTCATCGTCCCCACGTTCGGTAACTGGATGTTGGCCATGATCTCGGCCGTAAATTCCGACAGGTCAATTCTGGAGAAGTCCAGGGCGGCGAACTCCGCCTGGGTGAAACCGGAGCAGTTCGGGCTTTCCGCCGCGCCCCATGCCTTGCCGATCTGTGTCCTGCCCTGCTCGTTGATGATTCGCGCCAACCGGCTGTTGTAGCAGCAATGCGACTTGGTATGTTCGAGGCAAATTTTCACGAACAGGAGCTTCAACTCCTGAGAACAGTAGGTGCCAACCTCATGGCACAAATTCTGGCCGCGACGCATCGCCAGGATTTGCTCGCTCTGATCGCATGACATCAGATCCTGAAGGATCATGATGCCGATCTGGAGTGCCAATGAATAGGGATCGAAGCCAGTGAAGACGAATCCTTGGCTGAACGAGAACTGGAACGAAAATCCATAAAAGCCGAACGAGGGATTGAACAATCCATCCGCGCCCGTGACCCCGAGAATGGCACCCAGACCCTTTTGCAGGGTAGGCGCGTCGTAGAGGGCATCGTAGACGTAGCCGGAACCCGCATCCAAGGCCTGCCCGCCGACTTTCACAGCGGCACCGATCAATGCCGCGTTGGAGAAACCGCCTCCGCCCCCGCTCGTCTTGCAGCAGTTCGCCAGGCCGAACAGCTTGATGCGGCAGCGGGCATCTGATCCTCGAAACACCTCCGTTTCCGAGCCATAGGTGCCGGCCTCCCGTGCGGCCTCCATGAGCGCCATGGATCGCGCAAAGTCAGGGTCGTTCGGCGAGCCCTTGTTGAAGCAGTTGCCGCCCTGGCAGAACTGTTGGCCCGAGCAATCCGTCACCGTGCTGCTATGGGCAGGCGTGCTCATGCAACTGTAGGTTCTCTGCTCGAAGGTGCACTGCCCAAGGGTTTGATCCGTGCAGCTTGATGATTGCAACGCGCAATTCGGGTTCGAGGCGTACCCATTGCACTCGGACGTGTCAGAGCGGCCGGTCAGGCAGGCGTAGGTATTCGTCGTCTGGTAGCAGCTGTCCGGGGCTGCCTGGGCTGGGGTAATGCCTGCCGGCAAGGGGGAAGCCAGGGTGGTGGACGTGCAGGTGCTCGATGCGAGAGTGCAGTTGGCATTTCCAGAAAGAGAGGCGCACGGCGACGGGTCATAGTTGCTCGACACCAGGGTATAGGTGTCGGCCAGACGGAGGGTGTTGGTCGGTGTCGCCGTGCCGGGGTTGCCGCAGCGCCAGGTTTGGGTGTATTTCATGCAACCCGTGCCGAACGTGGTGTCCGTCTGGGCGCATTGGGAGTTGGTCTGCCAGCAGGCCGGCCGAGCGTTAATGAAGGGCTGGCAGTAATTGACAGCGTTGGGTTGGATGCAACTATAGGTGTCCTCGTACTCCCAGCACCCGCCTGCCTCCGCCACAGTGACCGTGACACCCGAGATGTTCTTGCTTGGGGTCGAGTCGACGCAGACTGACCCGGATAGCTGGCAATCCCTGGCAAACGCGCTCGTGATGAGCGCCAACAGAATGAAGATGGCAACAAGCTTCTTCATTGCGTACGTGTCTTCAACGCCTGGCACTGGTCGGACACCCAGGTGGAAACCGTCTTCGTCAGCGGAAGCTGGAGCGGAACGCCGGTACCGGAGCCGCTCTGCGCATTGCACCCAGAGCTGACATCGCGTACCGAGGGGGTACAGGTGGTGGTGCCGCAGGCCACGCTGTAATAGACGTAGAGGTTGCAGCCAAATCCCAGGTTGCTGACGTAGTAGTCGGTTACCGACTGCCCCGGCGCCACCGCGACATGGAACAAGCCGTAGCTCCCATTCCACGGGTAGCCGATCCAGTTGTAGTCATAGCGATTCGCACCGTCGTAGGAGCGATAGGGCTCCACGTCGTAGGAGTGCCCATCACCACCGCAATAGACATTCAGGGCCAGGTAGGGGTCGACGCACCAACTGCAATCAACAAACGCCGCCCTGCCCAGCCACGCGCCAGGGGCACATTGGCCAAATCCCACCGTAACACTGCTACCGCGGCGGCACTTCAAGGTTTGATAGGCCGTCACCGTCTGATCGCACTGGAAATTCGCATCGGTGTCGATATTGACTACCCGCCCCATGCTGCATTGCTGGGTGCCGACTTCCTTGAGCACGGAACAGGTTTGGGTCGTGTACTGCGCCGGAGTCGTTTGCGTACTCGTCGTGCACTGGGTGCTGCTGCCGGTACCGCCGCTGAGGCCAAGGGACTGGAAGAAGGTCTCCGCGTTGTTCTGATTGGCTTTCGCCGTCAGGATCATCGGGTCGTTCCTGGTGATTGTGATCTGAGGCCGCACCTGAATGTTGTTGGCCAGAAAATTCACCGCCGCGCATTCCTGGCGCTTGATGGCATCGGCATCTGGCGCTGCTGTCGCACAGCCTTGCACCTTGGCGGTGCCTGGCCCGGTTACCTGTCCTTGGCCTCCCTGGAAGAACTGCGCCTCAGCTGGAGTGGTGCCGTAGGCGGGAACCGCTCCCGCCGCGGAACCGCTGCCGATCCCGGAGAACGCGCCCTGCTTGGCCGAGGTGCCCAGGCTGCTGCCAGCCTGGAAGGCGCTATTCTGGTCCGCGAGGCACGCCGCCGCCCACCAGAGGACGACGAATACCGCCCGGCGCATCAGTTGATCCCCCGGATAATCTTGCTCCGAAACGACCTGGCCACGTCCGCCCAGGCCGGGCTCGTACGCTCGATGTATTCCAGGGCGTAATCCAGCGACACGTCCCCGGACACCTTGACGAAGGTATCCGCCCTGGAGCAGCCGCTATCGAGCACGCTGCCGGCGTCCGGCCGGGCGATGACCACCACCGGCACCCGCTTGACGCTGAATTGCTGAAATGCCGGTGGATGAACGACCGCCGAGACGTTGCGATCGCCGACGAGCGCCTTGATCTCCTCCCCCATCTTCCTCATGGAGTCACCCTTGAGGCCGCGAAACACAAGAACGGCGCCGGCACGGTCGGCCTGGTCGGCGAGGTGTACAAGCGCATCTCTGGGCATGGACAGCGACACCATCACCAACAAATCCGGCCCGTGCTTGCCTGGCGCCAGGGGGCGTCCCAGTGCCTTGTATTTCTGCGCCAGCTCAGCGATGTCCGGCGCGGGCACCGCTGGTTTGGGTACCGATTCGATACTCGGAATACCAGCGCCGCCGTACCGCTGTTTGAGCAGAGCCGGCTCCGATATCCGCCCCATGGCATCTCTCGCTCTGGACTGTGCCCTGGTTATATCCTCTGCTGACGGAAGCGATGGACGCCCCGCGCCAACCCCGGCAGTCGCGGGACTCGTGCCACCCCCGGTGAAAGATTCCTGGGCCGAGGCTGGATAGGACGCCAGCGCCAGGAACAAGGGGAGGAGAAGCGCAGGAATCGAACCTGCGCACAGAGGATGATTCCTTGCTCTCATGGCGCCCCCACGACACCCTGGCAGCAGTTGCGCTTGCGAAAGACCTGGTACGCGAAGTCCTCGCCCTCGAAGGGAAATTCCCGCCCAGCGCCCCAAAGGAGGGTCGATCGCCCGAGGGGCTGGCAGCACTTGCCGGCGATCTTCTGGGTCTGCGGAACCGGATACAGCATGTGGTACTTGTAGCTGGTCTTGTCCATGATCGGCTGCATGTAATAGCCACACAGGCCACCATCGCCCGATGCGGACCACATCAAGCCTTCGCGGTGCATCTTGGCGATAATGCGCGTCAGTTCCAGGCTGGATGCCTGCACGCCGCCAACATGGGCCTGGACATTGCCGTTCATGGGGTAGAGGCTGCCCTGGCATCCGGCGCACCAGAAGAAGGTGTTGTTGGGAAAAGCCGCCGTGGCCGTCACGCAATCGGCGGCACAGGCGGCCTGCGCCGGCAGGTTGCCGAACAGGTAAACCTCCGGGTTCAAAATCCGCGTCAGTTCGTCGTCATGCCAGAGCGGATCAAGCTCGGTCAGGTACGCGACATCGAAGCCGGTGTTCTCCAGGCAACTGTTGTCGAGCACCGCTTGCAGGTAATAGATGATCGGGTCGACGTACCAGTGCACCTGGTAGAAGGAACTGGTGTCCTGGGAATCCCGCGTGCTGCGTCCATGAGCCGGGGCATCGAACCCTGGGTCCATCTTGATGCCACCCAGGCTCACCATGCAGAAGGGTTGCCGCGACACATCCACCCGGCGCAGGGGCTCCCAGAAGCTGACTTTGATACCCACCTTCGGCGGATTACCGCAGGCGCACGCCACCCCTCCTGGGTTAGCCGTATCTTCCTGGTCCATCGAGGCCAGGGTCGCACCGCCGATGCGCAAGGGAAACATGCACGACCAGCAGATGTCCGTGATCGGATTGGCAAACTTGCCCTTGCAGGAAGCGGCCTGGCTGGTGGCCGAGAACAGCACACCGAAAGCCAGGAGGAGCCTCACTGTCGTGAGCAAGCGCTCGCCCCTGATTTTGAAAGTCGCGGTCCGCTCCCCCTCGCCCCCAACCCCTCTCCCGCGAGGGGCGAGGGGAGCATCGAGAGTCGCTGGCGCGACTTTCACGTCACGGCCGAATTTCATCAACACGAAGTTGCCTCCTTTGCTGGCTGACGACGGCTGGCGCCTGGGTGATGGAAAAGCGCCGCGACAGCGCCCCGCCCTGGTCGTAGAAGACTTCCCGCTTCCACTGCCGCATGAGTTTCATCGGCTCGCCGCCGACGAGGATAGGCTTCACGCGCATCTTGGACTCGGCCATGAAGCGCTTAGCGAAGGCGATCTGCATCTTGTCCCGGCCATCAAAGAACAGCAGCGCCTGCGTCATGCGCGCGTAGTCGAAGGGATTAATCCGCGTGCCGGCGGGATACAGGACGTTGCCCTTCTCGTCGACCACGTTCCGATCCAGCGTCCAGGTCGGGTCAATGAAGAAGGTGCGCGCGGTTTCCGTGGGGCGGATTCCCGATACGGGCCTGGGGCGCTCGATGCCGCCCATCACCTTGCGCTTGTAGTCATCCTGCATCCCGGCCAGCTCGCCGGTTTTTTCCATACGGCGGAACTTGTCCTTGATGACCTCGATGAGGTCACGCTCGGCGATGTCATAGGTCGGCCCGACGGTGCCCAGGTCTTCGGCGTGAAGACTGGCGCCGAGCACGGACAGGAACAGCAATATCGCGAGGATTGATCGGTTGGGCATGGGGCCAATGCTGGCACAGGGGCCACCCTGCTTCGTGCGCCAAACGCAGTCGTTTGTGGCGCGTTTCGGGTTGTCCGTGGCTCCGAGTAAAGCAGCGCTCAAAGAATGCCATCGCCGGCCTACCCATCGGCACCCCCGATACTTTACAGTTATCGTCCATAGCGATATTATTCATTTATCGCCATTCCCGATGGAGCTTGCCGTGGCTCAGATACTCTCCACTTCTGCCCAGGTGGGCCAGGTGCTGGCCAGTCGGCGCCGGGCGCTGAAACTTTCCCAGCAGGCGGTGGCTGCCAAGCTGGGCATCAGCCAGAACCGACTGTCGGAACTGGAAGAAAGCCCGGACCGGCTGACCCTGGATCGCCTCCTCGCTCTGGCCAACGTGCTGGGGCTGGAGCTGACTATCCACGACCAGGCCATCCGCGACCAGACCGGCAGCCCACCCACTGCCGGAGAGTGGTAGGCCATGGGACGCCGAGCACTCAGCCGGGCGCTGGACATCTGGGCCAACGGCCAGCGGGTCGGCCAATGGCGCCTGCCGGCCCGTGGCCCCATGGAGCTTCAGTATGACCCGGCCTGGGTGGCCTCCCCGGAAGCGCGGCCACTGTCCCTGTCGCTGCCCTTCAATCTGGACAACCTGCCGCTCAAGGGCGAGCGCATCGGCTCCTATTTCGACAACCTGCTGCCCGACAGCGAAGCCATCCGGCGCCGCCTGCAATCGCGCTTCCACACGCGGGCGCAGGATGCTTTCGATCTCCTGGAAGCCATCGGCCGAGATTGCGTTGGAGCAGTCCAGTTGCTGCCCGAGGGACAGACGCCGGAGAACGTGCATTCCATCGAGGCGGAGCCCCTGGACGATGAAGCGCTCGAACGGCTGCTACGGGCCGCCGTCTCCTCGCCCCTACCGGGCCAGGCGCTTGAAGCCGATGATTTTCGCATCTCCCTGGCCGGCGCCCAGGAGAAGACCGCCCTGCTGTGGCACGAAGGCCGCTGGTGCCGGCCGCGGGGTGCCACGCCGACGACCCACATCTTCAAGTTTCCCCTCGGCCTGGTGGGGCATCGCCAGGCAGATATGCGGACTTCCGTCGAAAACGAGTGGTTATGCACCCAGATCCTCACCGCCTACGGCGTACCCGTGGCCCCCTGCGAAATCCACCGTTTCGGGGAGCAGAAGGTGCTGGTGGTGGAACGCTTTGATCGCAAGCCACATTCCTCGGGCGCCTGGTGGTTGCGCCTGCCTCAGGAGGATTTCTGCCAGGCCACGGGCACCCCGGCTTCCCTGAAATACGAGTCCGACGGCGGCCCCGGCCTCCTCCCCATTGCGCGCATCCTCCAGGGCTCCCAGAACCGGGACGAAGACCTGGCCACGCTGCTGCGCACTCAGTTGCTGTTCTGGATGCTCGCGGCCACGGACGGTCACGCCAAGAATTTCAGCCTGAGCCTCCTTCCCGGCGGACGCTATCGCCTGACGCCACTCTACGACGTGCTGTCCGCCTGGCCCCTGGTGGGCAGCGGCCCCGGCAAACTGGATCGGCGGGAATTGAAGCTGGCCATGGCCTTGCGCGGCAAGAACAGCCACTACCGACTGGCGGACATCCAGCGCCGCCATTTCAACGCCACGGCCCGACTCTGCGGTCTCGGCACAGACATGGAAACTATCATCACCGATGTGCTGGCCCGCACCCCGGCGGTCATCGAACAGGTCGCCGCCCGCTTGCCGGGGGATTTTCCGGAGGAGGTTTTCTCTGCGGTGGCCGCTGGTCTCATGGATTCCGCACGCCGACTGGAAACCATGACGCACGGATGACGGGCGCCCGATCCCGGATTCCTCCCAGGACGAATCTGAGAATTGGCATAGAAATCGAGGGATGCCCCCTTGGCACTCTCGCTGGATCGAATTGCCCAGGCTGATGGTTACGAGGTCATCAAGCCGTCGGACATGAGCGTCTCCCGGCATCGAGCCGCAAACCGGCTGTTCGTGCGTCGACATACCTGTATCGACATACCTATACGCTTGACGTGTCCAATATGCGGCATACAATGCGCAGAAGTTGGTAGGGGCCACAGAAGTCCACTTCAATTTGTATGCTAACCCATCCGTCAACGGTTATTCCACGTACATTTAAGTGCGGATATGCTCTGCGTCCTCAAAGCGAAGCGCCGCACATAGCCGCAGTTCGGGACACGTAGGACCCCATCAACCATCCTCCCGCGCATGCCGATACCGCAGTTCCAAGCCAACGGCCTCCTTCCGACGGGCGTCCACGATTACTCGTTCGAGGACACCCGAGACACGTTTGCTTCGAACGCCCATCTCCAGCAGCTCTTCAATAATTTCCTCATCTTTGTTCAAGCCGGGCTACGACCGTCGTTCCCAGACTCGCTCAACTTTGACGGCAGTTTCGTCACCGAAATACGATCAGGCCAGACGACCTTTCAGATCGAGTTCGTTTGCATTCATTACATCAAGACAATTGGATAATGCCAGCTAAACGCAAACGGGGAGCGGACGCATGAACGAGATCATCAAGTCGGCAATAGAAAAAGGCGAACTGATTCTTTTCCTCGGAGCCGGTGCATCCAAAGGCGGAAAGACTTCCTCTGGCGTAGACATCCTTGACGGCGACGCGCTGGCCGAGGAATTAGCCAAACGGGCAAGCATTCCATACTCTGGCGAGCCACTCGATGAAGCCTATGCAGCAGTCCGGGCACAGCTTGAATCCAGATTAGACCCCATTCTCGAGCAGCTCTTGCGCCACGTCCGACCCTCTGTCGAATACGACATACTCGGGAAATATGCTTGGCGTCGAATCTATACACTGAATATCGACGACGGAATCGAACGGGCATTTCGTAATTCGTCGCAAGACATTTACGTCAGACTTTCTGCCGACCCGTTTGACGACCGAGATGTGTTTTTCAATCGTCTCGACTTGGTAAAACTAAACGGGTCTGTCGATCGCCTCAGGGAGGGCATCATTTTCTCAAGCGCAGAGTATGCACGATCCACCAACCGTGCGCTTCCTTGGTATGAGCAATGTGCTTCTGATTTCTTACGCATGCCATTCTTATTTATCGGTACCAAACTTAATGAACCGCTCTTGAAGTTCCACATTGAACGCTACAAGACTATTAATGGGAAGACCCCAGGAAAGAGCTACGTCGTCACACCGTCCGCGACACCGATTCAACAGGCGTCTTTGCTTCAATTCAATATCGTTCACATTCCAGGAACCCTGTCGACCTTCACGAACTGGCTACAAGCAACCTTTCCTGCGGGACTTACACCACTCCAACTTGCGACCGCAAGCCTTCCGCAATACGCTGGATTCTTGGCCGCAGCTGACCGCAGCGCATACGCGGCACTTCTTGAGGGGGTAAGCCAGATAACGCCTGATATGGCATCGCGCCCAGAGACTGAAGGCGCCATTCGCGCGTTCTATAAGGGTTTCCAGCCGACGTGGAATGACATTGTCGACGGCATTCCCGCAGAACTCGATATTCTCGCTAGTAGCTTGAAGCTAATCCTCGCAAACTTGAAGCCAAGCACGATCGTCCCATTTATCGGCCCTGCTGGCTCAGGCAAGACGACGCTACTGATGCAAATTTGCTATGCCTTGTGCCGTTCTAAAGGCATAGACGTCTATTTTATACAGGAGCCAAAGAAGGACATCAGGAAGGCCTTGGAGGCCCTAGAGCAGTCATCGCATGCGGCAACGCGGGTTATCGTGGCCATCGACAATGTCGACGTCGTTTCAGATCAACTCAGCGAAGCGCTGGCAGCTGCACGGCTGTCAAAAACCACCATAATCTGCGCCGAACGCGAAAATAGCTGGAAGAAGCGAACAACACACAAACTGGGGCAGTTTTCTTCTAATGCAATCCTTGTTAATGAGTTTTCTCAGCGAGACGCCAAGAAGATTCTTGCCAAGCTAGAAGCACACGGCTCTTGGACGGTGCTCGGTCAAATGACGGAAAATGAGCGTGTCTATGCACTTGTACATAGAGCCCAGAAACAGCTTCTGATTGCGCTGTTGGAAGCAACATATGGACGCGGCTTTGGCGAGATCATTGAGAGCGACTATAAGACCTTAACGTCTGCCGAGGAGCGCATGTTTTTCCTCACGGTTGGAGTCGTGACGGAACGGCATTTTGACGCCCCCGTAAGTTTGGTGGATCGAGCACTAAGTGCCCAAGGAATATTGTCGAAGTCGACCGTTCTTAGTGAAGCTCTGTCTGGGATAGTAATGATGCGAGGAGATACGCTAACTGCACGGCATCCGGTCTACGTAAGGTACTTATTGGAGCACATCGTTGATCCCCGATTGACGGGTGAGGCCATTAGAGGTTTGCTGCAAGCCTTTTCGCATTACAAAGCCCCCGTAATGAAGCACTTGAATAAAGTCGAAGCGGCCATCTACAAGAAGCTTATAAACCACAAATTTCTATGGGAGATATTGAAGGGAAAGGAAACATTGATTCTATCTCTCTACAAAGGACTCGAAAAGTCATTCGAACTAGATGGCTTGTTCTGGCTACAATACGGATTGGCTCTACGCGATATGCACGACGACAGCGAAGCGTTAGAAAAGCTTCGAACAGCCTACAGCGCATATCCTATGCCTCACACTCAGCACGCCCTTGGTCAACAGCTACTTATTCTCGGAAGCAAGGCTCCGGACAAGACGACAGCACTAGCCTACGCTGAGGAGGCACGTAGCCTTCTTGAGCCCATTGACGATATCATTGACAGCGATGATACATACCCAGTCGTCACACTGGCAGAAGGACATACGAAGCTCGTGAGGAACATTGAGGGAATTGATGCGGCCCGAGGTATTGCAAAGTCCTATATTGCGGTGCTAAAGGCAAAATGCGACGCGCAGCCTAAAAATTCCCGGCTGCGGGAATGCCATGATCGCATTTTCAAATTCGCCGCCACCGGTACGTGGGCTGAATAGTCCGCTCTTGTTGTGGCGGAGGTTGGCTTTGTGTCGGTCCCCGCCATTCTGCCTGCCCGGAGCCGAGCACATTGGCCATCACGGTGGGCTATGGTGGCAGCGAACCGGGCAACCGCAGCCAGCGGATGCAGCTTCAAACCTTGAACCGCACAACCCCGTTTTCCAGGGCGAACTTCTCCGGGGCGATCCGCGCCAGAACCGCAACACGGCTATGAGACAGTTTGATCCCACGTTGGGCACACGCGGCTATGACTGATCCCTTGGGCGCGGTGCGGTATCCGTCCGCCCCGAGTTGGCATGGCATGTTCTGGATGGCCGCCAACACCTCTTCCAGAGATGGCGATTGGGCCGGGCCGACTGCCGAGGTTTGGCTCTCGGCGTCGGACATCTCTGCGCTGCCGTCCGCATTGGGCTGACCGCCCACTGGGACATCGCCGGAACCGGATTTTGCTTTCGATGCTTTGGCTTTTTGAGCCTTGCCTGATGGTTTGGTGTTCTCCACCGGAGGCAGGGATGGGGCCGTAGTAGATTCCGGCCCTGGCTCTCGCCCATCGGGCGGCTCTGTTGTGACGCCCCTGGACGATTCCGCCATACCGCCGCAGCCAACATCTTCCACCTGGGCCACCCCTCCGGCCTCACGCACCAGCGCCTGGCTTATGGCGAGTTCCAGCCGAATTGTCTTCACCGTGACACCACCGATCTCGGCATCCAGCACTTTCTTCAGGGGGGCCATGGGGTCTATCCATAGCCATCCACGGCCACTCAGATCATCCAGAATAGCCTTCGGGGTAAGTCCATATCCGGCGAGGGCATCCGGCCACCGAAGGCGGACCTGGTTTTCCGGGTCGAGCAGCGCATCACGCCCCCATCGCTTCTCCCCCTTCGAGAGGTCTTGGGCCAGCGCCTTGAGCGCTTCGCCCACCGGCCCGTCAAATTCTATGGCCGGCGTTTCTCCTCGCGCCACGGGCTCCGGCACCGCGCAGGGTTCCCTCTTTGCGGGGGCGGGTGGAGCCTCCGCTTGTGGGTCCAGGTTCCGGCTAGGCCGCTTTCCTCCAGTCTGCACGGGCTTACGTCCCCCTTCCTCGCCATCTGATCGCGCCTCACCGTGCGGCGCCTGGCGGGATGCGGTAACAATGGGCGATGCCGGCGATGGGTCAGACACTGCGGGACCGGCCGGCTGCGTGCCGCCGCCCGGCTCGTTCACGATCCTGCCCGCGACTGGGAGGATCGGGATCGAGGACACCATTGCCTCGTCCCGTAGGCGAATGGCGGGTAGCTGAATGTCGGGTATCTTTTCGGCCAGAATATCAGGGGCGATTCTCCAGTACCGATCCCCAGGTGCTGCACCGTCCCGCACCAACGCAATTTGGCGCTCCACCAGCATGTCCAGGATACCGTCCGGTGTGCGCGGAATGCCGGGGATGCCGTCCTCTGCCACCTGCCTGGCGATTTCCTCGCCAGCCGCCGGCCAGACCAGGTAGAGATTCCCGCCGATATTCCACAGGCGTGCCCCCGGTTCGTTGACGCGCCAGATGGTTTCCTTGACGAATCGGCGCATGATGTCCGTCAGATGACGCTCCACGGGAACCCCCAGGTCGTACCCGGCCATGGCGACCCCCAGGGTTCGGAGATCCCGTTCCACGCTCGCCTGGTCGGCCTTGATAACCAGGTCATAGATGCGGTTGGTCGGCCCCGGATTACAGTTGAGCGACTCCATGAGCCACACGATGAGTTCGGTGTCGCCCTCCTCGATCCATTCCAGGGTTTCCAGTCCGATTATCCGGTCGCCGATCACGGTGGACAGTGCCGTGTGCTGCCGCGATCTGCCCTCGCGCCAGTCCAGGAAATAGGCATCAACGCCGTTGCTCGTGGCCCAGGTATACAGGTCTTCCTTGATGGGCCGCCAGACGGCGGTGCGCTCGCTGTTGGTCACCGTGATGTCGGTAACCGGCTTGCCGGCATCGTGGCACAGGGCGGCAAGAAATACGGCCAGTTGCCAGCGCGGCTCTATCTCCCGCCTTCTGGCCGGCGTCTTCGCCGCGTCCAACAGCACCTTGTCGGCGGATTGGAGCGCCCAGAGTGCGACTTCCAGGGAATGACGCAGCAGCCCGCCCGCGCCCCGGTGATGGTGGGATTGGGACGCCGGCAACAGGTGCGCGAAGGACGCGAACCGCTGCAGGGCCGGCAGGTAACGGCGCCTCAGGGCCGCGGCCCCGTCCATGGCGGCATTGGCGATCCTGGCGATGAGATCTTGCTGCGTGTCCAGCAGCTTGTTGGGGGGCACAACCGGCAGGCCCTTCATGAACGGTGGATAGCGGGGTATCTCGTCTGTGTTCCATTGAAGGACGTGCTCTGAAGATAATGGCGCTGACGGCGGCGACTTCCTTTTGCCGAAGAACACCTACGCTGCCTTTCTATCGCTGTTGGCATTTTGAGGCGCGCCTTCGGAGACAGCACCGGGCTTCCTGCGGTGTTTGGCGCGGCTTTGCGCAAGGTTCCAGGTCGGGTGCCCGGCCATCGTGCTGGTGAAGGCGTTTCCCTGGCTTTCAGGCATGGCCTTGCCGCGCACCTGGTCGAAGCAGAACCGAAAACGGCGGCGCAGCATCAAGGTAACGCGGGCACGGTCTGGATCGAGGTCGAGCCACTGGCATATCGCATCGAAACCGTTGCGAACCTGTTGTCGTCCGAATATCCACACCAGCGCCTGTTCTCGCTCCAGATCGGTACCGTTTTCCACATCTCGGACGGCTTGAGTCAGGACCGCCGTCCAGAGGCGGCGGCAGATGGCGAACTGCCGATCCAGCATCGCCTCAGAAAACATTGAACGCTCGCCCCACGATCTGGCTGTCTGCCACCCATCCCACGGCCGCGTACCGGGAATCCAGGCTGTCCGGGTTGGGCGCCACCATGTAATAGTGGCCAGGAGGAATCACGCCTTCGGGTCCGGGTTCTAGGATGATTCCACCTTTCGATCTCGGCTTGGCCCGGCCCACGAGTTGTCCATCCAGGAAGTAATCCCGATAGCCGTCGCCAGCGTCCTTGGCTGCCACCACCGACCCTGGCACACCGGCCAGGCGCTTCAAGAACAGGGTATCACGCCGATAGACGACGCCTCCGGCATAGCGGAAAGCCGCCAAGTCGCCAAGTTTCGGCACCGTACCCTTGCACACGATGAACACGCTGCCGGGCAGGGAGTTGGTCAAATTGATGGTGAGCGTGAAGTAACGCCCAACCGCGGTCACGGCCACCAGCAGCCAGAGGTAAGCCGGGGCACGGCGGTAGAGATGGAGGTAGAGGCTATCGAGCATGTGGGGATGCTATAGCCCCACCCTCCGCCAACCTGCCTGGAAAAGGAAACGGAAACGCGCCGTTTGCCGAGGCCGCTCGTTCGAACCGCCGCGGCAATATTTGGACTGACCGTCCGCTACGCCTTGGCTGCTGTCACTGGGGTATAGTTCATAGGTGGCGACTGCGGACAAGCTATAGAGCGGCGATCCATTCAGGATGAATCCATCTCCCTATTTGGCGTATCATATTGCTCGAATGCCACGGGAAAAAGCGAGAGATATCCCACGGTTCCCTGCTCGAAGGAAAATAGGTGTAATGGAGAAAGAATGATAAATCGTGGTTCGGAATGGAAACGTTGGGAGCCTCACATTCATGCGCCAGGTACAGTCCTCAACAATCAGTTCGGTGGGGCAAACGCTTGGGAGGTGTACCTCACGACGCTTGAGAAGCGTTTGCCAAGAATTGAAGCAATTGCAGTGACCGACTATTACGTTACGGAAACATACGAGGAAGTATTGCGGCATAAAGCAGCCGGCAGACTTCCCAACGTTCAGTTGCTATTCCCCAACGTTGAACTCCGGCTAAATGTCGCCGCAAAATCCGGCTTCGTGAATGCCCACCTCCTTGTCAGCCCAGAAGATCCGGACCATCTGGCCCAACTTCGCAGAATCCTCACTCGGCTTCAATTTTCGGCTTACGGAGACCGCTTTGATTGCACACGCGATGACCTCGTTGCTCTGGGAAAATGCGCAGACCCGAACATTACAGACGAACGGGCAGCCCTCCAACACGGTGCAACACAGTTCAAGGTCGACTTCGACCAGCTACGCCAAGTTCTCCATGAAAGCGACTGGGCAAAGAAAAACATTCTCGTTGCAATCGCCGGAGGAGCAGGCGATGGAACTTCCGGCGTGCGCCAAGCAGCCGACGCAACGGTACGCCAGGAAATTGAAAAGTTCGCTCACATCATCTTTTCCAGCAGTCCTGCCCAACGCGAATTCTGGCTTGGTCAGCGAAGCGTATCCCTTGACAATCTGCGCGACAGGTACAACGGTTGTAAACCTTGCCTTCATGGCAGCGACTCACATGACCAAACGACCGTCGGCCAGCCTGTAGACGATCGGTTTTCATGGATCAAAGGTGGCTTGGAATTCGACGCGCTCCGTCAAGCATGCATTGACCCGGAAGGACGTGCGTATGTTGGATCGGAGCCGCCCTGTTCCGCGATGCCATCTCAGGTAATTTCCCACGTCTCGATAGCCAATGCGAATTGGGTTCAGACGCCGGAAATGCCACTCAATCGTGGTCTGGTGGCCATAATCGGAGCGCGCGGTTCGGGCAAGACCGCTCTCGCCGACATGATTGCCGCTGGGTGTGATGCGATTTCCCCGTTGGCCTGGAATGCCAACGAGAACACTAGCCCTTCTTTTCTAATTCGCGCCAAACAGCTTGTTGGAGATGCCACGGTCACCCTAAGTTGGGGTGGTGGCGATAGGACTACACGGTCGCTAAACGGGAATAATGCCAACGAGCACCTCGCATTTCCCCGTGCCCGCTATCTATCTCAACAGTTCGTAGAAGAGCTTTGCTCATCGAACGGCGTTTCGGATGGACTCATTGAAGAGATCGAAAGAGTAATATTAGAGGCGCACCCGCTTGATGAACGCGAAGGAGCCCTCGATTTTTCGGAATTTCGCGAGCATAAGACGATCCGTTTCCAGCAAGCGCGAACCCGCGAAACAGATGCAATATCCGACCTCTCCGAACGAATAGCCACCGAGCTAGAGAAGGAGAGCCTAGTTACAACACTCACCAGTCAGGTTGCTGAAAAGAAGAAGTCAATCGAAAACTACAATAAGGATCTTGCCAAACTTGTTGTTAAGGGCACCGAAGCGCAGGCCAAAAGGCACGCAGAGCTTAGCGAATCTGCGCAATCTTTCAGGAGCAAGATTCAGTCGTTCACTAATCAACGCCGTACCTTCATTGCTATGCAGGATGAAGTGGCTAGCACCCGTGCTACAAAGGCACCCGAACTTCTTCGTCAAGCGCGCGAAAGGCATAGCCAAAGCGGACTTGGCGAGGCGTTGGTGCACAATTAGCAATTGCTTATATATCAAACACATAACCTGTCAAGTTTTGGCATGATTTCGCCCTTTTCCCATCCTATTTCATGTTGCGGGCACAATTTTCCCAGCCCGGACAGATTGGGGCATGCCAAGATAGGTGAAGCGGTTGATGATGGCAGCGCGAACCTGGGCTTCGGCCACCTGGCACTCGAAGACTCGGGAGTACATCTTGTCGCCGAGTTGTTTGAGCCGGTACATCATGTTCTCGGCCAAACTGCGCCGGTGGTAGCCGCTGTCGTCCTTCCAACCGTCCCGCCCCTTGGCTGCAATTTCCTTGAGGATGCCATCTCGGGGATGGTCGTTTCCCCACTCGATAGCGCCGTCCCTGGGTGGGATGGTGGCCTTGGCGCCGCGATCGGCAATGGCCTCGTGGCAACCTTCGCTGTCGTAGGCGCCATCGGCGGACACCTGGGAGATGTCGCCTTCAACTTGGTCGAGAAGGCCGTCAAAGACTTCGCTGTCGTGCCAGTCCGCCGTGGTGACCTCGATGCCGATGATGTCCTTGGCGGTTGCATCCACGGCCAAGTGAATCTTGCGCCAGGTACGGCGCTTGCCCACCCCGTGCTGGCGTACCTTCCATTCGCCTTCGCCAAAAATCTTCAGACCGGTGGAATCCACCACCACATGCAGCGGGCCACTCCGCTCCCGGCGCGGAATCTTCACCGAGACAGTCGCCGCGCGGCGCGACATATGCGTGTGGTCCGGCACCGGGAGGTCCAACTGGCACAGGCGCATCAGCGAGTTGAGCAGGCCCTCGGTAGCACGGTAGGGCAGACGGAACAGGGTCTTCAGTGTCAGACAGGTTTGAATGGCAACATCCGAGTACAGGCCAGGCTTGCCGCGACCCACCGGGCGCGGCGGTGTCCAGTTGTCCTTGATGGTGGCGTCGTCAAACCAGATGGTCAGGTTGCCCCGACTCACCAGCGCCCGGTCGTACTCCGCCCAGTTCGTCACCCGGTAACGGTGCTTCGGCTTCTCGGAAACCGTATCAAGCTTCGTTCGTGCCGCCATTTGCCTGCTCCCAACCGTCAGAAATCCGCCCAACCGCGGATCATGACATTATATTGCGCCAACGCCACTTGGCGATCAACAATGGGACGAGTTCCTTCTTATCTACAAAGGGAACGTCGACAGCAGTTTAACCAGCTATGTGAAATGGGCAGACAACCATATTGCGCAACTTATCGGCCCGCCCGTGCAGGCGGCCGATCCGAACACGCCTCTTATTGTTGATGGCGCGAATCTGGGAACGCTGAATCTTTCTACAATCGTTGCAGAGATGACGAGGCTTGAGGCTTTGTTCGGTGCGGACAAGGTCGTACGGGATCAGTACACCGCGCTAACCAAGCGTATCGGACAAGAAAACGCGTTTCAAAAAACGCTGGAAGCAAAACTCACGGATGCACAAGGTGCCGCCGCTCGCCGGAAGGTGCTACAGGTTGAACGCGACGATGCCTATGGACGTGTGTTTGAGGCCATTATCAGTGAGCAAACGGCACTCGCCGAACTCTACGCCCCTCTGATGGCGCGACTCACCGCATCCTCTGGAACATTATGCAAACTCAGTTTTTCCATCCGACGCATTGCAAACGCTCAGCAGTGGGGAACTGTCGCAGAGGAGAATCTCCTTGATCGCCGAAAGGCGGGGCCTTTTAACGGCCGAGGATCTTTGATTGCCCTTGCCGAGAAGATGCTGAAGCCAGCGTGGGAAAACGGTAGTGCCGCAGATATTCAAGCAGCAATGACCCAATTTATTTCGACCTACGTAAAAGACCTTATGGCGCATGCGCCCTACGCTCCGACACAACAAGCAGAGTTCAGAGCTTGGTCTAAGCAGTTTGCACATTGGCTCTTTGGAAGCGACCACATCTCGGTTCGATACGAGATTGCCTATGATGGTATTGACATTCGAAAACTGTCACCAGGTACGAGGGGAATAGTCCTATTGCTGCTTTACCTCGCTCTTGATGACTCCGATGATCGCCCTCTTGTTATCGACCAGCCGGAAGAAAATCTGGATCCAAAATCTGTCTTCGATGAGCTTGTGCCGCTTTTCGTTTCAGCAAAAAATCGGCGACAAGTTATCATCGTCACTCATAACGCAAATTTGGTGATTAATACCGATGCGGACCAGATCGTCGTGGCCGAGGCTGGACCTCACCACACAGGAGGACTTCCACCGATCACATACAACGCAGGAGGCTTGGAGAATAGCGCCATTCGCAAAGCGGTATGCGATATTCTTGAAGGCGGCGATGCTGCGTTCCGCGAAAGAGCAAGGCGTCTTCGTGTTCGTTTAGAACGTTGATATCCTGCTCGCGTTCGGTCGCCCCCCCCGATCCTTCAGGCCACCCTCCGCACTTCTCCGATGTCGCCTCGGCATTTTATGGGCTCAGCCCAGCACCTTGGTATCGCAGAACGGGCATTGCCCGGTGTGTCTGCTGCCGACGTCATAGATGAACGCGGCATGACACACGGGACATTTGGAAAGCATGACAATGCGCGCCCGAACGTCCCGCACCGCAAAATAGGCGGCGTTGATGTCCATGGGACCGCAGATGCGCTGAAACTCCCGCCAAGTGGTGAGCAGACTCGCCGCCGAGAGATTCATCCCGTTCACTCGCCGGTGGAGGGCAGCGAAGGCGGATAGTCTGGCTGCGGAGTCCTTGTCCTTGATGAAGGACAGCACCGACTCGGGCAGCTTGCCGTTCGAGGGCCGGACACCGTGAACGTCCTTCCACCACTGGCGTAGCGTGCGTGTGCCGATACGGGTCATGCCACGCACAATGGATAGCCGCAGCCCGGTCTGAATCAAATCATGCGCGAGTTGCAGGCTTTCGAGCTCGACTAGGGCGACCATCGCTGTCTTTCCTACTTTTCCCCGGACGCCACCACCGCTATGGCATAGGCGGCCTTCTGTGTTTCATGGAGAGTGCACAGGCGGTTTAGTTCGGCATCGTTCAAGCGGAGGCTGATGAGGCTGACGCCGGCCCCCTTGGCAAGACCCTCGATCTGTTCCAGGGTCATGGCCGCGAGCCTGTCCAACATGGGACGGCTCAGTCCGGTGAGGAGTTCGCCGGAACCGAATTTTGCCGCCTCCCTTGCCATTATGAGAAACTGGCGGTTGATCGAAATGATGTCGTTCATGGCGCTTTTCCGTATTCGCTGCGCCAAGTATAAACCGTTTGAGGTATGATAAAAGGCGATAAAGACCCAAAAGGAGCGCTTTTTGAGTTTGACAATCGGCGAACGCCTGAAACTCTGGAGAAAGTATCTTGGATTGAATCAAGAGGAGTTCTCCACCCTGACGGGTTTGCATATAGGCGTCATTCGGAAGTATGAACACCAGATCAACGTACCCGGTGGGGAGGCGCTTGTCGCCATAGGCCAAACCGGGGTGAACCTGAACTGGCTCCTTCTTGGGCAAGGGGAGATGTGCGCAAACAAGACCCCACCAGAAGATGCCGACGCCTACCTTAGACGAATCGAGGCTGTGAGGGGGTTGCTGGACGGACTGGAGGTGGAAAGGCGGAGTGCAGTGCTGGAGGAGATTTTCTCTCGTGTTCAGGAGGCGAAACGAGTAGCCGACCTGGAAGAACTTGTCAGGACAATGGCAAAAAAGATCGCTTAGCAAGCGCCATCTGGCGCCGGGTTCGGGGCATGTCGGCGTTGAACTCATGGTCCCGCCTGATGAGAGCCACGATCTGCCGGCGCAGCCCATCTTCCAAGCGCTCGCCACCTTGGGCGAACATGCGATCCATATCCAGGCCAGTGAGGGTGGCCACAATATTTACCGAGACGTTCTCCATGGCGCCCAGGACCGCCCTGTCATGGGTGAACACCACCACCCTGGTCACCTTCGGCGCCCTGGCGGCGCGCTTCCCCAGGAACCGCTCCAGGGTATCCGCTGCCTCATTGATCTGCCGCGATGGCCCGCGCCCGCCCTTGTCGGCGATGGGGACGCCGCGCTCCACCAGGTTACCGTAGCGGTCGCGCTTGTCGCGCCACCAATGATCCCCGTCGCAGTGGATGACGCCGTTGAGGTTCTTGACCTCGAAGGCAAACACACCTTCCGGGCCGACCAGGATGCGGTCAACCTCGCCCTTGGCGTTCTTGTAGCCGGCGAGCAGCGTCCAGTTACTGTCCAGCCTGGAAGCGAGGAAGGCGTCCAACCGCCTTTCCCCCTCCTGCCCAGCCGCCCAGAGAGTTTCCTCCCGGCCCGGCAATGAGCTGAGCGGCGCTTGAGGCACCGGGGCATTCTTCGCGGCGCGAAGCTGGCGCCATGACTTGAAGGCAACCAGCCATTCCCGCCTGGACAACGCCACCGATTTCGCCCTCTGCCAGCCCTGGATGGCTTGCTCCCGGTCGCTGATCGCGCGCTGGTAGTGGCCTAGAGATTGGGAGTAGCCGGCGAGCCGGATACTCCGCGCCGCATCTGCTTTATCCGCAGCATGATTGGACAGTTCGAGTATCTGTAGCGGATCCCTGGGTTGGATGCTCTTGCCTGGGCCGAGCCGCGGGCGGGCACCCTGATATCCGGCGCCAACAATGGCCAAACTCCCGCACGCCTTTTTTCGCCAAGCCGCCCACATTGCCGCCAGCGCAAAGACAGCGGACAGAACGAGCAAGGAGGCTACGATGAACATAGCGCATTACCACCGCGACTGCGGCACGACTCTCTGGCCCATTTGCCGGGGAAGTTTTGGTACCAGGCGGCAGAATATCTCCGGCATCATCACGACTATCTCCAGACCATGCGCATTCCGTATCCGGCTGAAGACATTGTGTTTTCAGCAACTGTAGGCTTTTTTATCACCTTCCGTAGTTGCGGGTCAAGCGGCTATTGATACAATGACTACACGTATTCATTTATGGAGAAATTGGATGCCTACCTCCATCCGACTGGCGCCGGACATCGAGCAACGCCTTGATGCCCTTGCGAAACAAACCGGACGTAGCAAGGCGTACTACCTGCGCGAACTGATTGAACGCGGGCTTGGAGACATGGAAGACCGTTACCTTGCCGAAAAGCGCTTCACGGATGGCAAGCCTCTGGTCCGAGTGATGCCCGATGAGCCATGAGTTGTTGTTCGATCCGAGGTAGTCTCGGAATAGGAAGAATGCACGGTAAGCAATCCAGTCTCGCCCTTGTTCTGTAGTCGCATCGCGACTACAATCAAAGCTCTGAAACCGATTCAAGGGAAGCCGTTATGAGCACCGCCGACACCTATGTTCGCGCTCGCATTGACACCAACACCAAGGAGCGCGCCGCCGATGCCCTCGAAGCAATGGGGTTGTCCATTTCGGATGCGATCCGTTTGCTGATGCTGCGGGTAGCCGATGAGCGTCGCTTGCCCTTCGATGTGAAGGCGCCCAACGCCACTACGCGCAAGGCCATCGCCGAACTTGAGGCCGGGAAAGGCACGAGGTTCGCCAGCGTTGACGACCTGATGGCAGACCTGCATGCGGACGATTGACCGCGCCTCATCCTTCAAACGCGATTACAGGCGCGAAGCCAAGGGCCAGCACAGGGCCACGCTCGATGACGAGTTGAGGCCCGTTCTTGTGGCACTGGCGACTGGCCAGCCGCTCGATGCCAGACACCGCGACCATGATCTGAGCGGGGACTGGGCTGGCTACCGTGAATGCCATGTTAAGGCCGACCTGCTGCTGATCTACCGCAAGTCGGATGCCGACACTCTCAGACTGGCGCGGCTTGGTTCGTACAGCGAGCTTTTCGGTTGAGCCTATCCGGCTGAAGGAGGCTGATGATGCCACGTGAAATCTCCTACCCGACACCAGGTAAAATCCTGCTGGAAGCTCTGACCACATCCGCCGCTTTGAGCCAGCCGCCTTGGGTGGTACAGGCCTGGCACGAGGGTGGCCATAAGAGATACGGAGAATGGAGATGAGTCTTGTGGGGTTTTTGAAACTCTTGCTGGTGGTGCTTGCCACGTTTGCCGGTCTGCGACTCGTTGGTTGGTTACAATTTGGCATCAAGCATCGCATCGCTTCGACGATGCTTTGGGCGGCGGCGTTGGCGTGCGCGTTTGTGGGGTTTATCGTGTACGGCCTTCGCGTCGACCCTCACGGAACAGGATGGCCATCTTCGGTAGTGGGTTTCATAACGCTACTCGCATTTCCAGTGGCTATCATCCACGCCTTGCTTTCGAGCAGATCGGATTCCGACAAAGGCAAAAACTGGCGGAACGCTGGCGACAGGGATAGCGATCCAGATAATCACATATGGGTCGGCAACCCTTCTCACGACGACTGAGAACCATTTTGACCAGTTTGCGGAAACTCCACCTACTTGACCGCCGAATCGCGTGTCACGTAACAGGCGGCTTGCTTCATAAAGGACTCCACCGGGCCGCTCTCGCACCGTTTGCAGACGGTCAGCGGTGGGGAAAGCGGAAATATGAACGATGGCGCTAAACGAACGTCACGCGAGGCGGTCAGTTGACCACACCGACTGACTGCAAAACTGGCTTTCGGTTTCAATGCGTATGCTGAGGCCCGAAGACAAGCGCGATAGCTGGTCCGACGATGCGGTCGAGTGTCCGTTGTGCCCAGCATGCCTTCTCCTTGTCGGCAAAACGGGTGATCTGGCGCAACGCAATATCTGTCCTCGCCAGCAGAGGAAACGACTTACGCTGCATCATTTCAACGATCCAGTCGTCGGCCTCATCCACCTCCATCCGGACAATCGCATTCAGCAGCGCTAGCGTAATCGGCTCGACTATACCGCTACGATGGCAGACCACCTCTCCCTGGCCCGGTACGTCGTGTGTCCATAGTCCGAGTTCGTCCTCTAGCGCGGACGGCCGCCTCAGCGGTACGGGGCAACTGCCAATCTCTAGCAACAGCGCTGGCGTCGCGCTGCCGACAAGTTGCCCATCATGGCCGATGGCAAGCAGTTGCAGGCCGGCCAGATGTGACAGCACGAGCCACCCCTGGCCGCCGACCTGCATGGACATATCCCCCTGCTCCTCGGGCGACATATCCAGTTTCATAGAGATTCCGCCTGGGCCGTACGCAACAACGCTGCCGTCCTCATTGAACCTGAGGCCGACCGTCCCTAAGCTTGGCCAGTACATGGCCGCTCGGGTACCAGGGTTAACCATCTCCTTGCGGGGCTGGTCCTTCAGCAACTCGTTCAGAAAGGCAAGTGGTATCCCCTGACGAATTTCTGCCGCATCGATGATGGCCTGGGCAGCCACTACATCGCCCATGGGAAGCCTTATTGCCTTTTCCAACAGCCACTTCGCGGCCTTGGCAGTGTTGGACGTCATTCGCTCCAGCAGCGCCTTGGCCATGACTCCCGCCAGTTCCGCCGCCATGGCTTCTGGAAGACGCGCAATGATGACATCCTCATTGGACGCATGAATGGTCCGCTTTGCAGCCCCACTTTTCCGCAGGGTGCCGATCTCCTCGTGGTCGAGCTCGGTTTTTGCGGTCTTCGAACGTACGACGTAAATCATCATCGATTCCAACACGAGATGAGCAGGTCTGGAGGTGTCCTTTGTGTCCTTCAGGATGCATTTGGCCAGCTTCCGGTATCCAGCGCGAAGATCGTCGTCGGAGAAACGCTGTCGTGCATTGGCAATCAGACCCAGCCCCATAAGGGGTGGGAGTACGGCAACCAGGCTCTCACCGCTGCATGCAGGAACTTGAGAGTCGGCGGCAATCGCCCGGAGAAGCCAGGGCGTCCGGTACTCGCCGGAAGTCTCCGCACCGGGTATGAACCGCATGTTCACCCGGTCCAGGGCCTCACATGCGAACTTGAACTCCTTATCGTCGAGACGGCTAACTGTGACGACGGCTGCATTTCTCCCAAGCCGAGTCTTCTTCCTTCCGGTCTCGTTGAGCGTGATTGAGCGGGTTAACGAGTCGTCCAGACCAAGGAGAATCCGCAGTCCTCGTCCATACTGATCAGACACAAGTTCGTCAACGTCCCTGCGAACCTGTTCGCGTGCCACGCTGTTGCCGTCGATGGCAACTACAAGTCTTGGCCCGGTTTCCCGAATCGAGGCTGCACGCAACCAGGCTCTTATGTCGTCCGAAGTCGCGGGCCAGCCCAATTCCACCGAAAACAGGTTTGCCAACCGTTGGAACACTCCCTCCCCGGCTGAGTCCGCTTCCACGAGAAGGACGCACAGGTCATCGGACTGGGCGGCCAACTCGGCTACTTCCCGGATGGCGCTGCTCTTCCCTGCCAACGGGGCGCCCTCAATAATTACCGCCCGATGGCCCGATTCGCATCTGAGGTGGGACAGAGCCTCTTGGGTCGCCTTCCGCGGAATCAGAAAATCTCGAACGAATGGCTGTAGGTAGTCATCCCACGTTCCGCACATTTCGGCGATCGTATTTGCCGTCGCCGCACGTATGGCATCGACCCACAGGCTTCGGCCCTGTCCGAGGAGCGTTTCGACCGCCATCTTCAAATCGCCGGTCGCAGCGGTGGAAGCCGCAGTTATCAGATTCTTCAGTTGCTCGGCGCCGAAAGTGTGGAAATCCAACGGCGACCCATTGTGCGATGCGAGAAGGCGCGTGTCGCGGCCGTTGGTCACGATCACTAGGGGCGGACTCGGTCGGAGCATCCTTGCATAGGACAATCCCTGCTGCTCGTCTGCGGCCGAAAGGCAGGAATCCTCGCGTTTCAGTTCCAGGACAGCAAGGTGCGCATCGCCATTGGACACCAGAATATCCAGGCGCCCCTCAGCACTGGAGACCGTTCGCCCATCAACCTCGACCGTCGCACGTCCGAACTTGATAGCAAAGCGAAGCTGGTGGCGTAGCGAACCCGAGCCAATCCACGGAAAAATGCGGGCGACCGCGCCATGGATTCGCGCCTCTAAATCGGATTCCGTCGGGCTCTGCGTCAGTTGCTGGATGTCCATGCAGTTTGTGCCTTGAGAAATGTCGCCTAGGCCACAATCGCTATCCCGAAAACCCTGATGGCTCCTACACCGGTCGAGAACCGCTTCTTGTCAAACTCTCTCTGGCAGAGTGCGGCAGTGAGAGTCTTGGTTTATGCCTACTGGCAATCATAAAACATCATACGCCAAATAGGCCGAGATGTTCGCTGTGGCGGACGGCCGCTATCGAAGGGGCTATTTTTACCCCTCTTGGCCGACTGCCCCCCACCGCTGGGTACATTCTACAGCCGTCACATATTCTCAAGCCTGGTTGACCGATTGGCTTCCCGCCGGGCTGTAGCGCGGTGACCGGGCGCGGCTGGGTTCGCCCGCCTGCGGCCACCAATGGCCCGCTACGCCCCGTTCAGAACAACGGGGGAACCTACCTGTTCGGTTTTTCTGCCGCCGAGGTCTGTTCGAGCACCGAGCCAGATTCCGCCGCCTCGGCCTGCACCGTTGGCTTACCCTTGGGGCGTGTGCCAACCAACTTCCCTATCTCCTGCTCGCCACGGTTCAGGCCCGCTTCAAGGACGTCGTCCACCGGCTTTGGAAGCATCTCGCCAACGGAACGACCAAGGGCGAGGTCGGCTTTGCCAACTTCACCGCTTGTCGTTGGCACCATACCGTTCAACTGATCCCTTGATGGAACGACTTCCTTGGCCGCGGCGTTCCCGCCCACGGCACCAATCACCCAGCCAACGCCTTGTCCGGCTTTCTTTCCCCCCGCAAGTATTTCCGCTTCTCTTGCCGCACCCGCCCCCTGGGCAGCTGCCTTGGCAGCGGCTTCCTCCGCAGCCACTCTCGCCGCCAGGTCGGCTTCGGCCTTTGCCGCAGCCTTCACCGTAGCCTGGGTGGGCGGACCGATCAACGCCGCGGCGTCAGGTGCAACCCGCGCAGCCGCTTCCCCGGCCTCGGTCGCCGCCGCTCGCCCTGCTGCGCCGGCTTCCGCCTTCACCACTGCGCTTGCGGCAGCTTTCTCGGCCACCCTCGCGCCTTCATGTTTTGCAATCCAACTGACACCCAACTCGCCAAGCTTGCCCGTCGCCTTGCCAGCAACAGGGCCACCCACGAAGAACGAACCCAGGAAGGCGGCAGATTCCAGAGATGCCGTCCAGTTGTCCCCCTGGTAGCGCTCCGCCAACGGCTTGGCAACCGACGCGCTATCGGGAATCACCCCCGCTTTATCCAGAAGGTAGGTTGTCCCATCCGGCAATACCTTCCCCGCTGCATTCGCCGCAGCGTTGCCGAGAAGGTTCTGCCTGGTCGGGTCAGTTCCCTCGATGGCTTTCTTCTCCAGCGGTTTCCCCTGTGCGGCTATCTCGCCCCGGCCCGCCGCTATCGCCTGCCCCGCAGCGTTCTCCGCCGCCGCTACCTGCCCAGGCACTGTGCTGACCACGGGCGCATACGGATCAACACCGGCCGCGCTCGCCATGCCCCTCACCTGCCCGATTTGCCTGCGACCAATGGCATTGATATCGCTCGCACTCGGCATCCCGGCCTGGCCGAGTTCGAAAAACTTCTGCACATCCTCGGGAGACTTCAACTGACCTACGCCATCGCCCAGTCGTGGTTCGATGACTTCCTTGAAGAACCTGTTCTTGTCCTCGATCAAACCCATCGGATCGTGTTCCATGCGCCAGGCAAGCGTTTGCGGCTTGAATTTCCCAGCGTTGTATTTGTCGTCCTGGGTCATCATCCATTCGATGAACGGGCGAACCATGCCGGCGTCAAATGTCTCCGAGTTCGCTCGTGTACGGGTCGCGGACTCCTTGAGGGATAGGGATCTCGTGTGGTTGGCGGATGCTTCACTCCTGCGCTGGCTCGATTCGTCCAGACTTGCGCGAATGCCCGCCATTGCCCTGGGGCCGGATTCGTCGCTGGTGCCGAAGGTGATATCGTTGGAGGTCTGGCGCACCTTGCTCATGGCTTCGGAGAAACCGTGCTCCTTGACATACTGACGGGCTTTTTCCAGGGTTTGCTTGGCCTCGGCGTCGCTTTCGCCAGTGATCTTTCCTGTCGCCTTGACCGAGGCCACCCCGATATCCGCGCCAGCACTCGCCTCGGCAATTGCCATGATCTGCGCTTTCTGCCCCTGACTGAAGTTGCTCTTCGTCATGAAGCCGTCAACGATCTTCTCTGCCGACGTAACCGCCTGGTTGAACGCGGTATTGTTCCCCACGGCAAAATTCGTCCCTGCCCGTCCGCCCTTTCCATGGCTATGCACCAGGTCGGCAGATTGCTGCAAAGCCGTAGCGATGGCGGTGCCGGATGACACCGCGTTACCGACGGCCGCCGCTTCGGCTGCTTCAGACTGTTGCTGATAGGAGTTGGTGGCCTGGCTCCCCATGTTCATGCGGAAATTCGTTCTGTGCTGGATGCCGGATGCGTCTACCGTCACCGTGCCATCCGCTGCGGTTGCCGTCACGATGCCATTGGCCCCGACATTCATGTCCGTGCCCGCGCCATGGCGATTCATCGGAGCGGTGTTGTACTGATGCGCCGTTTGGGTGTCGTAACTGGCCGTGTTCTCCGAAAACGATCCCGTCTGCCGATTGCCCAAGCCTCCCGCCGCCCCGATTTTCTCCACGTCACGCCCGCCGGCTGTGGCAGTACCCATGGCCGACACCATGCCTTGCACGCCCGACATCATCCCCTGGGACAAGGCCCATGCGAGGCCCGGTATGGCCGTGGCCGACATGAACCCGGCGATGGCCTGATCCGTCACGATGCCGTCGTTTACATAGGCATATTGGGACAGGGACGCCCCCAGACCCTGCGTCGCCGTGGCCAGTTCCTGGGAATGCAGGGTCATGATGTAGTGCATCACGGCGTAGAGCGGTGGCCACAATTGCACCCAGATCAGGCTCGTGGCATAGCCCCGAAAGGCGACACCACCATAGTGTCCCGCAGCCACGATAATCAGGACCACCAGCGGAAAAATTGCGTACAGAGTCAGTTCGATGATGTTTCTGACCTTGGGCATGGTGCTGCTGGCCAGCTTTGCCATCAAGGCGTAGGACTGATTGGTGGAGCGCACCGCCCGGGCCGCGTCCAGATTCACCGCGGCGGTTGCCGCATCCCCGAGTTGCGAGGGGATGAGATATTGGGCGTCAATGACCGCGTTGGCGACTTGCGCCTGCTTGATGGCGTCGGTAGCCGCCCAGGATAAGCCCATCTGGTACTGATCCGTCGTTTGCAGGGCGGAGGACAGATTGGCGGTGGCGGTGGCCTGGGTCAATCCAGGATAGAACTTGGCGGCTTCCGCGGTAAGCGTACTGCTGGCATCCGTATTCAACTGGCTGTTGAGGGCGGTGACGGCCTGGTCGCAGCCTATGGTCGAGCTGGCCATGGAGGTCGGATCCACCAGGGTCACGAGCCGTGCGGGGTTGTTGGCTTGGGATAGCACACTCCACAGATTGTTCGTTTTCGTGAGCATCTCGATGGTGAGGGTGTTCAGCGCAAGTTCCGGCATCACGCACTCGCGGTAGAACTCCACGACGTTGGTGCTGACGATCTGGTTGCCGATTTTCAGGGTGAGTTTTTCCGCCTGCACGCGATGGCCGAAGAGCGTGCCGTTGGTCCGAAACCTGAGATCATTGGGCAGCGCGAACACCGTCTCGAATGAGGTCGTGAGCCAGTCGCCGATTTTGCTGATGGTGTGTGCCGTCGAGGCCAGCCCGAGGGGCACATTGGCCACGGTTTGCGTCGGGGCCGAACCTACCCGGTCCACGATGATGACGTTGCTCTTCGGCACGAGCATGATGCCGTTGAAGATGGCCACCAGGATGATCCACTTCCACATGTCCGTCAGCATCCCCCGGCCAGCGAGGACAACGATGGACAGGGACAGGAGCATGATCAGCGTCACGGTCCGCAGAAGGCCGTTGAAATCGCCGCTGCTGGTGATAGCCGCAACCGCGTTGAAGACACCGGCCAACTCGACGGTGTTCCAATAGGCATAGACCTCGAAGTTCAACGCAGCGCCCCCGGATCAACGCCCGCCGAACACATTGATGGAGTTCGCCATGGGCTTGGACATGCTGGCCGTGAGCGTTTCGTTGATTTGCTGCACGCGCCGCTGAGTGTCGGCAATCTGGATGGTCTGGGTCAGCATGGCGTGCATGACCGCCGTGGATTGGGATTCCAGTTCGGTGATGCGCCTTTCCACATGGCGCACGGCCTCGGTCACGTCGGGCTGGCCATTGCCGGCAACGTTGCTCAGTGCCTGGCGGGCGCCCTTCAGGTAGGTGTTGAAGAAGTGGTAGGCGATGTCCACCGCGATGAACTGGTTGTACTGCTCGACGATGCCGCTGTTCGGCATTTGCGTGCCCACCGCGAGCAGCCGCCACACCGGCACGCTGGACGAATTGACGAGACTCAGGTCGGCGCTCGTCTGCGCCGGTCCTCGTGCTGCGATCTTGGTGCTCATGGCCGCCATACGGTCGGAGACGTATTTGGTGAAGGAACCAATCGTCAGGGCATTGCCGGCCGTTTCATCAACCCGCGTCGGGTTCATACACTCGACGTATTCGTCACAGATGATCGAAGCGACCTTCCTGGTGGCCGTGCCGCTGTCGCCGATGAAGTCCTTGAACGAGACCGAGGTTCCCTCGATGCTGTCCCATTTCGCCTTCTTGTCCTGCCCGCCTTCCGCCTGGGGATGAATGATGATGGTGCCCGTCATGCTCATGATCATCTGGCGGGTATCGTTGTCAATGTTGCCCATCTTCAGGAGAGCCTTCCACACCACATTGCCGGGTTCCAGCAGATCCTTGGTGCTCGGATCGTTGGACTTGATGAAGGTGCGCATCTGCTGTTCAGTGCTGGGCGACTGCTGCGCCTTGAACTTGGTATCGAAGAAGTCCTCGCCAAAGCCGAACCCGGTGGCCAGGGTCTTGCCGATCATTCCGCTGCCCTCTCCGGTGAGAGCGGCCTTGCCTGCCAAAACCAGGCCGGTCGCCGCCTGGCAGCTATTGAGGTTATGGGAATTGATTTTTGCGGCCTGGTCCTGCAACCATTTCAGGAGGCCGCCGAGCATCGGATCAATCGAATCCACCGCCGTCATGAACGCATAGCTCACGGCGTTGTTGGCGACGTTTCTGAGAAGCGCGGTCAACTGCTCCTTGTTGATGAACGAGAACGAGCCCGCGAACAGATCAATGCCGCCGCAGCCCCCTTTGATGCTGGGCGGCGTCACGGTCGCCAGTTGGTAGTTTCGGACGGGGGTTCGCATGTAAAGGCTGCCGCCGGAATAGACCGTCGTCGTCTGGCCTTTGTAGATGTTCGCGCCCGTGACATTGCCGTAGGCGCCCACATCGTTGAACCAGGATTGCATGTCCGCCTGAATGCCGGCCTGCGCCGCCAAGGGCGCCGCCATAGCCATCGCCATCGCCGCCACGGTGATCCTCTTCCTGAACATCCTTGGCCTCCCTCAGTACAGATCGCCCGGCTTGGTGCGGGTGAGGACGTAAATCCGCTCGATGATTTCCTGGGCCGACAGCACACCGGAGCCGATGGGCACCATCCGCCTGTCCTTGACGTTGCCCAGCACCACCATCGGCACCTTCTCCACATTGAGCAAGGCCGCCATGCCGTTGTCCCTCTGCGGTTGCGGGAATTCCGGTAGTCCACCGCCATCGAGGCTGATAGGTAAGACCGTGATTCCATACAGGTCGCTCATGAGCTTCATGATTTGCGCCATGGAGTGGCAGTAGGGGCAATCCGACCGGAAGAAAAAGAACAGGCCCCATTCCTTGCCCAGGTCCGCCAGCGTCTGCGCCTCCTGCTTTCGCCGTTCCGAATCCCTGACCTGTACCGCAACGTTGTTCACCGGATTCTTCAGTTGATAATTGATGTCCGGGTTCTGCCAGACGACGCGCCGCCACACGTCGGAGAACACCGAGCTCTTCTCCATCACAGCCTCTTGCGCGGCAATGTAGGCATGAACGTGCGCCGGTGTCGGCTCCACAATCGCCAGCGCCCGTTTTTCCTTGAGGTCTTTGGCCAACCGTTCCAATTCATCGAGGGCGCGCTGCTGTTCGGTCTTGGGTTTCGGCGCAGTCTTGGGTTCCTGCGGGGTTGCCTCCGCTTCGAGGTCACAGTACCAATTGAATTTGGCCTGGTTGCACGCCCAGGCCGACGGGTAGTCCATCGCAGCACCGGCGACCGCGTCCTGGCCCACGACCAGAAGCATCGCGCCCAGGGCAGCGACCAGCCCGCCAAGCGCCCTATTTCTTCCCAGCATTCCCATCGGCCGGATTCTGCGCAGTTTGCAGGAACAACCGAACACGCCCCGTCAGGTCCGGGATACCAGCCTCGCCCTCGGGCAGCTTCAGGATGGCCGCCGAATTCATCACCGCACAGCTGCATTCCCTGGCTGCCCGGTTGACGGCTCCCTCAACGGCCGCCCCATAGTCCGCCGCCGCCTTCAGCAAAGCGACTTGCTCGGCTTCCGCCATGCCCGGCTTCGCCTTTTCCGTCAGGGTTCTGCTGTACTCGTCCAGCAGCGTCTTGATGTCGACCCGCGCCAGCCTGACCGGCGGATGGGTATGAATCCACGCCGCGGCGATGACGCAGGCAGACAAGACCGAGACTGCCCAGGTGATGATGCAGGTCTTCAAAGCGCGCCCCTCTGGCTCAAGATGGTTTCAATCGCCTCGGCCACCGGCACCCCCTGCGCGGAGAGTGCCTTGATGGCCTGGAAGTCCTCCGCCCGGGTGGAATACAGGAGCATGGAGAAGGGATCGAGGATGAGCCGCCCCACGCCGGACCCCATCGGCCCGTGCACGAAGATTTCCGAGTAGAGGCCGTGCTCGGTCGCCACGCTGGATAGCTGCCGCTTCATGCCCTCGTCCACGTTGAGCTTGCCCTCCTTGCCCAGCCGATCGATGGATTCAGGTTTCTGGCGCAGCAGAAACAGCCAGTCGGCATTGGTGATGGCCGCCTTGGTGGCTTCGGTTTTGTAGTAGTCCTCTACAGATTGCGTGATGGTGCCAAAGGCGCCGCCATACTTTCGCGCCCGGCGATAGCCGGCTTCGATGAAGCCGGCACTGGCGCCGCTGCCCATCAAGTCCCAGGCCTCGTCTATGATGACCAGCTTCCGCTTCGAGCGGTCCAGGTACATTTCCTGGGTGATGCGGTACATCATCAACTGCATGACCACCGCTTGCAGATCCTTCTTGGACTTCAGTTCCTCCAGTTCCAGGACCACCAGTTCCTTGTGGAACTGGATGTTGGCCTCGCCCTCGAAGTAGCTGGCGTACACCCCATGCCGGGTATAGGGCTCCAGGGCGATGGCCATGCGCGACAGGTCATGTTCGATCTCACCGCTGTCTGACAACCTGCCGGACTTGAGCAGTTCATACACATCGGTGATCGTGGCGAGCTTCCCCTTCTGTTCCCAGACGCGCTTGATCGCCGATCCCAGGGCCGAATACTCATAGTTATCCAGGGCACCACGCGGACTGGCCATTTGCGCCACCAAGGGCAGCAGCATTTCCATGTCGTTGTTGATGTCCACCACCATGGAGAAGGGGTTGAGACAGATGGTGTTGCTGCGCTCATCGGAGAACTCGATGAACTCCCCGCCCAGAAGCTCACACACGTTGCGGTAGGATCGGCCCACGTCAATGATCCACACCTTGGTGCCGATGCCGAGGTAGCGAAACGCGATTTCGTTGACCAGCACCGACTTGCCGGAACCCGATAGCGCTGCCACCGCGAAATTGAAGTTGCCACCCTTGTTGTCGAACAGATCGAAGGACATGATCTGGCCCCGTCGCCCGAACAAGGTCAGCACCGGCGTTTGCGTCCCCTTCCACTCGGCGATCAAAGGCGAGGTCATGACGGCGTTGTCCGCCGTCTTGGTGCCGACGCGGCCGAAGGTATGCAAGTCCTTTTGCAGGGCAGGCGTAAGCGTGCCGGGCATGGCCCCCAGCAAGGCCTGGTGCATGAGGTAAACATCCTTCGCCAGATCGAAACCGCGCGCCTGCCAGACGGCACGCACGGCGTGCTCGCTACGGGACACGTCTTCCAGGCGAGAGATCAGCACGATCTGATGGTACATTTTGACGACGTTGCGGCCGTTCTCGAAGGCGCGTAGCACCATGTCCCAATCGTGCTTGCGGTCTTTGAGGTCAGTCTGGAAATGCGCCATGTAGCTATCGGCTACCTGGGTAGCCCGGGCGGCCTTCATTTGCGCCTTCGACCTGGCCGACTCGTAATCGAGGATGATCGCGCCCATGGTGATGAGGAAGGGGCACGGAATCGAGAGCGCCATCTGGTAGTAGTCGCCTATCAGCGATCCCATGTTGCCGAGGCGGAAGTATTTGGGATATTGCTTCACGGAGAAGCACTGCAAGGCCGTCTCGTTTCCGCCCACCTTGTGGAACTTGATGAAACTGTCCGCTACCGCAGAGGCAACCTCGGGATTCGAGACATGCGCGCGCAGCGGCCTTTGCCCGTCGTATTCGATGGGCTTGCCCCCATCTCTCCCTAGGACACGATCATGGTCGAAGAAATCGGCGACAAAACCGAGCAGATCGTCGGGCTGCCAGTCCGTGCCTGGCAGGTGAGCCGAGCGCAGGGTGGCATGGGCGCTCTCACGGATCTGAATGGCCTCATCCACGTCCGCCGGGCTATTCGGGTCGAGCGACGTGGTGATGGAAATCACGCACCGGTAGTTGCGTAGCAGGTAGACGTGATTGAAAAACAGCGACTTCCGAGTGCCCTTGAGGTAATGATCAATGCGTCGGCGCGCCAGGACACGAAAGATATTTCGGTTGCGCTTGTTCCCGGACTCCTCCGCACCGGATTTGCTGCTGTCAGCAGGCAGCCTGTTTGCCTGTTCCCGCAGCATGGGAAGGATGTGCGGCGACGCGTACAGAGATATCTGAATGCCTGTCCCTGGCGGACAGGACATGAACAGGCTGGCCAGCACGCGTTCCATCTCCTCGCTGGAACCGGTCTGAGGCATGGTTTCGATGCAGAAGCCGATATTCAGCTCCGCCTTTGCGCCGAACGCACCGGGATCGAGGACGAATAGCCGCTCGTTGGGCAGCCATCCCAGATAGGGCAAAATCCCGGTGAGACGGGGAATGCTGGCGATCTGACGCAGTAGCACCATGGGTACCGCGTCCGCAGGCGCGAAGCGCTCGCCGTAGAAAACCGTCTTCAGGGCATGGGCCAGCTCACTCATTGCTCCTCACTTCCGCCTGCCGCCTGGGGCTGCACCGACGGGTTGCCGGGCACCACCGTGCCCCCACTTGGCGCTGCCGGTTTCTGCGATACCGGTGCTTGCTTTTGTGGCCGTCTCACCGACAGGAAGGTTGGCCTATAGCTGTCAATGATCTGCTTCTGGTTGTGTTCCAGCACCCACCGCCCAGGGTTGGCCACGACGTAGACGTAGGACTGATCGTGCAGATCGCCGTCCGTGTCTTCCCAGGGCGCGATCCACACCCGCAATACCTTGGATTGGCTCCTGATGGGGTCGCCCGACGACGGCGCACGGCCGACGACCTCACCCTGCGATGGCGGCGTTGCCAAGTTGCCGGAGGCGTCACCTTTGCCTTCCTTCCGTAGTGCCGGCAAGTTGTTGGCAACCGCGTTCGCATAGACGCCGGACAAGGAGGAGCAGGTCACGCCATCCGGTGCCTTGCAGGCAAACTTGCTGTCGCTCCCTGTCATGCCGGACATCATGCCGGCGCAACCGCTGAGTGCGCCGACTCCGAGGATGGCGATTGCCAATAGTGGTAGGTTTCGCATGTCAGTTCCCTGCCGCCGTCTTTGCCCGTTGAACCACGCCAGCCCCGGTTGGGCCGCCCGCGAACCTGCGCTCGATGTCTGCGGCCGGCAGCGCGCCCGCAGCGATCTGGCCGTTGCCGAAGATGATGGTGGGGGTGCCGTTGATCCCCATCCGCTCGCCGAGTGCCAAGATTCGTTCGATGGGGGTCTCGCAGGTGGCAGCGCCAGACGGAAGCTTTCCACTCACCATGAACGCCTGCCATGCCCTGCCCCTGTCTGGCGCGCACCAGATGGCTCGCGCGTGGGCTTTGGCGTTC
>JAQTNA010000012.1 GCA_028714035.1 Rhodocyclaceae bacterium
CGCTACGCTGGTCGCCGCTTCGCCATTACCAACCGCCTTGACCGCCTGTTGCCGCATCACCTGCAATGACGGGTGGTCAATGCTCCGGCCATCTGAGTTTCGCTTGCATTTCATGCCGCAATTATACCATAGGCATGACATTACTTACTGAACTCTTAGTAACGGCACCCAACTTCCCCTGCAACTCCGCCGCAAGTTCGCCTGCCCGCTTTGCCTCACTCCGCACTTCCCGAGCCTCATTCCTCGCTTCTCGAGCCTCGCTCCTCGCCTCCTTGACCTCGTCACGCGCCCGGTTCAGGTCCGCCATCAGAGCCTCTATCCGCCCCTGCAAAGCTGTCTCCCGGCCGGAAGTTTGAGCCTGCGCATCCACGGCCCGCTGTTCCTGTGCGGCCAACTTCGTTTCGGCAACCGCCGCCGCCTGAGCCGCGATGGCCCGCGCCTCAAGTTCCTGCGCCAGTTCCACGCGTAGCTGATCTACCTCTGCCTCCAGCCGCGGCACGCCCTCTAGCCTAAGTTGCGCCCGCCCCAGTTCAATCTGGGCGGACTCCCTCAACCGCCGTTCGTCCACCACCTGAGCGTGGGCCTGGGCTACGGCCTCGGCAGTTTCCGCCCGGAGCCGCGTCATTTCAATCGACATTGCCTCAACCTGACCGCGCAGAGCCAACACCTGGCTGTCCGCCTTTTCCAGACTCGCCTCAAGCTCCAACACGCGCGCCTCGGACTCACGGCCGGCCGCAGCAACCGCCTGCGCATCAGCCTCGGCGTCTGCCATCTGGGCCTCGATGTCAGAGCGGGCCGCCGCGGTCGCGGATGCTATCTGCCTGGCAATGGCCACCACGATCGTCTCATCCACCTGGATCGTCGCGGCCGACACCAATGGTCGGCCGGCCTTCCACTGGCGCTGATAATCCAAGACCACATTTGGACTTCCCCCACCTAGCCGGGCGATGACGTTGCGCACGCTGGGGCGCTGCCCCTCGGCGGTCAGGGCCTCGCAGGCCTGGGCGACGGCTTCATAGGTCACAAGCGCACTTTGTTTCATGGAAGTTCTCCGAAAAATCGTTACCGTTATCTATGTTAATACCGTTACTTGTTATTATAACGGATAACGAAAAGAAGTCAAACGCTATTTTCAGGCAATGAGCAATCATGGAAATTACCGCCCCCACGAAGAAAGTCGTTCCAGTCCTTGCCGTTGCGCGGAACCTCTCGGCGAACCGCTGCGCCGGCAGGAGCCAACGCACGCACTTCGGCCGCCAACCTGTTGCCAGCCTCGTCGGCGTCCGTACCCGTGACAATTTCCGCCCCACGCCCCGCCGCCTCTTTCAGTATGTTGGTAAGTAAGCCACGCTGCTTGTCAGACATAGCCCCTCCGATGGACAGATAGGCAGCCTCCCTGTCGCCCGTTGCCTGTGCATGGCTCATGGCGTCAATCGCCGACTCCACCACGACCACACGGGGCGCGTTCCCCAGGTTCGCGGAAAACCAAAGGGCTTTCTCGCCTCCCTTGGCGAAGCCGGTGAACTCCTGGTTCTTCAACTCGTATCCGGCCAGGCCAAGCCGGTCATAGTGAGGGAAGACGGCATTTCCCCAAGCATCCTGCCGCACCATGCAGGCAAAACGTGGGTCTGCCAGGGTGGCCGGGGAGAGCATCCGCTCCCGCTCCAGGTACGGGTGCCGGCCTGCTGCCGGCTGCATCTTCATCCAAACCGCCAGCACCTTCTGACGGTCTGCGGTGGAAGCCTCCGGCTTCCGTGGGCGCTGCGCCTCTGGCTTGCGCTCCACCTTGGGGCAGTAGGAAGAGGAAGGCGTGCCGGCCCACGGCCTAAGCTCCTTCCTGACCTGCCCGAGGTTCACACCCTGCCGGCGCTGGATAAAGTCAATGATGCTGCCGTTGTCACCCTCGTCTCGCACGCTGAAGTAAATCCCGTGGCCGTCCTGGTCGGTGGAGACAATGATCTTGTCGCCACCCTGGCGCATGACGGTAGAGGCCCGGCTACTCTCGCTGCGGTCTATCTTGTAGCCCTGGGCTTCAGCGTACTCCACCAGGTTGATCCGGGCTTTGAACTGCTCAAGCTCATCGTCCCTCTTCATTTTCAGCCTTCCGCAAGCTCGGTCAGCTTTGCGTCCAAAGTCAGAAATGCTTTCTGCAAGTCGCTCCGTAGCTTCACGTTGCTGTCCGACTGCTGCTGTAGCTGTTTGCTCAAGCTGCTGACTTGCTGCGACAAGCTGAGAATCAGCTTGTCCCGCTTGGTCAAACGCTGCTCTAACCCGGTCGAGAGCGCCTCGAACGCTGCCGACAATTGCCTCTCTAGCTCGGTCATAGCTGTGCCTTACTCTGGCGTAAATGCTGTGCAGCGCGTGATGCAGATTTCCAAGTCCCGAAACAACGCCTTGCAGTAGAGCGTGGCGTTCTTCCTGGCGTCCTGGGCCAGTACCCGATTCCCGCAGCACAGGCATACGCTCAGGGCCAAATCGCCTGCTAGCCCGCAGTCCCGGACGATCTCCTGGGCGATTTCGCCAGGCGTCAAAGGCTCGGCCTTCTGCTGTTCCTGTTCCATGATCTTTCTCCTCTAGTTCTTTGGCCGGCAGGGCTGTTGCCCGTCTGGGGTTTTGCAAGTGCTCCAAGTGCCCTGAAGCACGAGGTAGTTCTTGCCGTTGCTCATTTCCATTTCCGTCCAGGGGCTGGCCATCTTCCAGAAGGCCCAAGTTCCCCCGCAGATCGTCAGGCAAACGGCCAGGAGCGCCAAGATCGGAACCTTCATCAGCCAGAACAGGCGCTTTGTCTGCACCCTGATTCCTGTCTCTAGCGCTATCTGTTGCGTTTCGATCTGGGCATTGCTGGCAGCCAGACTCTTGACCATGGCCCGATGCCGGGCCTCGATAACGCACTTGGTTGTACTGAGCGCGGCGTTTGATAGCTGCCTCAAGCTCTCGGCGTGCATCTTGAGCTGCTCGCTCATCTGCGCTTCGATCTGCTGCCGGTCGCGCTCTGCCATCTCGGCCAAAGTCGCGGCCAAGCTGGTCAACGGAGAAGGTGTCACCATAAATAGCTCCCTTGAGTCTGATTGCCTTGTCAAAACCTTGCAGCTTCACGCTGATGTAGTCTTTTCCCGACCTGGTGATCGTCCCAAGCTCGGCCAGGCTTGCGGCGATGCCTGCCCGGTCGAGGACCAGTCCTGCCTCGATCCGGGACAGAAGCCATGTGGTGATTTGCGTCTTGGCGCTGCTCGGCGTGGGTTTGCCGGCGCGGATCGCCGCGGCGTCCAGGAGCGCTTGGTACCCAGGCTGCACTAAGCGGGCGCGAGCCGGGTCGTCGGGCCTCGCCCATTTATGCTGGTAATTCAGCGTATCCCGTAGCGGGTCGAAATCCTTTTCCCACCCAGGCGGTGCAGGATTGAATGCCTTACCGGTCTCCAGTTCGACGCGTGCAATCAGGATGTGAACATGCACTGCGCCGTTTTCCTCTTTGTGCTGTACGGCAGTCCAGCAGTAACAATCCTTATCGAGGCCGGCGAAAGCCAATGCCTCGAATTTATCCAGTGCCTGGCCAACCTCTGCCGGCGTTGGATTATCCTCGGCCGCCCACGCAATAACACCGCTCGCATAACGATGCTTGAAATTTAGTGCATTGGCCACCATGGCCACCTGGTCAGGATCGCCCAGCAATACCTCAACACCTGCCCGAACGCGCCCGAGGTGGTCACGCTCTGCAAGCACATACGCGGACGCCTTCTTTGCGTCGCCAGTGCCATGTCGAAGAAACTTAATATGCATATTCGATTCAGTCTGTCGGGAGCTTCGCACCCGATACCCCGGGGCGGTAGGAAAGAAGGATGTGTTCAATTTTTGCCAGGGCAACCAGCACCTGCACCGCCTCGCCCGCGCCTTTGTGGGTGTTCGCCCACTTTGCCAACTGGTTGAGGTTGTTTCCCACGCGGGCAATGCCAGCCAACAACGCCGGGTCCGCCCGGCGAGTTGGGGGACGACGTGGCGCGCGATCCACCGTTGCTACTGCCAAACGCTGACGGATGAGGTCGGCCACGGTCAGGCCGGCGGTGACCGCCTGTGCTTGCCAGTCCTGCCGCTCGGCCCCAGAAACCTTCACATGGACCCATAGATTGCGCATCCTCATCGATACTCCTTTCCCTACTGCCCGAGCCCGCCCGGCATTTGAGGGCGACCTTGCTTTTTGAGTGAGGCCGAAGGCCGATCTTTTGATGGGGGATCGAAGGGGGCTTGCCCCCTCGCCAGCCCCGGTAGTGTAGCTACCGGGTAGGCTGGCTTAGCGCTACTATCACGATCACTCACACAACTGAAGGGCATTGGCGCCTCTGGTTTTTGGTGCTGCTGAATGTGACCACCTCGATTAATAGATGATTAAGACTGATTAGCGCTCTCTGGGGATCATGTGCGCTATCCCGTGGGAGGATGTGCGCTATCCCGTAGCACCATGTGTGCTATCCCGTGGCCCTGTGTGTGCTATCCCGTGCCTTCCGCCGCCGCACCTCCCGTGCAAGGTGCCGCGATTGAGCTGCCGACGGGATTTTCCGGATGTGCACGAGGTCGTTGGCATCGATCTCACAGCCCCAGTCAGTGGCTGCCGAAAGCTTTGCAAGTGCTTCCCGTAATTCTCGCCGGAAGCCGGCAAGCTGGGCGTTTTCACTTCCGGCAAGACGATGCAGCGTCTCAACTTTGTAAGCGTAGGGGGCCGCATGTGTCGTATAAAATCCATGTAGCCATTGGGCCAGCGGCTGCCGCTTGAGTCTCTGGCGTTGCGCCCATTCGACCTGGCTCCATCCGTCCGAGCCGTACAATGCAACAATCGTGGAATTGATCTCAATGACATAGCCCCCCGTCGTATCGTCTCGAGCCCCGCGCTGGATCATCGACCCAAAGTAAGCCCGGTTGCCATCCTTTACCTCAACCACCGACGACGTCAGCCGCGCGAAGGCACCTTTTAGCCATTCGCGGTCTTTGCCCCCCACCGATCTCCCAATCTCCCGGAGGAAACCATGTGCGGCGAACTGGATGCGACCACCCAGACCCTGATGTCTGGTCAAGTGCAGGCACTGCTCCCAGACGTCCAAGTCCGCTTGATCCAGCCTGGGACCGGTAAATAGGATGGTCACGCCCTCCACCGCAGCCAGGGGCACTCGCTGGTGGAACAGACGGCGGCCACGCCGAATTGCACCAAACAGCGCCGAACGAAGGACAGCATTCGGCACGCCGCGGACCGTTTGCGGCCAAAGCGGGAGTTGAACCAAGGGAACACGGACAGTGGCAGCGAGGGGAGTTTGGACCTGCCGCGCGATGGATGCGCGGCGACTCGCGTCGACCTTCGCAAGCATCGATTTGAGGCTTTCCATTGCTATCTGCGTGCAGCTTGTGCAGCACGCCACGCCGGGACCGTCAACCCCGCCTTCGCGGCCTTCTGGCGCTCGTCGTTCGACGGTGCGCCTCTTCTCGTCTTTTGAGGGAGATTATTGCCGGCCCCGTCATCGATATAGCGAGCAACATCGGTCGCGTGGAAGAAGATTTGCCGCCCCTTCCGGTGAGGAGGAAACGGGCAGGTACCGAGGCAAATGCGATTGCGGAGTGTCTGGGCTTCAAGCCCGATAATCTCCGCAGTACGTTTTAGGGGAATAAGGATAGCGTCATGACTTTGACGCAGAACCAGAGCGAGGGTTTCCACCGTGCAACTCCAAATCGGCGACTCCCTGGGCAAGGCTCTGCCTTGCCCTTGGCGTGGCGGTCCGCCGTTGGGAATCCTGCAATTTGGAGAGGACGGCCAGGCTGGCCAAGAGTCCCAGCCGGCGCAATAACGCTAGCCAGGTAAGGGTCCATTCGTTCGCTGGGCGCTTCCGCTCCGCCTCCGTGCCTTTACCCTGGATCAGGGTGGCCCAGCTACTAATCTGGCGATTCCTGCCTCAAATGCCTGTCGTCACGTCATCTGGCCTCTATCCAGAGAGATGCGACGCATGAAACTGGTTATCCCTCACATTGCCCCAGTTCCCGCGGACGGCAGCATTAATCCGTCGAGCATTGAGCGCATCCTAGCGTGATATGTGTCGTGGGGCAAGGACCGCGTTATACCGAAATCCCCGTGGCACCAGGGGAACTCTGAGGCAACGAAACATCAACCGACTGGTAAGCCTGGTCAAATCTGGTCAACTCTTCGGGAAAAGTTCGGGATAATCCGGTATATTCGCTTATACCTTATTGGCTCGAAACTCTTGTTATTACTGGTGCCGGGAGGGGGACTCGAACCCCCACACCATTACTGGCGGCGGATTTTGAATCCGCTGCGTCTACCGATTCCGCCATCCCGGCGCACGCCCCGGACGGGGCGGCGAAGAGCGCGGATTATCCCGCATTAGAGGCCTTACGACAAGCCGCCGCCACAAACCGACGAAGAACCGCCTGGCAGGGTGCGCAGAGCACCATCCTTCAGCCCCGCCTCAGCCATCTCCCCGCAACGCCCCATGAATCTGACCCTTGAAGACTTCGATTACGATCTTCCGCCGGAACTGATCGCCCAGCAACCTCTGCCACAACGCAGTTCCAGCCGCCTCCTGCTGGTGGATGGTCCGGAACTGGCCGATGGGCGCTTCCTTGATCTCCCTTCGCTGCTGGCCCCGGGGGATTTGCTGGTATTCAACGACACGAGGGTACTGCACGCCCGCCTCTACGGCGCCAAGGAGAGTGGCGGCAAGATCGAGGTCATGGTGGAGCGGCCGGTGGGCAAGCACGAGGCACTGGCCCAGGTGCGCGCCAGCAAGTCGCCCAGGGCCGGCTCGTTCCTGCTGCTGGAAGGCGGCCTGCGGGTGGAGGTCCTGGGACGGGCCGGAGAGTTCTTCCACCTGCGTTTTCCCGGCGAAGAAGACCTGGTCGTGCTGCTGGAACGGCATGGCCGCCTGCCCCTGCCGCCCTACATCGAGCGTCCGGCGGAGGATGCGGACGAAGGGCGCTACCAGACGGTCTTTGCCCGCACCCCCGGTTCGGTGGCCGCACCCACGGCGGGACTGCACTTCGATGATGCGCTGCTGGCGGACATCCGGGCACGAGGCGTGGCGACGGCTTTCGTCACCCTGCACGTGGGCGCCGGCACCTTCCAGCCGGTGCGGGAACACGAACTCTCCCGCCACCGCATGCACCGGGAACGCTACCTGATCCCGGAAGAGACGGTAGGCGCCATCCAAGCCTGTCGGCAGAGGGGCGGCCGGGTGATCTGCGTCGGCACCACCAGCCTGCGCGCCCTGGAAGGTGCGGCGAGCGCCGGGGAACTGCGGGCCGGTAGCGGTGAAACGGAGATATTCATCCTGCCGGGACATGAATTCCGGGTGGCGGACGGCCTGGTGACCAACTTCCACCTGCCCAAGTCCACCCTGCTCATGCTGGTGTCGGCGTTCGCCGGGCTCGACACCATGCGCGCCGCCTACCGCCACGCCATCGCCGAGCGCTACCGCTTCTTCAGTTATGGCGATGCCATGTTCCTGGCACGACGGCTGAAGGCCTGAAGCCGGCCATCCCGGCCAGGAGCGCCGTGCGCCCTACTGGGCGGCAGGGGCCGCCGCTTCCGGCGCGGCCTTGCGCTTGAGCAAGCCGGCGATGATGGAGAGGGTCTGCTTGGTGGCGCCGCGGTGGGCCGCCGAAAACTGGCGCCCGGCCACGCCCATGGCTTCCCGGGCATTGGCGTCGGAGAACAGCACCCGGGTCAGGGCGATGAGTTCATCGGCGTCGGCCACACGCAGGGTGGCCCCCACCTGAATCGCCTTCTCGGTGGCATCCAGGAAGTTGTACGTGTGCGGTCCCACCAGCACGGGACGCCCGATGGCGCAGGCTTCGATCAGGTTCTGCCCGCCCAGGGGCAGGAGGCTGCCGCCGACGAAAGCCACATCGCAGGCGGTGTAATAAGCAAACATCTCGCCCATGCTATCCCCCAGCAGCACCTGGGTATCGGCCTCCACCGGCTGACCCAGGCTGCGCCGCTGGACCTTGAAGCCCCGCGCCTGCGCCAGGTGCTCCACTTCATGGAAACGCTCCGGGTGGCGCGGCACGATGAGCAGCAAGGCTCCCGCGAGGGGCTTTTTCACCAGGGCATCCAGCAACGCCTTCTCCTCCCCATCCCGGGTGCTGGCCGCCAGCAGCACCAGGCGCGAGCCGATCAGGCGGCGCAGGAAGGCGCCGGTGGACAGCTGGTCCGGCGGCGGCACGGCATCGAACTTGACGTTGCCCACCACCTGTATGTTTTCCGCCCCCAGATCGTGCAGGCGGGACGCATCCTCGTCGGTCTGCGCCGCCACCGCGGAGAGGCTCATCATGGTCTGGCGCGTGAGCCGCGGAAAGCGGGCATAGCGCCCGGCCGAGCGCTGGGAGAGCCGGGCATTTGCCAGCAGCAGGGGAATGCCCCGGGACCGGCATTCCGCCGTGAGATTGGGCCATATCTCCGTTTCCATGATGATGCCTATGGATGGGCGGAAATGCTCCAGGAAGCGAGCCATGGCGAAGGAATAGTCGTAGGGCAGATAGACGCGCAGAACACCCGGCCCGAAGAGTTGCAGGGAGCGAGCGCGGCCCGTGGGCGTCATGTGGGTAAATAGGATTTCCGCTTCCGGGTAGGCCTCGCGCAAACCCTTGACCAAGGGCTGGGCGGCCTGGGTCTCGCCCACCGAGACCGCATGAATCCAGATGATCGGCCCCGACGGCGACGCATCGTAGAGACCGAAACGCTCCCCCATCTTCTGGCGATACTCCGGCAGCCGGCGCCCTTTCCACCAGACGCGGAGGAATATGAGGGGCAGGAGGAAAAAGGTCAGCAGGGAATAAAGAAAGCGTGACATCGAGCGTCTCAAGGAAGAGGGGAACGGGAAACCGCCAGGCTCGGGCAGCGGCAGCCGCCCAGTGTAAAATGCCCCCTTCCATCAAAGGTTGAATTATATGCCACCCACCCGCCAGCCGTTATCCGCGGTCATCATCACCCTCGATTGCGTGCGGACCCTGCCGGAATGTCTGGACAGTCTGGCCTTCGCCGACGAGATACTGGTGGTGGACAGCGGTAGCCGGGACGGCACCGTGGAACTGGCCGAGTCCCGCGGCGCCCGGGTGATCCGGCAGGACTGGCTGGGATTCGGGCCGCAGAAACAGTTCGCCGTGGAAGCTGCCCGCCATGACTGGGTGCTGTGCGTGGATTCGGACGAGCGGGTGAGCCCCGGTTTGCGGGCCAACATCGAGTCGGCTTTGGTCCAGCCCGCCTTTCCGGCCTACCGCTTTCCGCGCTGTAATCGCTTCCTGGGACGCATGCTGCGGCATGGCGAGGGTTATCCGGACTGGAGCCTGCGCCTGTTCGATCGCCGCCAGGCCCGCTGGTCCGACGACCCGGTGCATGAGAAGGTCCTGACGCAAGGCCTCGTGGGAAAACTCAAAGGCGACCTCCTGCACGAATCCGCGGAGACCCTGGAAAACTACCTCGCCAAGCAGAACCGCTACACCAGCCTCGCGGCGGCCCGGATGGCCGAGCAAGGGAAGGAGGCCGGCTGGGCCAAGGTGCTGGGCAGTCCGCTCCTGCGCTTCATCAAGTTCTATATCCTGCGCCTGGGCTTCCTGGACGGACTGCCCGGCTTCATCCACATCGTGATCGGCTGCGGCACCGCCTTCGCCAAGTACTCGAAGCTCCTGGAACGGAGGACAACGAAGAAATCGTGACGCCCCTCAACTCCGGTCCAGCAGGGCGCAGGCAGCCGCCACGACTTCCGCCGCTTCCGGCGGCGCCCCCAGGTCACCCAGGTTGCGGATGAGCGGCGACCAGTAGCCCTCCGTCTTCCAGCGCGGCGAATCGCAATAGAGTTCCACGGTGGGCCGGCCCAGGACCGCGGAGAGGTGGGTCAGGCCGGTGTCCACGCCCAGGGTCAGGCTGGCACCGGCGATGATGCCGAAGGCCTCCTGGAGCCGGAAGGCCTCGGGCACCCGCGCCCCCGGAATCCGCGCGGCCAGGCGCTCGCTTATCGCGCGCTCCGCCGCATTGCCCCAGGGAAAGAGCACGGTCAACCCGTGATCGGCCAGTTCGCGGCCCAGAACGACCCAGTTCTCGTCGGCCCAGCGCTTGGCGTCCCGCGCCGTGGCATGAAAGCAGAGCGCATAGGGGCCGAGCCCGGCATATCCCGCCGGGGGGACGGGCAGCCAACCGTCCGGAAAGAACCTGGGCAGGGCCGCCGCCCGTTCCGGAAAGGCCATGTCCATCGCCGCCGCGGCGACCCGGCGCGAGCGATCCACCGCATGGCATTGGGCGGGCACTTGCACCGCCCGGTTGTAGAACAGCCGGGCCAGGGGCTCGTAGCCGGAGTAGTCGGTGCGGTTGGCCAGGCCGGCGATCACGGCCCCCGGCGCCCGCCCCGCCATGCGCGTCACCAGGGCCGACTTGATGAGCCCCTGGGTCTCAATCACCAGGTCGTAGGGCGTCTGCCGCAGTTGCGCCCGGCAGCGTCCCAGTTCCGCCCAGGTCTCGCCCTTGAACAGTCCCTTCTTCCAGCGCCTGAGGGCAATGGAAATAACGTTGTCCACGCCCCGGAAACCTTCCCGCGTGCGCAGGGGTTCGAGCAGATCCACGTAACCCTCCTCCACCACCCAATCCACCCGCGCCTCCGGGAACCGGGCACGCACATCCCACACGATCGGCAGGTTGTGCAGGACATCGCCCAGAGAGGAAAGTTTGACGAGGAGGATGTTCATGGGGCTATTGACCCGAAGAAAATGAAAATGGAGGGCAACCATACCCGAAATCGCTCCATAACAGAACCTGGCGCAGCTCTTGGAAGTGGGTAAGTACTCAGACCGAAGGTAGTCCATGGGATAATTTGCACGTTTCTCCACGGAGTCGGTAGGTAATGGCGCGTCGTCGCAGCCCCAGTTTTTCAAACCCAAACATTCGGCATATCGGTTGCAAACCCATGATCGTCGAATACTCGCCTGGTCGCTGTTGGTGTGGCGACAGGTTGAACGGCACGAAAATCATGCAGGCCAGCGACCGCTGCTAACATGCGGCCGGCTCACTTATGGTGCCGCAGCAGGTCATGATGGGGTCGCTGGACATTCTTACGTTCCTACAGGAAGGGATTCGTAAGGCGGTTGTTGTCCGGAACATCCTTAGTAGGGTGTTGAAATTCTATTTGAGCGAACCGGAAACGGGTAATTTTGACAAACTTCACTCCGAGGCCTGCTCAAAATCCGACAAAACAGATTCAAACGAGGCCATTTTATTGCGGGTAATTAGTTGATTATGGTAATGATTTTTGAATTTCAACACCCTGTTAACCACTTTTGTAGGGATATTACGCCAGCAGGCTGTCAGTGCGGCGAGCCTTACGCACAAGCATTATCAGGATCATGCTAATCAAGTACAACATTTTGGCGGCGGTGGGCGCCGTCGTCGGCATTCTAAATACTATCCTGACATGGAAGCTGTTCGGCGCCTCTCAAGAAGCGGATGTCTGGCTGCTTGGGCTAGCCGTCATGAACACGCTGAGCATGCTTGTTCTCGTTGGCGTTGATCAATTTCTCGTCTTTTACACAGGTATATTGACGAAGCGTTCTGACGAGGCGGGTCTTTTCGTTTCCTTCTCTGCGGGCTGGGCACTGCTATCGGGTGTGGCCTTCGCACTTGTTTGCCTTGCGGCAGCGGACCTTGTCGTGTCGTGGTTTGGCGACGGGTTGAGTCCGAATACAAAATTCAGCGCCGTTAGCGTACTCACCCTCCTACTGCCACAGGTGGCGGCAGCACCGCTGGTACACGTTGCACGGTGCGCATTAAATGCTCACGGGAAATACGGGCGCTCGTATGCCCTATCCCTTATTGCCCCGGGCATCCTGCTACTTGCCCTGCTGTACTTCGTGGCGGCTGGCGGCGGCGGCGCGCTCCCATTAGGCTGGACATCAGCGGCCGCAGCTGCAGTGCAACTGACGGCGTGCGGAATAATGCTCCGCCCTTGGTACGCTCCTTGGCGAGGCCCTGTGCCGGCGGATTTTCGGGCGCTGGTTGCGAACAGCGTCGGCATGCGCATTGGGCATTCCTTTCACAATTTCATGTTTGGCCTCATTCTAAATAACGCACTCTCCCATCTGGCGCCAGGAATGATTTCGATCTTCCAGTACGCAAAACGCTTTGCTGACGGGGTATCCTCAGTGACAGTTGGGCCCCAGAACAATATCTATCACGCTCGGCAGGCACAGGCATGGGCAACTCATGACCTGCATCGGTTTCGCGCCAACGTAAAATCATTTTTGACAATTACGTCGCCTCTCTTTGTATCTGCTGCGATACTAACCGTTGTGTGCATGCCCTGGCTGCTAGGCTTGCTGAGCCAGGCCGAGGACGCGAATACCGTTTACACAATCAAGACGACATTCACGGTTCTCATGGTATGGCAGGCTATTGTGGCCGTCGAGACCATATTTGTCGGTGTGGTGGTAACGTCTAGACAGAGCGCGGTTCTGATTTGCGTGAACGGAGTTTTCGTCGGTCTCTTTTATACCGCAGTCCAGTTCATGGCACCCGGCCATCCGGTTTGGTATATCGCACTTAGCGTAGCGGCAGTGCAAGCCACCAGCTTGGTTGGTTTTGCCGCGGCTGCCGCAGTGCTCGTACGGAAACATTTTTCCTCTACGGTACGCATCCAGAGGTAGATCAATGCCAAAAATCAGTGTCGTTCTTCCAACTTTCAACCGGGCTAGCTATCTCGACGCAGCCATTGAGAGCGTACTCGCCCAGCGGGGAGCAGACCTTGAACTCGTCATCTCCGATAATTGCTCCTCGGATGCAACCGTTGATGTAGTGAGGAAATATCTAGAAGACCCCCGGGTCCGCTACTTCCGGAACGAAGAAAATATCGGTATGGTTCGCAACTGGCACAAGGCAGTTTTTGACCTCGCCTCTGCCGACTGGTTCATGCTGTTGTCGGACGATGATTACCTAGTAGATCCGGATTATTTGGCCAAAGCCAGTGACCTTATAGACAATAATGACCTACTCACGCTGGTCTATGCTGATGGTTATTTGCTAGATGAAGAGACGGGCAACCGGACATTGCTGGACCTACCATTTTCCGGCGTCGTGCCCGGAGGAAAAATATTCGCGTCCCGAGGCACGGTCGCGCCGCAGGATTTCACTCTTTGCAATGTCCTATTCGACCGGAACAGAGCCGCCGAACTGGGTGCCTTCTCCAACCCTGATAACCTGTCGTGCGACTCAGAGCTATTCCTAAAATTAGCCGCCATAGGGTATGTTGGAATCATTAAAGGACCCGTGTCCGTCTATCGTTCCCACCCCGGAAATCTAATAAAGACTGTTAGCAAGTCCGCTCGGTTTGCCTACGGGGGCATTGATGCATTCGTTTCTCCCTATATTTTTTCGAAGGGGCGAATTAGTGAGGAATCGCGTCTTGATTTTCGCCGAAATACGAAGATAGAGCGCCTCATCGCTAGACTCCTGCTGGTCATCGCCTGTCACGACTGGGCACTCTACCTCAAGTGTCGCGGGGAACTTGAAAACACGGTACCCGAACTGTGCTCGCCAATATCTGGCTCGACTGGTTATAGATTAATCCTGTTTCTGTGCCGTTTCGGGGGCTGGTTCTTACCTTTGTATATGGAAGCCCGTAATTGGATAACGGCATTATATAGGCGATGGCAACGGGTAATGGTAAAGAATAGAGGATGCCTACCAGAATAATAGACGGCGGACCCGACTTTCGTAATATGCCAGTGAACTTCAACATTTACTTCCCATATGCATTCAGGCTGATGCGCGAAATGGATCAGGTTTTTGGTTCCACAAGGTAGTGCATGCAAGAGGTAGCAAATTCATGGTTCCACTAAAGGTACTCGTATTGCCCCGTTATGCAAAGCTGGGTGCCAGCAGCCGGCTCCGTTTTGAGCAGTATTTCCCCTACCTGGAGTCCCACGGCATCTCGGTGGTCGCCGCACCCCTTCTGGATGACGCCTATCTGCGGCAACTGTACGGCAAACAGGGACGCTCACCCTGGCACCTGCTGGTGCGCTACATCGGGCGGTTGCGCGAGCTGACGGCTGCCGGACAGTTCGATCTCGTCTGGCTGGAAAAGGAGTTCCTGCCCTGGCTCCCCGGCGGGGTGGAAGCCTGGTTGGCGCGACACCTGCCGCCGCTGGCCATAGACTATGATGACGCCATTTTTCACAATTACGACCGGCATGCCTCGCCCCTGGTGCGCCACCTGCTCGGCGGCAAGATCGCCCGCCTCGTACGCCAGTCCGCCCTCGTCGTCGCGGGCAACCCCTATCTGGCCGATTACGCGCAGCGCGCCGGTGCCCCGGCAGTGACTATCCTTCCCACCGTCATTGACCTGGAGCGTTATCCGGAAACCGGCGTGGAACGCAGCGAGGAATTCCGTGTCGGCTGGATCGGCTCCCCCAGCACCGTGCACTACCTGGAATCCGTGTTGCCGGCCCTGGCGGCGGTGGCACGGGAACTTCCCCTGCGCCTGGTCCTGGTAGGGGGGAAACTGCCGGGCCGGCAGCCCTTCGCCGTCACCGAACTGCCCTGGTCCGAGAGCACGGAAGTACGGGACATCGGCAGCTTCGATGTCGGTATCATGCCCCTGCCGGACGAGGCATGGGAACGCGGCAAGTGCGGCTACAAACTCGTACAGTACATGGCGTGCAGCAAGCCTATCATTGCCTCTCCGGTGGGCATCAACCAGGAAATCGTTACCGAGGGAGAAGACTGTGGTCTGTTGGCGGGAGACACCCTATCGTGGACACAAGCCCTGCGCACCCTGGCCGGCGACGTCAAACTGTGCCGGCGCCTGGGGCAAGCCGGCCGACGCAAGGTCGAGGCCCGCTACTGCGTGCAGGCCACGGCCCCCCTCCTGCTCGCCTCACTGCGCCGGGCAGCTTTCGAATCATCCCGAAGGTCCGTGCCCGGGTAGCGCGCCTTCAACTTGAACTGGCTCTCAAAATTCGGCCAACGTCGGCGCAAACTTCACCGCATTGACCTCAAACCCTCCTTTCCAGTCCTGATGAGCATCGCTTCCCCCTTGCATTCACCGATCATCCGCGCCAAGCTCGCGCAGAATATGCCACACAGGACGCATCTTCGACTCCGGGTCGGGCCGAGCGTCGGCTCGTTCGGTTTGGGCCACCAGACCGGGCCGGCGATCGGGCACGAGAGGGAGGCCGGCTAGACATGTGCGGCCTCTTCGGCTTTTTCACGCGCACGGGCTTCGACCTCCAGGGAGCGGGAACCGCGCTGGAATCGGGACTCCGCGCCCTGCGGCACCGGGGACCGGACGACTCGGGAACCTGGATGGATGCGGCTCGCGGTATCGCCCTCGGGCATCGCCGCCTTTCGGTCCTGGATCTTTCCCCGGCGGGCCACCAACCCATGGATTCCGCCTGCGGCCGCTTCGTCATCGTGTTCAATGGCGAAATCTATAACCACCTGGAACTGCGCCGGGAACTGGGGGCCGGGTCTCTCCTCTGGCGCGGGCATTCGGACACGGAAACCCTGCTCGCCGGGATCAGTGCCTGGGGCGTGGAAGCAACGCTCAAGCGCTCGGTGGGCATGTTCGCCTTCGCCCTTTGGGACAGGCTGACGGGCTGCCTGACCCTGGCCCGGGACCGCATGGGGGAAAAGCCCCTCTATTACGGCTGGCAGGGCGAGACTTTCCTGTTTGGCTCGGAGTTGAAGGCACTCCTGGCTCACCCGGCGTTCGAGAACCGGCTGAATCGGGACGCGCTGGCTTCGTTCCTGCGCGCCAACGTCGTGCCGGCCCCCCAATCCATTTACCAGGGCATCTTCAAGCTGCCGCCCGGCACCAGTCTCAGGCTGGAGCCGGACAGCCGGGAGGCGCGGCCGGTCGCCTACTGGTCCGTGAGGGAAGCCGCCGAGGCGGGACTGCGCTCACCATTCGCCGGCACGGACGCCGAAGCCGTGTCCGCCCTGGATGCCCTGCTGCGCCAATCGGTGGCCGGGCAGATGATTTCTGACGTGCCTCTGGGAGCCTTCCTTTCCGGAGGCGTTGATTCTTCCGCCGTGGTCGCCCTGATGCAGGCCGAAGCGCGGGCCAATGCGCAGCCTGCGGTCAAGACCTTCACCATCGGCTTTCACGAGGCCGGCTACAACGAGGCGCAATACGCCCATGCCGTGGCCGCCCACCTGGGCACCGAGCATACGGAACTGTATGTGAGCGCCGAGACGGCCATGGCCGTGATCCCGGAACTGCCCAGGCTTTATGACGAGCCCTTCGCGGATTCGTCCCAGATCCCCACCTTCCTGGTCGCCCAGCTGGCCCGAAACCACGTGACGGTGAGTCTGTCCGGGGACGGCGGCGACGAATTGTTCGGGGGATACAACCGCTATTCCTGGGTACCCTCGATCTGGAGGCGGCTGGGCTGGGCACCCCGGCCCCTGCGCGCGGCCCTGGCCGGGATACTCACCACCTTTCCGCCCCATACATGGAACCGGCTGTTCCAGCAGTTGGCACGTTGGCTCCCCGCGGGCTGGCGCTATGCCAATCCGGGCGATAAACTGCACAAGCTGGCGGATATCCTGGCCGCCCGCTCACCGGAGGACATTTACCTGGGGCTCGTATCCCACTGGAAGACACCGGCAAGTGTGGTTAGGCAGGCCAGGGAAACGGGGGCCGTGCTCACGGACCATGGTCAGTGGACTGAACTCCCGGATTTCGAGAACCGCATGATGTACTTGGACCAGATGACCTATCTGCCGGATGACATCCTGACCAAGGTGGATCGTGCCGCCATGGGCGTCTCCCTGGAGACCCGTGTGCCCATGCTGGATCATCGCCTGGTGGAATTCGCCTGGTCCTTGCCGCTCGCCATGAAGATTCGCCAAGGCCAGGGCAAGTGGCTGTTGCGCCAGCTTCTCTACCGGCATGTTCCCCAGCCCCTGATCGAACGCCCGAAAATGGGTTTCGGCCTGCCACTGGATGTCTGGCTGCTCGGCCCCCTGAGAAACTGGGCAGAGTCCCTGCTGGATGAAGGGCGCCTCATCCGGGAGGGATATTTCAATCCGGAACCCATACGCGCCAAGTGGCAGGAACACCTGTCCGGACGCCGGAACTGGTCCCATTATCTCTGGGACATCTTGATGTTCCAGGCATGGCTGGAAGCCCGTTCATGAGCCGCCCCAAGCTACTCTTTCTGGTCACCGAGGATTGGTATTTCGTATCCCATCGCCTGCCGCTCGGGATCGCGGCGCGCGACGCGGGTTTCGAAGTGGTGGTCGCCGCCCACGAGGGATCTCACGGACAGATCATACGGGATGCGGGGCTGACCTTCATTCCCATCGCGATATCCCGGCGCGGCGGCAACCCGCTTGCTGAAATCAGCAGGCTGTCCGCCCTGTACCGCAACGAGCGCCCTGCCATCGTGCATCACGTGGCCTTGAAGCCCATACTCTACGGATCCTTGGCGGCAAGGCTGGCGGGCGTTCCGAGGATCGTCAATTCGGTCGCAGGGCTGGGCTGGCTGTTTACGTCCGGCGGCTTGGTTGCCCGCACGGTGCGCCCCATCATTCGTCGCATAATAGGGCGTCTGCTTGCCGCGCCCGGCAGTAGAACCATCGTCCAGAATCCGGATGACAAAGCCCTCCTGATGCGCTCGGGTGTGCCAGAGGACCGTCTGCACCTTGTTCGAGGTGCGGGTGTGAATACGGACATGTTCCTGCCGACGGAGGAACCGGTTCTCCCCGTCACGGTGATACTCGCGGCGCGCATGTTGTGGAACAAGGGGGTGGGCGAGTTCGTGGCGGCCGCCAAGCACCTGCATGACGAGGGCCTTCCGGCCCGTTTTGTCCTGGTGGGCGACCCGGACCCGGCCAATCCCGCCTCGGTACCGGACGCGACTCTGCGCGCCTGGCACGCCCGGGACGGCATCGAGTGGTGGGGCCGATGCGAACACATGCCCGCCGTACTGAAACAGGCTCACGTGGCCTGCCTGCCCTCCTACCGCGAAGGTCTGCCGAAATCCCTGCTGGAGGCCGCCGCCTGCGGCCTGCCCATCGTGACCACGGACACCCCCGGATGCAGGGAGGTCGTCACCGATGGGGACAACGGCTTCCTGGTGCCGGTCAAGGACACCAGACTGCTGACCGCCGCGCTGAAGAAACTCATCCTCGATACGGGCCTGCGTCGGCGCATGGGCGAAAGAAGTCGCGCACGGGCATTGACCGAATTTTCCCAGGAAAGGGTCATCGGTGAGACGCTGGCCGTGTATCGGGAACTGATGGGATGAAGATTCTCGTCACGGGAGCCTCAGGCTTTGTGGGACGGGCATTATGCGCGGCGCTCACGCAGGCCGGGCATGAATGCCTGCCCGCAGTGCGCTGCGCCAAGGGCATGGCCGCCGAGCGCGTGGTCGGGCCGATTGGCGCGGATACCGACTGGCGTGCCGCACTGGACGGAGCGGAAGCCGTGGTACACCTGGCGGCGCGCGTTCACGTGATGAAGGACAGCGCGGAAAACCCCTTGGCGGACTTCCGGGCGGTGAATGTCCTGGGCACGGAGCGCCTGGCCCGGTCGGCGGCAGCCGCCAGCGTCCGGCGCCTCGTCTTCCTCAGCAGCGTCAAGGTCAATGGCGAGGCCACGCCGGGAGCCCCCTTCAGGGAATCCGATGCACCGGCGCCGGAAGATGCCTACGGCGTTTCCAAGCACGAGGCGGAACAGGCACTGCACCGGGTTGCCGTGGAGACCGGGCTGGAGGTGGCGATACTGCGGCCACCGCTCGTCTACGGGCCGGGCGTCGGCGCCAATTTCCTGCGGCTGATGGGACTGGCGGCGAAAGCCTGGCCCCTGCCGCTGGCATCCCTGGACAACCGCCGCAGCCTGCTCTTCGTGGGCAACCTGTGCAGCGCCATCATCGCCTGCCTCACACATCCGGCGGCGGGCGGACAGACTTTCCTGGTCAGTGACGGCGAAGACATCTCGACCCCGGAACTGGTCCGGCGCCTGGCCGGATCACTGGGGGCGGCGGACCGCCTCTGGCCGCTACCGTTGGCCCTGTTGCGGGCGCTCGGAAGTCTGGTGGGAAGATCAGCCGAGATCGCCCGCCTCACGGAATCGCTGAGAATGGACAGTTCCGCCATCCGCGACCGGCTTGGCTGGCACGCCCCATTCACCCTGGATCAGGGCCTGACCGAGACGGCCGCCTGGTTCCGCGCTTCGAGAGCGGATGTTCCGACAGTTGGCGCGGTAACATCGGCGCACGATTGAAATTCGCCTGTATCCACGAACATGAACCCCTCCCCAACTTTCTCCCGTCCGCACAATATCGCCTGCGGCCTGACCATCGCCATCGCCGTCGGCCTGCTGTTCTCGCCGCCCCTTGCGAACCTGGCCGAATTATTGCTGGTGGCCCTGGTCTTCACCTCCGGGGAACTGCGCCGGCGCGTGATCCTTGCCTGGCATCAGCCCCTGGTCAAGGCTGCCCTGGCCTTCTGGCTCGTGACCGGCGTCGGCGTGTTTTACAGCATCGCCCCCACCTCGATAAGCCTCAGCATGTGGAGCGGTTGGCGCAAGCTTCTATTCCTGCCCCTGGCCCTGGCCCTGTTCGAACATCCGGTGTGGAAACGGCGCTTCGCGCTCTCATTGATCGCCGTTACGGTGGCGGCGGCCGTGGTTTCCTTCGCCACCTGGCGCCTGCAAATTTCCATAAACGGCGCCGAACCGGGGGTGCTGCTGCGCAACCACGCCACCCAGGGCATGGTTTTCGCGGTGGCCGCCTTTGCCGCCGCCATCCTCGCCCTGCGCGGCGGCGAATCCGGGATGCCTCGGCTCCTGGCGGGAGCCGCCATCCTTCTCGCGGGCGACATCGCGCTGGTCACGCCGGGCCGCAGCGGCTACCTGGTGCTGCTGGTGTGCACGGCATGTCTCATGCTGGCGGAACTGATGAATCGCCAGAAGAACTGGAAATCCGCCGCGGGCGCCGTGTTGATGCTGGCCGCGATTGTCTCCGCCCTGGCCCTGGCGCCCACATCGCGGGAGCGCATCACACTGGCTTTCCACGAAATGACCCAGTACAAGGAAGCCCAGCAGGAAACGTCCATGGGCATTCGCGTCTTTTTCTGGAAAAACACGCTGCAACTGATCTCGGAGCGCCCGCTTTCCGGCTACGGCACCGGCGCCTTCGGCACGGCCTATGGTCGACTGGTGGCCGACAGGCCCGGCCTGGCCGGGACGCCGGCGGGCGACCCCCACAACCAGTACATGAAGATCGCCACCGAGCATGGCCTGCCCGGCCTCCTGGTGTTCCTGGCGATGCTCGGTGCCGCCTTGCGCCAGACCGTCCCGCCACCCTGGCGCCTCTTGGGACTGGGAGTCCTGGCGGCCTGGTGTGCCACGAGCCTGGCGAACTCGCACTTTTCCACCTTCGCCGAAGGCACCTTCATCTATCTCTGGCTGGGCGTCATGCTGGCCCAGGCGCGGAAAACGCCGCCGAACCAGACCTCGGCATGATTCCGGGAGAAACGACGGGGCATGGGCGCAGCGATCGGAACGCGCCATGCCGGATCAATCCCTTGCCACGAGGGCTTCCTGATCGGGGATAATTCGCACCATCGTCAATACCGACTGGCCTCGGGCCGAAATTCGTGGCGTTCTTGAACTTTCCTCTTCCTTCATTCCTGGCCATCCTCGCCTCCGGTCTCGCCTCGGCGCTGATCATATCGGCCATGCTGAGATATTCCCACGCCCTGCCCATGGACGAGCCGAACCACCGTTCCCTGCACGCCGCCCCGGTACCGCGCAGCGGCGGCATCGGCATCATGGCGGGGGCCTCGCTGGGCTGGGCCATCCTGGCACACGACGCCGGTGGAATCGCGCTCCTGGTGCTTCCGGCCCTGGGCCTGTGCGCCTTCTCCCTGCTGGACGATGTACGGGGCCTGTCCGTCATCTGGCGCCTTGTCGTCCAACTTCTCGCGGCGGCTTTTGCCGTCCTCAACCTCGGCGGCCCCGCCGGCATCCCGGGAGCGCTGCTTGCCGTCCTGGCGATCACCTGGATGACGAATCTTTTCAACTTCATGGACGGGGCGAACGGTCTGGCCGGGGGCATGGCCTTGTTCGGCTTCGGCTTTTACGCCCTGGCGGCATATCTGGCCGGCGCCACGGGCCTTGCCCTGACCGCCGCCTGCCTGGCTTCGGCGGCAGCGGGTTTCCTCCTGTTCAACTTTGACCCTGCCAGGATTTTCATGGGCGACGCCGGCTCCATTCCGCTGGGTTTCCTGGCCGCGGTCCTGGGACTGGCCGGATGGATGAAAGGCTGCTGGCCCCTGCTCTTCCCCGTGCTGGTGTTTTCACCCTTCATCGTGGATGCCAGCGTGACCCTGGCCCGACGCCTCCTGCGCAGAGAAAAAGTCTGGCACGCGCATCGCGAACACTATTATCAGCGCCTGATCCGCATGGGCCGGAGCCACCGGAAGACCGCCCTGGCGGAATACGCCCTCATGCTCGCTTGCGGCCTGGCCGGCCTCAGCCTTCTGGGCCGATCCGGCACGAGCCAACTGCTGGCGGCCCTGGCCTGCCTCGGCGCCTACGCATTGATCATGTTCCGTATAGATGCCGCCTGGCGGCACGGTGGAAACCGCCCATGAACGTCCGCTCTTTCCTGGTGCTGCTGCACGACCTCGCCGCCGTCATGCTGGCGTGGTGGCTGGCCTACCTGCTGCGCTTCAACTTCGAGATTCCCGCCGAATACCGCCAGGCCATGTGGCAATCCGCCATGGTGGTATTGCCGGTGAATGCACTGGTCTTCTGGCTCTTCGGCCTATATCGGGGCATGTGGCGCTTCGCCAGCCTGCCCGACCTTAAGCGCATCCTCCTGGCGGTCGGTCTGGGATCCCTGGCGGCCCCGATGGCGCTGTACCTGATCTTTCACATGGCTCAGGTACCCCGCTCGGTTCTGGTGCTCACGCCGGTTCTGCTGGTGCTGGCCATGGGCGGCAGCCGCTTTCTGTACCGTCTGGGCAAGGACGGACACCTGCTCCCCCTGGGCGAGGGCAGCGGCAGGAGCGGTGTACTGGTTCTGGGTGCCGGGTCCGCCGCGGCCACCCTGTTGCGCGACCTGTCCTTCCATCCCGCCTGGCGTGTCGTCGGCCTTCTCGACGACGCCCCGGACAAGCGGGGGCGCATGCTGCACGGCGTACGCGTACTCGGCACACTGACCGAGGCCGGAAGCATCGCCAAAGACATGGACGTGACCCAGGTCATCATCGCCATGCCCTCCGCCAGCCACGGCGCCCGGCGCCGGGCCATGGAACTGGCCACGAGTGCCGGCCTCTCGGTCCTGACCGTCCCCAGCTTCGACGACCTCATCTCCGGCCGGGTTTCCATCTCCCAGATCCGCAAGGTGGAACTGGACGACCTCCTGGGGCGCGACCCGGTAAACCTGGACACCGAAGGCCTGAAAGGGCTGCTCACCGGAAAGGTGGTGATGGTGACCGGCGCCGGCGGCTCCATAGGCTCCGAACTGTGCCGGCAGATCGCCGTATTCCAGCCCGCACTGCTGGTCTTGTTCGAGGCCAACGAATTGGCCATCTACAACCTGGAACAGGAATTCCAACAGCATCTGCCGGGGCTGGAGTTCGTCTGCGTGGTGGGTGACGTGAAGCACCGCCGCCGTTTGGACCAGGTGATGGAGCGCTACCGCCCGGCGGTCGTGTTCCATGCGGCGGCCTACAAGCACGTGCCCATGATGGAGAACGAGAACACCTGGGAGGCCATACAGAACAACGTCCGGGGTACCTACGAGGTCGCCCGGGCGGCGGCCGCGCACGGCGTCCAGCGCTTCGTGTTCATCTCCACCGACAAGGCCGTGAACCCGACCAACGTCATGGGCGCGAGCAAACGCCTGGCGGAGATGGTTTGCCAGGCCATGCAGGGTACGACCACGACCCGCTTCCAGATGGTGCGCTTCGGCAACGTATTGGGCAGCACCGGCAGCGTGATCCCGAAGTTTCGCGAGCAGATTGCCAGCGGCGGCCCCGTCACGGTCACGCATCCGGACATCATCCGTTACTTCATGTCCATTCCCGAAGCGGCGCAACTGGTGCTCCAGGCCGGGGCCATGGGGCTGGGCGGAGAAATATTCGTGCTGGACATGGGGGAGCCGGTGAAGATCCTGGATCTGGCGCGGGACATGATCCGGCTCTCCGGGTTCACCGAGGACGAAATCCGCATCGAACTGACCGGCCTGCGCCCCGGCGAAAAGTTGTTCGAGGAACTTCTGGCCGACGACGAGCACACGCTGGCCACGCCCCACCCGAAATTGCGGGTGGCCAAGGCGCGGGAAATGGATCCGGACTGGCTGGACGAACTATTGCCCTGGCTCAAGCAGGAGCATTTGCCGGAGGACGCCGAGGTGCGCCGCGACCTGCGCCGATGGGTGCCGGAATATGCCCCGACGACCCGTCCCGTCCTGACGGTTCTGAGAGACACAAAGGGCCGAGCGGCGCCATAGGGACACGGCCGCCGACCGGCACCTCAGGCCGCGACTTCCTGGAACAAGTCCGCGTAGGCCTTGCCCAGTGCCGGTCCGGAGAACAGGCGCTCATAACGCGCGCGCGCGGATCTTCCCATCTGATCCGCGAGAGGCGCCTCAAGAAGCAGGGTATTCATGGCCCGCGCCAGTTGCTCGGGTGACTCCGGGGCCACCACGAAGCCGGTCTCCTCGTGGGCATTGACATAGGAAGTGCCGGTACCGATCTCGCAGGAGATCAGGGGCCGGCCAAACATGGCCGCCTCGACCAACACCATGCCGAAGGCCTCGGAACGAAGGTGGGAAGGCAGTACCAATGCCCGGCAACGCCTGAACAGTGCCACCTTTTCCGCCACCGAGACCTGGCCGGCAAACACCACGTTATCGGCGGCAAGTTCGGCGGCCTGAGCCCGCAAGCGCCCCCATTCCGGCCCGGAGCCGGCGATCACGATCTTGGCCCCGATGGACCGTGCTGCCTGCACCAGGAAACGAACGCCCTTGTAATACCGGAGGACGCCGACGAAAAGGAAGTAAGGTTCATCCGGGGCGATGCCGATACGCTGAAACACGCCGTCGTCGCCATGGGCAGGGTAAGACTTCTCGTCTATGCCCAGCGGAATGATCCTTACCTTGTCGCGAATGGAAGGATCGGTCAGGATGGAACTGGTACGAGCATAGGCCGGAGAGTTGGCCACGATGACCTTCATGCGCCGCAAGGTTCGCCACATCAGATGGGAGTACGCGGCCCCCAGCCAGCGCTGCCGAACCACGTCCGAAATATAGGACATCACCGCCGGAGCGCAGGGGCGAACCGTCGCATGCAGAACATCGGCAAAGGGCCACGGGAAAAGATAATGCAGCACGTCCGCCTGCCGTGCGAGCTTGGCAAATGCCGAAAAAGCGGCAATCCCACCCAGGTCGCAGGATGCGGGGGCCGCCCAGGAACGGCGGCGCACCACACGCCCTTCCGGCATGGTCAACTCGTAGGGAAAGGGCGTGGGGGAAAGGGTAAACAACCGATTCTCCAGCCCCTCGGCACCCGTCGCCAGCATTATCTGGCGAATGGCCTCCTGCAGCCCCCCAGGGGGGTCCGGAAAATAGGTACGATAAACATGGACGATCGAACAGCTCAACTCAAACAACCTTCCGCTTCGACAATAACGGCCCGCCTGAGCAACGCCGGTCAATGGCATTCGACAGCCCGCGAGGCACCTCGCCCCGCCCGACCGGCCACGCAGACGGAATATGCCATACATGCAAAGAAGTAGCCAGTTGCCGATGGCGCCAGGTCAGCGTGATGCCAAGCAAGACACCTCGCGATAGGCCGCGACCGTCTCATCGGCGCAACGCTTCCAACTAAAACCCGCGGCTTGCAGCAAGCCCCGGGCTCTTGCGGTTTCCCGCCAAACCTCATCCGCCAGACCAACGGAAATCAGTCGCGACAGTTCATCCACGTCATCCGGCGAACAGGTGCCCGCAGCGTCGCCGGAAACCTCGGGAAGAGACGACGAATTTGAGCATACCACGGGAACTCCCGATGCCATTGCTTCCAGTACGGGCAAACCGAATCCCTCATAGAGCGAGGGAAACACGAACAACCGGGCACCGGAAAAAAGCACGGGCAATTCTTCGCTGGTCACGTAACCCAGATAGCGCGCCCACCCCTCGCGTTCTGCCTTTTCGATGCGCGCGTGCAAGGCCTCGCTCTGCCATCCCCGGTATCCGGCCAGCACAAGCGGCCATCGCCGCCGCAGGCTTTCGGGCAGGAGCGAATACGCGTCAAGCAGTGCCCCGATGTTCTTGCGCGGCTCAATGGTGCCGGCAAACAGACAGTAACCGTCGGCCTGCAATCCGAAACGATCGAGAACAGCACGAATTTCGGCCGGTGCACGGGGATGAAATTCTTCCGAGCTGGCCAGAGGCACCGCCCGAATCCTGTCTTCCGGCCAACCGAAAAAGCCCGCCACCTCTTTCCGGGTGTATTCCGAATCCGTGAGCAACAACTGGGCACGTTTCAGTGCCAGAGGGATCTCCTTCTGCATGTATCGCACGCGCTCCGGGGGGTGGAATTGCGCCCAGGTATACATGGAAAGGTCGTGGATGGTCGCAATACCGCCGCCGCCAAACGGCGGAAGATAGTAGTTGGGGCCATGAAAAATGTAACCGTCGCAACCTCTCAAGGCCCTGCGTTTCAAGATCGGGGACAAGGTCTGAAATGTCTTGACCGCGACCCGGCTTTTGAGCAACCAACGGCGGAGCGACGATGCCGACACCGACGCCGCCTTCTCCCCGGGCTCGGGGATCGCATCCACGAAGCCGTGCCCGGCAAACAGACGGACGGTATCTACCAGCTCGTGGGTTTGAAGCTGCCGGACCAGTTCAAAGGTGTAACGGCCAATACCCGTCAGGGGATATCTGAGCGAATCAATGGATACTATGACTTTCATGGCCCCGGGGTCTCCCCGTCACTGTCCCGGGACGGCAAGCATCCACCCAAGGGTGTCCCGCAGCTGTGGAGTCTCCCACTCGCCCACCAGCGTCTTCAGGAGGCCGGCATCGCCACACAAGGTGCGAACCTCATTGTCCCGGACAAAGGCGGGATTCACCTGAACCTCGATGCGATGCCCCGTCAGGTTCTCCGCCGTGGCGATGACCTCACGCAAGGAATGCGTCGTGCCCGAGCACACATTCACCGCCTGCCCCACCGGCGCCGCCTCGATCAGGCGCCGATAAGCCCCGACCACGGCTCGCACGTCACTGAAATCCCGCCACACGTCCAGATTACCCAGTTCGATGACCGGCGCACGCCGGCGGAAATGGGCAACGATCTTGGGGATGAGGAAACTCTCGGACTGGCCGACGCCGGTATAGTTGAAGGGCCGGGTCAAGACGATGGGCAACCTGCCCATCCACAGGCGCGCCAGGTATTCCATGGCCACCTTGCTGACCGCATAGTCGTTGGCCGGGTTGAAGGGCGTGTCCTCGGCGAGCATCCCCCCGACGCCGTTGCCATAGACGTTGGCACTGCTGGCAATCAGCACGCACTTCAGATCGAGGTGGGCACTCGCCAACGCTTCCAGGAGGTTGCGCGTACCGACGGTATTGACCCGGTAGAACTCGCCCGCATCCCCATGGCCGACAAAGGCGATCCCCGCCAGGTGCGCGACGACATGGGGCTTGACCCGCTCGACGACCCGACGCAGAGACGCAGCGTCGCCCAGATCCGCGGCAAATATACCCTCCTCCTCGCGCCCTTCCAGTTCGGCCCCGAACACCTGGTAACCGTTTGACCGAAGTTCCTCAGCGAGATAATACCCGGTGAAGCCTTGTATGCCTGTGATCAGGGCGCGAAGTGGCGGCTTCATGTCAGAAGGAATAACCTTGGCCGATGCGGCGCAAATCCGCTTCCACCATCATCAGGCAAAGCTCCTCCAGCGTGGTCTTCGGCTCCCAACCGAGCTTGTCCTTGGCCTTCTGCGGATTGCCGATGAGAAGTTCCACTTCTGCCGGACGATAGAACTTCGGATTGACCCGGACGACCGTCTTGCCGCTGGCAACATCCACCCCGATCTCTTCTGCGTCCTTGCCCCGGAAATCGAGTTCGATGCCCACGGCCTTGAAGGCGAGGCGCACGAAGTCACGGACGTTCTCCGTGCGATTGGTCGCAAGCACGAAGGTATCGGGCACATCCACCTGCAACATGCGCCACATCCCTTCCACGTATTCCTTCGCGTATCCCCAATCGCGCTTGGCATCCAGGTTGCCGAGTTCCAACACGTCGAGCACTCCCAGCTTGATCCTCGCGGCGGCATCGGTGATCTTACGCGTCACGAACTCCAGCCCGCGCAGCGGCGACTCGTGATTGAACAGGATGCCGCTGCACGCGAAGATGTCGTAAGACTCGCGGTAGTTGATGGTCATCCAGTGAGCGTAAAGCTTGGCAACCCCGTACGGGCTACGCGGGTAAAAGGGCGTGCTCTCGATCTGCGGAATGGCCTGAACCTTGCCGAACAACTCCGACGTGGACGCCTGATAGAAACGGATCTTCGGATTGACGATCCGGATCGCCTCGAGCAAATTCAATGGCCCCAGGCCCGTGATCTCGGCGGTCGTCCTCGGCTGATCGAAGGACACGGCAACGAAGCTCTGGGCGGCGAGGTTATACACCTCCGTGGCTTCCGTCGTTTGCAGCAGGCGGATGCTGGCCCCCAGATCCGTCAGGTCGTACTCCACCAGCCGCAGGTTCGGATTCTTGTCAATCCCAAGCTCCTGGATGCGCCAGAAATTGACCGAACTGGTGCGGCGATAGGTGCCGAAAACCTTGTAACCCTTCGCCAAAAGAAGCTCGGCGAGATAGGCCCCATCCTGACCGGTAATACCGGTAACGATTGCATTCCTATTTTTCATAACAAAAACCCAAGACAATAACGATTACTTAATGGAGCATACAAACTCATTGCATGCTCCCCTAGTTTCTATTATTACTACGGCCATGCACATCTCTAATAGACCAAGCGTCCAATTATACTTCAGATATGACATCGCCAACCAGACTAATGACATTCCACAATGCTGCGCCAACCTGGTAAATCACCGGCCTTCGGCGGGCCACCAGACCACCCATTCCACATGGCAGTGCGCCGGATCGCCTCTTGGAGAGGCACGGTCTGGCGCACACCCAATTCCTCGCAGATGCGCCGGACATCCGGCACATATCGGCCCGGATTCCAGCCGCTGTCTGCTGATGAACAGCCTGGCACCTCGAAGGCCCGCCCAGGCTGGCCCCACCCCCCAGGGTATCGTCGAGGTTCCTCGCAAGCGACCACGAAACATCCGGCTTCACGGTATCGCCCGAGCCAGCCATGCCATCATTTTCGGTCAATTGCTTGCTCCATGGCATTGCGATGCAGCCCGGCGTTGCGCTGAAGCTCGCGGCTGATCGTCGAAGCCGAGCGATCCAGTATGTGGGCCGTGGCCCGCATACTGGATCCCTGCCGCCTCATGCTCGCGATCGTCATCCGGTCCTCCGGTTTAAGCCGTTGATAGGTCGTTTGTTTTTGCATGCACACACCCTGGCAATTCAGGTGTTGCACTTCAGATTTGAGGCCGCCGAGCCAAATCCGGAAGAATTACGACCCTACGATTATAATTGGCGGATTAAAAGCCGAGAACCACACGAGAGCCTCGCACAAAATCAAGACTCCAGTCACTTGACTTCAATTTTCGGCGACATAGACCGAAATACAAAATACTTCATTACAAAAAAACCAAGAATAACAACCGGTACCGTTGCAATGGCACCAGCTTGATACGCATTAAACGAAAAACCAATACAAACGCTAATAATCCATATATTAACCACGTAGAGCGCCGCCCAAGAAAAAGCGTACTTTACGAACGAGGCCCGGGACATACCATTGAAGACGACCGATCCTTGCGTAACATAACTAAAAAAAACACCTACCACAATGGAAATCAACGAAGCGGCCCTGTAACCCAGCCCAATGAACACCATCAACGAATACACACCGTATGAGAAAAGCGTATTAAATACGCCAACGATCACATATCGAAACACTTGAACAGACAAACATTTACTGAGAATGTGAACCATTTCCAAAACACCATCACCGAACAATGAAGCGATAAAACACCCGCCTAGCAACCTCATTTAGCTTGGCCGCACACATTCCGGAAAAACGATCGGTCCACGCTATATTAACGCCGCCGCTATGTGAAACATGATCAATAAATCTGCAAAATTCGCTCGACTGCTTTGCGCCGATTTCCACGCTCCAAGACCCTTTTGAAACTCTAAACGAACTCAACGGCTTGTCAATATAGAAAGCATCACCATACTCCAACAACCGGAACCAATAATCAAGATCAATTACGTACGGAATTTTTCCACTAAAATATCCAACCTGCCTCGCGCTCTCAGATCTAAAAAGAACCGCCCCCGGCTCCCCGACTAGATTGGTACCCCGCCGGATACACAACGTTTTCAGAAAATTTGCCGAAAATACACCTTGGACGCCCGCCCCGAGTCGGCGCGTCGTTATCACATTACCTTTATCGGATATCACATGCCGCGCACAAAACACGAAGCTAAGACGCTTATCAACGTCCGACTCAAGAACTTTGACCTGATCATTTAAGCAGTCTTCATCTAGAATATCATCATGCGGAAGTAGCTTAATATACCGACCACGGGCAAGCGAAAGACATTTATTCCAGTTCTCTTCCGCACCGATGTTTGTCTCATTCCGAACATAGATAATTCTAGGGTCGCGGTAAGCACGCACTATATCCATAGTCCCGTCCCCAGAATCATTGTCAACTACCAATAATTCAAAATCTCGGAAGGTCTGAGCAAGCACTGAATCAATCGCCGCCTTAATAAACTTCTCGCCGCAGTAAACGGGGACTGCAATCGTTACCATCGGATTTTGCATCATTTACGTACCCCACAATCCTTTCGCCGAAAATACCGGTCCAATAATCCATAACTCGAAACATGCGTTACAAATAAAACACCAATATTTTCGGCACAAGATATCTTAGCGGATCAGTTGTTGCACGTCAGATTTCGGACTGCCACGGATAATTTCACTAATACCGGACACCAAATCAATCTTAGCCTGCCAACCCGGAAGACAATGCCCCCCCGACCAAGGCTGCATGACTTCACGCTCACGATACGGTCGGGCACCCCAGCGTATATTCAGCGGAGTTCCCATCTGTTCTGAAAAAATCTTCACTATATCCCTAAGCCGTAACGGTTTGCCGGTAGTCACCCCGTAAACCTCGGATGATTTAACTAGCCCATCCCGCAACCTGCGGGCAGCAACGATAAAGCATTCAACGACATCATCCACGTGGACCAAGTCAATTTTCTGCTCGCCCGGCGACATTTCCAGTGCCTCTCCACTTTTAGCCGCACGCCTTAATAGAGGGATAAGCTTCGGACGAGGATCATCTACCCCATAAGTATCAAACAATCGCAGCGTAATCATCCTTAACCCGCGGGCCTCGGAATAATAACGGGCAATATCCTCGAAGGCTTGCTTGGTCGCCGCGTATAGATTTACCGGATTATAATCACAACCTTCAAACACCTGCCACGATGTACCGGTATTGATAAGATTACGCACTCCAGCACGGTCCATGGCTTCCAGAAGTTGGGCACCGAATTGAACATTGCTCGCGATCAAGTCGTCGACGTCTGATGTCTTATGTTGAGCCAAGAATAGTGAGGCCAGGTGGAATACGATATCGGGCCGGCTATTACTAACAGCAGCCGCAACCGATTCCATTGATCCATCATAATAATGAACGGCAACCGCCTTGCAGAAAGGTTCCAGCGCAATCAAATTCGCTTCGGGACGCACGATCAAGTGAACAACCCATCCGGACGTAACTAAGCGCGCAACGAGTTTAGACCCAATGTAACCGCTGCCACCTGTTACAAGAACACACGGCTTCTCACGCTTATCGCTCTTCATACACAAATGGGCTTTCAAAATTCACGAAAGGCATAAAACCTGAATCACGCTCCGACAACATAGGCACACTTACCGGCCAATCAACCCCTACCGAATCCCAACGAATTCCAAGATCATGCTCTGGCGAATATACTGAGCTTACTTTATACACCAATACTGCAACATCGCTGGTCACGCAGAACCCATGCGCCAAACCACTTGGAATGTATATATAATTCGCTCGATCGGCACTTAACTCAAACGAGCGAACCATTCCATACGTAGGCGAGCCAATCCGCAAGTCAAGAACGACATCGAAAACCTCGCCTTGAACACAGTACACGACCTTATTATGATCCTTTGGCGGAACCTGGAAATGTAAACCACGCACCACCCCACGCCGCGACACAGAGTAATACTCTTCATCGAAATCTGTTTCAAGCCCGAATTCTCGAAACGCATCACGATGGAACACCTTCACGAACCTACCACGAGAATCAGATAAGATACGCGGCTGAATCTCAAAGCACCCAGCTATTTCGGATGTTCGTAACTCAAACATTTAAAAGTTAACACCAAAAAGAAACTCAATTTTGGCAGCGACGTAGTTCAACACGTCCTCGGTAAGGCCCGGATATACGCCAATCCAGAACGTGTTGTTCATCACGATATCCGTATTGGTCAGTGTTCCGCTGACGCGGAAGTTGCGGCCAATCATGTAGGGCTGGCGTGTAAGATTTCCGGCGAACAACAGACGGGTGCCGATCTTGTTCTGATCTAGGTATTGCAGCAGATCAACGCGGGCCACCGGCGCACTCTCGCGCAAAGTAATGGGAAAACCGAACCAGGATGGCTCCGAGTTCTCCGTCGCCTCGGGCAGAATCAGGAACTCTTCACAGGACTTGAGGCGTTCCTTGAGGAATGCGAAGTTGTCCTTGCGCTGCTGTATGAAGGCGGGAGCCTTGTCCAGTTGCGCCACGCCGCAGGCTGCCTGCATGTCGCTGATTTTCAGGTTGTACCCCAGGTGGCTGTAGGTATATTTGTGGTCATAGCCTTGAGGCAGGTCGCCCAGCTTCCAGCAGAAGCGCTTGCTGCACGTATTGTCCTTGCCCGGCGGGCAATAGCAATCCCTTCCCCAGTCCCGGAAGGATTCGGCGATGAGCTTGAGTTGGTCGTTATTGGTAAACACCGCACCACCCTCCCCCATGGTGATGTGGTGGGCGGGATAGAAGCTCAGGGTACCAATATCGCCGAAGGTACCGACGAGCTGGCCGTCATAGGTCGAGCCCAGGGCGTCGCAACAATCCTCGATGAGCCAGAGACCGTGCTTCTTGGCGATGCGGGTCACCTCGGCGAGGTTGTACGGGTTACCCAGGGTATGGGCAAGCATGATGGCCTTGGTCTTCGGACCGATCGCCGCTTCGAGCAGGCTGACATCAATGTTGTAGGTACCGAGTTCGACGTCCACAAACACCGGTACGGCGCCGAACTGCAAGATGGGATTGACGGTGGTGGGAAAGCCGGCGGCAACGCCGATCACCTCGTCACCCGGCTTGATGGCGCGTTCGCCGAGCCTGGGGCTGGTGAGCGCGGAAAATGCCACCAGGTTGGCCGACGAACCGGAGTTCACCGTCATCAGGTGCTTCACGCCGAGGAAAGCCGCCAGGCGCTTCTCGAACTCGTCATTGAAGCGACCCGTGGTCAGCCAGCCATCCAGCGAAGCCTCCACCATGTTCTTGAGTTCGGCGGCGTCCAGCACTTTGCCGGACGGCGGCACGACCGAAACGCCCGGAGTAAAAGCCTGGGGAGCGTATGCGATGGCAGCGTACTCTTCCACGAGCGCCGCAATTTTCTGGCGAATTAGTTGCCTATTATCCATGACTATTCAGACGTACCTTTTTCATATTCGGAGATTTGCGCAAGCGTAATGGCGCGCATATCGGCGCCATAGAGGAGAGCCCGGTGCCATGTGGCGATGCTCGCCAAAGTGTGGGCAAGTTGCCAGCGTGGCTGCCAGCCCAGTTTACCGCGGGCCTTGGAGCAGTCAAGCTTGAGGTAATGCGCTTCATGCGGCTGCGGGTTCCGATCCAACTGCCATCGCGCCCCGTCGCCCCATTGTTTAGTAAGCTGCTCCACAATCCATTGCACCGGCTTGGCGTCTTCATCGGCGGGGCCGAAGTTCCAGCCTTCACCGTAAGCCGGACCTTCGATATAGAGCTTTTCCGCAAGCGTCAAATAACCGCTCAAAGGCTCCAATACATGCTGCCAGGGGCGAATCGCATGCGGACTGCGGATCAACACCGCCTCGTCCTTTTCGATGGCGCGCAGAATGTCCGGGATCAGCCTGTCGCCGGCCCAGTCGCCACCGCCAATGACATTTCCGGCCCGGCCCGTGGCCAGGGCCACTCCGTGCTCGGCATGTTTCGCCGGATTGAAGTAGGAACTGCGGTAGGCCGACGCCACGAGTTCTGCGCAGCCCTTGCTATTGCTATAGGGATCATAGCCCCCCATGGGCTCATTCTCCCGATAGCCCCAATGCCATTCCTTGTTCTCGTAGCACTTGTCGCTGGTCACGACAACCACCGCGCGTACAGAACTTGTCGCCCGCACGGCCTCCAGCAGGAGCACAGTTCCCATCACGTTCGTCGAATACGTCTCGACCGGATTGACATAGGAATAGCGGACGAGAGCCTGGGCCGCCATGTGGATCACCACCTCGGGCCGCGCCGCCTGCATGGCCCTGGACAACAGCGCCCCATCGCGAATGTCGCCGATGACCGACGTCATGCCGTTCACCACGCTGGCCGTCTCGAACAGATTGGGATTGGATGGCGGCTGGAGCGAAAAACCCGTCACTTCGGCACCCAGACCCTGTAGCCACAGGGATAGCCAGCTGCCCTTGAAACCAGTATGACCGGTCAGAAAGACTCTACGGCCCTTCCAAAATGAACTATCCATCACCACACCTTCCAAGGCGCGTCGCCACACTGCCAGAGTTCTTCAAGATGCTGTTTGTCTCTTAGCGTGTCCATTGGCTGCCAGAATCCGGAATGAGTAAACGCCTTAAGTTGGCGCATCTCTGCAAGCCGCTCTAGCGGCTCACGCTCCCAAATGGTCTCGTCCGCATCGATCAGATCAATCACTTTGGGTGAAAGAACGAAGAAACCACCGTTTATCAGACCACCGTCACCCTTCGGCTTTTCCATAAACGAAGTAACACCGTAGTCTTCAGAAATATTTAGTGCGCCAAATCGTCCGGGCGGATATACAGCAGTCACACTCGCCATAAGTCCATGATCCCGGTGGAAACCAATCAATCTATTGATATCAACATTACCAACGCCGTCACCGTACGTAAAACAAAATGCGTCCTCGCCTTTTAAATACGCAGCAACCCGTCTTAAACGTCCCCCTGTCATAGTACCTTCACCTGTATCAACCAAGGTGATGCGCCAGGGCTCGGCGTGACGTTGATGAACCTCCATACTATTGTTCTCCATATCAAACGTAACATCTGACATGTGCAAGAAATAATTTGCGAAGTACTCCTTGATCAAATATCCTTTATAACCACAACAAATGACGAAATCATTAATTCCATGGGCGGAGTAAATTTTCATAACATGCCAAAGAATCGGTTTGCCGCCGATCTCAATCATCGGTTTTGGCTTGACGCCTGTTTCCTCAGAAATTCGACTACCAAGCCCACCTGCCAAGATAACAGCCTTCATTACTGACCTCCCAGTTTATTCAGTTCGCCTTTCAGACCACGAAGCCGGAAACTAAGCAGCCGAGGATCCGCCGCACTCGGCCGAATTGCAGCCTTACGCCCACAAAGCTCCAACTTGCTGACACCCGTCGGCACATCCAATACCACGCTAAAGTTCGTCCACTCCCCGGATCGAAGACTAATAGAGCGGAGCACACGTCCACCGGCAGAGACAACCAAGGTATCCTCAGGATGAATCGAGTTAACCTCCCCGGAAACCGAGACCCTCAATGACTCCTGGCGGAAATTCTCGACCTCCACCACAGTCCCACCACCAGACCACGACCAAGCCTCGTCGCCAGTACCTTCCAAGGGGTAAAACCCTTGAGAAAGCCTTACCTGCACCGGAGCGACATGAATTGGCTCCGTGCCGATCGCGACGATCAGTTGGTCCAAGAATATCGGCTGCTCAGACGAAACATTCACCTTGGTGCTGCGCGCCCCAACATCACCCGGCAAACGTAGCGAGAACATCCTTTCGTCAGCAACCGCGTTAACAGAAATACCATTCACGCTCATTGAAGGCACTCCATTCCTGGCGCCGGAAAAGAAGCCGTTCAACACCCTCCCTCCAATATGGGGAACGGCATATATAGAGAACGTTTTCGCGAATCGTCTATCGTTACCGTCGCTCCGGGCCAACACCATGTATTGTTCATCTCGATAGACGTCCTGAGTGAACGACATGTAGTAACAGGGTTTGCCTGCCTCACAACCCTCCGTCCGAAAATCCACGGACTTCCCTACCTTGGCCTTAACATAGGCATTCCAGTATGGAGCCAATGCCTGCGCGATCCCCCTTTGATGCGCAGGAAGACTTGGCGCATAAATAACGGCCCCTTCTGGAATAGCCCTGAACTCTTCGCTCTTCATGACAAAGTCGAACAGCTTCCATTTGCGATTTGAAAGCGCCTGATCCTGAAAATAAAATTGATTGTTAACGCCAACAGCACCCGCGACCAGAAACACCAGGCATCCAATTAAACCAACAGAGATACGTCGCCCCACATTTTGTCGAATGAAATCAGACCTACTAGCCAACGCTAGAGATAACGAAAGCACTATCGCTGCAAAAATCATGGAGTAGAACGTATACGTAAACGATCTGGATCCAATCTCGACCCATGCCTGATATTTCGACGTAAGGGCAAGCAACAAATTCACGAGAAACACCAACGCGAGCGCAACGCCTAGTGCCCTACGTATAAACGTTGTACTCAACTCTGACAGCATTGGCTTCCTAATAAACGTAACAACCAGTGCAGACGCAACAAGCGCTTTAATAACAATCGGCAATATCAGAAACGGAGATTGCCGATACACCTCGCCGAATTTAGAAGGAAGGCCATGAAATGATAAGATAGGGAAACCATTAACCCCGTAATAAAAAATAACCTTGAAAAAGCCGGAGACGGAGGCCCCTGTAAAACTATTGCCGTCATAGGAATGATGAGCCGCATAAACGTAACGCCAGGCAACGTACGCCAAAAGATACGTAGCCAAACCAGCCGCAATTGGCAGAAGGAAACGCAACCGACCACGTAAGCAAGCCACGACCCCACCCGACCGGTAATTTGTTGCCGTAACTGCAAGAACCGGAAAAATAAAGGAAAATGAGACAAACACCTCAGTTCCCATTGAAAAGAAATAGAGAAGCGCCGCCGCCCACGCCTTTGATACGCTACGAATTTCCAACGCCATGGAAAAAAGCCCAACGGACGCAAAGAAACACGCGGCGTAAAAATTGAAGATCAGGGGGTAAGACGTAAACAAATCATGGTTCCAACCGTTTTGCATGAACGCGACGATAATAGCTAACACGAGCAGTGCAAACGCAGAACTTCTAAAAACTTTCGTTATGGACCAATACACCGTGCTGAACAACACAGCGAACCCGAAAATTTTCACACCAAACGACCAAATCGGGTCGTCGACAAGGTAGGGAATTTGAGTAATTGGAAACGATATCATGACCATAAAACGGCCAAGCGCAGCCGCCTGGAAATGCGCAGCTGGAAAAATACCGCCGAGCTGTTTAGTCACGATTGCAAGCTGAGCATCATCGTTGGTCGTATAACCCACATAAGCAAGGGGGTAGAAAACCAACAAAACCAGAATTAGATACAACAACGCTCTAAATCGCGATATCGCAGCTGTAGTTTCGTCATTTACCATCAATAGCTTCCAACAATACTTTATAAAAATCTGGATATCCGGCTAGCTTTGAAAAATTCCGGTATTCTTAAGATTGCGCATATTCGCATTTATACAACTATCAAACAAAAACTTAATCAACCGACACGGAAACATTACTTCAAACATCATTTCCATTACTACGCTGTATATCTTTTATAATAAACAACGGACGCCCTTTTGCCTGCATGAACATCCTGCCAATATACTCACCGACCACACCAATCATAAACAGTTGCACCCCTCCCAAGAACAAAACAACCGACATCATGGAAGCCCAACCAGTAACGGTATTACCCCGAAAATATCCTACCACAACGAACAACATCATCAACAACGAACCAACGGAAACCAGCAGACCGATATAGGTCGATATCCGCAATGGCTTTATCGAGAAACTGGTAATAGCATCAACCGCAAAACGAATCATTTTTGACAACGGATACTTCGTCTCACCTGCAAAACGAGGAGCCCGATCATAAGGTAATGGCTCTTGATGAAAGCCGACCCAACTGACCATACCTCGTATGAACCGATGTTCCTCCGGCATGCTATTAAGAACATCCAGCGCACGCCTGCTCATCAAGCGAAAATCCCCGGTATCACGAGGTATCTCGATATCAACCATACGGTTCAAAAGTCTATAAAACAGGTATGCCGTCGCCTTCTTGAAGACCGTTTCGCCCTCCCGACGAATTCTCTGGCCATACACGACATCGGCACCGGCGTCCATCCTCGCCATCATTTTCGGCAGCAACTCCGGTGGATCCTGGAGATCGGCATCCAGTATAAATATGCGCTCACCTCGACATATCGACAGCCCGGCCGAAAGAGCGAGTTGATGTCCATGATTGCGGGACAAATTGACCGCAACCACATGCATGTCTTTAAGCGAAAGCTCCTGCATCAACCCCCATGTGCCATCTTTCGATCCATCATTTACGAGCACCAATTCATATTGTTCGACGTTGTTTGCCTGGCAAACAGCACTGACGCGACGATGAAGTTCAAGCAGGCCATCTACTTCGTTGTAACAGGGCACCACAACCGAGAGCTTAATGTCATCCATATTATTCCTATATAACCAGTTTCGTTACAAATAATCTGGGATCCCATAGAAGCATGATTTCAGTGTGCCCGATGCCACTGAACCGCATGCTTTACGATTTCGTCCAAATCCGGATACGCGGGACTCCAACCCAATACATTGTGGGCTTGCCCGGCGTCGGCTACAAGAATGGGAGGATCTCCGGCACGCCTCTCGACCACCGCGTGGGGCACTGGCAACCCAAGCTGCCTTTCAACCGTCTCCAGAACCTGCCGAACGCTATATCCCGCGCCATTTCCAAGATTAAGTTTGAGTGAACAGCCACCCGACCGGAGATGCCGTAACGCCCTTAGGTGAGCATCCGCAAGGTCACAAACATGGATATAGTCTCGAATGCAGGTTCCATCCAATGTTGGATAATCGTTTCCGAATACTTTCAGCGATTGACAACGCCCCAGCGCAGCGTTAATTGCAAGCGGCACTAGGTGCGTTTCTGGGCTATGCCTCTCCCCCAGGCTCCCATCTGGCTGCGCGCCAGCCGCATTAAAATAGCGCAAACATACATGGCGGATGCCATAGGCCACTTCATAATCGGGCAACAAATTCTCGACCAGCCATTTACTGCGACCATACGGGTTTATTGGCAACTGCGGATGTGCTTCGTCGACCAAATCCGTTAAGGGCACTCCAAAAATTGCAGCGGACGAAGAGAATATAAAATTTTTGACGCCGTGTCGAGCCATCGCGTTAAGCAAGGTAATCGTCTTACCTACATTATTATCATAATACTTAGCCGGATGCAAAACCGATTCACCAACCTGAATGAATGAGGCAAAATGCATTACAGCGTCAAAACGCCTCTGATTAAGAATCATGTCCAGGACAGAAACATCACCCACATCACCAATATATAGTTCAGCACCTGGAATTGAATCCGAAAACCCGGAACTCAGATCATCAAGTACGACAGGAGCCAGATTGCTATCATTGAGCAATCTAACCATATGTGAACCAATATAACCCGCGCCGCCTACAACCAATATATTCAACTTACTCACCATAATTTTAGTAAAGCAGAAACGCCTTTGCGCACGAGGAAGCCCGAAAAATCCAAAAATTTATAACCGAACAAAATTATCGTAACAGAGACTAGTCATCACTCATAACACAGGCCTCAGTCAATCTGGCATACAGTTTATCAACGCTAGCACGCCAAGTATGGCTACTCAATTCTCGACCACGACTATCAAATGGCGGCCCAGACTTTTCTCGAGAAGCAAACTCCAGCAAGGCTTCACTCAGCGCACTGATGGAATCCAGGGAAAAGAATGCAACATTAGGCCCCGCAACCTCTCTAAACACAGGAATATCACTAGCCAAGACCGCCACTCCATTTGCCTCAGCCTCTATAATTGGAAGTCCGTACCCCTCATCAATTGAGGCAGCAATTACCGCGTCAACGTTAGAATACAACTGCTGAAGAAGCTTATCATTACAATGATCCAATATAAACAGATTCTTATTCAATAGCGGGTGTGCCAGTATTCGACGCCATAACGAGTCAGACAGCCATCCGCGTCGGCCAACGATTACAAGACAGGCGTTATTTGACTTACGCCAGATGAGATCGAAAGCATTCAACACGAACACGTGGTTTTTTCGTGGCTCAAGTGTTCCGACCATCAAGAAGACGGTACTCTTTTCCCAATCAATATGCGGAATTGGCGGTGCCGCCGTCTGCGCCAAGCGGTCTCCGGCCTGCGAAAAATCGGCCCCCATTGGAAAGTCATCAATAACAACATCATTCTTTGCGGTTATTGGCAACCTGGTGACAACGTCAGATTTTACCGACTTAGAAATGCAATGATATGCATCGGTATAGTAGCCCATTATCTCCCACCAATCCCGAAATGCCGCCACCAGTCCGTCATCGAAAAACTGAGGATATTTTAACGGCAGCAAATCGTAGACCACCGCGTGTATTTTACATCCCGCTTCCCGTGCCTCTCTCAGGGCAGTCCACGGATGATAATTCCAGGTAGCGTCAGGCATTAGCAGAATATCTGTCGGAGCCGGCTGCCATCTTGTGTAATGACGCCACGGGCCTATTCCCAATTTGCGTAGTTTCGAACTCCGATCGGCGTGTGCCATAAGCAACGGAGCAATCGCACGGGCCTTCCTTTCGACCTTGTTCCAAAAGGCGGCCTTTCTGGAAAAACAACGTATATTGTGGTCAAGTTCTATTATGCGGAAGTCCACGCCATCAAAAACAACATGCTCAACCAAGATGCCAGAACGTTCGGCGATTTCCGGCATAAGCTTCGCAATGTTGCGAACGACCCGTTGAATTCCGGTGTTGAAACCCGTCTGAACGGTCGACGTTACATCTATCAGAAGCCTGCGCATGCCACCCTCAAATCAATCAAAATCGCTCCGGTTGTCTTTCGCCGCATCGCTTTGGGAGCACGTCTCGGCTCGTCCAGCTAGCCGCCCATGTTCCGAAATTGTATCAGCATATCCTCCCCACACACCCCGGGGCCGGGAGAGCCTTCTTCAACACCGGTCCTTCGATACCAAGCGGCTTATCCACCGCAGAGGGGCCGTAAGGCGCCAAGATCGACTGGCCTTGATCATTATCAACTCGGCCTGGGCGTCAAAGGCTCTGGCGTCTGTAGCCCTAGCACGATCTTCCGCTAGCCTGGCCTTCTCTAGCGCCTCTTGCGCTTTGGATTCTGCCCGGGAGGTACTTTCGGCAACACGAGCCAACGTGGCTTCCAACGCGCCATTCCAACGATTCATCAGTTGATCCAGGCTCAAGCCATATTCCCGCGCGAACGGCTCGTTGAGCAGCGCCAAAACATCTTCCGAGGCATGTTTTTGTGCGATGACGGAGAAATCGGGACTGGCGCCGCCGATTACATCCTGTAGCGAGACGAACTCCTTGTTCGCAAGCTCCTGCGACTCCTGAAGCCGCAGGGTCTTGACCCGAGCGAACCCGCTGTACTCCGCCAGGAAGGAAAGCAGCGCCGGCGGCAAAGGGCGAAGATGGCTCGGATCAAGGTAAAAATTCTGGGTACTGACCAGAATATTCTCGGGATTCGGCGTTTCCATGATCAGGAGACCGCCCGGTTTGAGTACTCGGAGTGCCTGGGAAACCAGCGTTCTCAACTGGTCGAACGAAACGTGTTCGACTACATGAAAGGCCGAGACGACCAGTTGACTCTCGCCCGGCAATGTCGAAAGCCGTGCAATGGCGTCCCCCTTTTCAACCGTCAAGCCCAAGCCGTGGCAAGCGTCGAGCATGCCCTGATCAAGGTCAATCCCCAAAGCGCTTATGCCGGCCGCCTTCAATATTTCCAGCCACTCGCCCCGGCCGCATCCGAGGTCGACGGCTGGGGCTTCGGGATACGCTACGCGCAAGGGCTCAATGAACGGCAGGTAGACCGCGAGCCGGCTCTTGATGAGTGCGCGGGAACCACGGTAGCGAGCCTCAAAAGCCCGGTAGAAGTCGTCACTCATACGGAACACCGCACGACGGGAGGAATCCAGGCCACGCCCACGAATGGATGTTTGTCCATATTGATCACGTTAAACACCAAGGCGCGATCCTTCCATTCATAGTTCCTGGAAATATGAGTGTCGTCCGCATGCAAGGCCACCGTAATGGAGTACGTACCCGGACCAAGGTTGGCCTGAAAATCGAAGTCGTACTCGATGACGTCACCGCACAGCAGATTTTCCTTCATCTGCTCATGGTGGTACGTATTGGTGCCAAAGACCGGCTGACCGAGACGGTCCTTTATCATGTAGCCGACGACCAGCTTCGGCACCCTCGCATTACAGACTGCGACGACTTTCAGACGAACCGCCTGCCCGACGTTCACAACCTCCAAAGGCTGCCCTTGCGCACTCTGCAGAGCAATATCGCGCACCGCAACTTCGCCATTCCCGGAGATGGTCTGAACCTTTCCGTCGCGGCTTACCTCTTGCGTAATCCTCTGATTCTGGCGGTCGGCCAACATGGCATTATAGTAGTCCATCACCGCTTCCGGCTGCCCTTCGAGGGCAACCGCCCCTTGGGCGAGCAGGATCGCGCGGTCACAGATGGACTGGATGGCAGCCTTGTCGTGGGACACGAGCAGCAGGGTCGTGCCAAGCTTCCTGAATTCGCGGATGCGCTCGAAGCTCTTGTGCTGGAAATACGCATCCCCCACGGAGAGCGCTTCGTCCACGATCAAAATATCGGGCCGAAGCGCAGTCGCGAGGCTGAAGGCCAGCCGCACCTGCATGCCGCTGGAGTACACCCGGACCGGCTTGTCAATATAATCACCGATCTCGGCAAACGCCTCGATATCCGGCATCAGCCTGGCGATCTCTTCGCCTTGCAGGCCGAGCAATTGCCCTGCCATGAATACGTTTTGCCTGCCGGTAAAATCCGGGTGGAAGCCCATGCCGAGTTCAAGCAACGCCGCCACCCGGCCTTCCATATGCACCGCGCCGGTCGTCGGCTGCACCGTCCCCGTGATGAGCTTGAGCAGCGTGCTTTTGCCGGCACCGTTCATGCCGATGATGCCGACCGCTTCGCCCGGTGCCACCTGGAAGTTGATGTCCTGCAATATCCACTTCAGACTATGGCGTGGACCGGTCCAGGGGGAAACCCACTCCGCCAGGCGGGACCACCTGGTGGGATATTGCCGGTAGGCCTTGCCCAGATTGGTGACGGCGATTGTACCCATCAGAGTTCGTCCACCATTTCACCGGCGTGACGCCTGAAGAGTGCGAGACCCAAGGTACAGAGCAGCATGGCCAACCCGGCCGTAAGGCCCAGGGTGGACCACACAGGCGGGCTGCCCTTTAGCAGGATTCCCTGGTACGCGGTCACCAGAGGCGTCATGGGGTTGTAGGCAAGCAAGCCCCTGGCCCATACGGGGAGAGTCTCCATGGGATAGACGATGGGCGTGAGCCAGAACCAGAACTGCAGGACGATGCCGAAGAATTGCCCCACGTCACGGAAGAACACGTTGAGGACGCCGAGTACCATGCCCAGGCCAATGGCAAACGTCATCTGCAACAGAAGGACGGGGAACAAGGCCAGGTAAGGCCACCCGGGAAAGTTTCCGGAAAACACCAGAAACGCGGTAAACAACCCGAAGATGATGACGAAGTTAAGGAAAGCGCTGAGGACCACGATGATCGGCAGGCATATCCTCGGGAAACTCAGTTTTTTCAATAAATTGGCATTATCCAGAAAGACGGTCTGAGCTCGCCCGACGATTTCTGCAAACAGGCCCCAGGTCAGCGTTCCGGCGCAAAGGAAGATGCTATAGGCGAACGTCCCGGAAAGGCCGGGTAGCCGGGCCTGCATGACCTGGGAAAAGATGAGGGTAAATACCAGGATCTGGGCCAAAGGCTGAAGCACCAACCACGCGGCGCCCAGCATGGAATTGCGATAGCGCGAGGCGAACTCACGCTTCACGCTGCCGATGACAAAGCCGCGGTAGCGATAGATACTGGCGATCAGGGAAGAAATCATGAAGTGAACCGGGGCGCGTCTTGAAGGATGTGCACGACTTCTCGGGTTGAGCATCGAAGCAAACGATCCAGCGAAAATGGTTAGCCTCTCGGGAGTGAAGCTCACCATTACCCGTTCTCAGGCTTCACACCCTCCCTGCTTTCGTATGAGTTGTTTCAGCAGGGAAAGCCGTTTTTCCAGTTCTTCGGTATCCCCACGTGTTTCCACATTCAGCCTCAGCAGGGGCTCGGTATTGGACGCCCTCAGATTGAAGCGCCAAGTGCCGAATTCCAGGCTGACGCCATCCGTATCGTCCAGTCCGGGGTTCTCGCCGGAAAAATATCCCGCCACTTCCGCCATCGCGCCCTTGGCGTCCGGCACCCGGAAATTGATTTCTCCGCTGCACGGAAACGCCGCGATGCGGTCCGCCACCAGTTGGGAGAGCTTCTGCCCCTTGCGGGACAGCAGTTCCGCTACCAGCAACCAGGGAATCATGCCGCTGTCGCAATAGCCGAAATCGCGGAAATAGTGGTGGGCGCTCATTTCGCCGCCGTAGATGGCGTTCTCGGCGCGCATGCGTTCCTTGATGAAGGCATGGCCCGTCTTGCTCTGGATCGGAATCCCTCCGGCCCGCTCCACCATGTCAATGGTGTTCCAGGTCAAACGCGGATCATGGATGATTTTCTCACCCGGATGCTTGGCCAGGAAGGCTTCCGCAAGAAGCCCCACGATGTAGTACCCCTCGATGAATTCACCGTTCTCGTCGAACAGGAAGCAGCGATCGAAATCCCCATCCCAGGCGATGCCCATGTCGGCGCCGGACTGACGGACGGCATCGGCGGTCGCGGCCCGGTTCTCCGGCAGCAGGGGATTGGGAATGCCATTCGGAAAACTGCCGTCGGGCGCATGATGAACCTTGATGAAGCTTATCGGCACCCGCAGTTCGGCAAAACGAGCCTCGATGGCATCCAGCACATGTCCTGCGGCCCCGTTCCCCGCGTTCACCACCAGTTTCATCGGCGCCAGGGCAGGGGCATCCAGATAGCCCAGGAGGTGGCTCACGTAATCTTCGAGGATGGACAGGATGCTGAGTTCGCCCTTACGCGAAGCGGCTTGAAAGGAATTGATTTCAGCCAGACGCTGAATGTCCCGTAGCCCCGAGTCGCCGCTGATCGGGCGCGCGCCTCGCGCCACCAGTTTCATGCCGTTGTAGTCCATGGGGTTGTGACTGGCGGTCACCTCGATGGCGCCATCCACGTCCAGGTGGAAGGCGGCGAAATACACCTCCTCCGTCCCTGTCATGCCGAGATCAAGCACATCGGCACCCGCGTCCATGAGCCCTCGGGCCAGCGCATTCTTGAGCGCCTCGCTGGTCAGCCGAACGTCCCCTCCGACCGCCACCCGGTTCGCCCCCAGATATTGGGTAAACGCGCGGCCGATCCGGTAGGCAACGTCTTCATTCAGTTCCGCGCCCAGTTTGCCGCGGATATCGTAAGCCTTGAAGCAGGAGAGGGTCATCAGCAGCGCCCGTAGATGTCTTCGAAGCGGACGATATCATCCTCGCCCAGATATTCCCCGCTCTGGACCTCGATCATGACCAGATCCAGCACTCCCGGGTTTTCCAGGCGGTGCTTGTGTCCCGCCGGAATGTAGGTGGACTCGTTGGTGCTGACGAACATCTCGTGTTCGCCGTTCACCACTCGCGCCATACCGCTGACGACGATCCAGTGCTCGCTGCGGTGATGATGCAGCTGTAGGGAAAGGCTGGCGCCCGGCTTGACCTCGATGCGCTTGATCTTGAAGCGCGCGCCCTCCTCCAACAGGGTAAAGGTGCCCCAGGGGCGATACACCGTTCGATGGTACTTGTAGGCCTCGTGCCCCCGGGCCTTCAGTTCCGCATAGATGTGCTTCACGTCCTGGGCCCGCGACCGGTCCGCGATCAGCAGTGCATCCGGGGTATCCACGACGATGAGATTGTCTATACCCACCGCTCCGACGATACGATCGCCGCCCTGGATGAAACAATTCTGTACATCGTAGAGCAGCGCTTCGCCTTCAACACGATTGCCCTGGCTGTCCGGGGCCGTCAGTTTGCCCAGGGCATCCCAGGAACCGATGTCGCTCCAGCCGATGCTGCAGGAAACCACGGCGGCGGCATCGGTCTTCTCCAGGACCGCATAATCAATCGAGATGTCAGGCACCCCGGCAAACTCGTTGGCGCCCAGTTCCACCTGGAAAAAGCCCTTGGCCTGGACCGACCTGGCCACGTCCAGGCATGCCTTCGTGGCCGACAGCACCTTGGGTGAGTGTTTTTCCAACTCCCGCAACATGGTGGCCGCGCTGAAGCAGAACATCCCCGAGTTCCACAGGAAGCGCCCGGACTCCACATAGGCCTGGGCCTTGTCCAGCGAGGGCTTCTCGACAAACCGCACGACCTGGGTTCCGTCCGCCTCTATGTAGCCATAACCGGTCTCCGGCGCTTCCGGGTGAATTCCGAAAGTGACGATCTTGCCGCCGATCGCCAGGGTAACGGCCTGCGCCACCGCCTGGGCAAAAGCGGGCTGGTCGGCGATCAAGTGATCGGCAGCCAGAACCAGCAATATCGCGTCTTCTCCGTGATTCCCCGCAACCTGCAGGCACGCCGCGGCAATGGCAGGCGCCGTGTTGCGCCCGAATGGCTCAAGGATATAGGAGGTAGCAACCCCGCTCCGGTTCACCTCGCGGAATTCGTCTTCCGTCTTGAAGAAGAGTTCCCGGTTGGTCACGGTCATGACCTCTACCGTATCAGGAAGCACCGCGCCGCGCAGGAAAGCCTTTTGCAGCAGGCTCTGCCCATCACCAAGGCGAATGAAGGGCTTGGGGTGCAACTCTCGGGAAACGGGCCAAAGCCGGGAGCCGGCGCCGCCGCATAGGATGGTCGGGATAAGTTTCATGTACCTACAATCACGCTAGACCCGGTTACGGGTGACCACAAAATTCGCACCAACCGCGAGTTCGCCTGGCTGAACCGTGAAGCGAATATCGCGCATTGAAAGCACAATGCCTGTCGAAGCTTTACCCGTTCCAGTCCCGACGCCATGACAACGGGAACCGCGGACTTACCCGACACTACGGAGTACGGGCTGGCATCGGCGCCCACTCCGCCGCCAAACGTGGGCCTGCATTTTACCCGCTAACCGACAGGGGACAAATATCACTTTGGTTCTAGCGGCGCCATACTTTTGCCGGCATTTGACCTGGATCAAGCCACTCGCCGGTTCCGATGCCGGGTACACCTTACCCCTATCAGGGGCCAAACCCCGTCTTACCATGCAATTTATCGTTACCGAACCTGCACCGGCAGCCATCCCTATCCTCGGGCAGACCGGCGTCCGGTTCGATCAAAGCGAGAGGCCGTGCATACCGAACGAGCCGGCCGTTTGTCTTCGTGACGATCCCGTGGGATAATGGCGGCCCTCTTCGGCGCCACTCGCCCTCCTCCCCACGAGGCAGGGCACAGATATGGCAACCCGACGGGCGCTTAGCTCAGTTGGTAGAGCGTCTGCCTTACACGCAGAATGTCGGCGGTTCGAGCCCGTCAGCGCCCACCACAAAACACCATATGAAACCGCCACTTAGGCGGTTTTTTCTTGCCCGTTATCCACCTTCATTTTGCCGGTTATTGCCTGTTATCCACCCGTTTCTATGTTGTATCCCCCCGTCCGACTCGGCAAAAGGTAGACCGGCGACAGGCCACCCTTTGAACATACGAATGGCACTATTCCTCTGAGAAAACCCCCGGCTCTGCCGGGGGACTTACAAGCTTGAGCTTTGCGGCAGTTGTAGTTGCCAGCGGCATTTGCCGGCGGTTGGATTCCCTCCCTTTCAAGGGGAGGGTCAGGGTGGGGATGGGGTAAGGCCGTTCGGGATTGAATACGGCAAACCCCATCCCCCTCCCAACCTCCCCCTTGAAGGGGGAGGCGTACGGCAGTTCTGGGCGTTATCAGCGCCTTTGAGGCGCTCACAATCTAAAGCCCCCGGCTTTGCCGGGGGATACTTACTTGCCTGCCTGACGACCGCTGTCCCGCAGGCGAGTGGTAGGACCGGGTTCAGAAGTGGTATTCGGGGAGTGTGAGCGCTTCGATCTCTTCGGCGGTGGATGCTCGGCCAATCAGGGCGTTTCGATGCGGGAAACGGCCGAAGCGCTCGATCACGGCGCGGTGGCGCAACGCGTACTCGTACGCGGCATCGAAAACTTCATGCTGCCCCTCACGGCACAACCCGGCGAAGAGGGCCACCGAACGCTCCTGGTCAATCAACGCTTCGCTGTGTTCGAACGGCATGAAGGCAAACCAGCGCCAGATCGGCGGCAGGTTCTTGTCACGGCCCGACGCGACCAAGGACGTTGCCAGGCCCAAGGCCAATGCGTCGCCGGCAAAAGCCCTTGCCGTGTCGCGAAAGATGTTCCGGGTGAACTGGTCAAGCAAGAGGATGTGCGCCAGGGCGCCCTCGGCCGTTGCGTTCCATTCCGTCAGTTCGCCTGCGAGGGCCGCCACGACCTGTGCGCCAAAATTTTCGCGTATTTCGGCGTCGAAGGCATCACTCTTGCTGAACCATTCACGACGAAATTGGCCTCCTTGGAACGGGTCTGCCGGCCCGAACCAGAAATCGAGGACGGCGCGCGCGGCGGTGGGCACGGGAAAAGAAGCGGCATTCATTGGTAGACGAAGTACGTTATACGAGGGATGCCTAGGCAATGGACTCCGGCATTATATGAGCACGACCGTCCGTGACGTATGACACGCACAGTTTCCCGGATCAGGCGGATACTTGGCACACTGTACGCGCCTCTCAGCTTCCTGGCCATCGAGATCCGACATGAACTCTGCCCTCTCTTCCGGTCTGTCCGGCATGCTTGCGCATCAGCAGGCACTGGATGTCTCCGCCAACAATACGGCCAACGCCAGCACCAACGGCTTCCGCCCGGCGAAAGCCGCTTTCTCCGAGCAAGCGGGGGGAGGCGTGCAGGCGGTGGCAACTCCCAGCACCCTGGTCACGCTATCATCCCAGGCCGCGGCCAAAGGCGGCGACAACGTGGCGGCCGCCCCGAGCGGCACCGATCTGGCGACCGAAGCAGTGAATTCCATCGCCTACCGCGTCGGTTTTGACATGTCCGCCAAAATGGTGAAGACAGCAGACCAGTTGCTGGGCACCCTGATTGACGCCAAGGCCTGAGCAACCCCTGGGGCTTTGCCGGAAGCGTGACCCCCAATGGCCCGAGAACTGGGCACTCACCGATCGTCTACCAGATACTCGGCGGCGCACACCAAAAAAAAGGCCCGTGTCGTCACGGGCCGTTTTTCCTGATGATCGCGGGTGGATTCGGTCGCTTGCTTCGCCCGGGCTTCCCACACGAGAAGCTGCTCAGCACCTCGTTACAGGCATCACGCCAGGGCAGGTTCGGCGGCGCGCTTGGTCTTGCCGGCGCGGGCGGGCACGTGGCACAGACCACATACATAACCTTCGGTGAGATCCAGGGGATGAGTGACGAAATGGCCACCGCATTCCTTGCAGGCAGTGGTACGCAACATGCCGGCGTCGAAGAAACGCACCATGGTCCAGGCCCGGGTCAGGCTCAGCACGACCTCCATGCCATGCAGTTGCACATGATCCAGGTAAAGCCGATAGGCCTTCACGGTGGCGTCCAGCCCCTTGATCCCCGTGTTCTCCGTGAAGAAACGGTGGAAGGCCATGAACAGGGAGGCATGGATATTGGGCTGCCAGGTCAGGAACCAATCCGTGGAGAAAGGCAACATACCCTTGGGCGGCGAAACCCCTTTAACCTCCTTGTAGAGTTTGAGGAGTCTCTCCCGGCTGAGATGGATTTCTGCTTCCAGTAATTGCAACCGGGCGCCGAGCCTGATCAATTCGGTGGCGGTCTGAATTTCCACCGCTTCGGCAACGATGCTCTTGTTGCGCATGATGGCGGCCTCAGGCCAGTGCTTCGACGGGCTTGCCGGCAGCCAGGATGGCTGCATGCAGATGGGCCGTGCCCAAGTCGCGCTGGTGGTTGGAGAGCAGATCGAGTATCAGGCTGTCATCGAAGCGGAACCGGCACAGCAACATGTCCGTCGCGGCCATCTTGAGCAACTGCCCCGGAGTCAGGCGTCCGATGATGGACGCGATTTCCTCACCCAACCCCAGGCGGAACATGGCGGTTTCCCGGTCTTCGCGCAGCATCTGCTGGGCAAGCATGAGGTAGGCCAGGTTCAGCTCTTTGATCTCGTTGTACATGTCGGTGGTATTCATGTTTCCCTCCACGGAGACGGCGTGCAATCCACACGGACGCAACGTCAAGGCTATTCTCTCGGAAAGGGAGACAAACCGATATCAGGCAGATTCGATATATTGAGTACGAAAGATCAACCTTTTCGTGTAGGAATTATGCCTACACGCACGAGTCATAGGCCTGCCTGGCAGCCCGGCGGGGAGGAAATTCCGGGCGACTATACCCGGAAACCTCCATCGGGCGCGCCAGAGTGTGCTCCTCAAGGCTTGAGTAGACACGCGGTAAACCAAGCTGAGCTTAGACCGCCGCGACGCAGTTGCGCCCCCGCTCCTTGGCCAGGTAGAGGCTCTGGTCCGCCCGCTTGATCAGGGCATCCAGGCTTTCCATGGACGGCTGGCGCACCGCGGCACCGATGCTCACGGTGATCTTCAGGGAGAGGCGGCCATTGCTCACCGGCGCGTCATGCACGGCCAGCCGCACCCGCTCGGCGCAGATCAGCATCTGCTCCAGGCTGCTGCCCGGACAGATGGCCAGGAACTCGTCGCCCCCCATCCGGCACAGGACGTCCTGTTCCCGCAAGCCCAGCTTCAGGGCGAGCGCTGCCTGGCGCAACACCACGTCCCCCACATCGTGGCCATAGGTGTCGTTGATCGCCTTGAACTCATCCAGATCAATGACCAGGCAGGCCAGGGGACGATCCGTGCGCAGCGACGTGGCCCATTCCTGTTGCAGCCTATCCATGGCAAAGCGCCGATTGGGCAGGCCGGTGAGCGAATCCGTGAGGGCCGCTTCCTGAAGGCGCCGGTTGCTCACCGCCAGTTCCGCGGCGAAATGGCGTATTTCCTCCCGGTCACGCTCGATTTCCTGATGCAGCCGGACCACTCTCTGTCCGGCCCGTAGCCGTGCCGCCAGAACCCTCTGTTTGAGCGGCTTGGCCAGGTAGTCATCCACGTCATTCTCGAATGCCTCGATCAGGCGCTCGTCATCCTCCAGGCTGGTCAGGACCAGCACGTAGATGCCCCGCCCGGCCCGTGTCTGGCGCAGGGCGCGGGTAAGCGCCATGCCATCCAGTTCGGGCATGAGCCAATCCACGATCATCATGTGCGGCTGCAAGTCCAGGGCGCGATCCAGGCCTTCCTTGCCATTTTTCGCCTCGAAAACTTCGTGCCCTTCCCTGACCACCACCGTTCGAACCAGGGCGCGCATGACCGGGTCGTCGTCCACCACCAGGACCTTGAGGCGGGTTACGGCCGAAGCCTGATAGCGCAGAGGAGCAATCCCGGCGAACTCACCCGTCGCCACCGGCGCGCTCTGCGCCGCGGCGGTCACATCATCGAGAGTCGGCAGATGGCGGGAGCGGAGTTCCAGCATCTGCCCCCACGACTGCCATTGCTCCGCGACAGAGTCGCCGAGGGCGCCGACATCCTCCTGCCCCAGTCCCAGAGCAAGCCCCAGATCGAACAGGCTCTGCATGAGTTCGCCGCGCTCGTCCTCTGCCGACAGGCACACTCGGGCGAGTTGGCGCGCCAGGGCCAGGGACCTGGCAAGCGACTCGGAACGCGATCCGGAGGGAAAGGAAGCCGCCTCCACATTCTCCTGGTAGGCGACGGGCTCGAAGAACACCTTGGGCAGACCCCAGTCGGCGAGCATGGCGGCGGAAAGCTCGCAGTGATCCATGAGGAATTCACGCTGCTCCAGGTCCACCAAGGGGGTGATGTTTCCACTTTCCCGGAACTCCGCCAGGAGACTGGAGTACTCGGCGGAGAACAGGGTTGCCAGCGCCAGTTCACCTATCCGGGCCACGAGGCCCATACAGAATGCCTCTTCCCCGGTGATGCCCCGTATGCGGTGATTGATGGCCTCCATGGCAATGGCGCAGGCCAGGGACTCGGACCAGAATCTCTGGTAATCGAAATTGCGGCAGGCGCCTTCACCCTGCCCGGATACCAGGGAGAAGCCCAGGGCGAGCCCGCTCACCGCGGGCAGACCGAGAATCACCAGGGCGTCCATCACGGAGGCCACCGGCCGCCTTCCGGTGGCGTTGATGCCGTTGGCGGCCTTCAGCAGACGGCCGACGAAAGCCGGATCGGTCTTCACCAGGCGCGCCAACTCCGCCATGGAGACGTCCCCACGATGTGCCGTCTGGATGATGGCCAGGGCCACACCCTTGGGCGACGGCAGATCGGCGGAAGCCTTGATCTGCTCGAATTTGGAGACGTCAATAGGGGTCATGCATGCTTCCAATTCACCACGGCAAGCCGTCGCCTTGCACCCAGGGGGCGGCCCCGCTCCGACCGCTCCAGCGCCAACATGGCACTGGCACAAATGATAATGGATAACGGCGTGCCCCACCCGGCAATTTAGGCAGGATGCAACAAAAGTACATAATTTCCCATTTATCGGGATCACCGCGAAACGGCGCCCCAAGGGCATGTACAATCCCACGAGCTTCAGCCACATCTCCCCGCAAAGCGACTCCCCAGCACTGTCCATGAACTATTGCAGCCATTGCGGTACCGCCGTCACTCTCTGCATCCCCCAGGGCGACAGTCTACCTCGGCACGTATGTCCGGCCTGCGGCACCATCCACTATCAGAACCCCAAGGTCGTGGTGGGTGCCATTCCGGAATGGGGGGACAGCGTCCTCCTGTGCCGCCGGGCCATAGAACCGCGCCACGGTTTCTGGACACTGCCGTCCGGCTTCATGGAGAACCGGGAAACCACGGCCGAGGCGGCAGCGCGAGAAACGCTGGAGGAAGCCTGCGCAAGGGTGGAAATATCGAGACTCTTCGCCTTGATAGACGTGCCCCACATCAGCCAGGTACATCTGGTTTACCGGGCGCGCCTTCTGGACCTGGATTTCGCGCCGGGTAGCGAATCCCTGGAGGTACGCCTGTTTCGGGAACAGGACATCCCCTGGGACGAGATCGCCTTCCGCAGCATCACCATGGCGCTGCGCCTCTACTATGCCGACCGCAGCCGGGGCGACTACGGCTTTCATGTGGACACCATTCCCGCCCCAACCGGCGAGCACTACACCCCGCCGCCCGATCCGCCCTTTGTGTAGAGTCGCGCCAGCGACTCACGACGCTCCCCTCGCCCCTTGAGGGAGAGGGGTTGGAGGTGAGGGGGGGCTAGTTGGCCCTTACAGAAGCCGCCGTTCCACCAGGGCCTGGGCGATGGTGCCGCTATCCGTATGTTCCAGTTCCCCGCCCACGGGCAGACCGCGGGCGATGCGGCTGACTTTCAGCCCCCGGCTCTTCAGCATCTCGCCGATGTAGTGAGACGTCGCTTCACCTTCGTTGGTGAAATTGGTGGCCAGTATGACTTCCTGCACCAGGCCATCCGTGGCCCGGGCCAGCAGACGATCCAGCTTCAGTTCCCTGGGACCGATGCCGTCCAGGGGAGAAACCCGCCCCATGAGCACGTAATACATGCCGGAGTAAAGATGGGTCTCCTCCATCCGGTTCAGATCCGCGGGCATTTCCACCACGCATAACAGCGAGGCGTCCCGCCGTCCCGAGGCGCAACGGGAACAGACCTCATCCTCGGTGAAGGTATTGCAGCGGGCACAGTGGCGTATGCGCTGCACCGCCTGCTCGAGCGCGGCGGACAGCCGCCTTGCTCCCGCCTGGTCTCTCTGAAGCAGGTGATAGGCCATGCGCTGCGCCGACTTGGGCCCCACTCCCGGCAGCACCCGCAGGGCATCAATCAGTTCATCGAGGGTGGAAGGAAGCATGGTAAGCGGTGAGCGGTGAGAAGTGAGAGGTGAGTCGCAATGGTATCCGCGCCTGCGGCGCGCCGATTAATGCGGATTACCGCTTACCGCTCGCCGCTGACCATCAGAACGGCAACTTCATGCCCGGCGGCAGCTGCATGCCCGCGGTGATGCCGCCCATCTTCTCCTGCGTCGTGGCTTCCACCCGGCGCACGGCATCATTCATGGCCGCCGCCACCAGGTCTTCCAGCATGTCCTTGTCGTCCGCCAGGAGGGAGGGGTCAATGCTGACACGGCGCACGTCATGCTTGCAAGTCATCAGGACCTTCACCAGGCCGGCTCCGGACTGCCCCTCCACTTCCATCGAGCCCAGTTGTTCCTGCATCTTCTTCATGTTGTCCTGCATTTGCTGGGCCTGTTTCATCAGCCCGGCGAGTCCGCCCTTCATCATTTCATCTTCTCCAATTGATACTGACCGAAAGGTCGGGATACATCCCGACCCTGTTAGTTGGACCTCAATCCGAGCCTTGGCTCTGGATCGGCCGATCCAGGGGTTTGATCGAGGATTCATTCAAGGTGGCGTCGAAAACTTCGATCACCTCGCGCACGAAGCCGTCCTGCTCCAGCGCCTCCACGGCCCGGTCATGGCGCGCCTGCTTCTCGAGGGCGAGCCGCTCGGCCGGGGTTTCCGCAACGGTTTCCCCCAGGTCCACCTGCAAACGCATGGGACGGCCCAGGCAGCCGCTTAGCGCGGCTTGCAGTTTGTCCGCGGGCCCGCTGGTCATCAGAAGTTGCTTGTGCGCCGTGGTCAGGCGCAATTTCACCAGGTCACCGGATATTCCCAGCAGTTCGCAGTGCTGCCCCAGTTCCCGCGCCAGGCCACCCACATCGAGCCGGGCCAGGATGTCGTGCCAGTCGTCCGTCATCGCCCCGTCAGGAGCCTCGCCTGCCGGACTGGCCAAGGGAGATACTGCCACTACAGGCAGGGGAAGCGCCAATGGTGTCACCTGGGCAGGCTTGGGCTCCGGTGCGGCGGATCGCGCGGGCAACGTCACGGCAGCAGACGGCCCCGGCGTGGCGACCTTGCGCCCTCCGCCTTGCGCCCCCCCCGCGGCCAGGGCGGGCGGCGTCATGGGCCGGAAGGCATGGAGGCGCAGCAGGCACATGGTGAATCCGGAGTATTCATCCGGCGCCAGCGGCAGGTCGGCCCGGCCGTGAGTGACGATCTGGTAGGCGAGTTGCAGGTACTCGGCGTCGAAGACTGCCGCGTAGGCCGCGAGACGCACCCTTTCCGCCTCATCGGCGATGGCGCCCGGCGCCATCTGCACCAGGGCGACGCGGTGGAAAAGGCTGGCGAGTTCCAGCAACGCGCCGTCAAACGACAGGCTGCGCCCATCCATGGCATCCGCCAGTTGGAGCATGGCGGGAAGATCACCGGCGGACAGGCCGTCAAGCAAGCCGTACAGGTAATCCTCCCCCACCGTGCCCAGCATGTCGCGCACGCCCTCCTCCTCCACCCGCCCGGCGCCGTGGGCGATGGCCTGGTCCAGGAGCGACAAGGCATCGCGCATGGAACCTGCGGCGCCCTTGGCGATGTGACGCAAGGCCAGCGGCTCGAAGGGCACCTTTTCGGCCCCAAGGATGCGGGTAAGGTGCTCGATGATGTGCTGCGGCGGCATCTGTTTCAGGTTGAACTGAAGACAGCGCGAAAGCACGGTCACCGGAATCTTCTGCGGATCCGTGGTGGCGAGGATGAACTTGACATGTTCCGGCGGTTCTTCCAGCGTCTTCAGCATGGCGTTGAAGGCATGGCCGGAGAGCTGGTGCACCTCGTCAATCACATAGACCTTGTAGCGGCCACGGGCGGGAGTATAGGCCGCCTGTTCCAGGAGCGCCGCCATGTCGTCCACGCCCCGATTCGAGGCGGCGTCCATCTCGATGTAATCCACGAAGCGACCCGAATCAATCTCGGTGCAGGCGCCGCAGGTACCGCAGGGCGTGGCGGTGATGCCGGTCTCGCAGTTCAAGGCCTTGGCCAGGATGCGGGCGATGGTGGTCTTGCCCACGCCCCGGGTGCCGGTGAACAGGTAGGCGTGATGCAAGCGCTGTTGTTCCAGGGCATGGGTGAGCGCGCGCACCACATGTTCCTGGCCCACCAGGGTCGAAAAGCTTTTCGGCCGCCATTTGCGCGCCAGTGCCTGATAACTCATGGCGCGGATTCTAGCAGAATCGGCCCTATCGGCTTGCACCGATACGGTGAGCGGTATGGTATCCGCGCCTGCGGCGCGCCGCTTACCGCTTACCGCTTACCGCTCTACCTCCCGCCACTCTCCCGGCTGCAAGCCGGCCAGGGTCCAGGGGCCGATGGCCGCGCGGATCAGGCGCAGAGTCGGGAAACCCACCTTGGCGGTCATGCGCCGCACCTGCCGGTTCTTGCCTTCCTTGAGCCGAATTTCCAGCCAGGAGGTGGGAATCGCTTGCCGGAAGCGGATAGGCGGATGCCGCGGCCAGAGGCTTTCCGGTTCGGAAATCAGCCGCGCCTTGCACGGCCGGGAGGTGAAGTCCCCCAGGTCCAGTCCCCCGCGCAGGCGCGCAAGGGCCTCCTCGTCGGGAACGCCTTCCACCTGCGCCCAGTAAACCTTTTCCATCTTGTGCCTGGGATCGCTGATACGGGCCTGAAGACGGCCATCGTCGGTGAGCAGGAGCAGCCCCTCGCTGTCCGCGTCCAGCCTGCCCGCCGGATGCACACCGGGAACGGGCACGAAGTCCTTGAGCGTCTGCCGCCCCTCCACCGGCCGAAACTGGGTGAGGACGTTGAACGGCTTGTTGAGCAGGATGAGCACAACGGGAAGCAGGGAAACCGGGCTCAGGAAAGGCCTCGGCCGCCCCCGTCGCTCGGTTCGCTCGGGCGGAACAGATGGCCGAAGCGCTCGTCTTCCGAATAGGGGAAGAAATCCACGATCAACCCGGCGCGAATCTTGGCCTGGGTCTCCTGCCAGAACTTGGGGTTCAGGAGATCGGTGTGGTATTTCATGAAGGCGGCCCGGACTTGGGGGTTGTAGAGGATGAAGGTGGCAAACTCTTCCGGGAACACGTCGTTCCGGAACACGGTATACCAGGGCTCGCTGGACATTTCCATCTCCGGATAGGGCGCCTCCGGAATCCAGCGGAAATGACAGTCGGTCATGTACTCGATCTCGTCGTAGTCATAGAACACGACCCGGCCATAGCGCGTGACGCCGAAGTTCTTCCACAGCATGTCCCCGGGGAAGATGTTGACCGCGGCCATCTCCTTGATGGCACTGCCGTAGTCCCGCACCACACGCTCCAGTTCCTCGCCCTTGGCCGTTTCCAGGTAGATGTTGAGCGGGATCATGCGCCGCTCGATGTAGAGATGGCGGAACACCAGGGTATTCTCGTCTTCCTCGATGGAAGACGGTGCCAGGCGACGCAGTTCGTCCATCAGTTCGGCGGAGAAGCGTGCCTTGGGCAGGGCGACGTTGGCGAAATCCAGGGTATCGGCCATGCGCCCCACCCGGTCGTGGCGTTTCACCAGCACGTACTTGGCAAGCACTGTCTCCCGGTCCACTTCCTTGCTGCTGCCGAAAACGTCCTTGATGATCTTGAACACGTAGGGGAAGGACGGCAGGGTGAATACCAGCATGACCAGTCCGCGTATGCCCGGGGCGATGATGAAATCGTCGTTCGAATGGCGCAGATGGGCCATGAGATCCCGCGCGAACAGGCTCTTGCCCTGCTTGGCCAGGCCGAGCATGGTGTACAGCTCGGAGCGGGGCTTGTTGGGCATGATGCTGCGCAGGAAGGTCACGTAGCTTGATGGCACGTCCATGTCCACCAGGAAGTAGGCCCGGGACAGGGAGAACAGGATGGCGATGCTGGTCACGTCCAGCAGGATCGTGTCCAGGTACAGGCGTCCGTTCTCGTCGTGCAGGAACGGCAGGGCAAAGGGGTATTCCACGGTACCGTTGACCGCCTTGCCGATGATGTAGGCCGCCTTGTTGCGATAGAAGGCGGAATGCAAGACCTGTATCTGGCAATTGGCCTCGGCATGCGGCCAGACACCGCCAAGATGGCGCCGAACCATGATCAGGACCCGGTCAATGTCCCTTTCCAGGTTGGCGAAAGGACAATGCCAGTCAAAGTCCAGGAAGATGCGGCGTGCCGTGTCCCGGAGATCGCTCTGGTTCGGGTAATAACTGCGGTAGGAGGGCGGATCGGACTCCAGGTACTCGGTGGAAATGGCCGGGCGCAGGAAGATGAAGTCGTTGTGGAAGTAGGTGTGGTGCAGAATCTTGGTGGTGACCGAGTTGAAGAAAGTCTCCGCCAGTTCCGGCTGCTTGTGATTGATGAGCTTGCCGATGAACATCAGCTTGGCCGATTGCCAGGTGGCGGCATCCAGTGAATCTGCCCGGAACTCGTTGCGCAGGCGCTCCACGCACTCATCCACCCGATCGGTGTAGAACTGGATGCGGTCCCGTACCGCCTTCTGCACTTCCAGCCACTCGCCCTCCTCGAACAGGCCCTTGGCCCTGGCCGTGGTCTCCCGGAACAGACGGTAGTGCTTGTCGAAACCGTCCACGAGCGCCTGGGCAATACCGGCCGCGACGGAGTGCTGATCAGATAGGAAGTCCATGAGGGTCAGTTGTCGGTTGTCAGTTATCGGTTGTCAGGGTCTTGGGTCGCACCGAAGGCGCGCAAACTTCAACCCCTCACCCCTCACTCCTCACGCCCTCCAAGAGTTCTTCTCGTGTGACGGTCGCCGTGCCGAGCTTGGCGACCACGATGCCCCCCGCCTTGTTGGCCAGCGCCATGGCCGCCGCCATGTCCAGGCCGCAGGCCAGCATGACCGCCAGGGTCGCGATCACTGTATCACCGGCACCGCTCACGTCATAGACTTCCCGGGCCTGGGCGGGTTGATGCACGCTGCCGTTGGCGGAAAAGAGGGTCATGCCTTCCTCGCTCCGGGTCACCAGCAAGGCATCCAGGTTCAGGCTGGCACGCAGGGATTCGGCTCGCCCGCGCAAGTCTTCTTCCGAGTTCCAGCGTCCCACGACCTGGCGCAGTTCGGAACGGTTCGGGGTGAGCAGGGTCGCACCGGCATAGCGCTGGTAGTCCTCGCCCTTGGGGTCCACCAGCACGATCTTGCCGGCCTCCCGCGCCAGGCGAATCATTTCGGTGATATGCGTCAGTCCGCCCTTGCCGTAGTCCGAGAGGATCACCACCTGGTAATCGGGCAGGATGCGCCGGTATTCCTCCAGCTTGCCTTTGAGCACCTCGTGATCCGGCGAATTTTCGAAATCAATTCTCAGCAGTTGCTGTTGCCTGGCCACCACCCGCAGCTTGATGGTGGTGGAGAGCCCCGCGTCCCGGTGCAGGCAGGTCTCGATGCCGGAAGAGACGAGCAGTCGCTCCAGTGCCTGACCGGCCTCGTCCTCACCCACCACCGAGAGCAGGGCCACTCTGGCGCCCAGTGCCTGGGCATTGCGCGCCACGTTGGCCGCCCCGCCCAGGCGCTCCTCGACGCGTTCGACCTTGACCACGGGCACGGGCGCCTCGGGCGATATCCGCCCCACATCACCAAACCAGTAACGGTCCAGCATGACGTCACCCACCACCAGGATGCGGGCTTTGGAAGTATCGGGGAACATGGGATTCAGGGATCAGGGATCAGGGATCAGGGATCAGGAGCTAGGAGCTAGGGGCTAGGGGTCAGCATCCGCGCGCTTTGCGCGCGCTAACTATTGCTAGCCTCTCTGACTTCCTAGCCTCTAGTCCCCTATCTCCGTCCGATGGGCAGGTATTCCAGGCCGAAGGAACGCACCAGGGCCGGCTCGTACATGTTGCGGCCGTCCACGATCACCGGGGTCCTGAGTTTCGACTTGATGGCTTCGAAATCCGGGCTGCGGAATTCCTTCCATTCGGTGACGATGATCAGGGCATCGGCGCCGTCCAGGGCCGCCATGGGCCCATCCACATAGGCCAGTCGCGGTTCCTCGCCGATACTGCGCTCCGCCTCGTGCATGGCGACCGGGTCGTAGGCCGCCACGGTGGCGCCCGCCGCGAACAGATCAGCCAGCAGATATCGGCTCGGCGCTTCGCGCATGTCGTCGGTATTGGGCTTGAACGCGAGCCCCCAGACGGCAAACCTCCTGCCGGAAAGATCCTCCCCGAAACGGGCCTTGATCTTCTTGGCCAGCACGCCCTTCTGGGCCTCGTTGGCCTCCTCCACCGCATTCAGGACTTTCAGTTCGATGCCGGCATCCTGCCGCGCCGTACGCTGTAGTGCCTGGACATCCTTGGGGAAGCAGGAACCGCCGTAGCCACAGCCGGGGTAGAGGAAGTGATAGCCGATGCGCGGGTCTGAGCCTATGCCCTGGCGCACATGCTCGATATCCGCACCGAGGACCTCGGCCAGATTGGCCAGTTCGTTCATGAAGGAGATGCGGGTGGCCAGCATGGCGTTGGCCGCATACTTGGTCAGTTCGGCGCTCTTCACATCCATGATGATGAGGCGATCGTGGTTGCGCTGGAAGGGACCGTACAAGGCGCGCATCAGCTCGATGGCCTTCGGTTCCTCCGCACCGACCACGATGCGGTCCGGCCGCATGAAGTCATCCACCGCCGCGCCTTCCTTCAGGAACTCGGGGTTCGAGACCACGCTGTATTCGATGGCAGCGCCGCGGGTTGCCAGTTCCTCGGCAATGGCCGCGCGCACCTTGTCGGCCGTACCCACGGGCACGGTGGACTTATCCACGACAACCTTGTAGCCAGTCATGTGGCGACCGATGTTGCGCGCCGCCGCCACGACGTATTGCAGGTCGGCCGACCCGTCCTCGTCGGGAGGCGTACCGACGGCGATGAACTGGATGGTGCCGTAGGCCACGGCCTCTTGCACATCCGTGGTGAAACGCAGGCGCCCGGCGGCGACATTGCGCGCCACCATCTCCTTCAGGCCGGGTTCATAGATGGGAATGCCGCCTTCCTGGAGAATACGGATCTTCTCCGCATCCACGTCCAGACAGAGTACGTCGTTGCCCACTTCCGCCAGGCAGGTGCCGCTGACCAGGCCCACGTAGCCCGTTCCGATCACAGTGACTTTCATTTCAAGTTCCTAAATAGAGGGGAAGTAGAAAGTGGAAAGTGGGAAGTGGGGTACCCACTCCCACCTACCCACTCCCCACTGCCCGTCATGGTTACGGTGCCAAATCAAATTCCTCGGTGCGCTTGGGCGGGTAGGTTTCCCAGCCGCCGCAAGCGGGGCAATGCCAATAGAACTGGCGCGCCTGGAAGCCGCAATGATCGCAACGGTAGCGGGCCACCCGGCGGGTGTGGTTGTGGATCAGGCCCTTCACCAGTTCCAGATCGGGCCGGTTCTCCGGGCTCGCCACCTGAACACGCGCCTCCAGCATCTTTTCCAAGCCGAGGAGGGTCGGATTGCGCCTCACCTCGTCGCGTACGACCTGATAGGCCTCGGCCGCCCCGTTGATTTCCAGCTGGCACTGGTAGACCGTCTCCAGGAGATCCACGGAGGGGTGACGTTCCAGGTAGCCCTGAAGCAATTGTAGCCCCTGTGCCACCCGGTCCAGCTTGCGATGAGCCTCCAGCAGGCGCACCGCCACCAGAGCCAGATAGACAGGATTTTGCTGTTCGACCCGCTTCCAGGTCTCGATGGCGGCTTCGTACTCACCGGCGGCCGCCTCCATGTCGCCCAGCATGACATTGGCCCGGACATTGCGTCGGTTCGCCGCAAGCGCCTCGAGGAGAAGGGAGCGGGCGGCCTCGGGACGGGAGTTGCCAACTTCCTGAAACGCCAGTTCACAATAGAAATTGGCTATTTCCCTGTGCCACAGACGGCCCGTCCTCTCCTGTTGCAGACGCGCGACCTCGATGGCCTTCGTCCACTCCTTCTCCTGCTGGTAGATGTCCAGCAGGGCGTTCAGCGCCGTCTCATCCAGCTCTGTGTCTTTCAACTTGAGAAAACTGTCTTCCGCCCGATCCAGGAGGCCTGCCTTGAGGAAGTCCTGACCCAGTTCCAGGAGCGCCGAGAGACGTTGATCCTGGCCCAGATCCTCCCTCTCCAGGAGATTCTGATGCATGCGTATGGCGCGGTCGGTCTCGCCCCTGCGGCGAAAAAGGCTCCCCAGGGCAAAATGAAGCTCTATGGTCTCGGGCTCGACCTTCACCGCTTCCAGGAAGGCCTCGATGGCCTTGTCCGGCTGCTCGTTCACCAGGAAATTGAGCCCCTTGAAATAGGAACGGGGCAGGCTACGGGAATCCCGCACCACGTGACGGATGTCCACCCGCGCCGCCACCCAGCCGAGGGCGAAAAACAGGGGGAAAGCCAGCAGCCACCAGAGTTGAAAGTCCATGACGATGCTGTCTCTCTCAGGAGGCCGTGCCGTCGCGCCCATCCCTCAGGCGCGCCAGTTCCCTGCGCTGGGACAGGACGGTGGCAAAGGTACCGGTCAGCCCCACCACGGCGCCCAGGACGAAGAAAAGAAGCATGACGAACACCAGCGGCAGTTGCCAGGACAGCCCGAAGAAAAAGCTCAGGTTGACGATGCCACTGTTTTTGATGGCGAAGCCGAGCAACAGCACGAAGGCCACGGCGCGGAAAATCCAGATCAGGCTACGCATGCGGATAATGGGTTCGGTTTGTGAGCGCCAGACGCTTCCGGACGGCAGCCGGCATCATACTATACAAGGGACGAGGGCGATGCCTGGCGGCAGCTTTTGCGGCAGCGGAAACAGGTCGAAGCGTTGGCGCCCGATGAAACACCGGGCGAAAAAAGAGGCGGCAAAGCCGCCTCTTTTCAGGTTCCGCGAGGGAAGATGGATCAGGCCTCCTGATCCACCCGCTCGCGCAGTTCCTTGCCTGCCTTGAAGTGCGGGACATACTTTTCCGGCACCTGCACCTTGTCACCTGACTTCGGGTTACGCCCGACACGCGGCGGCCGATAGCTGAGAGCAAAGCTGCCGAAGCCGCGGATCTCGATGCGGTCCCCCTGCGCGAGGCTGGAGGACATGGCATCGAGAATCACCTTCACGGCGTAATCAGCATCCTTCGCCACCAGCTGCGGAAACCGCAGGGCGAGCCGGTTGATGAGTTCCGACTTGGTCATGGCCGACACGACTCCTCGCTTACTGGCCGCCGAGCTTAGCCTTCAGCAGGGCACCCAGGTTGGTGGTGCCGCTGGCGGCGGAACCGCTATCGGCCTGGAGCTTTTGCATGGCTTCGTGTTGCTCGGCCTGGTCCTTCGCCTTGATCGAAAGGTTGATGCCACGGGACTTGCGGTCCACGTTCACGATCATGACATCCACTTCGTCGCCGGCCTTGAGGTGCTGGGACAGGTCTTCGATGCGGTCACGGGAGAACTCGGAGGCGCGCAGGTAGCCTTCCACTTCACCATCCAGTTGCACCACGGCGCCGCGGGCATCCACGCTCTTGACCAGGCCCTTGACGACGCTGTTCTTGTCGTGGGTGGCGATGTAGTTGGTGTAGGGATCGCCTTCCATCTGCTTGATGCCCAGGGAAATGCGCTCACGCTCCACGTCAATGGCCAGCACGATGGCTTCCACTTCGTCGCCGCGCTTGTAGTTGCGCACGGCTTCCTCGCCCTGGGCGGACCAGGACAGGTCGGACAGGTGAACCAGGCCGTCAATGCCGCCGGGCAGGCCGATGAACACGCCGAAGTCGGTGATGGACTTGATCTGGCCGCGGACCTTGTCGCCCTTCTTGTGGTTCATGGCGAAATCGTCCCAGGGATTGGCCATGCACTGCTTCATGCCCAGGGAGATGCGGCGACGGTCTTCGTCAATCTCGAGGATCATGACTTCGACTTCATCGCCCAGCTGCACCACCTTGGAGGGATGAACGTTCTTGTTGGTCCAGTCCATCTCGGAGACGTGCACCAGGCCTTCGATGCCCTGCTCCACTTCCACGAATGCGCCGTAGTCGGTCAGGTTGGTGACCTTGCCGAACAGGCGGGTGCCGGAGGGGTAACGACGGGAGATGCCGCTCCACGGATCTTCGCCCAGCTGCTTCATGCCCAGGGAAACGCGGTTCTTTTCCTGGTCGAACTTCAGAACCTTGGCCTGCACCTCGTCGCCCACGGCCAGGACTTCGGAGGGATGGCGCACACGGCGCCAGGCCAGGTCGGTGATGTGCAAGAGGCCGTCAATGCCGCCCAGATCCACGAAGGCGCCGTAATCGGTGATGTTCTTGACGATACCCTTGACGATGGTGCCTTCCTTGAGGTTGGCGAGCAGGGCTTCGCGTTCTTCGCCCTGGCTGGCTTCCAGCACGGCGCGGCGGGACAGCACCACGTTGTTGCGCTTGCGATCCAGCTTGATGACCTTGAATTCGAATTCCTTGCCTTCGAACGGGGTGGTGTCCTTGACCGGACGGGTATCCACCAGGGAGCCGGGCAGGAAGGCACGGATGCCGTTGGCCATGACCGTGAGGCCGCCCTTCACCTTGCCGGTGATCAGGCCCTTGACCAGGATGCCTTCGTTCAGAGCCTTGTCCAGATCGTTCCAGGCAGCGATACGCTTGGCCTTTTCGCGGGACAGGCGGGTTTCGCCAAAGCCGTCTTCGAGGGATTCGATGGCGACGCTCACATAGTCGCCGGGCGCGACTTCGACTTCGCCGCGATCGTTCTTGAATTCTTCGATATTGATGAAGCTCTCGGACTTGAGGCCGGCATTCACCACGACATGGTTCTGATCCACACGCACGACTTCGGCGGTGATCACTTCACCTGCGCGCATTTCCTGACGCGACAGGCTTTCCTCGAACAGGGCGGCAAAACTTTCTTCGAAATTTACAGCGGGGGTGGCAGAGGACATTTAAAAAAACCTGAAAAAACCGCATTGCTGCGGAGGGGTAAGGTTACAAAAAAAGCCGCAACGCCACGCACCCCGACCGGACACCGGCTTCTGCCCCCGGGTGAAACACCCAGAGGAACCGGCCCGACTCCCTCCGGATTGACCGAAGCGGGCTGCGCGTCGCGCTGCGACGCCTGTGGGACGAAAACTACTCAGAGGGTCTTCCCAGCCCAGGCCAGGATCGCCGCCACCGATTCCTCGATGCCGAGGGAGGTGGTATCCAGCAGTTCCGCATCCGCACACTTCTGCAAGGGTGCCACGCTGCGAGCCGAATCCCTGGCGTCGCGGTCGCGCAAGTCCTGCAAAAGGTGCGGCATATTAGCAGGCAAGCCTTTTTCGATCAACTGCTTATAGCGCCGATCTGCACGCGCTTCGGCGCTGGCGGTGAGAAAAACCTTGAGCTGGGCATCCGGGAAGACGACCGAGCCCATGTCCCGCCCTTCGGCGACGAGTCCGGGGGCTTCCCGGAAGTCCCTCTGGCGCTGCAACAATGCCGCTCGCACAGCCGGCAATGCGGCCACCTTGGACGCTCCCACCGAGATTTCCTCGGTGCGGATCGCGTCACCCACCGCAGATCCCGAGAGCAGGACTTCCCCGCCCTCGAAGACCACGGGCAGGCCGGCGGCGATGGCGGCCACGCCGGCCTCGTCATCCCAGGCCACCCCGGCATTGTTCGCGGCCAGGGCCGTGAGCCGATACAGGGAACCGCTGTCCAGGTAATGGAAGCCCAGTGTGGCCGCGACCCGGGCCGCCACCGTGCCCTTGCCGGAAGCGGAAGGACCGTCAATGGCTATTACCGGTGAGCGGTGAGCGGTGAGCGGTGAGCGGTGAGCGTGAGGGGTGAGGCGTGAGGAGTGAGGAGTAGTCATGGCGAGAGTATTACCTTCGACTCCCTCGCCCCGCGACTAGCGGGGAGAGGGTTGGGGTGAGGGGCCGCTTGGGGTGAGGGGCAACTATTTGGCGATCTCGGCGAATTTCGAGAAATACTCGGGGAAGGTCTTGTTTACGCACTTGGGATCGAGGATGCGCAGCGGCACGGCCCCCAGGCTCACGAGCGAAAAGCACATGGCCATGCGGTGGTCGTCGTAGGTGGCTATTTCAGCGTGAGCGGTAAGCGGTGAGGGGTGAGGCGGAAAAACCTTGAGCCAATCCGGCCCCTCCTCCACCTGAGCGCCGACTTTCCTCAACTCCGTGGCCATGGCGGCGATGCGGTCGGTCTCCTTGACGCGCCAGGATCCGATGTTTCTCAGGGTACAGGGGCCGTCGGCAAAGAGCGCCGCCACCGCGAGCGTCATGGCCGCATCCGGGATGTGGTTGAAGTCGGCATCGAAGGCCTTGAGTCGCCCCATACTCCCCTCGCCCCTTGCGGGAGAGGGGCCGGGGGAGAGGGGGCTACGGGCCTCGATCCAGTTCGGCCCCATCGCTATGCGCGCCCCCATGGCCTCCAGTGCCTCGGCGAAGCGCACGTCACCCTGGATACTGTCGCGGCCCACGCCTTCCACCCGCACCGGCCCACCGGCGATGGCCCCCGCGGCCAGGAAATAGGAGGCGGAAGAGGCATCCCCTTCCACGAACACCTCGCCGGGGGAAACGTAACAGGCTCCCTCCGGAATGGTGAAGGACTTCCAGCCGTCCCGCGCAACCGAAACGCCGAAACGCGCCATGAGTTTCAGGGTGATCTCGATGTAGGGCTTCGAAATCAACTCGCCGACGACTTCCACGGTCATCCGCTTGCCCGTGAGCGGCAGGGCCATGAGCAGGGCCGTGAGGAACTGGCTGGAGGCGTTGCCACGCACCTGCACCCTGCCCCCCGCCTGTATGCGTCCCGGCCGGATTTGCAGCGGCGGAAAGCCCTCGTTGTCCAGGTAGGCAATGTCGGCGCCCAGGGCGCGCAAGGCATCCACCAGGTCACCGATGGGCCGCTCGTGCATGCGCGCCACGCCGTGCAGATGATATTCGCCGTTTGATAGCGCCGTGGCCGCGGTCAGTGGCCGGAAAGCCGTGCCGGCGTTGCCCAGGAACAGGTCGGCCTGTTTCACCGGAAAGGGGCCGCCCGCTCCATGAACGAGGTAATCATTGCCGGCGCCCTGCCGCTCGCAACGCACGCCCAGCTTGCCCAGCGCCTCCAGCATCCGCTCTACGTCGTCCGACCAAAGCAGGTCACGGATCAGCGTCTCCCCCCGAGCCAGGGCCGCGAGCAACAGGAAACGGTTGGAGATGCTCTTGGAGCCGGGCAGACGCACCACGCCTTCGGCATGGGAGGCGGGTGGGAGATCGAGAAATTCCATAAAAACCTTAAAAATCAGATTGAAACGCCGAGGCGCGTAGGGTGGGCAAAGCGAAGCGTGCCCACCATCCAACCATCCCGCGTGGGCAGATGAAGCCTGTCCACCCTACGCGGGCCGACCCTCCAGGTAGAGCGTATCGGGAGAAAGATCAATCTCGTCACTCCAGGTCACGGCGCCATAGGCCACATGTGCCCTCATGAACAAACCCTCTTTGGTCAGGGGTGCAAACGCTGGATAGCTTAGATACGGCTTCATATCGAACCAGCGCCGTTCGCCGGTAGCAAATTCAGCCTCAAGGCAATAATTTTGCAAGGGCTTTACAAATACGACATCGGGAGTCATATCCATCTCTTATCGCAAGGGATCAATCTTGAACGGCGTTTCGCCGCCGGAAGCCAGAATCCAGTCAGCCATGAGGTCATCACGATGCAACTCAATCCAGGCTTGTACCAGCTTCATCTGCCGAGACGGAAGCGCACCCTCCAAGACCTCGCCCTCTGGAATGCCGAGAACGACCTTGAATTCGTTATAGCGAACATGGATATGCGGCAAGTGGTGCTTCTTGGCATCCAATACATACATGGCAACCAAGATGCCGTAAAACATGGAAATCGTCGGCATGGCAAGACTCCGAATCGGTACAACTATTTTGAAAATTCAACCTGCTCAATATAAGAATGCGCAATTGAAAGACATGACCCCATAGACCAAATAGCCTGACAATCGGCTTACAATCACTCGGGCGGCGAATTAGTGCTTTTACAATTCAGCCAATGGGTGACGATAGCTCGTATGAAGTCATTCCCAGCAGATAGCGACATTTCGCGCAATGGCCGTACATTTCTTTTGCCCTTTGTTTTACCAAAATCAGAATGCCTATACCAATTAGCGGTTTCGAAAAAATCACTATTTTGCTGCGGAGATGTCCATGACGCAATATTTTCAACGCCGTTGCGATTACCGACGTGATATTGCGGATCATCTCTAATAGTCTCATAGATCATATACAACGAAGCCCAATCCAGCAATGAGCTTCCAATAAATAAACGAAACACATATTTTACATTCTCGTTTGATTGCCAAAGACTGTACCAGTCTTTAGGAGCGACATCATTTCCTTGAACAATAAGTATAATTCGACCACTCACAGCACCAACCGCAATGAAATCCCGCCTCCTTGACCCGTCTGCATCAACCAGCCAAAATCCTTCCAAATCTAGCGACTTGTCTCTGTTTGAATACACCTTTGACGACGCATTAATAAACTCCACAAATCCTACAGCCGTTTCATATACCCTTGCCCGATCGCTCAATTTATTCAACGTATCCGATTTCAAGAAACAACCCGCGTCGTCGATCGTCACGCTTAGTTCCGGGGAATTATATTCCTTAACCAGTTCACTCAAAAAACAGCGATCTCCCTTTAATTTAACCTCCCAACAAATCATAGACAAGCCCTTTAACATCCTACTACATGAATGTCAAAAACGGCGATTTCGACCCAGAACACAAACCCCTCTCATTACCAACAGCCCTTTACTTTCATACCTAATTACTCCAGAAATCCTATCAATCGTATAAACGCCATTCTCAGATTTCGGATTACTAAACACAATTAGATTCTGTCCAATCTTCGCTGGACATCTAAGCTCATCAGGGCTGCCAGGAGTCATAACAACCACATCTCCTTTTTCTTGGAAAGAAAACAACCTCCCTTTATCTGGCTGCACCATTGGCAATACCGATTCTTTCTCATAACAAACCAATTCTATCCATTCAGAATTATCGCCACTGCCATCAACAGGTCTTTGCTGCGTTTGCACCTCAGCTTCGTTAGCCTTCTTTGCCATTGTAGAATTCTGAAGTCTTTTCAATTCCTCTGCTTCACGCACTCTCCGTGCCTCTTCAGTGTTAATCTTTTCCTGGGCAGCCACCTTTTCTGCAGCAACCTGCTTAAAGTATAAATTTCCGATAAATACTATAGCGAGTATACTGACAAAAAATATGACGAAAACAACCGAGATGCCGCGTTGAATCTTTTGTTTCATACCTTACTCCTTGACAGAAAAGAGCGCCGTGGGCGACAAATCCCGGTTTTCCGCTGGAGGCAATTGTGGTCAGACTCCCACGGCACTACTTTAGTCTTTTGACATACACCGTTTTCGCCCTGAGGGGGAAATCAGGGACAGGCCACGATTTTCGGCTTGCCGAGAAGCGGAGTCTGCTTCCGGGCTCATGCGAAAGGATTCCGGATAGTCAGTCTGGACTCGATGACCTGGCCGTGTTGCATGTCTTCACTGACGAGCGTATCGCAGCCGCACTCCAGGGCTGCCGCGAGAATCAGGCTATCGAAGTAGGAATGGCGGTATCGCTCACCGAGCCTGAGGGCCAACGCCACGGTTTCGGCGGTAACAACATGAATGTCGCAGGCGGCGCGTAACTCAGTCACGGCGCCGGCAATATCCGGGTACTCCAACTTGTACTTGCGGCGCAACACATTCGCCATTTCGGAAAGTACCTGGGTGCTGATCCAGGCACGCTCTGCCCCCCGCACCAAGGTTTCGGCCACAATTTTCTTGTCCGGCTCGTCCTCCGAATAGAGGTAGAGCACGACATTGGTATCGAGAAAAAGCCTACCGCGCATTGGCTTCTTCCCGGTCAAACCGGAAATCAAGGGTTTTCAGGGAAATAGCGGTAAACGTTTGATGGGTGACGGGGCGTTCGTTCTCTTCGTCCGACAAAAGGATCACCCGCACCTGGCGACCATTCCAGGTGCGCAGTTCGGGAGGAAGATCAACCACGTTGTCATGGGCCGTACTCTTGAACTCAACCGCTTGCATGTCATGTCTCCACAATGCGGAAAATCATCGGGCGCACAGGCCCGAATCGGGAAACTCCACCACCCCGATCCGCTTGGGAGGGCGAGCATGGCCGAATTCTACCGCCTAGACCACCTACGGGTCGAAAGCTTGCACTGTGTAACCCAGAAAGATTTCACGCCACCAGTTCCCTCATCTCCATCCTCACCGCCTCCGGCACCCGTTCCATTTCTTTCGCGATGTTGAACTGCATCGCGGCATTGGCCACCTCCGCCACATTGCCGGCAATCGGATACGAGCCTTTTGCGTGGAGCCAGTCCAGGATGAGTGCCAGATGCCAGATGGAGGCGCTGCCCTCGTGGATCGCGGGAGGAAAAGTCTTGGCGTGGGTCAGCATCAGCTTACGCATGTTTTGCCGGGAGACGCCGACGACTTCCGCCACATCGGTCAGCCCCACGAAGTCCGGGCCGACCTCGATCAGTTTGGCGGTTGGCAGTGCTTTTCGCACGTCTTGCAGCGCGCTGACCATGGCGGCGTTGGCGGAGTCGGCGCTGCGGATGAAATTCAGGGCAATCCGGCCCTGAATCCCGGTGCCTACCAGCGCGTCATCGCAGCCGGCAGCCCCGAGCCTCTCCAGCAGATCATCAATATCGCCGTCCGCGTCCGACAGCCTGAATTTCAGAGTGAAGTCATATTCCATGTTCTACTCCTGGGGCGGCTCGTCGTTAGGCGTTGTCGAGATCTTATCCTTGTCGGAGGTGCAGTTGTCCACCACCCGTCTGATCTGCTTCCCGTGGTTGCCTGGGCTCTTGGGCGTACTCCAGATGCTGGTGATACAGAACTCGCCGCAACGACATTCCGAATCGTTGTGCGGGCAGTAAATCCTTCCCCACGCATGGCTGCCACCGACCTCGACACGCCAACCGTGGACCTCGGCGTACTTCAACGCCTCTTCGACTTCTTTCTTTGGGTGCTTTGGCCTCACCATCTTGACTCCAGTGGAAACTTAGCCGAACAGAGAATGGTTGTCAAGCGACAACCAATGACAGCGTCCTTCGGCAAGCTCAGGACAGGCCCCGGCGCTTCATCCGCTTATCGGAGTCATCGGCCCCAGACGCAGACCCGGTTGCGGCCGCCGGATTTGGCGCAAAGCAGGGCGTAGTCGGCGGATTCCAGGGTCTCCTGGATATCCACGCCCAGGAGCATGGGCGCCACGCCGAAGGACGCGGTCAGCGACACCTTCTGCCCGCCCTTGAGAACGAACGGCGTTTCCGCCAGCCGAATGCGCAGCCGGTCCAGGATAATCTCGGCCTGGTCCAGGGGTGTGCGCGGCATGCAGACGAGAAACTCCTCGCCACCGTAGCGGAAGATGGAATCGTATTTGCGCAGGACACCGGTGACGAGCTGCACCGTGGCCTTCAGCACGTCGTCGCCCGCGGCATGTCCGTGCTTGTCGTTGACGTCCTTGAAGTGATCCAGGTCCAGCATGCACAGGCAGCAGGGGTCGCCGCTCCGGATCATGCGCTCCTGCTCCTCGCCCAGGCGGGCATACATGCCATGGCGGTTCCATGCGCCCGTCAGCGGGTCCACCACGCAGACGCTCTTGACGATCTGGTACTGAAGGTTGCGTATGGCGAGCTTGAAGGCGATGGCCCGCTCCATGAACCGGTCATAGTCGCCGCAAGGCAAGGCGAGTCGGTCGGTCTTCCGCTGGAGCAGATCCCGAGCCAGGCGGTGCATACCCTGGTGCAGTTCGCCTATGGTGCCGAAGACCGATATCTTGACGAATTCCGGATGACCGTCGGCCTGGTGATACCAGCGGCCGAAGTTGCAGTGCCGGTGGGCGTCGTCCGCCAGGTCGGCAGGCAGCGCCGGCTGATCGCAGACCAGCGTCCGGTGAACCTGTTTGAACCAGGCCAGATGGTGAATGATGCCCGTGTCCAGGTCGTTCAGCACCCGCATGATGTCCATCGGCGGATGCCCATCCCGGTCGGTGAGTTGGAACATGGTGCTCTCCTGTGACGCGCCCAGTGTAGCCTCCCGCTGCACAATGTTCAAACAGCTTTGGCCGGGAGCTGTCGGACTTTGTTTGCCCCGCCCTGCCACAGGATGGCGCGGCGCGGCAGGCGGCCATCGTTTCATCGCCCTGTTAGAATGCGAGGCTGCACGCTCTGCCAAAGGTTAGCCCCATGTCCCAGAACACCACGAATCCAGCCCCGGTCGCCCCCTCCAATTTCCTGCGCCAGATCATCGAGGAAGACATCCGTAGCGACAAATGGGGCGGCCGCATGGCCACCCGTTTCCCGCCGGAGCCCAACGGCTACCTGCACATCGGTCACGCCAAGTCCATCTGCCTCAATTTCGGCCTCGCGCGGGACTACGGCGGCGTCTGCCACATGCGCTTTGATGACACCAATCCGGAGAAGGAGGAGCAGGAGTACGTGGACTCCATCCTGGACGCGGTGCAGTGGCTGGGCTTCGACTGGGCGGACCACCTCTACTACGCGTCCGACTACTTCGATCGCATGTATGCCTGCGCCGAATTTTTGCTCCAGGAAGGCAAGGCCTACGTGGACAGCCTGTCGGCCGAGGACATGCGCGCCTATCGGGGCACGCTCACCGAAGCCGGCAAGAACAGCCCCTTCCGCGAGCGCAGTGTGGAGGAAAACCTGGACCTGTTCCGGCGCATGAGGGCCGGCGAGTTCCCGGAGGGCACACACATCGTGCGGGCCAAGATTGACATGGCCTCACCCAACATCAACCTGCGCGACCCGGCCATCTACCGCATACGCCATGCCGAACATCACCGGAGCGGCGACAAGTGGTGCGTGTATCCCATGTACACCTTTGCGCACCCCATCGAGGATGCCATCGAGCGCATCACCCACTCCATCTGCACCCTGGAGTTTGAGGACCAGCGCCCCTTCTACGACTGGCTGCTGGACGCACTGATGCCCGTGCTCTCCTGGCATTCGCGCCAGTACGAGTTCGCCCGGCTCAACCTGACCTTCGTGGTGCTGTCCAAGCGGCGCCTGATCCAGTTGGTGAACGAGAAGCACGTCTCCGGCTGGGACGACCCGCGCATGCCGACCCTGGTGGGCGCCCGGCGCCGCGGCTACACGCCGGAAGGCTTCCGCGTGTTCGCCGAGCGCATCGGCGTGTCCAAGGCCGACTCCTGGATCGGGTACGGCATCCTCGAAGACTGCATGCGGGAAGACCTGAATGGGCGGGCCGAGCGGCGCATCGCCGTGCTGGACCCCTTGAAGCTCGTCATTGACAACTACCCGGATGACCAGGAAGAGGAGTGCCTCGCCCCGAACCACCCCCAGAAGCCCGAACTGGGCAAGCGCGTGGTGCCCTTCTCGAAAGAACTGTGGATAGAGCGGGAGGATTTTGTCGAGACGCCGCCCAAGGGTTACTTCCGCCTGTTCCCGGGCAACCTGGTGCGCCTGCGCTATGGCTTCGTGGTGAAGTGCACCGGCTGCGAGAAGGACGAAACCGGCAAGGTGACGGCGGTGCATTGCGAGTACCTGCCGGATTCCAAGTCGGGCACCCCCGGCGCCGACACCTACAAGGTCAAGGGCAACATCCACTGGGTCTCGGCCAGGCACGCCTACGAGAGCCAGGTTCGCCTCTATGACCGCCTGTTCGCCCAGGCCAACCCGGGGGCACGCCGGCCGGGCGATGCCGAGGGTACGGAACGCAACTACCTGGACGACCTGAACCCGGAATCGGTGAAGACCATCACCGCTTTCCTGGAGCCCGCCCTGAGGGAAGCCCCGCCGGAAGCCTGTTTCCAGTTCGAGCGCCACGGCTACTTCGTGGCCGACCGGGTGGATTCGAAGCCCGGTACGCCGGTATTCAACCGCACCGTGACGCTCAAGGACTCCTGGGGCAAGGCGTAAGACTTTCGTGGGGCGGGCTGGAGCCCGCCCCACGGCTACTTCCTGTCCGCTTCCTGTTGCTCGAACAGGGCCACCAGGGCAGCCGTCACCTGGTCCGAGGCCTTGGCGTACTCGCCCTCCTCCAGCATGGTCAGGGCCGCCTCCGTATCGCCCTTCCGCGCCAGGGCCAGCACCTCGCCGGCGCGCAGATGAAACTGGACATGCCAGTCCTTGACCCAATGGTAGGCCGGCAGATGGGCATAGCGCTCCTTGCCCACCCCCTTGAGCCATTGCCCGAGATGGCACTGGTCATCCTTGGAAGTGGTCTCGACCGACAAATCTTCCTGGCTCTTGCCCAGGATGACGTCCCGCAGCCGGCCCTTCCATTTCTGGTGCGCATCAATGGCCGCCTTGCCGTCCGAGACCAGCACGAACAGGCGCGCCAGGGCCATCTTCACCCGCTCTGAGGTCCGTCCGTAATCCCCGTGGTGCAAGAGGCGCAAGGCCTGGTCTTTCTGGCCCGCCTGGGCCATGGCCAACACCTCGCCAGCCGTACGGTGGAAATGGGCATGATGGTCCTTCATGTCGGCAAAGGTCTCGGAAAACCCGAAACGTTCCCCGCCCTGGCTGTAGACCCACTTGCCGAGGGCGCACTGGTCGTCCCGGCACACCACTTCCACCTTGAGATCCTCGGTGCTCGTGCCACCGATGTAGGACTCCAGCCGGCTCTTCCACTTCATGTGGGCGTCCACCGCCGACTTGAAGTTCAGGCCGGCCAGTTCCACCCCCTTGTCACCGCTCCCGGTCGGAGCACCTGCGGCCGGCTTGACTTCCTTGCCCGCCGCCCCGCCTTTCATCCAATCCAGTATCCCCATCACGCCTCCTTTGTCATTGCCTCGCTTCATTGGCCGCAGATGACCGGCCACGAGTGTCATTGATATGATTTACAACAAAAAACCCGGCAGATTGTAATCCCCTGCCGGGCCGTGTCAATGGGATGGAGAGTCGAGGCTCAACTAGTGCAGATGCCTGGGCGCGTCGTCGCTTTCCTCGGGCATCTCCGCATGCATGGGTTCCCCTTCCGGGCTGGGGTACAAAGGCGCGCCGCAGTCGTCGCAGTATTCCAGGGGAAAGCGGTGTTCCAGGATGCGGATGTCCACCAGGCCGCAGTCCTTGAGCGCCGCCTCGATCTGGATCGCGCAATCCGAAGTCTCGTCCTCGCCGTCGAGAAGCGGCCAGACCACCCCATGCAGCACCTCGTTGGAATCCTGTCGGGCAAAGCCGACGCGGTATTCTTCCAGGCGCTGTTGCTGGAAAGGCGCCACCACGGCAGTGAAGCCGGCCGCAGGTACGTTGAGGGTGGTTTGCAGGAAGTCCACGGAAGCCTTCAGGGAGAAGGCTCGGGACTGGCGATCCCCGTCCCGGCAGGCGGCGTGGTAAGCCTGGGGCAGGAGCATCTGGTAGGCACAGGCCGGCAAGGCCGGGGCCAGGCAGGGCTGTCCCTGGCGCTGCCACTGGGCCAGGGCCTGGACACGATTGCCATCCTGTTCCTGCCAGCGGAACAGGGGCGCACCGTGCGGCACCATGGCGACGCCCAGAACATAGCGGGTGTCTGACAGGAACTGCATGGTTTCCCGCATGCCCTTGGGGTCCATGCGCAGGTTGCGCCCGGAAAGCCCCGACTGCACCAGATCCTTCATGAGTTCCGCCGTGCCGCAGTAACTGTCCGGCAACTGATCCGGGCTGAACAGGAAGTCCACCAGGGCGAGCCGCGCCTCGGCGGCCAGCACGTGGGCAGACAAATGGGTGTGCAAATTGGTCAGAACCTCGCCGCTCAGGCTGCCGGAGGGGATGCTGTAGCGCGACCAGGCCATCACCGGCGCGCAGACCAGCAGGGCATCCCAGACCACCCCCTTGGATTCGAGACGCCGTCCCTCGCAACAGGATTCCACCAGATCCACCAGGATGTCATAGGCGGGAATGCTGGAGCGAAAGGTATGATCCAGCGCGGCGGTCAGCGCTTCCTCGTCGCCTTCCTCCAGCAGGGCCATGATGGCCTCCGCCATGCGGGAATCCCAGAACTGGTCTTCAATGTGGCTTGAGGCCTCGGCAGCGCTGGTGGCGAGCGCCACCAGCCTCGTTGCGGCGCTGGGCATGCGTTTGGATCGGGAGAGACGGGTGCGTTTCATGATGAAATGGAATGTGGCGTGATGCCAAAGAGTGGACTTTAGCAGCTTGGGCCAGCCAGGGCGGAAACCCGGGGTGGAAAAGTTTCTGCCCAAGGTTCCGGGCACTCCATGCGGCTCAAGTTTCAGCCGGCAATTCCGATAAAATCCCTGAACGCGACCCCGGTGCACAGGGGTGTATTCCTGCCAGTTCATGAACCCCTACCATCCCGCAGCCAAGCGCATCGTGGCCGTGGGTGCCTCCACCGGCGGCACCCAGGCCCTGGAGAAGGTACTGACACGCCTGCCCACGACCTGCCCGCCCATCCTGATCGTGCAACATATGCCGGGCGCGTTTACCTGCAGTTTCGCGGCCCGCCTGAACGGCCTGTGCGCCATAGAGGTGAGGGAGGCGCGGCACCGGGATCGGCCAATGTCCGGCGTCGCGCTCATCGCGCCGGGAGGCATGCACATGATTCTCGCCCCGAGTGGACCGCAGTACATGGTGGAAGTTTTCGACGCCCCCCCCATGAATCGCCACAAGCCCTCGGTAGACATGCTTTTCCGTTCGGTGGCCCGCCACGCCGGCGCCAACGCCCTGGGCATAGTCATGACCGGCATGGGTAATGACGGTGCCCAGGGACTCCTGGCCATGCGGGAGGCCGGCGCCAGAACCGCCGTGCAGGACGAGGCGAGTTGCGTCATCTACGGCATGCCCATGGAAGCGAAAAAACTGGGGGCGGCGGCAACCGTCCTTCATCTCGACCGGATACACGAAGCCATCGTCGAGCACGGACGCAACGCCTGAGCGCACGAGGGAGGCACCATGTCCAAGAAGAAAGCCGGCCAAGGTCCAGAACTCGTCATCCGACGGGTGAAGAAAATCGTGGCGGGCGGCCACCAGGGCGGTACCTGGAAGATCGCCTACGCCGACTTCGTCACCGCGCTCATGGCTTTCTTCCTGCTCATGTGGCTCCTGGGCTCCACCACCAAGGGCGACCTCAAGGGCATCTCTGATTATTTCAAGACCCCGCTTGCCGTCTCGATTTCCGGCGGCCCCGGTTCCGGCACCGCCACCAGCGTGGTACAGGGCGGGGGCAAGGATCTTACCCGTGTGGACGCCGGCGAGATTCACAAGGGCGTGACCCGGGAAGACAAATTGAAGCCCCACGTCACCGCCGAGCAATTGCGGGAGGACAAGGCCCGCCTGGAAACCCTGCGCAGCCGGCTGCACGCCTTCATCCAGGCCACGCCCTACCTGGAACCTTTCCGGGACCAGATCCGCCTGGACATCACCCGCGAAGGTCTGCTGATCCAGATCACTGACGAGCAGAACCGACCCATGTTCGACTCCGGCAGCACGGTGCTCAAGGACTACACGAAAAAGCTTCTGGAATCCATAGGGCGCATGCTGAACGAGGTGGAAAACAAGGTGAGCGTGGCGGGCCACACCGACGCCAAACCCTACTCCGGTGATGAGCGCGGCTACTCCAACTGGGAGCTTTCCTCGGAACGCGCCAATGCCGCCCGCCGCGAACTGGTCATCGGCGGCATGCGTCAGAACAAGGTACTCCAGATGCGGGGTCTGGCGGACGCTCAGCCGCTGTTCGAAGAGGATCCCTTCCATCCCGCCAACCGCCGCATCAGCATCCTGGTCCTGAACAAGGAATCGGAGCAGAACTTCTATCTGGAAGGGAAGACCGAGACGCAGTGATAGGACGATTTGAACCGCAGAGGCGCGCAGGCGCAGAGAAAAGCAAATTCAGATTGACCTCGGCACCGTTTGACGGGTGCGGAAGCAGCCGCAAGCCCTTGTTTTCTCCTCGTCTCTGCGCCTCTGCGGTGAGTTCAATGTTGTAAAATGCGCGCCATGAACGACGCCCCCTCAGTCGGTGACTCCCCCCTGGGGCGCGCCGTCGCCTACGCCAGCCACTACTCGCCGGAACTGCTTTTTCCCATCCCGCGGCAGGAGAAGCGGGCAGAGTTGGGCCTGTGCCCGGAAGCCCTGCCCTTCGTCGGCTTCGATCTCTGGAACGCCTATGAACTCTCCTGGCTCAATCCGAAAGGCAAGCCGGTGGCGGCCCTGGGGCGTTTCCGCTTTCCCGCCGACACTCCGCGGCTCGTGGAATCCAAGTCGCTGAAGCTGTACCTGAATTCCTTCAACCAGAGCCGTTTCGTCAAGGCCGCGGATGTCGCTGCCGCCATCGCCCGAGATCTCTCTGCCGCAGCCGGAGGCACCGTGGAGGTGCGCATAGTAACCCTGGACAGGCGGCCGCAGCGCAGCCTGGGATACCCGGACGGCATTCTTCTGGACACCCTGGACATCGAGGCGGACCAGTACAACCCCGACCCCGCCCTGTTATCCGCGGCAGGACCGGAAGTCAGCGAGACCCTCTATTCCCACCTCCTGAAATCCAACTGCCTGGTCACCGGCCAGCCGGACTGGGCCATGGTGGTAGTGCGTTACGTGGGACCGGCGATCACCCGGGAGGGTCTGCTCAAGTATTTCATTTCCTTCCGCCAGCACAACGAATTCCACGAACAATGCGTGGAGCGCATCTTCTGCGACGTGATGGCGCGCTGCCGGCCCAAATCCCTGGCGGTCTGGGCACGCTACACCCGACGCGGCGGACTGGACATCAACCCCTTCCGCTCCACCGGCGATACGCCGGAACCGGACAACACGGGGGAAGTGAGGCAATAAAAATCCCCCGGACCAGCCGGGGGATATGCGTCAGACGATGGAACGACGGCCTTCCCGGGAACCGGGAGGCCGAATCCACCGCTCAGGCCTTCAGCGCCACGAGTACTTCGTCCAGCATCTTCTTGGCATCGCCGAACAGCATGCGGTTGTTTTCCTTGTAGAAGAGCGGATTGTCCACCCCGGCATAGCCGGAGGCCATGCTGCGCTTCATGACGATGGAGGTCTTGGCCTTCCAGACTTCCAGCACCGGCATGCCGGCGATGGGGCTGGTCGGATCGTCCTGGGCGGCCGGGTTCACGATGTCGTTGGCGCCGATGACGATGGCCACGTCGGTCTGCGGAAAGTCGTCGTTCAACTCGTCCATTTCCATCACGATGTCGTAGGGCACCTTGGCTTCCGCCAGGAGCACGTTCATGTGGCCGGGCATGCGCCCCGCCACCGGGTGGATACCGAAGCGGATGTTCACGCCCTTCTCGCGCAGACACTTGGTGATCTCATAGACCGTGTGCTGGGCCTGCGCCACCGCCATGCCGTAACCCGGCACGATGATGACGTTCTTGGCGTCCTTCAGCAATTCGGCGGTCTCGGTGCTGCTGATGGGCACCACCTCGCCGGCCGGCTGCGCCGCATCGCCCTTCTTCGCCGGCGCACCGCCGCCGGTACCGAAACCGCCCGCGATCACACTGATGAAGTTGCGGTTCATGGCCCGGCACATGATGTAGGACAGAATCGCACCGCTGGAGCCCACCAGGGCGCCGACGACGATCAAGAGGTCGTTCGAGAGCATGAAGCCGGTCGCCGCCGCGGCCCAACCGGAGTAGCTGTTGAGCATGGACACCACCACCGGCATGTCGGCACCGCCGATGGCCATCACCATGTGGATGCCGAAGAGCAAGGCGATGGCCGTCATGACCATCAGCGGCAGCATGCCGTCGCTGATGGCATGGGCGTTCAGGAATTCCCGCCCGAACCAGATGACCACCAGGAGGCCGGCCAGATTGAGCCAGTGGCGCGCCGGCAACAGGAGGGGCTTGCCGCCGATCTTGCCGTTCAACTTGCCGAAGGCGATCAGCGAACCGGAAAAGGTCACGGCACCGATCAGGATGCCGACGTAGATCTCGATTTCGTGGATGCTTTTCTCGGCACCGGTCAACACCAGGGAGGTGTCAATATAACTGGCGAAGCCCACAAGACAGGCCGCGAGGCCCACCAGGCTGTGCATCAGCGCCACCAGTTCGGGCATCTGGGTCATCTTGACGGTACGCGCGGCATAGAGGCCGACACTGCCGCCGACCACCATGGCGCCGATGATCCAGGGAATGCCGGCCGCGGCGACGCGCGGCCCGAAGACCGTGGCCAGGACGGCGATGGTCATGCCTATCATGCCGTAGAGGTTGCCCCGCCGGGAGGTTTCCGGATTGGACAGTCCGCCCAGGCTGAGGATGAAAAGTATCGTGGCTCCGATATAGGAGACGGTTGCCAAACTTGCAGACATTGTTTCGACTCCCTTACTTGCGGAACATCGCCAGCATGCGCTGGGTGACGGCAAAGCCGCCGAACATATTGACGGCGGTCAGGACGATCCCACCAACGGCCAGCCAGCGTATCCATTCATTCGGCGACGGCATGCCAAGCACCTGCGGCGGCGCGATCTGCACCAGGGCGCCAATGGCAATGATGCTGGAGATGGCGTTGGTCACGCTCATCAAGGGCGTGTGCAGGGCAGGCGTGACGTTCCAGACGACCATGTAACCGACGAAGCAGGCCAGCACGAAGACCGTGAAGTGGGCGAGGAAGGCACTGGGAGCATTGGCGCCGACGAACCAGAACAGGGCCGCGGCCACGCCGAACATGACGGCCAGCCGGTTGCCGGCCATCGGCTCGCCGCCGCCACCGCCATGGCCATGGCCCTTCTTCGCCGCCGGTGCCGCCACCGCTGCGGGTTTGGCCGCGGCGGCAGGTGCCGCGGGAAGCTTGGGTGCGGGTGCCGGCCAAGTGATGTTGCCTTCCTTGATCACCGTCAGACCACGGATGGCATCGTCTTCCATGTTGACGTTGATCTGGCCGTCCTTGGTCTTGCACAGTTCCTCGGCGAGGCGGAACAGGTTGGTGGCGTACAGGGTGGAGGATTGCTTGGCCAGGCGCGAAACCAGGTCGGTGTAGCCGACGATGGTCACGCCGTGTTTCACCACTGCCTGGCCGGGCTCGGTCAGCTCACAGTTGCCGCCTTGCTCGGCGGCCATGTCCACGATGACGCTGCCGGCCTTCATGCTCTTCACCATTTCCGCGGTGATGAGCTTGGGCGCGGGTTTGCCGGGAATCAGGGCGGTGGTGATGATGATGTCCACTTCCCTTGCCTGCTTGGCGTACATCTCGCGTTGGGCCTGCTGAAAGCCCTCGGACATCACCTTGGCGTAACCGCCGCCGCCGGAGCCTTCTTCCTCGTAATCCACCTTCACGAATTCGCCGCCCAGGGACACGACCTGGTCGGCCACTTCGGCGCGGGTATCGTTGGCGCGCACGATGGCGCCCAGGCCCGCTGCGGTACCGATGGCCGCCAGGCCCGCCACGCCGGCACCGGCGATGAACACCTTGGCCGGCGGAACCTTGCCCGCGGCCGTGATCTGCCCGTTGAAGAAGCGACCGAAGGCGTTGGCGGCCTCGATGACGGCGCGGTAACCGGCGACTCCGGCCTGGGAAGTCAACGCGTCCATCTTCTGGGCACGGCTCAGCATGCGCGGTAGCGCGTCTATGGCCAGAACGGTCACCTTCCTGGCGGCGAGTTGCTGCATCAATTCGGGGTTCTGCGCCGGCCAGATGAAACTGATCAGCGTCTGGCCTTCCTTCATGAGGGCCACTTCGGCGGCACTCGGGGCACGCACCTTGAAGATGATGTCGGAACCGGCCCACAACTCGGCCGCCCCGGCGGCGATCTGCGCACCCACTGCCCGATAGGCATCGTCATCGAAATTCGCACCGGCCCCGGCACCGGACTCCACCGCGACGGAAAAACCCAGTTTCGACAACTTTTCAACGGCCTCCGGAACGGTGGCGACACGCTTTTCGCCCGCGAAGATCTCCTTCGGAACGCCTATGGTCAGCGGCATGGAACACCCCTTATCTGGTCGGAATGGGTGGAAATCGAGGTTAAAGAAGACATGAACTCCCTCCAGGTTTTTCTTGGCTTTGCCGGGCTACGCCCGCGTCCCCCGCCCGCATGTTGCGGCGCAAGGAATAATCATACTTGAAAATCCAGACATTTCGCAGGGACAACGCGAAGAGCCCGCCAATCCGGACGAGGCCAAACCGCTGGGCAGGCCTATCGAACTGGAACAGCACGCTAAACGGCCCTAGCAAAAGCGGTGCCATGGGTTGGCTGGGGAAATTCGCCTCGATGCGCTTCCGGAACGTCTCAAAAGCGACAGGATTGGCATAAAGCCCACCAGGCGCCCTTCCGTGGCGTCAGCTTCGACCGGTACTCCGGGTGGGGCGGGCTTCGGGCACACGGGAAACCTTGATGATCACCAGGGAAATATTGTCCCCACCACCATAGCCTCGAACACGCGCCCGGTGGATGAGCTGCTCGGCAGCCGCGCGGGGGGTATTGGCCGCCAGGACGCCCCCCAGTTCCTCGTCACCAAAATAGCCCCACAGGCCGTCGGAACAGAGGAGGAAGGTGTCATCATCAAAGGGCGGCCGGCACTCGCCGTAGTCAATGACGGGGGGAGATTCGGAACCGAGACAGCCTATCAGCACGTTGCGCTGGGGATGGATGGCGGCCTCCGCCGCCGTGATCTGTCCCTTCTTCACCATGTCCATCACCAGGGAATGGTCCTCGGTACGGGACACAAAGCGGTCACCGCGGAAATGGTAGATGCGGGAATCGCCGCAATAGGCCCAGTCAATCCGATCCGGCTGCAAGAGCAAAACCGCGGCGGTGCTATGGGGATCCTGTTCGCTGGTGAAGCGGGTCAGCTTGATGACGATGTGGGATTCCTCGATCACCGAGCGCAGGAGATCCCTCGGCGCTTCCGCCTCCATGAACGAACCGAAGTTTTGCCTCGCCTTGAGGACCACCTGTTCGGCCGCAAGTGCCCCACCCGTATGCCCCCCCATGCCATCCGCCACGACAGCCATGAGGAGCCCGGAGCGGGCGGGGTGGGGAATCAGGGCAATCCGGTCCTGCTGCTCTCGACGATCGCCGATGTGCTGCGCAGCACAAGTTTCAACGGTAATAGGCATGCGGGGTATTCCAGCGTGGAGGCCAACTTTACCACGTTATAGCCGGCGGAAGGCGCCACCCGGAAGCAACCCTGGCAGGATCAAGACGGGCGCACAACCAGCCGCCACGGGCCGCGCCGCTCTCGTTCATGGCATCCGCCGAAACTGGCCTGCGTGATAGGATTGCGTGGATCGAAGCCCCTGACATTGCCGGACGGGGGCACGGCGGAGGCCCGGTTCATGAACCTTCAAGCAGACTGCATCGTTTGTGGCCGTCGGGCGATCCACCTGCGCCCGACGGAAGAGCCGGTCTGTGCCCGCCCCGAATGCCGCTTCGTGGCCAGCGAGAAAGGCAAAATACCGCACACGGCATATGCGCAGTTCTTTGCCGAGCGCTCAAGACACATCCGGGAACATGACCGGCAGGAAGAGGTTCGCGCCGGAATTTTGCGCATTGCCCAGGAAAAGGAGGACGCGGAGAACCGGGCTTGCCGGCAGGAGCGAATCGGCAACATGCCCGGCTACGGCGCCGCAAGATATCCCCTGGTCGCGGTTCCCCACAACGGGCGCAGACTGATCAATCTTCCCGAGCGGCGCAAGCGCGAATTCCGGGACAAGCTGAACCGCCTGATTTCGTCGCTCATGGCATCGCCGGATGCCCTTTACACGGGAAAATCCGAGCCCAATCCACCCCCCGACGGCGCAAGGCTCCTGGGCGGCATCTGTACGCTTTGCGCCGGCGCCTGTTGCCTGAACGGCGGCACCCACGCGTACGTGAGGGAATTGACCCTGCTCCGGGTGATGCGGGCCGACCCCTCGCTGCGCCCCCGCCACATCCTGGATCTATACCTTTCCCATCTTGGCAGGAAAACCTATGAAGAAGCCTGCGTCTACCAGGGAGAGAAGGGTTGTGTACTGCCCGCTGAACTACGCTCGAATACATGCCCGGACTATTTCTGCCCGCCCCTGAAGCAATTCAGGCTGGAGTTCCACGAGGATGAGAAGCCCGAGGGGGCTTTCGTGGTGGTCCGTGCCCGGGAGCACTGGCCTTTTCCGGCAGGCGTGGAAAACGGCATAGCCGGAGCGTTTCTGCTGACCGCCAGCGGCGCGCAGAAACTGGGTTGAGTCTGTCGCGCCGGCAGAAATGGAAACGGGCCGAACATGCTTGGAGCATGTCCGGCCCGTCGGTAGCGGCACCGCCGGGAAGAAGCGAGAACCTCTCCCGGTAGCACGCCAGACAGCTTAGGGCTTCTTGTTCTTCTCGATGTCCCAGGCGAACTTGATCATGCCGCCTTCCTTCGAACCGTCCCGCTTCTGGGGCTGGTAATCCAGCTTGACCAGACCGAAATTCAGGGAAACGGTCTCGGTCAGGCGATCTTCCGCGCCATGCCCTCCCGACTGGACCGAGGTGATGAACACTTCTTCCATGGTGATGGTGACGTATTCGATGGCCTCCTTGCCGCCAGCCTTGCGCACCACCAGCTTGGCATCCTTGAAGTGCGTACCGTCGGCACAGGCCTGCAGCAACACGGGCGTCGACCTGTCAAGGTAGTGGGTAAAGGTCAAGTCCTGGATATTGACCTTGCCCGCACCCGCACCGCCACCCAAATGCGCATAGCCGGACTGCGTCGCGCCCCAGGACCAGGACAGGACGTCAATCTCGTCCTTGTGCTTGTCATCCTGGGCTTCACCCTTGACGTCGCCAATTTTGATAAAGGTATCTGTGGCCATAACGCTGCTCCTGTTCTGGTAGAAGAAAAATCGTTTCCGGGCTCAATTGCCCGTGGACGAACTTGTTACTGAATAAGCTTAGCTCCCGCCCCAGCGGAAAGCAATTCGGGTTCCGACGAAGTGACGCCGCCGCCCCGTCAAACCGGTTATGCGGGAACTGGACAGTTCAACCAGCAACGCCCCGCCACCCATTTATTCATTCCATGATCGCCCCGCCCCCGGCACGGGTCGAACAGGAAATCCAACGGCATCGCGCAGAGTATCGCAGACCTTGCCGACAACAGTCAATCGCGGATTTCGCGCCGGAAAATGGGTCGAAACACCCCGGATCACAAGCCCGGATCACTGCCGCCGCCGGAAAGCGCGGCATCCACCATGCGCCGCCCCAGATGGGGTGCGAAAGCCTCGATGAAGGCATAGACATAGCCCCTCAGGTAGGCGTTCCGGCGGATGCCGATGCGGGTGGTGCTGGACTCGAAAAGATGGCCGGCATCCAGGGCGCGCAAGGCCACATCCTTCTCCGGGTCAAAGGCCATGGAAGCCACGATGCCTATGCCCAAGCCCATCTCCACGTAGGTCTTGATCACATCCGAGTCTATGGCACTGATCACCACGTTGGGCGACAGCGATCTTGCGGCGAAGGCCTTGTTGATGCGGCTGCGGCCCGTGAAGGCGTAGTCGTAGGTGATGATGGGGTGACGGGCGATGGCCTCCAGGGTCAGGAGTTTCTCGTCCAGAAGGGGGTGCCCCACCGGCACCACCACGCAGCGGTTCCACTGGGTGCAGGGCAGCACCGCCAGTTCCGCGCTGTCGTCCATGCCCTCGGTGGCGATGGCGATATCCGCCTCGCCCTCCAGCACCATCTCGCACACCTGGGTGGGATTGCCCTGGTGCAGGGAAAGCGTCACCCCCGGATAGCGTTGCAGGAAACTGCGCACCACCGGCGGCAGGGCGTAACGCGCCTGGGTATGGGTGGTGGCGATGGTGAGCCGCCCGGAGGCTTCGCTGCTGAACTCCTGGCCCACCGAGCGCATGTTGGTCATGTCCCGCAGCATGCGCTCCGCAATGGCCAGGATCGCCCTGCCCGGTTCCGTGATGTCCACCAGGCGCTTGCCGTGACGCACGAACACCTCCACGCCCAGTTCCTCTTCCAGGAGCCGTATCTGCTTGGACACGCCCGGCTGGGAGGTGAATAGTGCGGCGGCCGCTTCGGATACGTTGAGCCCCTGCCGGGCCACCTCGGCCACATACCGCAATTGCTGAATATTCATGATTTCCCTCTCGACTCTTAATAACTTTCCGGCATTAGATACTAACATCTAAGTATTTTTCAGGTCTATATCACTCCGGTACGATGCATTCCATCAACAGAGGGAAAACGCCATGTACCGCTACGACGAATACGACCAACGCCTGATCGAGGAACGCGTCGCCCAGTACCGCTTCCAGACGGAGCGCTATCTGGCCGGAGGTCTCTCCGACGACGAGTTCCGCCCGCTGCGCCTGCACAACGGCCTCTACATCCAGCGCCACGCCCCCATGCTGCGCATCGGCACGGCCTACGGCATGCTGAACGCCACCCAGCTGCGCCGCCTGGCCCGCATCGCCCGGGACTACGACAAGGGCTACGCCCATTTCACCACCCGCCAGAACATCCAGTTCAACTGGGTGGAGCTGCCCCGGGTGCCGGACATCCTGGCGGAACTGGCGGAAGTCCAGGCCCACGCCATCCAGACCTCGGGCAGTTGCATCCGCGCCATCACCTCCGACGCCCTGGCCGGCGTCGCCGGGGACGAGGTGGCCGACCCACGGCCCTGGGCGGAGATCCTGCGCCAGTGGTCCACCCTGCACCCGGAGTTCGCCTACCTGCCGCGCAAGTTCAAGGTGGCGGTGAGCGGCGGCGCCACGGATCGGGCCGTAACCGCCATCCACGACCTGGCCTTCCGCCTGGTGAAGACGGATGACGGACTCCTGGGTTTTCGGGTGCTGGCGGGTGGCGGCCTGGGCCGCACGCCCATCCTGGCCCAGACGGTGCGGGAGTTCCTGCCCTGGCAGCACTTCCTCACCTACAGTGAAGCCATCCTGCGCACCTACAACCGCTTCGCCCGCCGGGACAACCTGTACAAGTCCCGCATCAAGATCCTGGTCCAGACCCTGGGCATCGCGGAATTCACGCGCCAGGTGGAAGAGGAATGGGCGCACCTGGAAGGGGGGCCGTCCACCCTGACCGACGCGGAAGTGGCGCGGGTCACCGGCCGTTTCACCGTGCCCGACTACCACGAACTGCCGGCCACGGACCTGTGCCATGCGGGCTGGCTGAAGGAGGACCGTGCCTTTGCCCGCTGGGTGGACAGGAACGTGCAGGCGCACAAGGTCCGGGGCTACGCCGTCGTGACCCTGTCGCTGAAGGCGCCGGGACGCGCCCCGGGCGACGCCTCGGCGGAACAGCTGGTGGCCATCGCCGACATGGCGGAACACTTCAGCTTCGGTGAACTGCGGGTCGCCCACGACCAGAACCTGATCCTGGCGGATGTGCCGGTGGCGGAACTCTACGCCCTGTGGCACCGGGCCCGGGCTGCCGGGCTGGCCACCCCGACCGTGGGGCTGCTGGCGGACCTGGTGAGCTGCCCCGGCGGCGACTACTGCGGCCTGGCCCTGGCGAAGACCCTGCCCGTTGCCGCGGCGATCCGGGAACGCTTCGAGGACCTGGACCTGTTGCACGACATCGGCGAGATCGAGCTGCGCATGTCGGGTTGCATGAACGCCTGCGGTCATCACCACGTGGGGCACATCGGCATCCTGGGCCTGGAAAAAGGCGGCGAGGAGTTCTACCAGGTGACCCTGGGCGGCAATTCCGCCCGGGACGGCAAGGACGCGGCGCTCGGCGACGTGATCGGCCCCAGTTTCCGGGCCGACCAGGTGCCGGACGTGATCGAGTCCCTGGTGGAAACCTACGTGGAGCACCGCATTGGCAGCGAACGTTTCAGCGACACCCTGCGCCGCATCGGCGCAAGCAGTTTCAAAACCCGGGTCTATGGCGAGCCTCGCCAGACCCGAATCCCCACCGAAAGGAGAGTTGCAAATGGCTAAAATCATCAAGCATGGCACCGTGGCCCGGGACACCCATATCCGCTTCGACGCGTCCGACTTCGGCGAGTTGGATGGCGATCCGAGCGGCGATTGGCATGACGGCGGCGCCCTGCCCCCCGGCGGTCTGATCGTCCCCCTGGCGGTGTGGCTGAAATACAGGGCCGCCCTGCGGCTCTCCCCGCGCACGGGCGTGCTGCTCTCCCCCGGCGACGACCCGGCCCTCCTGGCGGAAGACCTGCAACGCCTGCGCCTGGTGGCCGTGGATTTCCCCAAGTTCACCGACGGCCGTGGTCTTTCCACCGGGCGCCTGCTGCGGGAACGCTTTGGCTACCAGGGAGAGTTGCGCGCCGTAGGGCACATCCTGCCGGACCAGGTGTACTTCCTCTCTCGCGCCGGTTTCGACGCCTTCGAACTGCCGGAAGAGCGGGTGGATGACGCCCTGGCTTCCCTCCAGCCCTTCACGGCCCCCTACCAGGGCGCCGTGGATCAGCCGCCGCTCTTCCTGCGACGGGTCGCGTAAACACACCGCACAGCATCGGAGACCACCATGACTACCAACAGCCTGGCCGACCTGTCCGACGGCCACCTGATCGCCTCCGTCGCGGTCAAGACCCGCCGCGCCGTGGAACTGCTGCGGGAGATCGCCCGCGACTTCAGCCCCGCCGCCTTCGCCAACAGCCTGGGCGCCGAAGACATGGTCCTCACCGACCTCATCGTGAGGAAGAAGCTGGATATCGAGATTTTCTCGCTCGACACGGGCCGCCTGCCCCTGGAGACCTACGATCTCATGGCTCAAACGGAGCGACACTACGGCATTCATCTCAACGTCTATTACCCGCGCCACGATCTGGTCCAGGCCTATGTGCGGGACCAGGGCATCAATGGCTTCTACGATTCGGTGGAAAAACGCAAGTCCTGCTGCCAGGTCAGGAAGATCGAGCCTTTGCAGCGGGCACTGGCGGGCAGGAAGGCCTGGATCACGGGGCTCCGGGCCGAGCAATCCGTTACGCGCACCGGCCTGCCGGAAAGGGAGTTCGACGCCGCCAACGGCCTGGAGAAGTTCAACCCCCTGGCGGCCTGGAGCGAGCGTGAGATCTGGTCCTACATCCGCACCCACGACGTGCCGTACAACCGGCTGCACGACAAGCACACCCCGAGCATAGGCTGTGCCCCCTGCACCCGGCCCATCGCCACCGGTGAGGACGTGCGCGCCGGCCGCTGGTGGTGGGAGTCCCCTGACACCAAGGAATGCGGCCTGCACGTGGCCAAGAGGGCGTAGGGCCGAATGATTTGAACCGCAGAGACGCAGAGGAAAAACAATGCCGCCCATGGGGCGGGCCTCAGCCGGCCATGGCCGGACAAATCCGGCCCCGCCACGGCATTGCTTCCAGAGTCCCATGTTTTCTCTGCGCCTCCGCGTCTCTGCGGTGAAATTGATTCTTGCAAACATTGGAAGTCGTGATGAATTTTGACCGGAATGAAATCGCCGCCCTGGGCGGCAGGACGCTGGATCACCTGGACTGGCTCGAGGCCGAGGCCATCCACGTCATGCGGGAAGTGGCCGGCCAGTGCGAGAACCCCTGCCTCCTGTTCTCCGGCGGCAAGGATTCGGTCGTGATGCTGCGCGTCGCCGAGAAGGCTTTCCGGCCCGGCCGCTTCCCCTTCCCCCTGCTGCACGTGGACACCGGCCACAACTATCCGGAAGTCCTGGATTTCCGGGACGACATGGCCTGTCACCTGGGCGAGCGCCTGATCGTGCGGGAGGTGGAGGAATCCATGCGCCGGGGCACGGTGGTGCTGAAGTCGCCCATCGAATCGCGCAACCGGCACCAGTCCGTGACCCTGCTGGAGGCCATAGCGGAGTTTGGCTTCGATGCCTGCCTGGGCGGCGCGCGGCGGGACGAGGAGAAGGCCCGCGCCAAGGAGCGCATCTTCTCCTTCCGGGACGATTTCGGCCAGTGGGATCCGAAGAACCAGCGGCCGGAGCTCTGGGATCTCTACAACGCGCGGGTACACCGGGGCGAAAACATCCGCGCCTTCCCCATTTCCAACTGGACCGAGCTGGACGTGTGGCAGTACATCGAGCGCGAGGGGCTGGAACTGCCTTCCATCTACTTCGCCCACAAGCGGCAAATCGTACGGCGCGGCCAGCTGTTGCAACCGGTGACCGATCTCACCCCGGCCCGGGAAGGCGATGTGGTGGAGGAAATGACGGTGCGTTTCCGCACCGTGGGCGACATCACCTGTACCGCCCCGGTGGCATCCACCGCGCGCACGGTGGCGGAGATCATTGCCGAGACCGCCGGCAGCAGCGTGACCGAACGGGGCGCCACCCGCCTGGACGACCAGGCCTCGGAAGCGGCCATGGAACAGCGGAAGAAGGAAGGATATTTTTGAGTGGCAGGGACTAGGGTCTGTTGACAATCAAGTGAGCCATATGACGGCTGCGGTGAGGGCAACGAAGGCGGAGAAGCGTTCGGCGAGTTTGTCGTAGCGGGTGGCGATACGTCGGAACTGTTTGATACGACAGAAGA
>JAQTNA010000013.1 GCA_028714035.1 Rhodocyclaceae bacterium
TGGCTGGAAATCCTGGGCCGCACCCTCATCGGCAAGCGCAATGACAAGAAGCTGCTCACCAGCGTCATCTTCCCCCGCTATCACCAACTGGATGCCACCCGGAAGCTGGTGGCCGACGTGCTCCAGCAGGGTGCCGGCCAGCGTTACCTGATTCAGCATTCCGCCGGCTCCGGCAAGACCAATTCCATCGCCTGGACGGCCCACTTCCTGGCGGACCTGCACGATGCCGGCAACCGCAAGGTATTCGATTCCGTGTTGGTGGTGTCTGACCGTAACGTGCTGGATGCCCAGTTGCGTGAGGCCATCTTCGACTTCGAGCGCACCACGGGCGTGGTGGCCAGTATTACGGATGAGCACGGCAGCAAGAGCGCCCAACTGTCCCGGGCCTTGAAGGATGGCAAGAAAATCATCGTCTGTACCCTCCAGACCTTCCCCTTTGCCTTGAAGACCGTACAGGAACTGGCGGCCACCGAGGGCAAGCGTTTTGCCGTGATTGCGGACGAAGCCCATTCCTCGCAAACCGGCGAGGCCGCGGCCAAACTGAAGCAGGTTTTGTCCGTCGAGGAGCTTGCCGAATTACAGGATGGCGGCGAAGTCAGCACCGAAGACCTGCTGGCGGCCCAGATGGCGGGCAGGGTGGGCAATGATGGCCTGACCTACGTGGCCTTCACCGCCACACCCAAGGCCAAGACCCTGGAACTCTTCGGCAGGAAGGACGCCGAGGGCATGCCCCGCGCCTTCCACGTCTATTCCATGCGCCAGGCCATCGAGGAAGGATTCATCCTCGACGTTCTGAAGAACTACACCCCCTACAAGCTGGCCTTCAAGCTCGCCAACGGCGGGCGTGACTTCGATACCACAGATCAGAGTGGAAGCCACGCCCGCCTGCCCTCACCCCCAACCCCTCTCCCGTGTGCGGGCGAGGGGAGCGTCAAGAGTCGCTCGCGCGACTTTGATCGGCTGGGTGAGGAATACGACGAAACCCAGGTGGAGCGCAGTGCGGCCATGAAGGGCATCATGCAGTGGGTGCGCCTGCATCCCTACAACATTGCCCAGAAGGTCCAGGTGGTGGTGGAACATTTTCGGGAGAACGTCCAGCCTCTCCTGGATGGCAAGGCAAAGGCCATGGTGGTCACGGCGAGCCGCAAGGAGGCGGTACGCTGGAAGAAAGCCATGTCCGCCTACATCGAGAAGCAGAACTATCCGCTCGGTGTGCTGGTGGCGTTCTCCGGCGAGGTGAATGACCCCGAGAGTTACCCGGACCCGGTGACGGAAACGGGCAAGCACATGAACCCCGGACTCAAGGGCCGCGACATCCGGGAAGCCTTCGCCGGACCGGAATATCACCTGCTGCTGGTGGCCAACAAGTTCCAGACCGGCTTTGACCAGCCGCTCCTGTGCGGCATGTATGTGGACAAGCGCCTGGGCGGACTCCAGGCGGTGCAGACCCTCTCGCGCCTGAACCGTGCCCACCCGGGCAAGGACACCACCTACATCCTGGACTTCGTGAATGACGCAGACGAAGTGCTGGCGGCGTTCAAGACCTACTACGAGACGGCGGAACTGGAAGCCACCACCGACCCGCACCGGGTCTTTGACCTCCGCGCCAAGCTGGACGGCACCGGCTACTACGACGACTTCGAGGTGAATCGGGTGGCCGAGGTGGAGATGGACCCGACGGGCACCCAGGCCCGACTCTCCTCGGCAATAGCCCCCGTGGCCGACCGCCTGCTGAAGCGCTACAAGGCCGCCCAGGTGAATCATGCCGTGGCCGAGGAGCAGAAGGACGAGAAAGCAGCCCAGGCCGCCAAGGACCAGATGGATGCCCTGGTGCTGTTCAAGGGTGACATGGGCGCCTTCATCCGGCTCTATGGTTTCCTGGCCCAAATCTTTGATTACGGCAACACCGACATCGAGAAGCGCTTTCTGTTCTACAAGCGCCTGATACCTCTCCTGGAATTCGGCCGGGAACGGGACACGGTGGATTTGTCCAAGGTGGTGCTGACCCATCACACGCTGAAAAATATCGGCAGGCAGAATCTCAACCTGTACCAGGGCGAGGCGGAGAAGTTGCTGCCCATGGATGAGTCCGGCAGCGGCGCGGTGCATGAGAAGGAAAAGGCCTATCTCGCGGAAATCATCCGGAAGGTGAATACCCTGTTCGAGGGCGACCTGACCGACGACGACCAACTCGTCTACGTGAATGGCGTCATCAAGGGCAAGCTCCTGGAGAACGAAACCCTGGTGCGGCAGGCCGCCAACAACAGCAAGGAACAGTTCGCCAACTCCCCCGACCTGAGTCAGGCCATCCTGAACGCCATCATGGACGCCCTGGATGCCCACAGCACCATGAGCACCCAGGCCCTGGGTTCCGAGCGGGTTCGCGATGGCCTGAAGGATGTGCTGCTGGGGCCGGCGCAGTTGTATGAGGCGCTACGGGCGAGGTCAGGTGGCATGGGCGCGCTGCTGTAACAAGCGGCTCCCCGCGACCTTGGCCGTCCGTATTCGGGACGGCTGCCTCGCTGTGCGACGAGTGGAGAATGATTCGTGGCCCTGGGGGTTGGTTTGCTGGGGCGGAGGTTCCGACTTGCGCCGGTGATCTGGAGTCGGGTGATTCCAGACTGCCCGCCCTCGGGAGTAAAATCGCCGCTTTCCCTCTTCAGGTTCGCCGCCATGCCCGTCAACTATGCCACGCCCGCTCCCGATCAACTCTTCGCCGTCGCCGGGGTGCGGCTCGGGATCGCCGAAGCCGGCATAAGGAAGGCGAACCGGCACGATCTGCTGCTGGTGGAGTTGTGCCCGGGCTCACGGGTGGCGGGAGTGTTCACCCAGAACCGCTTTTGCGCCGCGCCGGTCCAAGTGTGCCGGGATCACCTCTCCCGCGCCGAGATTCGGGCGTTGGTGGTGAATACGGGGATCGCCAATGCGGGCACGGGTGAGCCGGGCATGGCGGCGGCCCGGGAAACCTGCGCGGCGGTGGGCCGGACCCTGGGCCTGGCGCCCGAGCAGGTGCTGCCCTTTTCCACGGGGGTGATCCTGGAGCCCCTGCCGGTGGAGCGTCTGGTGGCGGGCTTGCCCGCTACCGTTTCCGACCTCAAGGCGGACAACTGGTACGGGGCGGCGCACGCCATCATGACCACGGACACGGTGGCCAAGGCGGCCTCGCGCCGGATTCAGTTGGGCGGCAAGACGGTCACGGTGACCGGGATCAGCAAGGGCGCCGGCATGATACGGCCGAACATGGCGACCATGCTGGGCTTCGTGGCCTGCGACGCGGCCCTGTCGCCGGAACTGACGCAGAAGCTGGTGAAGGCAGCGGCGGACGAATCCTTCAACTGCATCACGGTGGATGGCGACACCTCCACCAACGATTCCTTCATCCTCATCGCCACCGGCCAGGCCGGCAACCGTGAAATCGCGGACGCCGGCGGCGGCGACTATGCGCTTCTGGCGGAGACGGTGACCGCCGTCGCCAGGGAGTTGGCCCAGGCCATCGTGCGGGACGGGGAGGGGGCGACCAAGTATATCTCCATCGTGGTGGAAGGCGGCCGGGACGTGGCGGAGTGCAAGGCCGTGGGCTATGCCATCGGCCACTCGCCCCTGACCAAGACGGCCTTCTTCGCGTCCGACCCCAACCTGGGGCGCATCCTGGCGGCCATCGGCTACGCGGGTATTCCCGACCTGGACGTGAGCCGGGTGCGCCTGTGGCTGGACGACGTGCTGGTGTCCCGGGACGGCGGGCGCAACCCGGAATACCGGGAGGAGGATGGCGCCCGGGTCATGAAGCAGGCGGAGATCACGGTGCGGGTGGATCTGGGGCGCGGCACGGCCACCGGCACGGTGTGGACCTGCGACCTGTCCTACGAGTACGTGAAGATCAACGCGGACTATCGCAGCTAAAGTTTTTCCCGGACGATCCGTAAGGAGGGGACACGTTTCTCCCTTACGGACAGGCTCCATGAAGAAATTCTCAGACCTCAAGATTTGGGTCCGGCTGACGATCGTCACCTGGCTGATGCTGGTCGTTGCCTGGAGTGGCATGGTCCTTTGGGGCAGCCGCATCAACCGGGAGGCGGCCATTGCGCAGGCGCAGGATTTCTCCCGCAGCGTCCGGGAGATGGCCCTGGCGGGACTCACGGGCATGATGATCACCGGCACCGTGGGGCAGCGCGAGGTGTTCCTGGATCAGATCAAGCAGCTCTCCGTCATCAAGGATCTGAAGGTCATCCGCGGCAACGGCGTCATCAATCAGTTCGGCCCGGGCAAGGCCGGCGAGTCGGCTTCCGATGCCATCGAGCGGCGAGTGATGGAGACGGGACAGGAATACACGGAGGTCTTGCCCGGAGCGGACGGGGACAGCCTGCGGGTGGTCTTCCCGGCGCTCGCCTCGAAAAACTACCTGGGCAAGAACTGCCTGACCTGCCATACCGTGGCGGAAGGCTCGGTTCTGGGCGTGGTGAGCATGCAGGTTTCCCTTTCCAGGGTGGATGCCGCCGCACGGGAATTCAGCATCAAGATATTTGGCGCCGCCGTGCTGCTCTCCCTGCCTCTCCTGGGGTTCATGTATCTGTTCATTCGCCGTTTCGTCACCCGGCCTCTGGACGAGATGGCGGCCGGCCTGAGAGACATGGCGGCGGGCAAGGGCGATCTGACGCGTCGCCTGGAGGTGAGGAGCGCGGACGAGATCGGCGAGGTCTGCTCCGTGTTCAACCAGATGATGGACCAGTTCAGCGGCCTGGTGCGGCAGGTGGGCAACACGTCCAACCATGTATTCGACGCGGCCCGGCAACTGACGGCGGGGGCCGGACGGGTGGCGGGCGGTTCACAACGCCAGACGGAACAGTCTGCGTCCGCTGCCGCCGCGGTGGAGCAGGTCGTGGCCAGCATTTCGGCCATCGCCCGTTCGGCGGAGGCGGTTCATGACTTGGCCCGGGAGAGCCTGGAGCGTTCGGGGCAGGGCAACGAGAGCCTGGAGAGGCTCATGGGGCAGATGAGAAGCGTGGAATCCGCGGTGGCCGGTATTGCCGACTCGGTGAACCAGTTCATGCAGAGCACGGACGCGATCAGCGTCATGACCCGGGAAGTGAAGGACATCGCGGAGCAGACCAACCTCCTGGCCCTGAATGCGGCCATCGAGGCGGCCCGGGCTGGCGAACAGGGGCGCGGTTTCGCCGTGGTGGCGGACGAAGTGAGGAAGCTCGCCGAGAAGTCGGCGCGCTCGGCCCTGGAAATTGACGCCATCACCCGGAAGCTGGGGCAACAATCGGTGGCCGTTAAGGATGCCATCTCCGATGGCCTGGAACATCTGACCAACAGCCGCGCTTCGGCGGACGCCGTGCAGAGCGTGCTGTCCGCCGCGAGCGATACGGTGGCTCAGGTGGGCCGCGGCCTGGACGAGATTGCGCTGGCCACCGAGGAGCAGCACCGGGTGAGCGCCCATGTGGCGGCGAACATCGAGTCCATCGCGGCCATGGCCCGCGACAACCGGGGTGCCGTGGACCAGACGACCCAGGCGGCGCAACTGCTGGAAAGTCTTTCCGTGGACCTGAAGAACGGCGTGGGGCGATTTGTGGTGTAGGTCGGGATTTATCCCGACATGGGCTGCGAGGCCGGCGTAGGCCGGGTTTCAACCCGACATGTTCCATTGTCGGAATAGATTCCAACCTACCCGTCGTTCCAGTCCATCGTTCCCCGGTGGCCGTCTTCCGGCAGGTTGCCCCAGATGTCCCTCTTTTCCTGGCTGAGGAGTTTCATCTGGTCCTTGTGCAGGTTGGCCAGATGGAACAGTTCCACGACCACCTCCGGCGGGAATCCGCTCCTGCCGTTGCGGCTGCTCAGCAGCAGCTTCTCCGCCAGCATATCGAACGCCGTTGTGCCCCAGAATTCGGTGAGCTGCTCCAGAATATTGGGAAAAGTCCTCTCCAGTTGCGCGGGGTAGAGATCGCGCCGCTGCCCGATCAAGCGCATCAGTTTTTCATTCATGGCTCGTTCCCCTTGTTCGTGGCGCCCAGGCCGTGGTGTGTCACGCGGCGAGCGGCTACAATACGGCCCGCCCTCAGGATGTTCGGCAAGCCTTGGCGGATTCTGGAGTTTCCCGATACCCGATTCGCCCGGGCCTTGTTTCCCTTACATTCTTCCCTTACATTCAGCGAGGTACTCGTTTGGCCGAAACAGCAGACACGGATGCCACGTCCCGGCGGGAGGAGTGTGCCTGCTACCATTGCGGACTGCCGGTTCCAAACGATGCGGATTATACCGTAAGCATTGATGGCGGAACGCGGAAGATGTGTTGCGCCGGTTGCCAGGCCGTGGCCCAGGCCATCGTGGACAATGGTCTGGGCGAATATTATCGCCACCGGGATGCCATGCCGGAGCCGCGCCGCGAAGCCATGCCGGAGGAGTTGAAGGAACTCGGGCTCTTTGATCACCCGGACTTCCAGAAAAGTTTCGTGCGTCCGGTGGAAGGCGGCAACGAGCGGGAAGCGTCCCTGATCCTGGAGGGCATCACCTGCGCCGCCTGCGTCTGGCTGAACGAGAGCCATGTGGCGCGCCAGCCGGGCGTGACGGCCGTGGACATCAATTACGCCACCCGCCGTGCCCGCGTCCGTTGGGACGAGTCCAAGACTCAGCTTTCCAGCATCCTGGCCGCCATCTCCGCCATCGGCTACCGTGCCTATCCCTATGATACGGACCGCTCGGAGAAGATCGCACGGGCGGAGCGCAAGAATGCCCTGTGGCGCCTGTTCGTAGCAGGTTTCGGCATGATGCAGGTGATGATGTATGCCATCCCGGTCTATCTGGCGGATGACGGCACCATGACCCACGACATCCTGCAACTCATGCGCTGGGCCAGCCTGATCCTGACCCTGCCGGTGGTGCTCTATTCCTCGGCGACCTTCTTCCGGAACGCCTGGCGCGACCTGCTTCTCCGGCGGGTGGGCATGGATGTGCCGGTTGCCCTGGGCGTGGGTGCGGCATTCGGGGCCAGCGTCTGGGCCACGCTCACGGGGGGCGGCGAGGTCTATTTCGATTCCGTCACGATGTTCGTCTTCTTCCTGCTGTTCGGCCGCTATCTGGAGATGATGGCGCGGCAAAAGGCCGTGCGCAGCGTCGAGGAGATCACCAAGCTGCTGCCGACCAGCGCGCAGCGCCTGCCCCGTTATCCGGATCTGACCGCGGAGAGGGTGGCCGTGACCAGTCTGGCTCCGGGCGACGTGCTGCTGGTCAAACCGGGGGAGGTCATTCCGGCGGACGGGGTCGTGCTGGACGGGCAAAGCATGGCGGACGAATCCCTGCTGACGGGGGAGAGCCGGCCGGTACCCAAGGCCTCGGGGGATACGCTCACCGGCGGCAGTGTCAATAGCGGCAGCCCGCTGGTGATGCGCGTGGAGCGCGTGGGCGGGGAAACCCGCTTGGCGGCCATCCAGCGGCTCATGGAGCGGGCCGCCACGGAAAAGCCCAAGGTGGTGCAGATGGCGGACAGCATCGCCGCCCGCTTCGTGGGCATTCTGCTGTTGCTGGCGGCGGTGACCGGCGGCGCCTGGATGGTCCTGGACCCGGGTCGGGCGCTCTGGGTATTCGTGTCGGTCCTGGTGGTGAGTTGTCCCTGTGCCCTGTCCCTGGCGACCCCCGCTGCGCTCACCGTGGCCACCGGCGTGCTGTCCCGGCGCGGCCTCTTGGCGACTCGGGGGCACGCCATCGAGACCCTGGCGCGGGCCACCCATTTCGTGTTCGACAAGACGGGCACCCTGACCCGGGGGCGCCTGCGTCTGGTGCGCCTATTGCCCATGCGCGGCGACGATGCCCAGGAATTGCTGGCCCTGGCCGTGGCCCTGGAGCAGGGTTCGGAACATGCCATCGGCGTGGGTTTGCGCAATGCCCTGGCGGCATCAGCGGTCTTGCCCCAGGTGTCGGAAATCCGTGCCGTGACCGGGCAGGGCGTGGAGGGCGTCATGGGTGGGCGACGCTGCCGCGTCGGCCGCCCGGATTATGTCTCGGGTCTGCACGACCAGGCCCTGCCCCGGGACCTGGCACTGCCGGGCACGGTAGTCGCCTTGGGTGATGAAGCGGGCTGGCTGGCCTTCGTTGCCATGGAAGACGAATTGCGGCCGGAAGCGGCGGCCATGGTGGCGGAACTGAAGCGCGACGGCATGGCAGTTTCGATTCTGAGCGGGGACACTCCGGCCGCGGTGGCCACGGTGGCGGCTCACCTGGGTATCGAGGATGCTCACGGCGGCTTGTCGCCCCAGGGCAAGCATGATTTCATACGCGCCCTACAGGAGGCGGGGGCGATCGTGGCCATGGTGGGCGACGGTGTGAATGACGCGCCGGTACTGGCACAGGCCCAGGTCTCCGTGGCCATGGGCGGCGGCACGGAACTCGCCCGTACCCAGGGTGATTTCGTCCTGCTCTCGGAAAACCTGGGACACCTGGGCATTGGCCTGACGCTGGCCCGGAGAACCCTGGCCGTGATTCGGCAGAACCTGTGGTGGGCCTTCGGTTACAATTTCGTCGCCATTCCCCTGGCCATGTTCGGCTTTGTGTCGCCCTGGATGGCCGGCATCGGCATGTCGGCCAGTTCCTTGCTGGTGGTATTGAACGCCTTGCGCCTGCAAAAGGGGGCGCCGATGCCTCCTGCCGGGGCGGGGCTGGAGGCGGCCTGATGGACATCCTGTATCTGCTCATTCCCCTGTCCGTGGTTCTGGTGTTCGTCATCGGCGTGCTGTTCTGGTGGTTTCTCAAGAGCGGCCAGTTTGATGACCTGGAGGGGCCTGCCTACCGCATCCTGATGGATGACGATCAGCCGGCCAAATCGAACCCGGCCCGTGCCAAGCTATCTTCCGGGGAGCCGCCCCCCTCCCTCTGAAGCCGCTTGCCCTCCTGATCTTCCCGGGGAAACGGCCGAGGTTTGATCTGTGTCAAACTGGCGCTACGAAGTTTTACACATACTTCGCCCAGGGTTTTTTGCAGGGCTTCTGGAACTCAGGATGTTCAGAATATGTACCGGGTTCCGTGCGAAAACCAATGTCTCTCTGTTGGGGTTGGGGGTGCGTGCGAACGCACCCTTTTTTTTGCGTCCGTTATGTCACCCCGGCCGATTTTGCTTCCCGGCCTTGGCCGATCATGCGCGGCACAACCGGGGTGAGAGAGGCGAGTTCCGGCGGGGCTTGCACCGTATTTCCAGCGCGAAGGACGATGCGTTTCACCTAACGGGGCGAAAGCGCCCCTGGCGCACCCTGACTCGGGTAGCTCTTTCGGGGGGGTGGGTGCGTCAATGGGCCGCACCGTTTGATCTGGATCAAGAAGTTCGGGGGGAACCTGGGTATCCTCCCGAAGTCGTCGCGAGGGGGAAGCCGCGCGCACGAGTCTTTTTAGTAGTTCAGGGTTTTTGTTAATCAACAAAAGGGGTAATCCACATGCAAACGCAAGCGACTTACAATTACAAAGTCGTGCGCCAGTTCGCCATCATGACAGTGGTGTGGGGGATCGTCGGCATGCTTGTCGGCGTCTTCATCGCTTCTGAGCTGGTCTGGCCGCAACTCAACGCTTTCGAATGGCTGTCCTACGGGCGTCTCCGTCCGTTGCACACCAACGCCGTTATTTTCGCCTTTGGTGGCTGCGCACTCTTCGCCACTTCCTACTACTGCGTTCAGCGCACCTGCCATGCACGCCTGTTCGGTGGGCCGCTCATCGGCTTCACCTTCTGGGGTTGGCAGCTGATCATTCTTCTGGCCGCCATTTCCCTGCCTCTGGGCATTACGACGGGCAAGGAATACGCCGAACTGGAATGGCCCATTGACATCCTGATCACCCTGGTCTGGGTCTCCTACGCCATCGTGTTCTTCGGCACCATCGCCGTGCGCAAGACGCCGCATATCTACGTCGCCAACTGGTTCTTCGGCGCCATGATCATCGCGGTGGCCCTGCTGCACCTGGTGAACAGCGCCGAGATCCCGGTCACCCTGACCAAGTCCTACTCCGCCTACGCCGGGGTGCAGGACGCCATGGTGCAGTGGTGGTACGGCCACAACGCGGTGGGCTTCTTCCTGACCGCCGGCTTCCTGGGCATGATGTACTACTTCGTGCCGAAGCAGGCCGAGCGTCCCGTGTATTCCTATCGTCTGTCCGTGGTGCACTTCTGGGCCCTGATCTTCACCTACATGTGGGCGGGTCCCCACCACCTGCACTACACGGCTCTGCCCGACTGGACCCAGTCCGTGGGCATGATCTTCTCCCTGATTCTGCTGGCTCCCTCCTGGGGCGGCATGATCAACGGCATCATGACCCTGTCCGGTGCCTGGCATAAGCTGCGGGACGATCCGATCCTGAAGTTCCTGATCACCTCCCTGTCCTTCTACGGTATGTCCACGTTCGAAGGCCCGATGATGTCCATCAAGACGGTGAATGCGCTGTCCCACTACACCGACTGGACGGTCGGCCACGTGCACTCCGGTGCTCTGGGTTGGGTGGCGATGGTGTCCATCGGTTCCCTGTACTACATGATCCCGCGCCTGTTCGGTCAGAAGGAAATGTGGAGCGTCAAGCTCATCACCTTCCACTTCTGGCTGGCGACGCTGGGCACCGTGCTGTACATCGCCGCGCTGTGGATTTCCGGCGTGATGCAGGGCCTGATGTGGCGCGCTGTCAATCCGGACGGCACCCTGACCTACGCCTTCGTGGAAAGCGTGAAGGCCAGCTATCCGTTCTGGACCATCCGTGTCCTGGGTGGCGCCATGTTCCTGGTCGGCATGATCATCATGCTTTACAACGTGATCCGTACGGCTGCCGGTAACAAGGCCTATGACGCGCCGGTGCTCGCACCTGCCGGCGCCCATTGAGAGGAGCATAAAAATGGGATTCAAGATTGAAATGATCGAAAAGAACGTCGGCCTGCTCATTGTGCTGACGTTGCTGACGGTGAGTGTGGGTGGCCTGCTGGAAATCGTGCCGCTGTTCTTCCAGCACTCCACGACCGAGCCGGTGGAGGGTGTCAAGCCCTACACCCCGGTGCAACTGGTGGGTCGGGATGTGTATATCCGGGAAGGCTGCTACAACTGCCACTCCCAGATGATTCGCCCCTTCCGTTCCGAGACCGAGCGTTATGGCCACTACTCCGTGGCGGGTGAGTTCGTGTATGACCACCCGTTCCAGTGGGGCTCCAAGCGTACCGGCCCGGACCTGGCTCGCGTCGGTGGCCGCTACTCCGACCAGTGGCAGAAGGTGCACCTGATCAACCCGCGTGACGTGGTGCCCGAGTCCAACATGCCCGGCTTCTACTGGCTGGATCGTCCTGCCACGAGCAGCGACATCGAGCTGAAGATGAAGGCCCTGCGCAAGGTGGGCGTGCCCTATACGGATGCGGAAATTGCCGGTGCCAAGAAGGAACTGGAAGGCAAGACCGAACTGGACTGCATCGTGGCATACCTGCAGAACATGGGCACGGCCATCAAGGACAAGAGGTAAGGTCGTGGAGCTCGGCGAACTTCTGAATGGAATGCGTTCCGCGGTGACGGTGGTGTCCTTCCTGGTGTTTATCGGGATCGTCGCCTGGGCCTACAGCAGTCGGCGCGGAAAGGCTTACGAGGAGGCGGCGAATCTGCCCTTCCAGCATGATGAAGAGTTGCCGGGCGAACTCGATCCTACCCGAGCCACGCAAACGAAAAGGAATGAATCATGAGTGATTTTGTTAGCGGTTTCTGGGACATGTACGTTCGCGTCATCGTCCTGGCCAGTATTCTTGCCTGCGGGGTCTTCCTGTGGATGCAGAGCAAGGGCGCTCCCGCCGTCGCCGCCGGCGCCGAGGCGGAGAAGATGGACCACGTCTGGGATGAGACGCTTCAGGAGTACAACAACCCGCTGCCCCTGTGGTGGAGCTACCTGTTCTACATCACGGTGGTGTTTGCCCTGGTGTACCTGGCCCTCTACCCCGGCCTGGGCAGCAACCCCGGCATGCTGGGCTGGACCTCCCACGAGAGCCAGTACGGCGCGGAAATGAAGGCGGCCGACGCAACCTATGGTCCGATCTTCGACAAGTTCGCCAAGATGGATATCCAGGCCGTTGCCGCCAATCCGGAAGCCAAGCAGATGGGCGAGCGCCTGTTCCTGACCTACTGCGCGCAGTGTCACGGTTCCGACGGCAAGGGTGCCAAGGGCTTCCCGAACCTGGCTGATGCCGACTGGCTGTATGGCGGTACGCCCGAGAAGATCAAGGAGTCCATCGCCGAAGGCCGTATGGGTGTCATGCCCGCCTGGGGTCCGCAACTGGGGGCCGAGGGTGTCAAGGACGTGGCCAACTATGTCCGTTCGCTCTCCGGTCAGCAAACCGACTCCGTGCGTGCCGCCCGTGGCAAGGATATCTTCGCCACGAACTGCGTCGCTTGTCATGGTCCGGATGGCAAGGGCAATCAGGCTATCGGTGCTCCCAACCTGACCGACAACATCTGGCTGTATGGCAGTTCCGAGGCGACGGTCATCGAGACGATCACCAAGGGCCGCACGAACCAGATGCCCGTCTGGAAGAACTTCCTGGGCGACTCCAAGGTTCATCTGCTGGCCGCCTACGTGTATAGCCTGTCTCCGGTGAAGGCTGAGCCGGCGGCTGCTCCGGCTCCTGCCGCTGCTCCGGCTGCCGCGCCCGCGGAAGCCGCTCCGGCCGCTGCCAAGTAAGTTGCTTCAAGAAAGCCCCGGGGCCTAAACCCCGGGGCTTCGCTTCAGGTTCAAAATTCCGGCTGTAGGCACTTCCAGGAGAATAGAGTGAGTGTTGCTATGAGTGCGCCATGGTACAAACATCGCTGGCCGTGGATAGTGATGGCGGGGCCCGGGATCGTTGTCGTGGCGAGCTTTGTCACTCTGTATCTGGCCGTGAAGAGCAATGACGGGCTGGTGGCCGAGGATTATTACAAGCAGGGACTGGCCATCAACCGGGTTCTGGATCGCGAGACGCTCGCTCGTACGCTGGGCATTGCCGCAACCGCCGCCATCACCAGTGATCGCGTGGTGGTCGACCTCAAGTCGGTGGCCGATCTGCCCTCCGGTATCCGCGTGACGCTCACGCATCCCACCAGGGCGGGCATGGATCAATCCGTGCTGCTCCACGGGATCGGCGGGCGTTACCAGGGGGCGTTATCCAGCGTGATTCCGGGAACCTGGCTTGTCGTGATTTCGGATGAGGCCAACACCTGGCGCGTGTCTTCGGACATTCACCTGCCGGAACAAAAAGAAATCAATATCGTGCCCGCCGTGGCGGCACAACATTAACGATCTTTCTTGAAAGGGGATACCATGGCCTGGAAACTTCTGCTCGGATCCGATATCGGCCTGATGAGCTTGGGCACGATCGTCTTCGTATTCGTGATCGCCTTCGTCATGATCGGCTATTACATGAAGAAGATGAACGAAAAGTAAGTCGCCGCAGTCCCTCCGGGGACACGGTAAAAAGCCTCCGGGACTCGCGTTCCGGAGGCTTTTTTACTGGCGAACGGCAGATTCAGCGAAATACCAGCACCGGAATCGTGCTGTGAGTCAGCACCTTGTGGGTTTCACTGCCCAGAAGCAGGCCACTGATGCCGCGACGACCGTGGGATGCCATGAATATCAGGTCGCAGGCGTTGGCATTTGCCGTCTCGATGATGGCGTCGTATGGCATGTCGCTGGTTGCGCTGACGCCGCTGCATTCCACGCCGGCGGCGCTCGCCTCCGCGAGTGAGGCGGAGAGAATCTCCCGGGCCTGCTCCTCCGCCATCTCCGCAAATTTCTCCGGCGTGGTCGGGTCTACCAGGGCGCCTTCCCCGTAGAACGAAACCGGGTAGTCCGGCTTGGCATAGAAGAAGGTCACCCGGGCGCCTGCCTCCTTGGCAAATGCGACGGCCCGCTTAACGGTGCTGGCGGAAAGATCGGAACCGTCGGTAGGAACCAATAGGTGTTTGAACATGGCGCGCTCCTGAATTGTGTCCGGATCATTATAAGAACCTGCTCCACTCGCGGCGATTGACCTGGGTCAACGGGGGGCGCGGTGGAGCAAATACGCGGATTGCCGTCCCCGGGACCGTTGCGGCCCCCGCAAGACAAGCGTCATGATTCAACGAGAGCATTTGGTGGATAATCCCGCAAGGTGCAAGCGATGTAAATGGATTTCAAACTGTAATTCCCAGGATGACATCATGGCAACGAATCACCCGCAAGATCCCGCGCAACTGATGCACTCGGTGCACGAAGAACTCGAAGCGGGCGTGGACCCGCTCGGCGTCATGGCGCCCCTGGCGCACGCCGAGTTCGCGTGGTTGTCCCACCCGCAGGAACTCGCCGAGCAGATGGCGCACCTGTCCACCGACATCATGGCGCTACAGTGGTATAGCTGGCGTCGTCTGCTGGGCGCCGAGGCCGCCGACCCGGTCAAGCCCCAGGCGGACGACACCCGCTTCGCCGATCCGGTCTGGCAGAACGAGGCGCAGTGGGACGTGACGAAGGAGTGGTATCTGCTCCTGACACGGGGCGTGCAGGACATGCTCTACGACACACCGGGGCTCTCCGGAAAGGAGAGGCGCCGGGCGGCTTTCTGGTGGCGGAAGTGGTTGAACGCCATGGCGCCCACCAATTTCTTCTGGACCAATCCGGTCGCCCAACGCAAGTCCATCGAGACCCATGGCGAAAGCCTGGTCCGGGGCTATCACAATTTCCTGGATGACCTGCGTGTGGGCAACGTGCGCATGGCTTCGCCGGGAGACTTCACGGTCGGCAAGAACCTGGCGACCACGCCGGGGGCGGTGGTGTTCCGCAATGCGTTGCTGGAAGTGATCCATTACGCGCCGACCACGGAAAAAGTTCACGAGATCCCGCTGGTCATCATCACACCGTGGATCAACAAGTTCTACGTACTCGATCTCAACCCCAGGAAGAGCATGGTGAAGTACCTCCTGGACCAGGGATTCAACGTCTTCATCACGAGCTGGAAGAATCCCGGGCCCGAGATGCGCGACGTGAAATTCGAGGACTATGTGACCCAGGGCGTGGCCAGTATCGTGCAGGTGGCACGGGACATCACCGGTGCGCCCCAGGTACATGCTGCCGGCTATTGCATAGGCGGTACGGCCCTGACGATGTACATGGCCTGGGCCAACGCGGCCCGACCCGAAGACATGCCGGTGGCGCACTGGACGCTCTTCACGACCCTGGTGGATTTCCACAAGCCCGGCGACATAGAGGTGTTCGTGGACGAGGGCAGCATCCGTTACCTTTCCCGCGCCATGGCCGCCCGCGGCTACCTGGACGGCAAGGAAATGGCGTCGGCGTTCCGGCTGCTCCGGTCCAACAGCCTCATCTGGCATTACGTGGTGCACGGTTATCTGTACGGGGAGGCGCCCCCGCCCTTCGATGTCCTCTTCTGGAACATGGACACCACGCGCATGCCCTATGCCATGCACGAGTGGTATCTGCGGGAACTCTACCTGGAAAACAAGCTGATCCGGGCCGGGGCCATCTCCGTGGCTGGCTTGCCCATAGACCTGGGCCGCATCACCCAGCCGCTCTATGCCGTGGCGGCGGAGGATGACCACATCGCGCCCTGGCATCAGGCATTCCATGTGGCCGCCCATATCGCCGGGCGGACACGCTTTGTCCTTTCCAGCTCGGGGCACATCCTGGGTATCGTCAATCCTCCGGTCCATCCCCCGAAGCGCAGCTACAGGGTGGGCGAGGCGAAGCGCCGCGATTCCTCTGAACAGTGGCATGCACGGGCCGAAGTGCATCAGGGAAGCTGGTGGCCGGAATGGGCGGCGTGGCTGGCTTCCCGCTGTGGGGCCGAGGTGCCGGCCATGCCCGTGACCACCGAGGCCTATCCCCGGCTCGCGGATGCGCCGGGTGCGTATGTGCGTGAAAAATAAATCATGTCTTTCCTGTGGGAGCAAGGCGGATCGCCACGGAAGTCGGATGTGGCGCGGCCGATCTCGAACCGGAGCCGGCGCCCCGCTCCGGGGAACCGGGGCGGTCATGGAAATTGCTCAAGGCATGGGGCCGACTGCCGTAAATGCTATGCGGGCGGTGATGTGGATGAGGGTTTGTTCTTCCGGGGCTCAGAAGGCCGGCCTTTGGCTGGCGGGATCAGGCCGGCGAAGGATTTGATCAACTACAGGGTGTTCGGCGAGATGCCAGTCAAATGGCGGAGCCGGCGGAAACGGTCATGGCATGAACGGCTACGGGGTGGGGCGAAGGCGGAATGACGGCGGCGAAGCGGCCGCCGAATTGCGCCGTATCGTCGGCATAAACGAGGAAATCAAGTCCATCGTTGCGACGGCTTTCAAGATCAACCTGATGGCACTCAACGCTATTTTCCTGGCCAAGAAGGCCGGGCGCGCGGCCCTCGGCTTCGGTGTTCTGTCCAACGAACTACGCGGTTTCTCGGTCCAGTTGGGCGAACAGATGACCGGATTGCGCCAACTCACCTCCGGCTCCGTAAAGCTGGTGACCGACCTGGTCAAGGCGGCGCGCCGCATCCGTATTCTCGAGCGCACGGACGCCGAGAGCAAGGGGCGCGCGCGCGCCATTCTCAAGGCCGTTTCGGGCGCCAGTATCGAAAGCTCCGGCAGCAACGAGCTTTCGTCCCTGCGCCTGAACCTGACTCAGAGGCTGGACGATACCTGGCGGCTCGTGGAACTGGGGGCCGTGTTGGCGCGCTCCGCCAAGATCGAGGCGGCTTACGGCGGCGCCTTCAGTGGGCCGCTGATGCAGGTGTCGACCGATTTCGAGAAGATCATCGGCGCCATCAAGGAATCTCTGGAAAATCTCAAGAAACATTACACCCTGGAGCGGCGAGGATGAAACGGTGCGAGACGCTGTACAAGGATGGGGATCACATGTGGATGGCTATAGTCCGGGACGCGGACAAGCCGGACTACCTGGTTGATACCAATGAATACCTGGTGAGTTATGGTGGCGATGGCCTGTTGTGCGATCCCGGCGGGCTGGAGATCTTTCCCGCCGTGTTCTCGGCGCTCAGCGCCGAATTCGACCCGACGCGCATCCAGACCATTTTTGCCTCCCACCAGGATCCGGACATCATCTCGTCCCTGGCGCTCTGGATGGAGTTCAGTCCGAAAATTCGTTGCTACACGAGCTGGCTGTGGACCTCGTTCGTTCCCCATTTTGGCGGTACCTCCGAGACCTTCGTCGCCATCCCCGATGCGGGCATGGACATCATGCTCGGTGGCCTGAAGCTTCAGGCGGTGCCGGCTCATTACCTCCATTCCTCGGGCAATCACCATCTCTACGACAGGAAGGCCAAAATCCTGTTTTCCGGCGATGTGGGCGCTGCGCTCCTGCCGCCGGAAGCGCAGGGGCTGTTCGTCGAGAATTTTGATCAGCACATCCGTCACTCGGAGGCCTTCCACCGGCGCTGGATGGGGTCGGACCGAGCCAAGCGGGACTGGTGCGAGCGCGTCTCCAAAATGGAGATTGACATGCTTTGCCCGCAGCACGGCGCCGTGTACCAGGGCGCGGATGTGATGCGCTTCATCAACTGGTTCGCCGAACTGGAAGTGGGAGTTCTTCGCACCTGATCTCGCCTTGTCGCCCGGTTTCCTCTTGATGCCTGTCAAGGTGAGGCTGGGGCGCGGCGGCCAAACTGAAGGCCTTGCCAATCGGGATCGGGATTTGCCATGGATCATCTGACTGCGCCGCTCGCGGCGCACCACAAGGCTTGCGACGAAGAGTTCGCCATTGCCGAGGAGGCTGTCGCCAACGGCGACTGGGGCCGGGCGTCCACCCTGGTGCCGTCCTTCACGCAGGCACTGGAAACCCATTTCGGTGTCGAGGAAGAACATCTCTTTCCGGCCTTCGAGGCCAGTACCGGCATGACCGGCGGTCCCACCCGCATGATGCGCATGGAACACATGCAGATGCGCACCCTGATGGCCGATCTGGCGGCTGCCCTGGCGGCCAGGGATCGGGACGAGTTCCTGGGGTGCGCCGAGACCCTGCTGCTGCTCATGCAGCAGCACAACATGAAGGAAGAGAATATCCTCTACCCCATGTGTGACCAGGCCCTGGCGGGCCACGCCAAGGCGCTCGGGCCGGTGATTGCCTCCGGCCTCGCGGTGGAGGCCTGAGCATGCTTGACCCCATCGTCGTGGATGCCCGCGGGCTGCCGCCGCCGGAACCCATGGAGCGGACCCTGTCCGCCCTGGATGACCTGGTGGAGGGGCAGGAGGTTCTGCTCCTGCTCTACCGGGAGCCTTTCCCTCTGTATGGTATATTGCAGCGCAATGGCTATGCCCATCGGGTGGAGTCCACCCAGGACGGCACCTTCCAGATATACATTCGCCGCGCCACCTGAAAGATCGGTTGCCCCTCCCGATGCAATCCACGTTTGAGTTCGAGCAGGCGCCGCCGATCTCGGTGCCTTATCGTTTTTTTCTGGGCGGGCCGCCGTTCGCCGTGGCGGCCGGCCTGTTGCTCGCCTGGATGGGACCGGCAGCCCTGGTTTCCCGCTGGAACCCCCAGTTGTTGGCCCTGGTGCATCTGCTGACCATCGGCTTCATGCTCCAGATCATGGCCGGGGCGCTGCTCCAGGTGCTGCCGGTGGCCGCCGGGGCCAGCGTTCCCCGGTCCCTCTGGCTGGCGGTGGTGAGCCAGGCTGGTCTGGTCTGCGGCGCCGTGCTGCTCGTCACCGGGTTTGCCCTGGGCTCAGCCCTGAATTTCAAGCTGGCCATCCCCGTACTCGGGGCGTCCGTGGCGGTGTATGTCCTTTTCTGCGGCTTTGCCCTGGCCCGCACCAAGGCGCAGGGCGGGACGGTCCTGGCGCTGCGCATTGCCGTGCCGTCCCTGGTGCCCACGGTCGTGTTCGGCGGTCTCCTCGCCAGCGTCTTCGGCTGGGGCCGGCAACTGCCCCTGATGGAGTTGCTGGGAGCCCATGTTGCCTGGGCGTTCCTGGGCTGGGGACTGATCCTGGTCATGGGCGTATCCTATCTGGTGGTGCCCATGTTCCAGCTTACGCCGGCCTACCGACCGCGCCTGGCCACGGCCCTGCCCCTGCTGTCCTTGTTGTTTCTCGTGGGCTGGACCGTGCTGGATCTTCTGGATCGTGCCCCCGCTCTGCGTATGCTGCTCGCCCTGATGGAAGCCGGTGTGGTGACGGCTTTTGCCGTGGCAACGCTGGTGCTGCAAAGGCAGCGCCGCAGGAAGCAGGACGACGTTACCCTGCGTTTCTGGCGTACGGGCATGATCGCCCTGCTGGCGGTGGTGGCACTGGCCCTGGCGGACCTGTTCACCACCGATCCGGTGATCCAGGAAACGCTGGAAATCCTTCTCGGCGTGCTATTGATCGTCGGCGTCTTCATGTCCCTGATCAACGGCATGCTCTACAAGATCGTGCCCTTCCTGAACTGGCTGCACCTGCAACGCGTGGTGTCTCCGGTGCCGAACATGAAGCGCATGCTGGACGAGAAGGCCATGTCAGGCCAGTTCAGGATGCACCTGGCCTCCCTCGTTTGCGTCGCGCTGGCGGTCTTTCTACCCTGGCTCGCGATACCCGCCGGCCTGCTGCTGGCCGGTTCGGCCCTTTGGCTGGAATGGAATCTGGCCGGAGCCGTTTTGCTCTTCCGGCGTCTGGCGCGGGGCCCGGGCGTGAGCCTGGCGACCGTGCGGCCGGTCAGTCGCTGAATTCAGGCCATGTCAGGGCTGGTAGCGCGCCAGGCGCGCGACATCGGGAACATGCACATGTTTGCCCTGCACGGTGATCAGTCCGGCGCTGGAGAGGTCGTGGAAGATGCGCGAAAGGGTTTCCGGGGTGAGGTTGAGCAGGGAGGCGATGACCTGCTTGCTGGTGGGCAGATCCACGTCCAGGCTGCTTCCCGCCTTGGTCTCGGTCTGGCCTTGCAGCAGGTAACCGATGACCCTCTCGGCGCTGGAGCGCAGGCTGTAGGATTCCACGTCCTGCACCAGGGTGTGCAGGCGGATGGAAAGGCCGGCGAGCAGGTGCCGGGCGAACAGCGGATCGCTCTGGAGCAGTTGGAAGACCTCGGCCTGGCCCACGTGCAGGAGCACGGCGTCGGTCAGGGCCTGGGCGAAGACCGGGTAAGGGCGGTCCATGAACATCACCGCCTCGCCGAAGGTCTGGTTCGGCCCGAGGATGTGCACCACCTTCTCGTTGCCCTGGGGGGAGGAGAAGGCCAGTTTGACTTGTCCGCTGACCATCAGGAAGAAGCCCCGGGGCTTGTCGCCTTTCTGGAACAGCATTTCTCCCTTTTGCAGGCGCTTCTCCCGGGTACCGGCTACCAGGTGAGCGGTCTGTTCGGGCGTCAGTTCCTGGAACAAGGGAAGCTGGCGCAGGACGGCGCTGATGTCAGTCTTTTGGGGAGGCATGGCCGAGGCTCCTTGCGGTACAAGTGCGTAGGAAACGGCGAAAAGTATCACGAATCGGGGACGGCTGGCGACGCGGTGCAGCATTGCGGTGCGGTTCGGGTGGGTGGCCGGGCGGTTCATGCCGGGTGTCCAGGTTGACCGGGGCGCTTTCGCCATGTTCTATCAGGCCGTCAAACATCTCCATATCGCCTGCGTCATCCTGAGCGGCTGCGGGTTTTTTCTGCGCGGCCTGCTCATGGTGCGAGGCTCTCCCTGGCTCCGGAGCCCTTGGGCGCGGCGCGTGCCGGACACGGTGGATAGCCTGTTGCTGGCCAGCGCCCTGACCCTGGCCTTCCTCCTGGGGCAGTATCCCTTCGTGGATGGCTGGCTCACGGCCAAGGTGCTGGGGCTTCTGGCCTACATCGGCCTGGGCATGGCGGCCCTGCGGCAGGGTTTGCACGAGTCCGTGCGATTCGCGGCCTGGCTGGCCGCCCTGGCGGTGTTCGGCTATATCGTATCGGTGGCCCTGAGCAAGAATCCCGCGGGTTTCCTCGCTGCCATCTGACCGCGGGTGAACCGGCCGTCAGATCGCCTGATGGTTCAGGATTCGCTTCAGGCCGGCAATGTCCAGGATGCGGATGTGCTTCTGCTGAACGGCGATGAGGCCTTCTTCCTGGAATCGGGAGAAGGCGCGGCTCACGGTTTCCAGCTTGAGGCCCAGGTAGGAGCCGATTTCTTCCCGCGTCATGCGCAGATGAAATTCCGCCTCCGAGTAGCCCCGCGCCTGGAAACGCTGGGACATGTTGAGCAGGAAGGCGGAAAGCCTCTCCTCGGCGCGCATGGAGCCGAGCAGCATCATGATGCCGTGGTCGCGCACGATTTCCCGGCTCATCACCTTGTGGAAATTGTGTTGCAGGGTCTCGATTTCCCGGGACAGGGATTCCAGCAGGCTGTAGGGAATGACGCAGACTTCGCTGTCTTCCAGGGCGATGGCGTTGCAGGTATGGGACTCGCAACTGATGCCGTCCATGCCCAGGATTTCGCCGGCCATCTGGAAACCGGTCACCTGGTCGCGGCCGTCCTCCAGCAGCACGTCGGTCTTGAAAAAGCCGCTGCGGATCGCATATAGGGCTTCGAAGTTTTCCCCGGCCCGGTAGAGGTGGGTACCTCGTCGGATGCGGCGGCGGGAGCCCACCAGGGATTCCAGCTTCTCAAGATCCTGCTCGTTCAGGCCGTAGGTCAGGCACAATTCGCGCAGGTTGCATTGGGAACACGCGGTCCGCAGCGAGTTGATGTTGATGGGGACAACCGTTTTCTGGGCAACGCACAGGCTTTCGCAAGGCCAGGCATCGGCGGTTTGATCCACGTCAACGCCTCCTTTGAGAGTCTCTGTCATCGTTCGGCAATCCCTACGTGTGTTTGACAATGAGCAAGTTCCAGACAGACCTGATCTTCGATCCGCAGCTTATCCGACGATTTGACATCAACGGACCGCGTTATACATCTTATCCGACCGCCGACCGGTTCGTGGAGGCCTTCGATGCCGAGGCCTACCGCTCCTGGCTCGGGCGCCGTACGGTGGGCGGAATCAGCAAACCGCTCTCATTATACGTACATCTGCCGTTCTGCAATACCATCTGCTACTACTGCGCCTGCAACAAGATCATCACCAAGGATCACGGGCGCTCCTCCAAGTATCTGAGGTATCTGGACAAGGAGCTGTCGCTCCAGGCGAGTTATCTGGACGGCAGCAAGGATCTGGTGCAGCTGCATTTCGGTGGCGGCACCCCGACCTTCCTCTCCCATGACGAGCTGCGCTCGCTCATGGCCTCGATCCAGAAGCATTTCCGCCTGTTGCCCAACGGCGAGTATTCCATCGAGGTGGACCCGCGCAAGGTGGATGCGGCCACGGTGGCGCTCCTGGCGGAAGTGGGCTTCAACCGCATGAGCGTGGGTGTCCAGGATGTGAATCCGGAAGTCCAGGCGGCGGTGAACCGCATCCAGAGCATCGAGGAAACCCGGGAAGTGATCGAGAATGCCCGCGCCAACGGCTTCAAGTCCGTGAGCGTGGACCTGATCTACGGCCTGCCCAAGCAGAGCCTGGACAGCATCGCCCGCACCCTGGACGAAGTGATCGCCATGAGTCCCGATCGCCTGTCCGTCTACAACTATGCGCACCTGCCCAGCCTGTTCAAGCCCCAGCGGCGCATCAACGAGGCGGAAATGCCTTCGGGCGACGCCAAGCTGCAAATCCTGCAACTGGTGATCCGGCGCCTGACCGAGGCGGGCTATGTCTTCATCGGCATGGACCACTTCGCCAAGCCGGATGACGAACTGACCATCGCCCAGCGCCAGGGCCGCCTGCACCGGAATTTCCAGGGCTATTCCACCTACGCCGAGTGCGACCTGCTCTCCATCGGCGTCTCCGCCATCGGCAAGGTGGGCCCGACCTACGCTCAGAACTACAAGACCCTGGACGAGTACTACGATGCCCTGGATCGGGGCGTCCTGCCGGTCTTGCGCGGCATCGAGGCGACCCCGGACGATCTCCTGCGCCGCTCCATCATTCAGGCGCTCATGTGCCACTTCGAGGTCTCCATCGAGGCCCTGGAGATCGCCCACGTGATAGATTTCCAGGAGTACTTCGCGGAGGAGATTCCCGACCTGAAGGAAATGGAAGACGCCGGCCTGCTGCGTCTTTCCGACCGCTGGATCACCGTCCTGCCCCCGGGACGGCTGCTCGTGCGCGCCATCGCCATGGTCTTCGATCGCTACCTGCGCCACGCCCGCCAGACGGCCAGGTATTCGAAGGTGATCTAAGCGCGGTAAGGGGTGAGCGGTAAGCGATACTATTCGCTATGGTGCGTCCTCACCGCTAACTGCCCACTGGCTCCCGGAATGTCTTCCCCCGCCTATCTCGCCGTCTTCCTCATCGGTCTCCTGGGGGGCACGCACTGCGTCGGCATGTGCGGCGGCATCGTCAGCGCGCTCTCGGTGAATACGGTGCGCCTGCCGGGGCGCTCGGCCTGGAGCGAGATGCCCACCCATCTGGCTTACAACCTGGGGCGCGTCGCGAGTTACACCCTGGCCGGGGCGTTCATGGGCGCCATCGGCAGCCTGGGCCTGCTTCTGGACAACTTCCTGCCGGTGCAGATCACGCTCTACGTGCTGGCGAACCTCATGCTGGTGGCGCTCGGCCTCTACCTGACCGGCGTGACGGGGGCGCTGGGATTCCTGGAGCGCCTGGGGCAGAGGCTCTGGCGGCGCATCCAGCCCTTGACCCGCCGCTTTCTGCCCGTCCGATCTCCGGCGCAGGCCCTGCCCTTGGGGCTGCTCTGGGGCTTCTTGCCCTGCGGCATGGTGTACAGCGTGCTGACCACCGCGCTCCTCTCGGGGAGCGCCGCGCGGGGGGCGGGGCTCATGCTGGCCTTCGGCCTGGGTACCCTGCCCAACCTCTTGCTGGCCGGCATGCTGGCCAAGCGCCTCACGGACTTCACCCGCAAGCGGGCAGTGCGCCTCGTCTCCGGCCTCCTGGTCCTGGGCTTCGGCGTCTTCGGCCTGGTGAATGCCACCACCCTGGGTGGTCGGTTGTGGCAAGGCGTGGTGTGCCACACTTGAAAACAGGAAGTGGGAAGTGGGAAGTGGGAAGTGGGAAGTGGGAAGTGGGAAGTGGGAAGTGGGAAGTGGGAAGTGGGAAGTGGGAAGTGGGAAGTGGGAAGTAACGCGCCGAAGGCGCCAAATATCCCCACTTCCTACTTCCCACTGCCTACATCCGTATATAAGAAATCGCTTATACTCACCCTCTTTTTGCCCCAGGAGAAATAGCATGGCAATGACCGGCCACGATTTCGTCATAGAAGCGAAGGCACAGATCAAGGAAATCAGCGCCGACCAGGCGGTGGGCTTCGTACAGCAAGGCATCACGGTGGTGGACGTGCGTGAGGGCGAGGAATACCTGGCGGGACATCTTCCCGGCGCCATCCACATTCCCCGCGGCGTGCTGGAGTTCAAGGTGCACCTGGTGCCCCAGACGGCCGACAAGTCCCGGCCCGTCCTGGTGTATTGCAAGACCGGCGGCCGCTCCGCCCTGTCCGCGCTGGCCCTGCAAAGAATGGGTTACACTCAGGTGATCTCCCTCGCGGGAGGCTTCGATCAGTGGACTTCCGGCGGCCGTTCCGTGGATAAGCCCCAGCCGCTGAACTTCGATTGATCCTTGAAAAGCAGTTTGAACCGCAGAGGCGCTGAGGCGCAGAGAGAAATCAATAAATTGCGGTAGGCAACTACCTTGCCCGTTGGGTGAAACGTTAATCCCAAGCAAGCTATTGTTTTCTCGGCGTCTCTGCGCCTCTGCGGTGAGTGAATTGATGGATACCCCTTCGGAAACCCGTCAGGCCACCCTCGATCTGCCGATAGAGGGCATGACCTGTGCGGCCTGCTCGGCGCGCATCGAGAAGACCCTCAACCGCCTGCCCGGCGTCTCGGCCAGCGTGAATCTCGCCGCCGAGCGGGCCCGCGTGGCGTTCGATCCGGTCCAGGTGGCGCCGGCCAAGGTCCTGGAAACCATACGGAAAGCCGGTTTCTCGGTGCCGCCCCAGGTGTTGGAACTTGTCCTCACCGGCATGACCTGCGCCGCCTGCTCCGCCCGTATCGAGCGCGTCCTCAACCGCGTCCCCGGGGTGGAGGCGGCGGTCAACCTCGCCGCCGAGCGGGCCCATGTGCGCTTCACGCCGGGGCTCACCACGCCCGAAGCCTTGATTCAGGCGGTGAAGAAGGCCGGTTTCGGCGCCAGCCTGGTCACCGGTGACTCCCATGCCGAGGAGAAGGCGAGGAAGGCCGCGGCCTACAAGGCCGAGATCAGGGTCTTCGCCATCTCGGCGCTGCTTACCCTGCCGCTCCTGGCGCAGATGCTGGTCATGTTCGGCGGCCACGGCGCTCACGAAGAACTCCTGCCACGCTGGCTGCAATTAGCCCTGGCCACTCCCGTCCAGTTCTGGATAGGGCGGCGCTTCTATAGTGGTGCCTGGCATTCCCTCCGGGGCGGTAGCGGCAATATGGACGTGCTGGTGGCGATGGGCACGAGCATGGCCTATCTCTACTCCCTGGTGGTGACGCTTGGTGGCCTGGAACATCAGCACGTGTATTTCGAGGCCTCCGCCACGGTCATCACCCTGGTGCTCATGGGCAAGCTCCTGGAGGCGCGGGCCAAGGCGCGCACCCAGTCCGCCATCGAGGCCCTGATCCGGCTCCAGCCCCAGACCGCCTGGGTGGAGAAGGACGGCGGCCTGACCGAAGTGCCCGTGGGCATACTCCTGCCCGGCGACCGTTTCGTGGTGCGTGCCGGTGACGCGGTGCCGGTGGATGGTGAGATCGTGGAGGGCAACTCCAGCGTGAACGAGGCCATGCTCACCGGCGAATCCATGCCCGTGGGCAAGGGTCCGGCGGACAAGGTGTTCGCGGCCACCCTGAACGGCCAGGGCCTGCTGCGCTGCCAGGCGACCGGGGTGGGCAGCGCCACGCTCCTGGCCGGCATCATCCGCATGGTGGGAGAGGCCCAGGGGTCGAAGGCGCCGGTGCAGCGCCTGGCGGACAAGATCGCCGCCGTGTTCGTGCCCGTCGTGGGCCTGGTGGCTTTGCTTACCTTTGCCGGCTGGTGGTTTTTCTCGGGGGATTTCACCACCGCCATGGTGAATGCCGTGGCGGTGCTGGTCATCGCCTGCCCCTGCGCCCTGGGCCTGGCTACCCCCACCGCCATCATGGTGGGTACGGGCCGCGCCGCGGCTTACGGCATCCTGGTGAAGAACGCGGCGGCCCTGGAACTGGCGGAGAAGGTACAGGTGCTGGCGGTGGACAAGACGGGCACCCTGACGGAAGGTCGTCCCGTCGTCGCCGACATCCTGCCCGCCCAGGGCGTGCCGGCCGCGGAACTGCTGCGGCTCGCCGCCGGCCTGGAGCAGGGCAGCGGCCATCCCCTGGCCCTCGCCATCCTTGCCCGTGCCGCCGCCGATGGCCTGGCGCTGCCTCCCCTGGCCAGCCTTACCACCCATCCGGGCAAGGGTCTGGAGGGCGAGGTGGAAGGCCAGTCCTGTTTCCTGGGTTCGCCGGAATTTCTGGGGGAAAGGGGGTTGGCCGCCGACCCCGCTGCCCTCGCTTCCCTCCAGTCGGCGGGCAAGACCGTGGTGGCCGTGGCTTGCGGCAGCCGGCTGCTGGGCCTGATCGCCGTCGCGGACACCTTGCGGGACAGTTCCTGCCGTGCCATCGGCCGGCTGCGGGACCGGGGCATAGGCGTCATCATGCTTACCGGGGACAATCCGGCCACGGCCCGGGCCATCGCGGCGGTGGCGGGCATCAGCGATTTCCGCGCCGGCATCCTGCCCGGGGACAAGGGCCTGGCGGTAGCGGAACTGAAGGCCTCCGGCCGCTGTGTGGCCATGGCGGGGGACGGCATCAACGACGCGCCGGCTCTGGCGGCCTCCGACGTGGGCTTCGCCATCGGCGCCGGCTCGGACGTGGCCATCGAGGCCGCGGACATTACCCTCATGAAGGACGACCTGAACGGGGTGGTGGACGCCATAGACCTGTCCCGCGCCACCTTGAGGAAGATCAGGCAAAATCTGTTCTTTGCCTTCATCTACAACGTGCTGGGCATTCCGCTCGCGGCGCTGGGCATGTTGAACCCGGTCATCGCCGGTGCCGCCATGGCCATGAGTTCCGTGTCGGTGGTGAGCAACTCCCTGCTGCTCCGGCGCTGGAAACCGGGGAAGTGATAAACCAGGGGCTAGAGACTAGAGACTAGGGAAATCAGAGTGAGGAGAATGGAATGGAAACCGTGGTGAAAGTAGGCGGCATGAAGTGTGGCGGCTGTGTGAAGAGCGTGACTGGCGTCTTGTCTGAACTGCCCGACGTGCAGAAGGTGGAGGTTTCCCTGGAGCAGAACGAGGCGCGGGTGGAGCATGGCGCGGGCTGTAGCCTGGAAGCCATCCGGGCGGCCATCGAGGACGCGGGTTTCGACGCCCTGTGACGACAAGGGCTCACAGCACCACGAATACCTCCATCAGGATGCGCCGCCAGGGGTTGCGGTGGGGCAGGAGTTTTGCGATCCGGGCTTCCACCCGGGCGCCGCGATCCATTTCCTCGGCCACCGCGCCGTTCTCGGCCCGGGGCAGGTAACCCAGCTTGGTGCCGCGCCATTCCACCCGGACGGCCTTGGTATCGTGGGCATTGGCCGGCTCCCGCACCAGGGTCAGTCGGTCGCCTTCCTTCATCTCCCGCCACAGGTCTTCCCCGGCGTAGTACTGGAAGCCCGCCAGGGGCGAACTCTGTACCAGCAGTTTCACGGACTGGGCCTGGGCGCTGCCGACGGCGAGCGCGGCGAACAGCAGAAGCAGCCTAATCCGCATCGAAGGCCCCCTTGACCCACTCTATGGCCTCGGGAGCCGGGCGATCCATGAGCACGGCATCGAAGCGGCAGGGGCATTCGGGCTTGCCGGACAGCCAGTGCCGGGCGGCCTGGATCAGGCGGCGGCGTTTGGCCGGAGTGATGCTGGCCGCGGCGCCGCCATGTTCGGCGTCAGACCGCAGGCGCACTTCCACGAACACCACCGTGTCCCCGTCCCGGCACACCAGATCCACCTCGCCGCCCCGGCAGCGATGGTTCCGCTCCAGCAGCTTCAAGCCCCGTCGCTGGAGGAATTCAGCCGCCAGATCCTCGGCACGGGCGCCCGGCGCGGCGGACATCACAGGCTCGTGGCGCAGGAAAGAGAACAGGCCCATGATTGAGTTTCGGGTAGAAGTTGGCACAATGCCGGCATGGATCAAGATACGGAAGTTGCGGCGGCCGCGGGTGGCATGACCGGTGCATTATATGTGGTCGCCACCCCCCTGGGGAATCTGGCGGACATCACCCTGCGCGCCCTGGAAACCCTGCGGGGGGCGGATCTCATTGCCGCCGAGGACACTCGCCACAGCCGGCACCTGCTCCAGGCTCACGGCATCGGCACGAAGCTCCTGGCGGTGCACGAGCACAACGAGGCCGGCGCCGCGCCCCGCATCCTGGAGCGCTTGCGTGCCGGGGAGAAGGTGGCCTTGATCACGGATGCCGGCACGCCCTGTATCTCGGATCCGGGTTCGCGCCTGGTGGCGGCGGTGCAGGGGGCCGGTTTTCCCGTCATCCCCCTGCCCGGGCCGAACGCCGCCATCGCCGCGCTTTCCGCTTCCGGCCTGGACGTGCCCCATTTTCTCTTCCATGGCTTCCTGCCGACCAAGCCCACCGCCCGGCGCCATGCCATCGAGGGGCTGAAGGCAGTCCGGGCCGTTCTGGTCTTCTACGAGGCGCCGCACCGGGTGATCGAGACGGTGGCGGACCTGGCCGCCGTGTTGGAGCCGGAACGGGAAATCGTGCTGGCCCGGGAACTCACCAAGCTGTTCGAAACCATCGCCAGGATGCCCCTGTCGGAGGCTCTCGCCTGGATCAATGCCGATGCCAACCGTTCCCGGGGCGAATTCGTCCTCATCGTCTCCGCCCCGCCTGCTGCCGAAGGCCTGGACCCCGAGGCCGAGCGGGTGCTGAAGTTGTTGCTGGAAGAAGGCCTGCCGGTGAAGCAGGCGGTCAAGCTCGCCACCGGAATCACCGGCGCGGCCAAGAATGCCCTCTACCAGAGGGCGCTGGAAATCGGCCGGGAAGGATGACCCGGCGCAGCCGGCTGGTAGACTGAGAGGGCTTCCCGCCTGTCTTTCCGGCCGTTCAACAAGGATATGCCCATCATGACCTCTCTCACCCTGACCCAACCCGACGACTGGCATCTGCATCTGCGTGACGGCGAAGCCCTCGCCGCCGTGCTGCCGGACACCGCCCGGCGCTTCGGCCGCGCCATCGTCATGCCCAACCTGCGCCCACCCGTGACCACGGTGGAGATGGCCGCGGCCTACCGGGAGCGCATCCTGGCCGCATTGCCGGGGGGGCTCAAGTTCGAACCCCTCATGACGTTATATCTCACCGACAACACCCCTCCGGCGGAGATCGAACGGGCGGTGGCATCGGGTTTCGTGCATGCGGTGAAGTATTACCCGGCCGGCGCCACGACCAATTCCGATTCGGGCGTGACATCGGTTGAGCGGACCCATGACACCCTGGCGCGCATGGAGGAGTTGGGACTGCCGCTCCTGGTACATGGCGAGGTGACAAATGCTGACGTGGATATCTTCGATCGCGAGCGCGTCTTTATTGATCGCGTGCTGGCGCCGGTTCTCGCGCGCTTCCCGCGCCTGCGTCTCGTCCTCGAACACATCACCACCGCGGACGGGGCGCAATTCGTGAGGGAGGCCGGGCCCGGCGTTGCCGCGACCATCACGGCGCACCACCTGCTCCTGAACCGCAACGCCATTTTCGCGGGCGGCATCCGGCCGCATCATTACTGCCTGCCGGTGCTGAAGCGGGAACGTCACCGGGAGGAACTGGTGGCGGCGGCCATCTCGGGGAATCCCAAGTTCTTTCTCGGCACGGATTCGGCCCCCCATGCCCGGTTGACCAAGGAGGCGGCCTGCGGCTGTGCCGGCTGTTATACGGCGCATGCCGGCATCGAGTTGTATGCGGAGGCCTTCGAGCAGGCGGGGGCGCTGGACAGGCTGGAAGCTTTCGCCAGCCACTTCGGCGCCGACTTTTATGGTCTGCCCAGGAATACGGATACCATCACCCTGGCCAAGGAGGACTGGGCCGTGCCGGCGACGCAGCCTTATGCCGGCGGCGATACCCTGGTGCCGCTGCGCGCCGGGGAAACGGTGGGTTGGAAACTGTTGTAGGTCGGATTCCAATCCGACATGCCTATTCTGGAGAACGGACGTGACAAGAGGAACGATCATCAAACTGGCCGCCGTGCTTGCCGCGGGCGCGCTGCTCTCCGGTTGCGAGAATGACGCCGCATCCTTCATGTTGGATGGCAAGGATCATGCTCTGACCCTGTTGCGGGAGCAGCCCTATTTCTGGAGCGACAACGCCAATCTGGAGCTGGTGGTGGCCCGCTTGCCCGACTGCCAGCGGCGCCTGCCGATGAAGCCCGCGCCCTTGCCCCAGGCCCAGGTCTCCATCTACGAGGTCGTCCCCACCCAGTACCAGGTGCAGCAGGGCAAGAACTGGTATCTGGCGGAAACCCAGGGTTGCACCCTGCAAACCCTTTCCGCCCCCCCCGAAACCCCCGGCAAACTGCTGGGCACCTTCGATCGCAAGGACGGAAAGCTGCGCTTCCTGGCGAAATAGCAGCCGTTGTCTCTCGTTACCCCTATAATCCGCCCCGGAAGTTCGCCAGGCAGTCGCTGGGGGCGTTTTCGCCCCTGGAGGAAAGTCCGGGCCCCATAGAGCAGGATGCTGGCTAACGGCCAGGCGTTATAAGCAGCGGTTTCGGCCGCTGCCCAAGGCGACGGAAAGTGCAACAGAGAGCAAACCGCCGATGGCCTCGCAAGGGGATCAGGCAAGGGTGAAACGGCGAGGTAAGAGCTCACCGCGGACGTGGCGACACGGACGGCACGGTAAACCCCATCCGGGGCAAGGCCAAATAGGGAAGCGATAGCGTTGCTCGCGCTGCTTCCGGGTAGGCTGCTAGAGCGTCGCGGTAACGCGCCGCCCAGAGGAATGACTGTCCACGACAGAACCCGGCTTATCGGCGAACTTCCACTTCCCGGTTTTATATAGTCGCGTAGCGACTCACTGCGCTCCCCTCGCCCACCTGCGGCGGGAGAGGGGCGGGGAGGTGAGGGGAAACGGGCATGACTTTCATGCCTGTTTCAGAGGCGCTCTCGTCGCCCCGGTCGGTCAGGATCTACCTGAACGGCGCCTTCTGCTCCACTTTCTCCCACTCGGCGCCGAGGCCCGGCTCCGGGCTGTCCGTTGTTCATATTCCACTTTCGGTTTCATTTCTATCTCCTTTGATTTTAAAGGGATATTTTCTCGCTAATTTCTGTCGCAAAGCGCCGCTAAGTCTTTGTCTCCATTGGAAAATTCCTGAAAAATGGCTTGACCGGAGGTGTGTTTCTGCTCTAAAGTGGGAATTAGTGGAGAAAAGTGGGAGAAAATGGCTTCTACCGCGCTCTCCGTGGAGGTGGGAATGTTTCAAGGTGCGGCGGCGCTGAGTCTCGATGCCAAAGGCAGGTTGGCCATTCCGGCCCGGCATCGCGACGCCCTGACGGTGGCCGCCGCCGGTTCCCTGGTGCTCACCGCCCACCCCCACCGTTGTCTTCTTCTCTATCCCCAGCCCGAGTGGGAACCGATCCGGGACCGGGTTCTCGCCGGTTCCAGCCTGGAAAAGCAATCCGCGCTGTTGAAGCGCCTCCTCGTGGGCTTTGCCCGGGAGGAAGAGATGGATGCGGCCGGGCGCCTCCTGATCGCCCCGGAGTTGCGGCAATTCGCCCAGATGGACAAGCAGGTCTGGCTGGTCGGCCAGGGAAATCACTTCGAGCTGTGGTCGGATGCCGGCTGGCAGAAGCAGCAGGAAGCGATCTTTGCCCTGGGTGATGACCTGATGCCCCCCGGCATGGAAAGCCTGTCCCTGTGACCGCTGAGGTTCTCGATGCGGCCGACCTGCACGTGACCGTGCTCCTGGCGGAAGCGGTAGAGGCTTTGGCGGTTGATCCGGAGGGCGTCTACGTGGACGCCACGTTCGGCCGGGGCGGTCATAGCCGGGCGATCCTGGCGCGGCTCGGGGATCGTGGACGCCTCATCGCACTGGACAGGGATCCGCGGGCGGTGGCGGCGGGCGACGCGATCGCGGACGCTCGCCTGAACCTGGTTCATGCCCCCTTCAGCGAGTTGTCCCAGGTGTTGGCGGCACAGGGGATTTCGGCTGTGGACGGAATTCTGTTCGATCTGGGGGTGTCTTCGCCCCAGCTGGATGAGGCGGAGCGGGGATTCAGTTTCAGGTTCGATGCGCCCCTGGATATGCGCATGGATACGAGTAGCGGTGAGACGGCGGGCGAGTGGCTGGCGCGGGCCAGTGTCAGGGAAATCACGGAGGTCTTGAGGAATTATGGCGAAGAACGGTTTGCTTATGAGATTGCAAAGGCGATTGTTGCTGGTCGCGACGGGGAGGATCCCCAGCCTGTCGCAACTACACGACAACTTGCCACCCTCGTTGCGGCGACCGTGCGCACCCGGGAACCGGGTCAGCATCCCGCGACGCGTACGTTTCAAGCCCTGCGCATCCACGTCAATCAGGAGCTTGAGGAGCTGTCGCTAGCCTTGCCCCAGGCCATGCAGGCTCTCAAGCCCGGTGGCCGGCTGGCGGTGATCAGCTTTCATTCCCTTGAAGACCGCATCGTGAAGCGCTTCCTGCGCGCCGAGGAGAAGCCGGACAACCTGCCGGCGAGGCTGCCGCTACGCGCGTCCGAACTGCCTCAGCCGCGCGTGAAGGTGCTCGGCAAGGCCATGAAGCCGTCTCAGGCGGAAGTGGCGGCCAACCCGCGGGCGCGCAGCGCCGTGCTGCGGGTCGCGGAAAAGCTGGGGGCGTAGCCATGGTGCGCATCCATATCCTGCTCGCCCTGCTTTGCGTGGCCTGTGCCCTGGGCGTGGTGGCCTCCCAGCACAAGGCCAGGAAGCTTTACGCCGAGCTGGAGCGGGAGCAGGAGCACATGCGCCAACTGGAAATTGAGTGGGGCCAACTCCAGATCGAGCAGAGTACTCTGGCTGCCCACGGCCGCGTGGAAGTCATGGCGCGGGGTGACTTGCAGATGGTGACGCCGGTTCCGGGCATGGTTTTGTCTCTGGAGCCGCGTGCTAGCGGGGCGCAGCCGTGAAATTCACCCACACGCCCCTGCTCTCCGAGAAGCTGCCCGACTGGCGCGCGCGCATCCTGCTGTTGTTCCTGATGCTGGCGTTCCTGGCGCTGGCCGTGCGCTCCATCTATCTCCAGGGCATCAACAATGATTTCCTCCAGCAGAAGGGCGCCTCGCGCTACGCGCGGGTGCTGGAACTGCCGGCCACTCGGGGGCGCATCACCGACCGTAATGGCGAACCCCTGGCCGTCAGCGCACCGGTGAAATCCATCTGGGCCGTGCCCGAATACGTGGAGGTCACGCCTGCCCAGGAGCGGGATCTGGCGGCGGCGTTGGACATGGACGTGCGGGAACTGGCGCGCCGCCTGGCCATAGAAAAGGATTTTGTCTTCCTGAAGCGCCAGATTCCGCCCCAGTTGGCGGACAAGGTGGCCACCATGAAGCTGCCTGGCATCTACCAGCAGGCGGAATACCGCCGCTTCTACCCTTCCGCGGAGGTGACCGCCCACCTCATCGGCTTCACCGGGGCGGACGGGGAAGGACAGGAAGGCATGGAGCTGGCGTTTGACCGCCAGTTGCTGGGGAAGGCGGGCAGCCGCTGGGTCATCAAGGACCGGCGCGGCCACATCGTCGAGGATGTGCAGAGCATCAAGCCGCCCCGGAACGGCAACGACATCTCCCTGGCCATGGACAGCAAGATCCAGTATCTGGCCTACGCCCAGTTGCGCGATTGCGTGGCGGAGCACAAGGCCAAGGGCGCCGGCATCGTGGTCCTGGACGTGAAGACCGGGGAAGTGCTGGCCCTGGTCAATCTCCCGACCTACAACCCGAACAATCGGGAGCGGCTGTCCGGCGCGCAATTGCGCAACCGGGCCGTAACCGACACCTTCGAGCCGGGCTCGACCATGAAGCCCTTTACCATCGCCCTGGGCCTGGAGAGCGGCAAGTACCGGCCGGATACCATCATCCAGACCGGCAACGGCCACCTCACCATCGGCAAGGCCACGGTGCATGATTCCCATCCGGGAGGCGCCATGAGCGTGTCCCAGGTGATCCAGAAATCGTCCAATGTCGGCGCCACCCGGATCGCCCTCTCCCTGCCGCCGGAAGACATGTGGAACAACTTCGAGAGCCTGGGTTTCGGCAATCCGCCCAAGCTGGGTTTCCCCGGCGAGGCCACGGGGCGGGTGCGGCCCTGGAAATACTGGCGGCCGATCGAGCAGGCCACCATGTCCTTCGGCCACGGCATTTCCGTGAGCCTGGTGCAACTGGCCCGCGCCTACGAAGTGTTTGCCCGGGACGGGGATATGCTGCCCGTATCGCTGCGGCGCATGGAGGGCCCGGCACCGGCCGGCAAGCAGGTTCTTTCGCCGGAAACGGCCCGGCAGGTGCGCGCCATGCTGGAACTGGTGGTGCAGCCCGGGGGCACGGCCACCAAGGCGGCCATCCCCGGTTACCGGGCGGCCGGCAAGACCGGAACCGCGCACAAGCTGGACGGCGGCCACTATGCGGAGAACCGCTACATCGCGTCGTTCGTCGGGTTCGCGCCGGCTTCCGATCCCCGCCTCATCGTCGCCGTCATGGTGGATGAGCCTTCTGCCGGCAAGTATTACGGCGGCGATGTGGCGGCTCCGGTGTTTTCCCGGGTGATGGCCGGCGCCCTGCGCACCCTGGGTGTGGCACCGGATGCCCCCATCAAACCCCTGCAATACGCGGTCAAGGTGGAAGACGTGAAGGAGAGCATGTGATGCGCGACACGGCTATCCACCTGCTGGAAATGCTGGCGGCCCAGGGTGCCTATCCCGTGGGTATCTGCGCCGATTCGCGCAACATCGCGCCGCGCGAACTGTTCCTGGCCTTTCCGGGCGCACTGAGCGACGGCCGGCGTTTCATTGCCGATGCGGCGGCCCGCGGCGCCGCCGCCGTGCTGTGGGAAAAGGCCGGGTTCGCCTGGGACGAGACGCTGGAGTTGGCCCATCTCCCGGTGGATGGCCTGCCGAGCCTGGCCGGCCACCTTGCACACGAACTCTGCGGTCGCCCCTCGGAGAAGCTCTGGCTGGCGGGCGTGACCGGCACCAACGGCAAGACCTCGGTCTCCCAGTGGCTGGCCGTGGCGCTGACCCTGCTCGGCATGAAGTGTGCCGTCGTCGGCACCCTGGGCAACGGCTTTCCGGGGCACCTGGCGGCGAGCGTCAACACGACGCCGGATGCGGTCGCGCTGCACCGGGCCCTGTCCGGCTTCCTGGCTCAGGGCGCCCAGGCGGCGGTCATGGAGGTCTCCTCCATCGGCCTGCACCAGGGGCGGGTGAACGGAGCCGCCTTCAACGCCGCCGCCTTTACCAACCTGTCCCGGGACCATCTGGATTACCACGGTACGCTGGAAGCCTACGCGGCGACCAAGGCCCTGCTGTTCGAGACCGCCGGTCTCGAGTGCGCGGTGCTCAATCTGGACGATGCCTTCGGCCGGGACATGGCAGGGCGCCTCTCCGGCAGCGGCGTGCGTCGCATCGGCTATAGCCTGGAAGGAGCGGGCGGCACGGAGGAAACGGTTCAGGCCCGGGATATCGCCGCCACGGCGCGCGGCCAGCGCTTCACCCTGTGCCTCGCGGACCAGGAAATTCCGGTGGAGGTGGCCCTCGTAGGGCGCTTCAACCTGGAAAACCTGTTGTGCGTCGCGGGCCTGCTCCGGGCGGCGGGTTTCGGCGCCGCGGAAATCGCCGGCGTGCTGCCGCGGCTTCTGCCGCCCGCCGGACGGATGCAGATGCTGGGCGGGGAGGGCGAGCCCCTGGTGGTGGTGGATTACGCCCATACCCCGGACGCCCTGGCGAAAGTGCTGGCGGCGCTGCGGCCCACGGCCGAGGCGCGGGGCGGCAAGCTGACCTGCGTCTTCGGTTGCGGCGGCAACCGGGACAAGGGCAAGCGGCCCCTCATGGGGCAGGTGGCCGCGCGCCTGGCGGATCGGGTGTTGCTCACCAGCGACAATCCCCGGGGCGAGAATCCGGGGACGATCCTCAAGGAGATTCATGCCGGCGCGCCGGCAGCCGAGGTCATCGCAGACCGGGGCGAGGCCATTCGTACCGCCCTGCTGGACGCCGTGCCGGAGGATGTGGTGCTGCTGGCCGGCAAGGGACACGAGACCTACCAGGAAACCGCGGGCAAGCGCGTCCATTTCTCGGATATGGAACAGGCTGCCAATGGGCTCGCGGCCCGGGAGGGGGTGCGCTCATGATGATGAACCTGAGACAGGCAGCCCTGGCCGTTGCCGGCCGGGTCCGGGGAGCGGACGCAGAATTCGAGGCCGTGTCCACCGACACCCGCAGCATCGCCGCGGGCGACCTGTTCGTCGCCCTGCGTGGCGAGCGTTTCGATGGCCACGACTATCTGGCCGTCGCCGCCGGGCAGGGCGCGGTCGCTGCACTGGTGGATGAAGCCTGGGCCGGGAACCATGCCGAGGCTCCGCTGCCACTGGTGATCGCGGACGACACCCGTCTGGCCCTGGGGCGCCTGGCGGCCCACTGGCGGGCCGATTTTGAGATCCCCCTGGTGGGTGTGACCGGCAGCAACGGCAAGACCACGGTCAAGGAAATGACCGCGGCCATCCTGCGCGCCCAGGCCCGCCTGGATGGTGCCGATGGGGAAGAGGCCGTGCTGGCGACCCAGGGCAATCTGAACAACGACATCGGCCTGCCCCTGACCCTGCTGCGCCTGCGGGGCCATCACCGCGCGGCGGTGGTCGAGATGGGCATGAATCACCCCGGCGAGATCGCCTATCTGACGAAATTGGCACAACCCACGGTGGCCCTGGTGAACAACGCCCAGCGGGCCCATCTGGCCGGGATGGGCGGCCTGGCGGAGGTCGCCGAGGAGAAGGGCGCCATCTACGGCGGCCTGGGTCCGGAGGGCGTGGCGGTGGTCAACGGGGGCGATCCTTACTGCGCCTACTGGCGCGGGCTGAACGCCGGGCGTAGCGTCCTCACCTTCGCCCTGGATCAGCCGGCCGACGTGTCTGGGCGTTTCGAGGCGAAGGGCTATGCCAGCCTGGTCCGGGTCGCCACGCCGGAAGGCGACACCGAGTTTCTGCTGCCCCTGCCGGGCCGGCACAACGTGATGAACGCCCTGGCCGCGACGGCCGCCGCCCTGGCCGCCTGCGCCTCGCTCGACGCGGTGGCGGCGGGTCTCTCGGGCTTTTCCGGCGTCAAGGGGCGGCTGCAAAGGAAGACGGCGCTGGGTGGCGCGGTCCTGCTGGACGACAGCTACAACGCCAACCCGGATTCGGTGCGGGCCGCCATCGAGGTCCTGGCCATGACGCCGGGCCGGACCGTTCTGGTGTTGGGCGACATGGGCGAGATCGGCGAGCGGGCCGGCCAACTGCATGACGAGATCGGCGGCTATGCCAAGAGCCAGGGTGTGGATCAGTTGTTCGGGCTGGGGGAACTGGCCGAGACGGCGGTGCACAACTTCGGCAACGGGGGGCGCCACTTCCGGCGTGTGGAAGACCTGGTGGCCGCCCTGGTGCCGGAACTGGACGCCGATACGGTCGTTCTCGTGAAGGGTTCCCGATTCATGCGCATGGAGCGAGTGGCCGACGCCATCACCGCTCCCAAGAAGGACTGAAAGATCATGTTGCTTGAACTTGCAAACTGGCTGGCCCGCGACATCCGGGCTTTCCACGTTTTCAACTACATCACCCTGCGGGCGGTGCTGGCCACCATGACGGCCCTGGCCATTTCCTTCGCGGCCGGGCCGGCCTTCATCCGCTGGCTCGCCGCCAAGAAGATCGGCCAGTCGGTGCGTAGCGATGGGCCCCAGACCCACCTGGCCAAATCGGGTACTCCCACCATGGGCGGCGGCCTGATCCTCATTTCCCTGGGCTTGTCCACCCTGCTCTGGGCCGACCTGTCCAACCGCTTCATCTGGATCGTACTCATCGTCACCCTGGGTTTCGGCGCGGTGGGCTGGGTGGATGACTGGCGCAAGGTGGTGTACCGGAATCCGGATGGGCTGTCGGCCCGGGCCAAGTATTTCTGGCAGTCCGCCATCGGCGTGGTGGCCGCCATCTACATCGTCTTCTCCATTTCCGCCCCGAACAACGAGAAGGTGATGCAGCTCTTCTTCCAGTGGGTGGGCAGCGGCTTTACCCTGGAGTTGCCGCTCAAGGCGGCCCTGATCGTGCCCTTCTTCAAGACGGTTTCCTATCCCCTGGGCCTCTTCGGTTTCATCCTGCTGACCTACTTCGTGATCGTGGGCAGCAGCAACGCGGTGAACCTCACGGACGGCCTGGACGGCCTGGCCATCATGCCCACGGTCATGGTGGGCTCGGCTCTGGGTATCTTCGCCTACGTGGCCGGCAACGCCGTCTACTCCAAGTATCTGCTCCTGCCCTATATCCCGGGCGCGGGGGAGCTGGCCGTGTTCTGCGGGGCGCTGGCCGGTGCCGGCCTGGGCTTCCTCTGGTTCAACGCCTACCCGGCCGAAGTGTTCATGGGCGATGTGGGTGCCCTGGCCCTGGGTGCCGCCCTGGGCGCCGTGGCCGTGGTGGTCAGGCAGGAAATCGTGCTGTTCATCATGGGGGGCGTGTTCGTGGCCGAGACCCTCTCGGTCATGCTCCAGGTGAGCTGGTTCAAATACACCAAGAAGAAGTACGGCCAGGGCCGGCGCATCCTGCTCATGGCGCCCCTGCACCATCATTTCGAACAGAAGGGCTGGAAGGAGACCCAGGTGGTCGTGCGCTTCTGGATCATCACCATTTTGCTCGTGTTGTTCGGACTGTCCACCCTGAAGCTGCGTTGAAGCCATGAACCTCAAAGGCAAACACGTTCTCGTCCTGGGCCTCGGTGAATCGGGGCTGGCCATGGCCCTGTGGCTGGCCAGGGGCGGCGCGCGCCTGCGGGTAGCCGACAGCCGGGCCAATCCGCCTGGGCTGGCGCAGCTTGCCCAGGGGGCGCCGGACGCGGAGCGGGCCTTCGGGCCGTTTGCCCTCGCGCTGCTGGAAGGCGTGGAGGTGCTGGCCCTGAGTCCCGGCCTCTCGCCGGAAGAGGATGTGGTCAGGGAAGCCCGGCGCCGGGGTATTCCGGTCACGGGCGAGATCGAGATATTCGCCCAGGCCTTGCGGGATCTGGGTTGGCGCGATCAAGCCCTCACCCCCTCTCCCCTAGCCCCTCTCCCGCCCGCGGGCGAGGGGAACTTCGAGCGGCTTGCGCCGGCTGTAAAGCTGGAGGGGAGCGTCGTGAGCCGCCCCGGCGGCTGTAAAGTGATTGCCATCACCGGCACCAACGGCAAGACCACCACCACGAGCCTGGTGGGTGCCATGTGCCGCGCCGCGGGCCTGGTCACGGAGGTCGCCGGCAACATCAGCCCGGCGGCGCTTGCCGCCCTCATGGACTGCGTGGACCAGGGTCGGGTGCCGGATGTCTGGGTGCTGGAACTCTCCAGTTTCCAGTTGGAGACTCTGGAGACCCTGGCGCCGGAGGCGGCGACCGTCCTCAACGTCACCGACGACCACCTGGATCGCCACGGCGACCTGGACGCTTACGGCGCCGCCAAGGCCCGCATCTTCCAGGGCAACGGTGTGCAGGTGTTGAACCGCCAGGATGCACGGGTGCTGGCCATGGCCGCGCCGGACCGGAGAATCATGACTTTCGGCCTGGATCGGCCGATAGGCGAGGGCGACTTCGGCCTGATTCATACCGGCGGGCAATCCTGGCTGGCCGAGGGTAGCGAACTGCTCATGTCCCTTGCCGACCTGCCGCTGGTGGGGCTGCACAACGCCGCGAATGCGCTGGCGGGCCTCGCGCTGTGCCGCGCCGTCGGCCTGCCTTTGGCCCCCCTGCTGGCAGCCTTGCGCGGCTTCCGGGGGCTGCCGCACCGGGTGGAGTGGGTGGCCGACATCGCCGGCGTGTCCTTCTTTGACGACTCCAAGGGCACCAACGTCGGTGCCACGGTGGCGGCCCTGGAAGGACTGGGGAGGAAGGTGGCGCTGATCGGTGGCGGTGACGGCAAAGGCCAGGATTTCTCGCCCTTGAAGGAGGCAGTGGCCCGTCATGCCCGCACCGTCGTGCTCATCGGCCGGGACGCGCCCCTGATCGAGGCGGCGCTCGAAGGGTGTGGCGTGCCGGTGCAGAGGGCGTCGGACATGAGCGAGGCCGTCAGGCTGGCCCATGCCGCAGCACGGGCCGGGGATGCGGTGCTGCTCTCTCCCGCCTGCGCCAGCTGGGACATGTTCAAGAACTACGCCCATCGGGCCGAGGTGTTCATCGCCGCGGTAAAAGTCATCGCCGCAAAACCGGAGGCCGGGAAATGAAGCTGCCGGCACTGGTCAACGCCAACCTGTTCCACAAGCTCGCCGGCCTGTTCCACGACGCGGGGGCGGGGGAATGGCAGGCCCGGGTGACCCCGGCGCGCACCGGAGGCTATGCCAGCCGGCCCGCCATCCAGCACGACCTGGATCCGGCCCTGGTCTGGTCCGCGGCCATCCTGCTGCTCATGGGGCTGGTGATGGTGTACTCGGCCTCCATCGCCACGGCGGAGGGCGGGCGTTTCACCGGCCATTCCCAGTTCTTCTTCCTGGTGCGCCACGCGGTCTTCCTGAGCATAGGCGTGATCGCGGGGGTGATGGCCTTCCAGGTGCCCATGCGTTCCTGGCAGCAGGCGGCGCCCTGGCTGTTCATGGCCGGCGTGGTGCTGCTCATGGTGGTCTTGATTCCCCACGTGGGCAAGGACGTAAACGGTGCCCGGCGCTGGCTGCCCCTGGGCCCCATCAATCTTCAGCCCTCCGAACTGATGAAGCTGTTTGCCGTTCTGTACGCGGCGGACTACACGGAGCGGAAGCTGGCCGACATGGGCAGCGTCAAGCGCGGTTTCCTGCCCCTGGCCATGGTGATGGTCTTCGTGGGTGGTCTCCTGCTCAGGGAACCGGACTTCGGCGCCCTGGTGGTGATCGTGACGATTTCCATGGGCATTCTTTTCCTGGGCGGCATCAACGTCCGGCTGTTCGGCGGGCTGGTGCTGGTGCTGGGCATCAGCTTCGTGTTCATGATCTGGGCTTCGCCCTACCGCCGGGAGCGCATGTTCGGCTTCATGGATCCCTGGCAGGATGCCTACGGCAAGGGATACCAGTTGTCCCACGCCCTGATCGCCTTCGGTCGCGGCGAATGGTTCGGCGTGGGCCTGGGCGGCAGCGTGGAAAAGCTCTTCTACCTGCCCGAGGCCCATACCGACTTCCTCCTGGCGGTCATCGCGGAGGAACTGGGCTTCGTCGGCGTGGCCCTGGTGATCGGGCTCTTCGCCGTGCTGGTGCAGCGCGCCTTCGCCATCGGCCGCCAGGCCCTGCTGCTGGAACGCATCTATTCCGGGCTGGCCTGCCGCGGCGTGGGGGTCTGGATAGGCGTGCAGTCCTTCATCAACATGGGGGTGAACATGGGCCTCCTGCCGACCAAGGGCCTGACCCTGCCGCTGATGAGCTTCGGCGGTTCGGGCATCGTCGTCAATTGCGTGGCCCTGGGCGTCCTGCTGCGGGCGGACTGGGAAAACCGGCAACTCATGCGGGGGGTGGCGGTATGAATGCTTCGCGCAGGCTCCTGATCATGGCGGGCGGCACCGGCGGGCACATCTTCCCCGGACTGGCTATCGCCCAGACCATGCAGGCACGGGGCTGGGAAATATCCTGGCTGGGCACGGCCCACGGCATGGAAAACGAACTGGTGCCGCGCGCGGGCATCCCCCTGGATACGGTGGAATTTTCCGGCCTTCGGGGCAAGGGCGCGGGCCATGCGCTGCGGGGGGGGCTGGCGCTCGTCCGGAGCTATTTCCGGGCCCGGGACATCCTCTCCCGCCGCCAACCGGACGTGGTCCTGGGCATGGGCGGCTACGTGACCGTGCCCGGAGGCCTGGCGGCGACGCGCCAGGGCCGGCCCCTGGTCCTGGTGAATGCGGACGCCGCGCCCCTGCTCTCCAACCGCTTCCTGGGGCGCCACGCGCAAAAGGTGTTGTTCGGCTTCGCGGGCGATTTCGGCAGCCTGGGCGGAAAGGCGGTCGTCACGGGCAATCCGGTGCGCCGCGATATTTGCGAACTGCCACCCCCGGCGGAACGTTACGGCAAACGCGACGGTGCGCTGCGCATACTGGTGGTGGGCGGCAGCCTGGGCGCGCGGGCCTTGAACGAGGTGCTGCCCGCTGCCCTGGAGCTGATCGCGCCGGCCATGCGCCCCCTGGTGACCCACCAGACCGGCCGGGCGAACCTGGAGGCGGTGAAGACCAGCTACGCCAACTTCGGCGTCGAGGCGGAAATCCTGCCCTTCATCGAGGATATGCCCAGACGCCTGGCTGAAACGGATCTGGTGATCTGCCGGGCGGGGGCCATCACGATTTCCGAACTCAGCGCCGCGGGGGTGGCCAGCATGCTGGTACCCCTCGTGGTATCCACCACCGCCCATCAGCGGGACAACGCGGAATACATGGCGCGGGAAGGCGCGGCGATGCACCTGCCCCAGGGCAGCCTCACGCCGGAACGCCTGGCCCAGGTGATCCTGGCCATGGACAGGGAAGAAGCCCAAAAGTTCGCCCAGGCCGCCTACCGCCTGGGCCGGCGTCAGGCGGCAGAGGACGTGGCGGACATCCTGGAAGGAGTGGTCAAGAAATGAAACACAAGGTCAAGCACATCCACTTCATCGGCATCGGCGGCAGCGGCATGAGCGGCATCGCCGAGGTCTTGGCCAATCTGGGCTTTGATGTGAGCGGTTCGGATTTGGCGGACAACGCGGCCACGCGCCGCTTGGCGGGCCTGGGCGTGCGCACCGTCGTCGGCCACGGGGCAGAAAACATCCAGGGGGCGGATGCCGTGGTGGTGTCCACCGCGGTCAAGGAGGAGAACCCGGAGGTGAGGGCAGCGCGGGAGAAGCGCATCCCCGTGGTGCCCCGGGCGCAGATGCTGGCGGAACTGATGCGTTTGCGTAGCGGCATCGCCATCGCCGGCACCCACGGCAAGACCACCACTACCAGCCTCGCGGCCAGCATCCTGGCGGAAGGCGGTCAGGATCCCACCTTCGTCATCGGCGGCCGGCTCAACGCGGCGGGCGCCAACGCCCGCCTGGGCAGCGGCGATTTCATCGTGGCCGAGGCCGACGAGTCGGATGCCTCCTTCCTGTTCCTGTCCCCCGTGATCTCGGTCGTCACCAACATTGACGCTGACCACATGGAAACCTACGGCCACGACTTTGAACGCCTGAAGACGGCCTTCGTGGATTTCCTGCAACGCCTGCCCTTCTATGGCGTGGCGGTACTGTGCGGCGACGACGCCAACGTGCGCGCCATCATGCCCCGGGTCAGCAAGCAGATCGTGACCTACGGCATCCAGTCAGAGGCCAATTTCCGGGCGGAGAACATCGAGGCCAAAGACGGCCGCATGCACTTCGATTGCGTGCGGGTGAACGGCAGCGTGAGCCGCTTCCCCGTGGTGCTCAACCTGCCGGGCATGCACAACGTCCTGAATGCCCTCGCGGCCATCGCCGTTGCCACCGAGGTCGGCGTCGAGGACGCCGCCATCCAGCGGGCGCTCCTGGACTTCAAGGGCGTGGGCCGGCGCTTCCAGCGCTACGGCGAGGTGGCCCTGCCCGCGGGCGGTGCCTTCACCCTCATTGACGACTACGGCCACCACCCGGTGGAGATGGCGGCGACCCTGGCCGCGGCCCGGGGTGCCTTCCCCGGCCGGCGCCTGGTGCTGGCGTTCCAGCCCCATCGCTATACCCGCACCCGGGACTGTTTCGAGGACTTCGTGCGGGTGCTGTCCGGCGTGGATGGCCTGCTCCTGGCGGAGGTCTACGCCGCGGGCGAGGCGCCCATCGTGGCGGCGGACGGCCGCAGCCTGGCCCGGGCTCTGCGCGTGGGGGGCAAGGTGGAACCCGTTTTCGTGGAAGACATCGCGGCCATGCCGCGCGCGGTGATGGAAAGCGCCCGGGACGGCGACGTGGTCATCACCATGGGTGCCGGTTCCATCGGCGCGGTGCCGGGCAAGATTGCAAGAGGTGAACTGTGACGAATACGTTCAGGGGCGAACTGCGGCAGGACGAGCCCATGGCGGGGCACGTCTCCTGGCGCGCGGGCGGGACGGCCGCCAAGGCCTACTTCCCGGCGGACCTGGAAGACCTGTGCCTGTTCCTGAAGCGCCTGCGCACGGATGAGCCCCTGCTCATGGTGGGACTGGGCTCCAACCTGCTGGTGCGGGACGGCGGCTACAACGGCACCGTGATCTTCACCCATGGCGCCTTGACCACACTCCGCCAGGAACCGGAGGCCTCCCTGATTTATGCCGAGGCGGGGGTGGGCAGCCCCAAGCTGGCCCGTTTCGCTGCGGGGCTGGATCTTGCCGGGGCGGAGTTCCTGGCGGGCGTGCCGGGGACCTTCGGCGGCGCGCTGGCCATGAACGCCGGCTGCCACGGCGGCGAGACCTGGCAGATCGTGGAAAAGGCGCTGACGGTCAACCGCTTGGGCGAACTGAACGTGCGCCGCCCGGATGAATTTTCCCTGGCCTACCGGCACGTCGGCCTGAAGAAGCAGTGCGACGAATGGTTCGCGGGCGCCTGGCTGCGCCTGGCGGCGGGGAACGGCGAGCAGTCCCGGGCGCGCATGAAGGAGATGCTGGACAGGCGTTCCGCGACCCAGCCCCTGTCCCTGCCCAACGCCGGTTCCGTGTTTCGCAACCCGCCCAATGACCACGCCGCTCGCTTGATCCAGGAGGCGGGGCTGAAGGGCCTGACCCAGGGCGGCGCCCAGGTCTCGGAGAAGCACGCGAATTTCATCGTAAACCCGGACGGCAAGGCCACGGCCGCTGACATCGAGGCCTTGATAGCTCAGGTTCAGGCCGAGGTGCAGGAGAAGTTCGGGGTGCAACTGGTGCGGGAAGTGCGGATCGTGGGTGAAGGGCAGGGAGTGGGAAGTGGGAAGTAGGAAGTGGGCAAGACGGTAAAACAAGGGCAGGGCAGCGCGAAAGAGCATATTAGATGAATAATGAGACGATGAACGGAGCGGTACCCACTCCCCACTCGCCACTCCCCACTTCCCAGTTGGGCAAGGTGGCGGTGCTGATGGGCGGGACTTCCGCCGAGCGGGAGATATCTCTCATGAGCGGTCGGGCGGTGCTGGCGAGCTTGAAGGCGAGGGGAGTGGATGCTCACGGCTTCGATCCGGCCGAACGGCCCCTGGACGACCTGAAGCTGGAACACTTCGATCGCGTGTTCATCGCCCTCCACGGCCGGGGCGGTGAGGACGGCACGGTGCAGGGCGCGCTGGAGATCCTGGGTATTCCCTATACCGGCAGCGGCGTCATGGCGTCTGCCATTGCCATGGACAAGTGGCGCACCAAGATGATCTGGCTCTCCGCCGGCCTGCCCACGCCCCGTTACCGCATCCTGGAAAGAGACATGGACTGGAACGCCGTGGTTCGGGACCTGGGTCTGCCGCTGTTCGTGAAGCCCGCCCGGGAAGGTTCCAGCGTGGGGGCGACCAAGGTGGTGGCGGCCTGGGAACTGGCTGGCGCCTTCGAGGCTGCCGTCGAACACGATCCCCTGGTGCTCGCGGAGGAGTTCGTGGCCGGCAGCGAGCTGACGGCCGCCTTCCTGGGGGAGCAGGCCCTGCCTTTAGTGAAGATCGTCGCCCCGGAGGGCAATTACGACTACCAGAACAAGTACTTCACGGACGACACCCGCTACGACTGCCCCAGCGGGCTGCCAACGGAAAAGGAAGCGGAAATCCAGGATCTGGTGCTGAAGGCGGCGCGCCTCCTGGACTGCCGCGGCTGGGGCCGGGCCGATGTGATCCTGAAGGAGGATGGTACGCCCATGCTGCTGGAGATGAACACGTCCCCGGGCATGACCGGCCACTCCCTGGTGCCCATGGCGGCGCGGGCGGCCGGCCTGGATTTCGAAGATCTGGTGCTGGCGATCCTGGAACGGGCCACCCTGGGTTGATGGCTCCCATAGCGCAGGTGCGAATGAGCGGACATGGCAGACAGGCCGAAAAAACCTGGGAGGACGGAACCGGAGGGGTTCTGGGACCGGCCGCAGCAGATGCTGTTTGCGTCCGGGGTCCTGCTGTTCGCGGCCATCGTCGGCCTGGGCTATGCGCTGGTCGTGGCGCTGCTGATGTTGCCGGTGTTCCCCTTGCGCGAACTGGTGGTGGTGACTCCCATGCAGCAGGTGACCGCGACCCAGGTGGAATACGCGGCGCTGGATTCGGTGGCGGGCAACTTTTTCACGGTCAATCTGGATCGGGTGCGGGCGTCCTTCGAGAAGCTGCCCTGGGTTCGGCGCGCGGTGGTGCGTCGGCACTGGCCGGATGGCCTGGAAGTGGAACTGGAGGAGCAGGTCGCGGTAGCCCTCTGGAAGCAGGGGGAGTCGGGGGAAGTGAAGCTGGTGAATACCCAGGGAGAGTTGTTCGCCGCAGCGAGCCGCGAGTCTCTGCCGTCCCTGGCAGGGCCGCCCGGCCGGGTCGTGGATGTGCTGACGCGCTACCGGGAGTTTTCCGGCGTGGTGGCTCCGCTGGAGAAGAAGCTTCTGGGCGTGAGCCTCTCCAGTCGGGAGGCCTGGTCCTTGCGCCTGGACAACGGGGCGGCCGGAGGCCTGTGGGTGGAACTGGGGCGGGAGCAGGACAAGGCACCCCTGAACGCGCGTTTGTCGCGTTTCGTGAATGCCTACAAGGAAACGGAGGGGCGCCTGAAAGCGCCCATGGCCATGGCCGATCTGCGCTACCCCAATGGCTTTGCCGTGCGGCTTAACGCGAAAGTGGTGCCGGTGACCCAGGATGGAAAAAAAGTGAAGGAATACCGATGAGCAAGGAAAACAAGGAACTGATCGTCGCGCTGGATATTGGCACGTCCAAGATCGTGGCCGTGGTCGCCGAGCTCACTCCCGAGGGCAGGATGGAGATCCTGGGCATCGGCAGCCAGGAGTCCCGAGGCCTGAAGAAGGGCGTGGTGGTGAACATCGAATCCACGGTGGACACCATCTCCCGGGTGGTGCAGGAAGTGGAGCTGATGGCCGACTGCAAGGTGAAGGAGGTCTACACGGGCATCGCCGGCAGCCATATCCGCAGTTTCAACTCCAATGGCATGGTGGCGATCAAGGACAAGGAGGTCTCGCCCATGGATGTGGACCGGGTGATCGAGACCGCCCGCGCCATGCCCATACCGGCAGACCAGCAGATCCTGCACATCCTGACCCAGGAATTCATCATTGACGGCCAGGACGGTGTGAAGGAGCCCATAGGCATGAGCGGCATCCGCCTGGAAGTGCGGGTGCACATCGTCACCGGCGCCGTCTCTGCGGCCCAGAACATCGTCAAGTGCGTGCGCCGCTGCGGCCTGGAGGTGATGGACCTGGTGCTCCAGCCCCTGGCATCCAGCTATGCGGTGCTCACCGAGGACGAGAAGGAACTGGGCGTCTGCCTCGTGGATATCGGCGGCGGTACCACCGACATCGCGGTATTCACCCAGGGCGCCATCCGGCACACGGCCGTGTTGCCCATCGCGGGCGACCAGATCACCAACGACATCGCCATGGCCCTGCGCACCCCCACCCAGGATGCGGAAGACCTGAAGGTGCGCTACGGCGTGGCCCTGCAACAGATGGCCGATCCGGAAGAGATGTTCGAGGTGCCGGGCATAGGCGAGCGCAGCCCGAGGAAGCTCTCGCGCCTGGCCCTGGCCGACGTCATCGAGCCCAGGGTGTCGGAATTGTTCGAACTGGTGCAGGCGGAACTGCGCCGTAGCGGTTACGAGGAACTGCTGTCCTCCGGCGTGGTGCTGACCGGAGGCTCGTCGGTCATGCGCGGCATGGTGGAACTGGCGGAGGAAATCTTCCACCTGCCCGTGCGCGTGGGTGTGCCCGCCTATGACGGAAACCTGTCGGATGTATTGAGGAGTCCCCGCTATGCCACGGCGATGGGTTTGCTCATGGAGGGCGTGGCGCAGAGGCGGCGCGGGTTGCTGGTGCGGGAAACCCGCACCTTCAAGCAGGTGATGGGCAGGATGAAATCCTGGTTCGAGAAGAATTTCTGAGGGGCGAAAACCCGCTGACATAACTTTATTTTCCTGTCAGGGGGCAATGGGTCTGGGCATTTCAGTTGGATTACGGTACTGTTTCGTTAGGAGGGAGAACATGTTCGAAATCGTGGAGAAGGAACCGTCCGGCACTGTCATCAAGGTGATCGGCGTGGGGGGAGCCGGCGGCAACGCCGTACAACACATGATTCATGAAGGGGTGCAGGGAGTCGAGTTCATCTGCGCCAACACGGATGCCCAGGCGCTGAGTCGCATCAGCAAGGGCTCGAAGTTGCAATTGGGAGAAAGCGGCCTGGGCGCGGGGGCCAAGCCGGAAGTGGGCCGGGCGGCCGCCGAATCCGAGCGCCAGCGCATCGCCGATTCCCTGAAGGGGGCGCACATGGCCTTCATCACGGCCGGCATGGGGGGAGGCACCGGCACGGGTGCGGCGCCCATCGTTGCGCAGGTAGCCAGGGAAATGGGCATCCTTACGGTGGGCGTGGTCACCAAGCCCTTTGCCTTCGAAGGCAAGCGCATGCGCATTGCGGACGAGGGTCTGGCGGAACTGGCCAAGCACGTGGATTCGCTCATCGTCATCCTCAACGAGCGCCTCATGGAAGTGCTCGGTGACGACGCCAGCATGCAGGATGGCTTCCGGGCAGCCGACAACGTTCTCCGGAACGCCGTGGGCGGCATCGCGGAAATCATCAATTTCCCCGGTCTCGTGAACGTGGACTTCATGGACGTGCGCACGGTCATGAGCGAAATGGGCATGGCCATGATGGGGTCGGCTTCCGCCTCCGGCATGGACCGGGCGCGCATCGCCGCCGAGCAGGCCGTGGCCAGCCCGCTGTTGGAGGGCGTACACCTGTCCGGTGCCCGCGGCGTCCTGGTGAATATCACCGCTTCCAAGAATCTCAAGATGAAGGAAGTGCACGAGGTGATGAACACCATCAAGGCCTTCGCCGATCCGGAAGCGGAAGTGATCTTCGGCGCAGTGTTCGACGACGAGATGGGCGAGGAATTGCGCGTGACCGTGGTGGCCACGGGGCTGGGTAGCGGCATGCGTGTGGCGGCCAAGCCGCCCATGACCCTGATCCACCAGCGCACCGGTACGGACAATATGCCTGTCTCTTCGGCGCCGGATTACAAGGTGTTGTCCGATTTTCCCGCGGTCACCCGCAGCCAGCGCGGCCGTCCTGCCGCCGGTCCGACGGTGGAAGCCCTGGCGGCGAGCGGGGTGGACAAGTACGACATCCCGGCCTTCCTGAGGAAGCAGGCGGACTGAACGTGGGTGAGCCTTGGCGAACGTATCGCTCGCCAAGGTTTGGGCACGTGTTCGGAGGTCTGGTGGTTTGGAAATGCTGCGCTGCGGAGCGGGGGGTGTCTCTGTGATAAACTCTCCCTCTTGTCACGGATGTCGTCCGCCATGCTCAAGCAGCGCACACTGAAATCACTGGTACACACGACTGGTGTCGGACTGCACAGCGGGGCCAAGGTCAATCTGACCCTGCGCCCCGCCGCGCCCGATACCGGTATCGTCTTTCGCCGGGTGGACCTGGAGCCACCGGTGGACCTGCGCGCCGACCCCTTGAGCGTTGGCGACACCCAGCTCGCCTCCTGTCTGGAAAAGGACGGCGCCCGGGTCGCCACCATCGAGCATCTCATGTCCGCCCTGGCCGGCCTGGGGATAGACAACCTCTGGGTGGACGTGGACGCGGCCGAACTCCCCATCGTGGACGGCAGCGCCAGTCCCTTCATCTATCTTCTGCAATCCGCGGGCATCGAGGAACAACCCGCCCCGAAGCGCTTCGTGCGGGTGAAAAAGACAGTGGAGGCGAAACACGGGGACAAGTGGGCGCGCCTGGAACCCTACGATGGCTTCCGCCTGTCGTTTTCCATCGTCTTCGATCATCCTGTGATGGAGAAGTCCGGCACCGAGGCGACGGTGGATTTTGCCGAGGATTCCTACATCAAGGAGGTCTCCCGCGCCCGCACCTTCGGTTTCATGCAGGACGTGGAATTTCTTCGCTCCAAGGGCTTGGCCCTGGGCGGCAGCCTGGAAAACGCCATCGTGATGGACGAGTACCGGGTGCTGAATGCGGAAGGCCTGCGGTACGCGGACGAGTTCGTGAAGCACAAGATCCTGGATGCGGTGGGCGACCTGTACATCCTGGGTCATCCCCTGCTGGCGAGCTTTACTGCCCACAAGTCCGGTCATGCGCTGAACAACGCCCTGTTGCGGGAACTCCTGGCCGACCAGAGCGCCTGGGAATACGTGGTTTTCACCAGGCAGGAAGAGGCGCCTTCCGCGGTCCAGCGTCTGTTCCCCGCGGTTTTGCCGCAAGCGGCGTAGAGGCGTGGCATGTTCGTGCTGCGCCTGGTCGCCGTCCTCACGGTCCTCGCCATCGGCGCCGGTATCCTGGCCTATCTCTTTTCCGGCGACCGCCGTTATCTGGGGGTTTCCTGGCGCATCACGCGCTATGCCATCCTGTTCGCCCTGGTCCTGCTCTCCCTGATGCTGCTGGAGCGTGTGGCGGGGATGGCGTGAATGGCGTGACGTGCCCCCGCCGTATGCCGGTTCGCGATGAAAAACCGGCTCCTTGATCCCCATGTGCTGCTGACCCTGGCCTCCCTGTTCTGGGCGGGGAACATGGTCATGGGGCGGGGTCTGCGCCACGATCTGCCGCCCGTCGGCCTGTCCTTCTGGCGCTGGGTGGTGGCCTTCCTCTGCGTCCTGCCTCTGGCTTGGCCGCACCTGCGGGCGGACGGGCCGAAACTGCGGGCGGCCTGGAAGGAAACCGTGTTTTTGGGGGTGTTCGGCGTGGGCACCTACAACATGTTTTCCTACATTGCCGTTCAATACACCACGGCGACGAGCGCCACCCTGCTGAATTCCTTCATACCCATGGTGACCATGGCCCTGGCGTTCCTGTTTCTGGGCAAGCGGCTTAGCCGTCCGGAGGGGCTGGGAGTCCTGGTTTCCATGGCGGGAGTCCTGGTCCTCCTCGGTCAGGGCAGCCTGGAGGCGCTCCTGGTCTTGCGGGTGAATACCGGCGACTTGTGGATGCTCGCCGCGGTGCTGGTCTGGAGCGTCTATACCGTGGGACTGCAATGGCGGCCGAAGGGCGCGCATCCCATGACGCTGCTGGCGGCCTTCATCCTGGTCGGCCTGGCCGTGATGGCGCCCGCCTACGCCTGGGAGATGGCTGCCGGACGCCATATCGCCCTTCATCCGGCCTCCGTGGCGGGTATTCTGTATGCGGGCGTTTTCGCGGCCTTCCTCGGCTTCGTCTGCTTCAACGCCGGGGTGGCCCAGGTGGGTGCATCCCGAGCATCGCTGTTCATTCACCTGCAACCGGTGTTCGCCGCCATCCTGTCGGCACTCATCCTGAATGAGGTGCCGAGCTGGTATCACTATGTCGGCGTCGTCTGCGTTTTCGGGGGCATCTTGCTGGCGATGCAGAAGCGCCCACCCTGAGCCTCGCCGGCTCGATCCCGGCCACAATCTGTGGGTCAGGATATTTTTACTTGAGTCCTCGACTTCTCACTTGAACTTCTATAGAATGCCGCGTTTCGCGCATTCTGCGTCCGTTCTTTAAGGTAAAGCTCATGCAAAACCAGAAAATCCGCATCCGGCTGAAGGCTTTTGACTACCGTCTGATTGACCAGTCCGCTCAGGAAATCGTCGAGACGGCCAAGCGCACGGGCGCCGTGGTCCGTGGTCCGGTGCCCCTGCCGACGCGCATCGAGCGCTTCGACATCCTGCGTTCGCCGCACGTCAACAAGACCTCCCGCGACCAGTTCGAGATTCGCACGCACCTGCGTCTGATGGACATCATTGATCCGACGGACAAGACGGTAGACGCGCTGATGAAGCTGGATCTGCCGGCTGGCGTGGATGTGGAAATCAAGTTGCAGTAATGAAGCAGTAGGTAGTAAGCAGTAAGCGGTCAGCGGTAAGCAGGTGTCGGAAATTTCGCTCACCGCTTACCGCTCACCGTGTTATCAACCGCCGACCAATTGCAGTCGGCACCTCTTTCGAGGATATAAAAAATGACTCTAGGCCTTGTTGGGCGCAAGGTCGGCATGACGCGCATCTTCACGGATGATGGCACCACCATCCCCGTGACCGTGCTCGATGTGTCGAACAACCGCGTGTCCCAGATCAAAACGCCTGAAACCGACGGCTACGCCGCGGTCCAGGTGACATTTGGCCAGCGCCGTGCCAGCCGCGTGAACAAAGCGGCGGCAGGGCATCTGGCCAAGGCCGGCGTTGAAGCCGGCACCGTGCAGAAGGAATTCCGCGTCGAACCCGATCAGCTCGCCGGCTTCAAGCCCGGCGACACGATCGCCGTGACGCTGTTCGCTGTCGGCCAAATGGTTGACGTGAGCGGCACCTCCATCGGCAAGGGCTTCGCGGGCGCCATCAAGCGCTACAACTTCTCTTCCAACCGTGCGACCCACGGCAACTCGCTGTCCCATAACTCTGCCGGTTCCATCGGCATGGCGCAGGATCCGGGTCGTGTGTTCCCGGGCAAGCGCATGGCCGGCCATCTGGGCGATGCCTCCTGCACGACCCAGAACCTGGAAGTGGTCCGTGTGGATGAGGCGCGCCAGCTGCTGCTGTTGAAGGGCGCCGTGCCGGGCAGCAAGGGTGGCGACGTGGTCGTTCATCCCGCAGTCAAGGCTAAGTGAGGGGCGGCATGGAACTCAAACTGATCAATGACGCAGGACAGGCAGCCGCAACGCTGTCCGCATCGGACGCCCTCTTCGGGCGTGATTTCAACGAAGCCCTGGTGCACCAGGTCGTGGTGGCCTATCAGGCCAACGCCCGTCTCGGCAATCGCAAGCAGAAGGACCGCGAGGAAGTCCGGCACACCACCAAGAAGCCCTGGCGCCAGAAGGGTACCGGTCGTGCCCGTTCCGGTATGTCCTCCAGCCCGCTGTGGCGTGGAGGCGGTCGGACTTTCCCGAACAGCCCGGACGAGAACTTCACCCAGAAGCTGAACCGCAAGATGTACCGTGCCGGCATGGCCGCCATCCTGTCCCAGCTGGTGCGGGAAGATCGCCTGTCCGTAATCGAGAACTTCAGCGTCGAGGCGCCCAAGACCAAGCTGGTCGCCCAGAAGCTGAAGGGCATGGGCATGGGTTCGGTGCTGGTCATTACCGACGAGCTGGACGAGAACACCTATCTCGCCTCCCGCAACCTGCCCAACGTCCTGGTTCTGCAAAGCAACGAAACCGATCCGCTGTCCCTGGTTCGTTTCGATGCCGTGCTGCTGACCAAGGGCGCGGTGGCCAAGATCGAGGAGATGCTGGCATGAGCGCATACAGCCAGGAACGTCTGCTGCAAGTCCTGCTTGCCCCGCAGATTTCTGAAAAGGCGACCTGGGTCGCCGACAAGAACGAGCAGGTGATCTTCAAGGTCGCCTCCGACGCCACCAAGCCCGAAGTGAAGGCCGCCGTCGAGCTGCTGTTCAAGGTGCAGGTGGATGGCGTGCAGATCGCCAACGTCAAGGGCAAAGAAAAGCGCTTCGGCCGCTTTTTCGGCCGCCGCAAGGACTGGAAGAAGGCCTTCGTCAGCCTGAAGCCGGGCCAGGAAATCAACTTCGCGGCCGGGGAACAATAACATGGCACTAGTCAAAGTCAAACCGACTTCTCCCGGCCGCCGTGCGGTCATCAAGGTGGTCAACCCGGACCTGCACAAGGGTCGCCCGGTTGATGCCCTGATCGAGAAGAAGACCAGCAAGGCCGGCCGTAACAACCACGGCCACATCACCACCCGTCACCAGGGCGGTGGCCACAAGCAGCACTACCGCGTCGTGGATTTCCGTCGCAACAAGGACGGCATCCCCGCCAAGGTCGAGCGCCTGGAATACGATCCGAACCGCACGGCCCATCTGGCGCTGTTGCTGTACGCGGACGGCGAGCGTCGCTACATCATCGCCCCCAAGGGTGTGTCCGCCGGTACGCAACTGATCAGCGGCTCCGAGGCCCCGATCAAGCCGGGCAATGCGCTGCCCCTACGCAACATCCCGGTGGGTACCACGATCCATTGCATCGAGATGATTCCCGGCAAGGGCGCCCAGATTGCCCGCGCCGCCGGCACCTCGGTCCAGCTTCTGGCCCGGGAAGGCACCTACGCGCAGCTGCGTCTGCGTTCCGGTGAAATCCGCCGCGTGCATGTGGAATGCCGCGCCGTGATCGGTGAAGTCGGCAACGAGGAAAATTCCCTGCGCTCCATCGGCAAGGCCGGTGCCCAGCGTTGGCGCGGTATCCGTCCGACGGTTCGTGGCGTGGTCATGAACCCCGTGGATCACCCGCACGGTGGTGGCGAAGGCAAGACCGCAGCCGGTCGCGATCCTTGCAGTCCGTGGGGTCAGCCCGCCAAGGGCTATCGTACGCGCCGCAACAAGCGCACCGACAACATGATCGTCAGCCGCCGCCACAAGCGCTAAGGGGTAAAGAATGGCACGTTCTATTAAAAAAGGCCCGTTCGTCGACCTGCACCTGCTGCACAAGGTGGATGCCGCACGCGCCACCAACGACAAGCGGCCGATCAAGACCTGGTCCCGTCGTTCCACGGTTCTGCCGGATTTCGTTGGCCTGACCATCGCGGTGCATAACGGCAAGCAGCACATCCCCGTCTATGTCTCCGAGAACATGGTCGGCCACAAGCTGGGTGAGTTTTCCCTGACCCGTACGTTCAAGGGTCACACCGGCGGCAAGAAGGCGAAGAGGTAAGGAGCCCACATGGAAACCAAAGCAATTCTGAAGGGTGTGCGGCTGTCGGCTCAAAAGGGCCGTCTGGTCGCCGACCTGGTCCGGGGCAAGCCCGTGGATCAGGCGCTGAACATCCTCGCCTTCTGTCCGAAAAAGGGCGCCGGAATCATCAAGAAGGTTCTGGAATCGGCGATCGCCAATGCGGAACACAACGATGGCGCGGACATTGATACGCTCAAGGTCACGACCATCCACGTGGAGCAGGGGACCTCGCTCAAGCGCTTCACGGCGCGCGCCAAGGGCCGCGGCAACCGCATCCTCAAGCCGACCTGTCACGTGTTCGTGACTGTCGGCGATTAAGGAGTCACAATGGGTCAGAAAATCAATCCTACCGGATTCCGGTTGGCGGTCACTCGCAACTGGTCTTCCCGTTGGTACGCCAACAGCAAGAACTTTGCGGGTATGCTGAACGAGGACATCAAGGTCCGGGAATATCTGAAGAAGAAGCTGGCGCACGCCTCCGTCGGTCGCGTCGTGATCGAGCGTCCGGCCAAGAACGCCCGCATCACGGTGTACAGCGCCCGCCCCGGCGTGGTGATCGGCAAGAAGGGCGAGGACATCGAGGTTCTCAAGGCCGAACTCCAGAAGATCATGGGCGTGCAGGTGCATGTCAATATCGAGGAAATCAGGAAGCCCGAGATTGACGCGCAACTGATCGCCGATTCCATTGCTCAGCAGCTGGAAAAGCGCATCATGTTCCGCCGCGCCATGAAGCGCGCCATGCAGAACGCCATGCGTCTGGGTGCCCAGGGCATCAAGATCATGAGCGCGGGTCGTCTGAACGGCATCGAAATTGCTCGTACCGAGTGGTACCGCGAAGGCCGCGTGCCTCTGCATACCCTGCGTGCCGACATTGACTACGGTACCTCCGAAGCCAAGACCACTTATGGTGTGATCGGTATCAAGGTCTGGGTGTTCAAGGGTGAGATGCTGGGCAAGGGCCAGCAGCCCGCGGCCGCCCCCGAGGCCCCCGATGATCGCCGTGGCCGTCGTGGTCCCGGTGGCGCCCGTCCCGAAGGTGAGCGTCCCGCCGGTCCCCGCCGCGGTGCTCGTCCCGATTCCAGGCCGAATCCCGGCGCCCCCAAGAGCGACGATTCGGTGAAACGCGTGAGAAAGTCAGGAGCCAGCGATGCTGCAGCCGTCGAGAAGAAAGTATCGTAAGGAACAGAAGGGCCGCAACACTGGTATCGCCACGCGCGGTACCAAGGTCAGCTTCGGTGATTTCGGTCTCAAGGCAGTCGGCCGCGGCCGACTGACGGCTCGCCAGATTGAGGCGGCCCGTCGTGCCATGACCCGTCACATCAAGCGCGGCGGACGCATCTGGATCCGGATTTTCCCGGACAAGCCGATTTCCAAGAAGCCGGCCGAGGTGCGTATGGGTAACGGCAAGGGCAGCCCGGAATACTGGGTGGCCGAGATTCAGCCGGGTAAGGTTCTGTATGAAATGGACGGCGTCGACGAAACGTTGGCTCGGGAAGCTTTCCGCCTCGCTGCGGCCAAGCTGCCTATCGAGACGACCTTCGTCGTGCGCCAGGTGGGGCAATGATCATGAAGGCAAGCGAACTCAGAGCGAAGGATACGGCCGAGCTCAATAACGAGCTGATAGAGTTGCTCAAGGCGCAATTCAGCCTGCGTATGCAGCTGGCGACCCAGCAGCTCTCCAATACCAGCCAGTTGGGCAAGGTGCGCAAGGATATTGCGCGCGTTCGTACCATCCTGGGGCAGAAGGCGGTGGCGAAATGACTGAAACGACCCAGAAAGTGCGGCGCACCCTCAGCGGGCGCGTAGTCAGCGACAAGATGGACAAGACGGTAACCGTCCTGGTCGAGCGCAAGGTCAAGCACCCTGTGATCGGCAAGGTGATGGTGCGCTCCAAGAAGTATCACGCGCACGTCGAGGGTGTCGAGGTGGCGGAGGGGGACGCAGTGGTCATCGAGGAATGCGCTCCCATCTCCAAGACCAAGGCCTGGCGCGTGACCCGCGTCACCGAAAAGGCCCGCGCTGTCTGATCGCGATTAATGCAGAATAGGCTTTACACTCCGGTGTAAAGCCACTATAATCCGCGCTCTTTACCCACACCGGCTGGTGTTGCAACGCACCAGCCGGTGTCTCTTACCCAGAAACGGGTTCCAAAACTGACCGTGTGCATCACATGGTTCAAGTTGGAGTGAGGAATTAAAAATGATTCAAATGCAGACGGTTCTCAACGTCGCGGATAACACTGGCGCGCGCTCGATCATGTGCATCAAGGTGCTCGGTGGTTCGAAGCGTCGTTACGCCGGTATTGGCGACGTTATCAAGGTGAGTATCAAGGATGCGGCGCCCCGTGGCCGGGTCAAGAAGGGCGATGTGTACAACGCCGTGGTGGTTCGCACCGCCAAGGGTGTGCGCCGTCCGGATGGCTCCCTCATCAAGTTCGACGGCAATGCCGCGGTGCTGCTGAACAACAAGCTGGAGCCTCTGGGCACTCGTATCTTCGGACCGGTCACGCGGGAATTGCGTACCGAGAAGTTCATGAAGATCGTGTCCCTGGCACCGGAAGTTCTCTGAGGATAGGCGATGAACAAGATCCGTAAGGGTGACAAGGTTATTGTCATCACCGGCAAGGACAAGGGCAAGACCGGTACCGTCCTGAAGACCGACGGCGACCGGGCGCTGGTGGAAGGCGTGAACAAGGTCAAGAAGCACGTCAAGCCGAACCCCATGAAGAACCAGCCCGGCGGCATTCTCGAGAAGGAACTCTCGATTCATCTGTCGAACGTGGCGTTGGTCAATCCCGCGACCCAGAAGGCGGACCGAGTCGGATTCAAGACTCTCGAAGACGGCCGCAAGGTGCGCGTGTTCAGGTCCAATGGCGAAACCGTGGAAGCGTAAGGAATAGACATGGCACGCTTGCAGGAATATTACAAAGAGACCGTGGCGCCGGAGCTGGGAACTAAGTTCGGCTACAAGTCGGTCATGGAAATCCCGCGCATCACCAAGATCACCCTGAATATGGGTGTGGGTGAGGCGGTCGGTGACAAGAAGATTCTGGATAACGCCGTCGGCGACATGACCAAGATTGCCGGTCAGAAGCCGGTCGTGACCAAGGCCAAGAAGTCCATCGCGGGTTTCAAGATTCGCGACGGCTATCCGATTGGCTGCATGGTGACGCTGCGCGGCAACCGGATGTATGAGTTCCTGGATCGCCTGGTGACCATCGCCATGCCGCGTATCCGTGACTTCCGGGGTATTTCCCCCAAGGGCTTTGACGGCCGGGGTAACTACAATCTGGGCGTCAAGGAGCAGATCATCTTCTCGGAAATCGAGTACGACAAGATTGACGCGCTCCGGGGCATGAACATCAGCATCACCACGACTGCGAAGACCGACGAAGAGGCCAAGGCCCTTCTCGTGGCTTTCAAGTTCCCTTTCAAGAACTGAGGGTAATATGGCGAAGACCTCACTGATCAACCGCGAAGAGAAGCGCGCGAAGATGGTGGCGAAGTATGCCGCCAAGCGTGCCGATCTGATTGCGCAGATCAACAACACCAAGCTCTCGGATGAGGAGCGCATGGCAGCGCGTATCAAGATGCAGCAACTGCCGCGTGACGCCAGTCCTGTGCGTCAGCGCAATCGTTGCACCCTGACCGGACGTCCTCGCGGCGTCTTCCGGAAGTTCGGCCTGGCCCGCGGCAAGCTGCGGGAAGTGGCCATGCGCGGCGAAGTGCCGGGCATGACCAAGGCTAGCTGGTAAGAGGAGATCCAATATGAGTATGAGTGATCCGGTCGCCGACATGCTGACGCGTATCCGTAACGCGCAGATGTCCGAGAAGGCCTCCGTCTCCATGCCGTCCTCGAAGCTCAAGGTGTCTATCGCCAAGGTGCTGAAGGACGAGGGGTACATCGAAGAATTCGCGGTCAGGGAAAATTCCGGCAAGCCGGAGCTCGATATCGCGCTCAAGTACTACGCCGGCCAGCCGGTGATCGAGCGTCTCGAGCGTGTCAGCCGTCCCGGCCTGCGTATTTACAAGGGTTCGAATGATCTGCCCCGCGTCATGAATGGCCTGGGCATCGCCATCGTGTCCACCCCCAGGGGTGTGATGACCGACCGCAAGGCACGCGCTACCAATGTCGGTGGTGAAGTGCTGTGTCTGGTGGCGTAATCGGCGCTTGAGCAGAGAAGGAATAAGACATGTCCCGTATTGCTAAATATCCGGTGCTCGTGCCGGCCGGGGTGGAAGTTGCCCTGGCTGCCAACGAGATCACGGTAAAGGGGCCCCTGGGTACGCTCAGGCAGGCTCTGACCGCCGCCGTCGCCATCGAGCGCAACGGCAACGAGCTGCAATGCCGTGCGGTGGAAGGTGTGGAGAACTCCGATGCGATGTCCGGCACGGTGCGCGCCCTGGTGGCGAACATGGTGCAGGGCGTGAGCCAGGGGTATGCGAAGAAGCTGACCCTGGTTGGCGTGGGTTACCGCGCGCAGGCCCAGGGCGACAAGCTGAATCTGTCGCTGGGCTTCTCCCATCCCGTGGTGCATCAGATGCCTGTCGGCGTCACGGCGGAAACGCCGACGCAGACGGAAATTTTGATCAAGGGTGCCGACAAGCAGAAGGTCGGCCAGGTGGCGGCTGAAGTCCGTGCGTATCGTCCTCCCGAGCCTTACAAGGGCAAGGGTGTGCGTTACGCCGACGAGAAGATCGTCATCAAGGAAACCAAGAAGAAGTAAAGGCGGCTGAAAAATGGACAAGAAGCAAGCGCGTCTGCGCCGGGCACGTAAAACCCGTGCCAAAATTGCTGAGCTCAAGGCGGTGCGCCTCGCGGTGTATCGCTCCAACCTCCACATCTACGCCCAGATCATTTCCGACTGCGGCTCCAAGGTGCTGGCCTCGGCCTCCACTCTGGAAGCGGATGTGCGTAAGGACGTGCCGCAAGGCGGCAACGTCGCCGCCGCCACCGTGGTCGGCAAGCTGATCGCCGAGCGCGCCAAGGCTGCCGGCATCGAGACCGTGGCTTTCGACCGCTCCGGGTTCCACTACCATGGCCGTGTCAAGGCCCTGGCGGAGGCCGCCCGCGAAGGCGGTCTCAAGTTCTAAGCGAGGACAGCATGGCAAAACCTCAAGGCAACAAGAAGCCGCAGATGCCGGAAGAACGGGATGACGGCCTGCGCGAGAAGATGGTCTCCATCAACCGCGTCACCAAGGTGGTGAAGGGTGGTCGTATTCTCGGTTTCGCCGCTCTGACGGTGGTGGGTGACGGCGAAGGCGCCGTGGCAATGGGCAAGGGCAAGGCGCGTGAAGTGCCGGTCGCCGTGCAAAAAGCCATGGACGAAGCCCGTCGCCATATGGAAAAGTTCCCCATGAAGGACGGTTCCTTCCATCACCCGGTCGTGGGCAAGCACGGCGCCACCACGGTGCTGCTGCATCCGGCGCCAAGCGGTACCGGCATCATCGCCGGCGGCCCGATGCGTGCCGTGTTCGAAGTCATGGGCGTGACCGATGTGCAAGGCAAGATCATCGGCTCCACGAATCCCTATAACGTGGTTCGTGCCACCCTCAACGGCCTCGGCCGCCTGAGCACGCCGTCGGTTATCGCCGCGAAGCGTGGCAAGACCGTCGAAGAGATTCTGGGGTAAACCATGTCCGACAAAACGATCAAGGTCACTCAAGTTAAGAGCATCATCGGCACCAAGCAGGACCACCGCGCCACGATACGTGGCCTGGGCCTGCGCCGGATCAATCACACCGTCGTGCTCGAGGATACTCCTGCGGTGCGCGGTATGATCCACAAGGTTGCCTACCTGGTTAAGTGCGAGGCTTAAATGCGACTGAATAACATCAAACCCGGCGAAGGCGCCACCCACGCCAAGCGTCGCGTAGGGCGCGGCATCGGCTCCGGCCTGGGCAAGACCGCGGGTCGTGGCCACAAGGGGCAGAAGTCCCGTGCGGGCGGCTTCCACAAGGTTGGTTTTGAAGGTGGCCAGATGCCCCTTCAGCGCCGTCTGCCGAAGCGCGGCTTCGTCAGCCTGACCGCCGGCCGCAACGTCGAGGTTCGTCTCTCGGATCTGGAAAAGCTGCCCGTCACCGAAGTGGATCTGCTGGTGCTGAAGCAGGCCGGCGTGGTCCCGGGTGACGTGCTGTCCGCCAAGGTCATTTTGTCCGGCAAGCTCACCAAGGCGGTGACGCTGCGCGGCGTCGGTGCCACCAAGGGCGCGAAGGCTGCCATCGAGGCGGCCGGCGGCAACGTTTCCGCTGAGCAGGCTTGAGGTAAGGCAAGTTGGCAACCTCTCCCGCTGCCCTGGGCAATACCGGAAAGTTCGGCGATCTGAAGCGCCGGCTGCTGTTCCTGGTGGGCGCACTGGTCGTTTATCGCGTCGGTGCGCACATTCCGGTTCCCGGCATTGATCCGACCAAGCTGGCAGAACTGTTCAACACGCAGAAGGGCGGCATCCTGGGCGTGTTCAACCTGTTCTCCGGTGGTGCGCTGTCAAGGTTTACCATTTTTGCGCTGGGCATCATGCCCTATATCTCCTCCTCCATCATCATGCAATTGCTGACGGTGGCGTCGCCTCAACTCGAGGCGTTGAAGAAGGAAGGCGAGGCTGGGCGGCGCAAGATTACGCAATACACGCGTTATGGCACGGTGGCGCTGGCCCTGTTTCAGGGTCTGGGCATCGCCATTGCGCTGGAGTCGCAGGCTGGATTGGTGCTGGATCCCGGTCCGATGTTCCGACTGGTAACGGTGTCCACCCTGGTGACGGGGACGATGTTCCTGATGTGGCTGGGTGAGCAGATTACCGAGCGCGGCATCGGCAACGGCATCTCGATCATCATCTTTGCGGGTATCGCCGCCGGTTTGCCGGCTGCGGTTGGCGGGCTGTTCTCCCTGGTCAGTACCGGGGGCATGCATCCGCTCACGGCCATCGTCGTCGTGGCGCTGGTGGTGGTGGTGACCGGGGTGGTGGTGTTCGTGGAGCGGGGCCAGCGCAAGATTCTGGTGAATTACGCCAAGCGCCAGGTGGGTAACAAGGTATATGGCGGGCAGAGTTCCCATCTGCCTCTGAAGCTGAACATGTCCGGGGTTATCCCGCCCATCTTCGCTTCGAGCATTATCCTGTTCCCTGCCACCTTGGGCAGCTGGTTTGGATCGCATGAGAGCATGCACTGGTTGAAGGACATCAGTTCCACGCTTTCTCCCGGTCAGCCGGTGTACGTGATTTTGTATGCAGTCGCTATCGTGTTCTTCTGTTTCTTCTACACGGCCCTGGTTTTCAATTCCAAGGAAACCGCGGACAACCTGAAGAAGAGCGGTGCCTTTGTCCCGGGGATTCGTCCGGGGGAACAGACAGCCCGCTACATAGACAAGATATTGATGCGTCTGACGATGGCCGGTGCGGTTTACATCACGCTGGTGTGTTTGCTGCCGGAATTCTTGATCCTGAAGTGGAACGTGCCGTTCTACTTCGGAGGTACGTCGCTGCTGATCATCGTTGTGGTCACCATGGACTTCATGTCCCAGGTTCAGGCCTACATCATGTCTCATCAGTATGAGAGTCTGCTCAAGAAGGCCAACTTCAAGGGCGGTGGATTAGCCGGGCGTTAGAAGAAATGGCGAAGGAAGACGCTATCGAGATGCAGGGGGAAGTGCTCGAGACCCTGCCCAATGCGACCTTCAGGGTCAAGCTGGAAAACGGGCATGTTGTCCTCGGACACATCTCCGGCAAGATGCGGATGCACTATATCCGTATCCTCCCCGGTGACAAGGTTACAGTTCAACTAACGCCCTACGATCTGACCAAGGGTCGGATCGTGTTCCGCACCAAGTAAGAATATTCTTTCAGGAGATAACCATGAAAGTTCAGGCTTCGGTAAAAAGAGTCTGCCGCCACTGCAAGGTCATCCGTCGCAATGGCATTGTTCGCATCATCTGCTCTGACCCGCGCCATAAGCAGCGTCAGGGTTGATACAGGCGCGAGTTTCCGATATAATTTCGCGTTTCGCTTTTTCAGGTTTGATCACAGGGTGACCACATGGCCCGGATTGCAGGGGTAAACATTCCGAACCACCAACACGCCGAGATCGCGCTCACCGCGATTTATGGCATTGGTCGGACTCGCGCGCAGAAGATTTGCGACGCCGCTGGTATTGTTCGTACGAGCAAAATTAAGGATCTGACTGATGCCGATATGGATCGGCTGCGTCAGGAGGTCGGCAAGATCACCGTAGAAGGTGACCTGCGCCGTGAAGTAACCATGAGCATCAAGCGCCTCATGGACCTGGGTTGCTACCGTGGCCTGCGTCATCGCAAGGGCTTGCCGTGCCGAGGTCAGCGTACCCGTACGAACGCCCGCACCCGCAAGGGACCGCGCAAAGCGATCGCCGGCAAGAAATAAATAGGAACCGACCATGGCCAAGACCGCCGCGAAAGTTCGCAAAAAAGTCAAAAAGAACGTTGCCGAGGGCATTGCCCACGTGCACGCGTCTTTTAATAACACCATCATCACCATCACCGACCGTCAGGGAAATGCATTGTCCTGGGCGACTTCCGGTGGTGCAGGCTTCAAGGGCTCCCGCAAGAGCACGCCCTTTGCCGCCCAGGTCGCCGCGGAAGCAGCGGGCAAGGCTGCGCAGGACTGTGGCGTGAAGAACCTCGAAGTGCGCATCAAGGGCCCCGGCCCCGGCCGTGAGTCCGCGGTGCGCGCCCTGAACGCCCTTGGCATGAAGATCACCAGCATCACGGATATCACGCCGATCCCACACAACGGTTGCCGTCCGCCGAAGCGGCGTCGTATCTAAGGAGTTGAACAGTGGCTCGCAATCTCGACGCAAAGTGCCGCCAGTGCCGCCGGGAGGGAGAAAAACTCTTCCTCAAGGCGGAGAAGTGTTTCACCGACAAGTGTGCTATCGAACGCCGTTCGTATGCGCCCGGTCAGCATGGCCAAAAATCCGGTGCACGTCTGTCCGGCTTTGGTCAGCAGCTCCGTGAAAAGCAGAAGGTTCGCCGCATTTACGGCGTGCTGGAAAAGCAATTCCGCAAGGTTTACGCCGAAGCCGACCGCCGCAAGGGTCAGACGGGCGAAAACCTGCTTCAGTTGTTGGAAGGTCGTCTGGACAACGTGGCCTATCGCATGGGCTTCGGTGGTTCCCGTGCCGAAGCGCGCCAGGTGGTTCGCCACGGCGCACTGAAGGTCAATGGCCGGCGCGTGAATATCCCGTCCTACCTCGTGAAGGCCGGGGACGTGGTGGAGTTGATGGACGCTCCTCGTGGTCATCTGCGCATCAAGGCTGCTCTGGAGGCCGCGGAAGGTCGCGGATTCCCCGAGTGGATCCAGATGGACGTGAAGGCCGGCAAGGGTGTCTTCAAGGCCTTCCCGCAGAGGTCCGATCTTCCCGCGACCATCAACGAAAGCCTGGTGGTGGAGCTTTATTCCCGCTAATTTGGCGCCGGGATTCATCTAAGGCCAGGGGGTTGCGAAGACTCGCGAAGAGTCAGTCTCGCAACCCCTTCGGCCTCTGTGGTTTTTTACTCCCGGTTAAATTAAGGACAGCAGATGCAAAGCAATGCTCTCTTGAAACCCCGTAGCATCGAAGTGCACAATCTTTCGCCCGTGCATGCGCGCGTGGTGATGGAGCCGTTCGAGCGCGGCTACGGTCACACGCTGGGCAACGCCCTGCGCCGCATTCTTCTTTCCTCCATGGAGGGCTATGCGCCCACCGAGGTGTCCATCGAGGGTGTGCTGCACGAGTACTCCACCCTGGACGGCGTGCGGGAAGATGTGGTGGATCTGATGCTCAACCTGAAGGGTGTGGTGCTCAAGCTCCATAACCGTAACGAGGCGCAGCTCACGCTGTCGAAGTCCAGCGAAGGCGTAGTGACCGCAGCCGATATCGAGACCACGCATGACGTGGAAATCGTGAACCCGGAGCACGTCATTGCCCATCTGGCGCCCGGCGGCAAGCTGGACATGATCATCAAGGTCGAGAAGGGCCGCGGCTATCAGCCGGCCAACATTCGTCCCGGTGCGTCCGAAAACAAGACCATCGGCCGTATTCTGCTGGATGCGTCCTTCAGCCCCGTTCGCCGCGTCAGCTATGCGGTCGAAAGCGCCCGTGTGGAGCAGCGTACGGATCTGGACAAGCTGGTGCTGGACATCGAGACCAACGGTGCCGCCGACCCGGAGGAAGCCGTGCGCTTCGCCGCCGGCGTGCTGATGGATCAACTTTCCGTGTTCGCCAACCTGGAAGGTACGCCGATCGCCGCCGAGCCGCAGAAGGCTGCGCAGGTGGACCCGGTGCTGCTGCGTCCGGTGGACGATCTGGAATTGACGGTGCGCTCTGCCAATTGTCTCAAGGCCGAGAACATCTACTACATCGGCGACCTCATCCAGCGCACGGAAACCGAGCTGCTGAAGACGCCGAACCTGGGCCGCAAGTCCCTGAACGAGATCAAGGAAGTCCTGGCTTCCCGCGGTCTTACGCTGGGCATGAAGCTCGAAAACTGGCCTCCCGCAGGCCTGGACAAGCTCGGTTAATTTCCCGAGCGTCCATCAGTGCCGGCCGACCTTTTGGGGCGGCCGGATAGACTGACAGCCTCCGGTCGCACCAGGCGGGAATTTTTAGCCCCGCCCGCGCCGGAAGGTACAACAAATACAATTACTCATTAAGGAATCACCATGCGCCATCGTCTCGGTCTTCGCAAACTGAATCGCACCAGCAGCCATCGTCTGGCCATGCTGCGCAACATGTCCAACTCCCTGCTGCGTCACGAAGTCATCAAGACCACGCTGCCCAAGGCCAAGGAATTGCGCCGCGTCGTCGAGCCGCTCATCACCCTGGGCAAGGCGCCCTCCCTGGCCAATCGCCGTCTGGCCTTCGATCGTACCCGGGATCGGGAAATGGTCGTCAAGCTCTTCGATGTTCTCGGCCCCCGCTACGCCAACCGCAATGGCGGCTACCTGCGCATCCTGAAGTGCGGCTTCCGCCAGGGCGACAATGCGCCCATGGCCTATGTCGAACTCCTGGATCGCCCGGAAGAGAATGAAGCTGTCGAAGTCGCCGAGTAAGGTGATTCCGTAGGCAGAAAAAAGCCGGGCTTGCCCGGCTTTTTGCTGTCCAGGTGTCCGGAAAATGGGTCAGAGCAGCACCATGTTGTCCCGGTGGATCAGTTCGGGCTCGTCCAGGTAGCCGATCAGGGACTCGAACTCGCCGCTGCCGTGTCGGGCGACCCGACGGGCCTCCGCAGCGGAGTAGTTGATGAGGCCCCGCGCCACTTCCCGGCCGGCTTCGTCCCGGCAGGCCACTGCTGCGCCGCGTACGAAGTCGCCTTCCACGGCGGTGACGCCCACCGGCAGGAGGCTCTTTCCGGCCTTCAGGGCCTTGACTGCCCCGGCATCCAGCAGCAGGCTGCCGGCCAGTTGCAGATGGTCTGCCAGCCACTGCTTCCTTGCCGCCAGCGGCGAAGCGCCGGCTACCAGCAGCGTGCCCAAGGCTTCGCCTGCCGCCAGGCGCAGCAGGGCGTCCTGCTCCCGGCCGCTGGCGATCAGGGTGTGGGCGCCGCTGCGGGCGGCGCGCTTGGCGGCGCGAATCTTGGTGATCATGCCGCCCCGGGAGATGCCGCTGCCCGCGCCGCCGGCCATGGCTTCATAGGCCGGGTCGCCCGCACGCCCCTCGGAGACCAGGGTGGCTTCCGGATTCGAGCGCGGGTCGGCGGTATAGAGGCCCTGCTGGTCCGTGAGGATGACCAGGCAATCCGCCTCGATCAGGTTCGCCACCAGGGCGCCCAGGGTGTCGTTGTCGCCGAACTTGATCTCGTCCGTGACCACGGTGTCGTTTTCGTTGATGATGGGTACCACGCCCAGATCCAAGAGGGTGGCGAGCGTGGAGCGGGCATTCAGGTAGCGGGTGCGATCCGCCAGGTCTTCGTGGGTGAGGAGAATCTGCGCGGTGTGCAGGCCGTGGCTGGAAAAGACCGACTCGTAGGCTTGGGCCAGGCCCATCTGGCCCACGGCCGCCGCCGCCTGGAGTTCGTGCATGGCGGAGGGACGAGTGGTCCAGCCCAGTCGCTGCATGCCGGCCGCGATGGCACCCGAGGACACCAGGACGATCTCCTTGCCCTGGCTGCGCAGCGCGGCGATCTGGCGTGCCCAGTCCGCCAGGGCTTCCAGCGCCAGGCCCGCACCGTTGTTCGTTACCAGCGCGCTACCGACCTTCACCACGATGCGGCGGGCTTCGATGATGGCCTGTCTCATGCTTCCTGCTCCTCGTCGGGTTCCTCCGGTTGGCTGGAGTCGCTGCCTTCGGATTCCTCCTCCTCGGTCATGGGAGGCGGCGGGGCGATGGTGTCCAGATGGTCCATGATGGCGAAGGTCAGGGCGGGGCAGCCCTGGCCGCTGATGGCGGAAATGGAGAACCATTTGGCGACCGGGCCGTAACCCTCAACCAGCGTGCGGATGAGGGGCTCACGATCTTCTTCGGGCACGAGATCCAGCTTGTTCAGCACCAGCCAGCGCGGCTTGGTATAGAGCGTTTCGTCGTATTTTCGGAGCTCTTCCAGGATGGAATGGGCATCCCGTACCGGGTCGGCACTCGGATCGAAGGGCGCCACGTCGACGATGTGCAGAAGCAGGCGCGTCCTTTGCAGGTGGCGCAGGAACTGGTGGCCCAGGCCGTGGCCTTCCGCCGCGCCCTCGATCAGGCCGGGTATGTCGGCGATGACGAAGCTGCGGTTGGTGTCCACCCGCACCACCCCGAGGTTGGGCGCGAGGGTGGTGAAGGGGTAGTCCGCCACCTTGGGACGCGCGGCGGAGACCGCACGGATGAAAGTGGATTTGCCGGCATTGGGCAGGCCCAGCAGGCCCACGTCCGCCAATACCTTCAATTCCAGGCGCAACTCGAAGCGCTCGCCCTCGCCCCCCGGCGTGCATTTGCGCGGTGCGCGGTTGACGCTGGACTTGAAGTGGATGTTGCCCAGCCCGCCGTTGCCTCCTTTGGCGATGAGCACCTTCTTGCCGTCCGCGTCCAGGTCGGCCATGACTTCGCCGGTTTCCCTGTTGCTGATGATGGTGCCCACGGGCATGCGCAGTTCCATGTCGTCGCCGCCCTTGCCGTAACAGTCGGCGCCGCGGCCGTTCTCGCCGCGCTGGGCGCGGAAGATGCGCGTGTAGCGGAAATCAATGAGCGTGTTGAGATTGCAGTCGGCGACGGCATAGATACTGCCGCCGCGCCCGCCGTCGCCGCCGTCCGGCCCGCCCTTGGGGATGTATTTCTCCCTGCGCATGCTGGCGGAGCCATTCCCACCGTCGCCGGCAATGACTTCAATTTTCGCTTCGTCGAAGAATTTCATTGTTGTTTTGTAGGTCGGGATTTATCCCGACATGGGCTTATGCGTAAAGTGTCGTCGGAATGAATTCCGACCTACGAAACAAAAAAAGCCCTACCGCAAGGATAGGGCTTTTTCTTGATCGCGGTACCCTTTATGCGGCGAGGGGAACGATGCTCACGGTCTTGCGGCGCAGGGCGCCCTTCACCGAGAATTCCACGGTTCCGGTCACCTTCGCGAACAGGGTGTGGTCCTTGCCCAGGCCGACATTGTCGCCGGGGTGGAACTGGGTGCCGCGCTGGCGAACGAGAATGTTGCCGGCAGCGACAACCTGGCCGCCGTAACGCTTGACGCCCAGTCGCTTGCTTTCCGAGTCGCGGCCGTTACGGGAACTGCCGCCTGCTTTTTTGTGTGCCATTTTCTAAGCTCCTGCTGTGCTGAACCGATCAGATGGCGATTTCGCCGATCTGGATCTCGGTATAGTTCTGGCGATGGCCTTGATGCTTCTGATAGTGCTTGCGGCGGCGCATCTTGAAGATCTTGACCTTGTCGTGGCGGCCATGGCTGACCACCGTGGCCTTGACAGAAGCGCCTTCCACCAGGGGCGTGCCGACCTTGACGGCCTCGCCTTCACCGATCATGAGAATCTGATCGAGTGTGATTTCTGCGCCCACGTCTGCCGGTATCTGTTCTATTTTGAGTTTTTCGCCAGCGACGACGCGATATTGCTTGCCGCCGGTTTTTATGACCGCGTACATGAGATGAGACTCCGAAGTTGATGTGAAACAGGGGTGCTGCCGAAGAATCGCGCATTCTATGGGCAAACTGCCGGAAAGTCAAAGGCTTGTTGCGATTTCCCATTGTGGCCCGGGGCGCGCCGCGTTTTCCTGATGGCGGAATAAACAAGCCGGCTTGACGAGGTGCAGCTTCGCCACTAAGATCGCAAACCTGCCTAAATTCCTGGGTTATTTTCGTTCCGGTCTTTTCGCTTCCCGATTTCCGGTCTTTTCAGCCTGCTTCGTCCGAACCCTTCGCCGCACATGTCCCTCGATGCCCTGTATGCACTGATCGCCGAAGACATGCGATCCGTGGACGCGGTGATCCGCGAGCGCCTCTACTCAGAGGTGGTACTCATTCGCCAGGTGGCCGAATACATCATCAACAGCGGCGGCAAGCGCATGCGTCCGGCCCTGGTGGTGCTGTGCGCCGGCGCGGCCGGCTATCGGGGTGGCCACCGGCACGAACTGGCCGCCGTGGTGGAATTCATCCATACGGCGACATTGTTGCACGACGACGTGGTGGACGAGTCCGACCTGCGGCGTGGCAACAAGACCGCCAATGCCATGTTCGGCAATGCCGCCTCGGTACTGGTGGGCGACTTCCTCTATTCCCGCGCGTTCCAGATGATGGTTTCCGTGGGCAGCATGAGGGTCCAGCAGATCCTGGCGGATGCCACCAACACCATCGCCGAGGGCGAGGTGTTGCAGCTTCTGAACGTACACAACGCCGATGCCGACGTGGAGCAGTACCTTCAGGTGATCCGCTTCAAGACGGCCAAGCTGTTCGAGGCCGCGGCGCGGCTGGGTGCCGTCCTCGGCGGCCTTTCCCCGGAGGAGGAGGATGGCTATGCCCGCTATGGCATGCACCTGGGTACCGCGTTCCAGTTGATTGACGACGTCCTGGATTATTCCGGTGACGAAGAGGCGCTGGGCAAGCATCTGGGGGACGATCTGGCCGAAGGCAAGCCGACCCTGCCCTTGATCCACGTGCTCCTCCATGGCAACGCGGAACAGGCTGCTTGCGTGCGTCGTGCCATCGAGGAAGGTGGCCGGGATGAATTTGCCGGGGTGATGGCGGCCATTCATGCCACCGGGGCGCTGGATGAGACCCGTCGGCGTGCGGCGGAAGAGGCTCGCTTGGCCAAGGAAGCGATTTCCGTCGCTGGCGATTCTGTTTTCAAGGAAAGTCTGGTAAACTTGGCAGACTTTGCAGTCACGAGGGACCACTGAAAGTTTCGGCACTCATGATGTCGAAGCCTGAGAGGGTTTCCGGATGGCAAAAGGTTCGGCATTCGCCGGCCCATCCAATATTTGGTCGACTCGGGGTGTAGCTCAGCCTGGTAGAGTACTGCGTTCGGGACGCAGGAGTCGGAGGTTCGAATCCTCTCACCCCGACCAGAATACTGAAGAAAAAAGCCTGACTCGTCAGGCTTTTTTCTTTTTGGAGACGGCTGATGCGGCCGTCTCGCTGCCTACAGCACTTCCGCCGCGTGGTCGGCCAGGCGGGAGCGTTCGCCCCTTTGCAGGGTGATGTGGCCGCTGTGTTCCCAGCCCTTGAAGCGATCCACCACGTAAGTCAGGCCGGATGAGCCTTCCGTGAGATAGGGTGTGTCAATCTGGGCGATGTTGCCCAGGCAAATGACCTTGGTGCCCGGGCCGGCGCGGGTGATGAGCGTCTTCATCTGCTTGGGCGTCAGATTCTGCGCCTCGTCTATGATGAGAAACTTGTTGATGAAGGTGCGGCCGCGCATGAAGTTGAGCGACTTCACCTTGATGCGGCTGCGGATCAGATCGTGGGTCGCGGCCCGGCCCCAGTCACCGCCATATTGCCCGTTGTCCGCGCCGGCGGTGCCGTTCAACACGTCCAGGTTGTCCTCCAGGGCGCCCATCCAGGGGGTCATCTTCTCCTCTTCCGTCCCGGGCAGGAAACCGATGTCCTCGCCCACGGGCACGGTGACCCGGGTCATGATGATCTCCGAGTATTTCTTGGTTTCCAGTACCTGGGTCAGGCCCGCCGCCAGGGTCAGGAGCGTCTTGCCGGTGCCCGCCTGACCCAGGAGGGTGATGAAATCAATCTCCGGGTTCATGAGCAGGTTCAGGGCAAAATTCTGTTCCCGATTCCTCGCCGTGATGCCCCAAACCGCGTTCTTGGTGTGGCCGTAGTCCTTCAGCGTCTCCAACACCACCTGCCTGCCCTTCTGCTCCTTGACGATGGCGTGCAGGGGCTTGGGACCTTCCTGGTAGATGTATTCATTGACCTGGAACTCGGCGCAGAGCGGCCCCTCCACCCGGTACAGGGTGTGGATGTCCTGCTTCCACGACTCCAGGCCCTTGCCGTGGGTTTCCCAGAAGTCGTCCGGCAGTTCCCTTATGCCGGTATAGAGGAGGTCGGTATCCTCCAGGACCTTGTCGTTGAAGTAGTCCTGCGCGTCCAGTCCCAGGGCGCGGGCCTTGATGCGCATGTTGATGTCCTTGGATACCAGGATCACCGCTCGGCCGGGGAACTTGTGTTTCAGGTGGATCACCACGGCGATGATCTGGTTGTCCGCCTTGGCCGTGGGCAGGGCCGCGGGCAACTCGCTCATGATGGCTTCGGTCTGCACGAACAGGCGGCCGTTGGCCAGGCCAGCGGATGCGGCATCCAGAGGTATGCCCAGGTTCATGTCCACGTCCGAGCCGCTGACGATGCTGTCCAGCAGTCGGCTGGCCTGGCGCACGTTCCTCGCCACTTCCGACATGCCCTTCTTGCTGGCGTCCAACTCCTCCAGAGTGTTGATGGGCAGGAAGATGTCGTGCTCCTCGAACCGGAACAGGCTCGTGGGGTCGTGCATGATGACGTTCGTGTCCAGGACGAACAGCTTGGTCTTGGGGGTGTCTTTTTTGGCCATGATGTGGGTAAGCAGTGAGCGGTAAGGGGTGAGCGGTTCAGCTTGGTGCGGCGCTTACCGCTGACCGCTGACCGTTTTCACGAATTCGAGCACTTCCGCCGCATGTCCGGCTACCTTGACGCCGCGCCATTCACGGCGCAGGACGCCATTTCCATCAATGACGAAGGTGGAGCGTTCGATGCCACGGACCTGTTTGCCATACAAGGTTTTCAACTTGATGACCGAGAACAGGGCGCAGGCGATTTCCTGCCCGTCCGAGAGCAGCTCGAAGGGCAGGCCCAGCTTGGCCTTGAAGTTCTCATGGGACTTGAGACTGTCCCGGGAGATGCCGTAGATGTCGGTGCCCGTCGCCTGAAACTCGGCGTATAGGTCGCGAAAGTCCCCCGCCTCGGTGGTGCAGCCCGGGGTGCTGTCCTTGGGGTAAAAGTAGATTACGAGTTTCTTGCCGCGGGCTGAGGAAAACTGGAAGGTCTGGCCACCGGTGGCCGGCAGGCTGAAGTCGGGGACGGTTTGATCGAGCATGGTCGCCTCTTCTGTTGTGATGAGGTATCAGTTTAACGCCAAAAACTTGATTGAACCGCAAAGGCGCGGAGGCGCAGAGAAAAACAAGAAAGCGAGGGAAAAAGGCACGCCTCGCTTAGATGTTCAGCCGACGTGGGTCTTCTCCGCGCCTCTGCGTCTCTGCGGTGAAACGGGGGGGACGCCCTCAAGCCAAAAATTCCGGCCCCTGGATCATGAGGGTGCCGGAGCGGCCGGGGATTTCGCTGCGCTGGAATTCGCAGCGGGGCAGGGTGGCCAGGTTCAGTGATTCGAACAGGGTTCGGGTCGGCACCAGTTCATGCCCCTGAGCCTGCCAGCCTGAGAGCAGGCGCTCGAACACCGGCAGAAGCTTCATGCCTTCCAGTTCGGCGTGCAGGGTATAGACATGGCCGGTGGCGGGCATGTCGGCGGTGAGGGCCAGGATGTGCTCATGCACGTTGTCCACCGTCAGGCCATCCACGCCTATCAGCTCGTCCAGGGTGGGCAGGGTGGAAGGCAGTTGCGGGCAGGCGACCACCTCGCCGTTTTGCACCGGGATGAAGGGCGCCGTACCGCGGCAGTCGGAGGAGTAATCGAAGCCCAGGCGTTGCGTCAGGCGCAGGGCATGGGCGTTCATCTGCCAGCCCGCGGCGCCGTGCGTCCTCGCGGGCGCACCGAAAATTTCCTGGAAGCGGGTGGCGGCCAGGGCCAGTTCCTTCTCGGTCCAGGCGGCGTCAGCCTTCTCCACGCCATCCTGCCAGCGAATGTGGTCCCAGGTGTGGATGCCCACCTCGAAGCCGCAGTCCCGAACCCCCTTCAGGATGTCCGCGCAACGCTTGCCGATGTCCGGGCCAGGCAGGAGGGTGCCATACATCAGGGTCTTCAGGCCGTAGTGCTCCACGACGGAGGTGCGGGACACCTTCTTCATGAAACCGGGCCGGAACACCCGCTTGATGGCCCGGCCGGTGTGGTCCGGACCCAGGGAAAAGAGGAAAGTCGCCCCCGCCTTGTGCCGACGCAGGCACTCCACCAGTCGCGGCACGCCTTCCAGCGTGCCGCGGTAGGTGTCCACGTCTATCTTCAGGGCGAGTTTCACTATGGGAAGTGGGAAGTGGGGAGTGGGGAGTGGGGTTGCCGACTACCCACTTCCTACTTCCCACTCCCCAGGAAAAGTCAGTCCATCAGCGCCCGGGCAGCGATGACGTCGCCGCGATAGGCTTCGAAGATGGCGCGCAGTGCGTCCTCGAAGGTCACGGTCGGTTCCCAGTTCAGATCAGACATGGTGTTGCTGATCTTGGGCACCCGGTGCTGGGTGTCCTGGTAGCCCTTGCCGTAGTACTCGCCGGAGGTGGTCTCCAGAACCTGCACCTGGGACAGGCTGGCGGCATACTCCGGGTACTCGGCGGCCAGTTTCATCATCAGGGCGGCCAGGTCGCGGATGGAGTAGTTGTTCTTCGGGTTGCCGATGTTGTAGATCTTGCCGTTGGCGATGCCGTCCTTGTTCTCGATGATCTTCATCAGGGCGTCAATGCCGTCCGTCACATAGGTGAAGGAGCGCTTCTGGGCGCCGCCATCCACCAGCTTGATGTTCTCGCCGCGCACGATATGGCCCAGGAACTGGGTGATGACCCGGCTGGAGCCTTCCTTGGGCGTGTGGATGGAATCCAGGCCCGGTCCGATCCAGTTGAAGGGACGGAACAGGGTGTATTGCAGGCCCTCCTGCTGGGCGTAGGCGTGGATCACCCGGTCCATCATCTGCTTGGCGCAGGAGTAGATCCAGCGTGGCTTGTTGATCGGGCCCAGCACCAGGTTGGAGTTTTCCGGATCGAATTCCGGGTCCTGGCTCATGCCATAGACCTCGGAGGTGGAGGGGAAGATCACCCGCTTCTTGTACTTCACGGCCTGCCGGATGATGGGCAGGTTGGCCTCGAAGTCCAGTTCGAACACCCGCAGAGGCTCCTTGACGTAGGTGGCGGGCGTGGCGATAGCCACCAGGGGCAGGATCACGTCGCACTTCTTGACGTGGTACTCGATCCACTCCTTGTTGATGGTGATGTCGCCCTCGAAGAAGTGGAAACGGTCATTGCCCATGAGATCGGTGACGCGCTCCGAATTCATGTCCATGCCATACACCTCCCAGTCGGTGGTGGCAAGGATGCGCTGGGACAGGTGGTGGCCGATGAAGCCGTTTACGCCGAGGATGAGGATTTTTTTCATTATGAAGACGCTCGAAGTCAGTTGAACGGAGCCTTGCGCTCGCCGAACAGGGCATGGATGCGGCTCGCATCCATCGTCATGCCGTCGAATTCGAGAGCAGTGAGGCGCAAAACCGCCATTGTCTCACCTGCACCGCAATCAGCAAAGCAGCGGCCATTTTCCACATACAGTCCGGGCTCGGAAGACCGCGGGACGCGCTCCGGTTCTGGCAGGCTGCCGAGTACCAGCAGCCGTCGGCCGTCCAGGGTGGTGAAGGCGCCCGGATAGGGTGGGGCCACGGCGCGTATGAGGTTGTGGATCTCGGTGGCGGGCCTGGTCCAGTCAATCCGGCCGTCCTCCGGTTTCCTGCCGCCAAAATAGGAGCCGGACGCCAGATCGTTGGGCAGGCTGGGCGCCGTGCCGGAGAGGAGGGCTGGCAGCACGTCGTTCAGGGCCATCTCGGCGGCCACCGTCACCTTGGCGAACACGTCGCCGGCCGTATCGAAGGGCAGAATGGGCACGGCCTGTCGGGCGATGATGGCTCCGGCGTCCGGTTTGGCTACCATTTCGTGTAGCGTCGCCCCCGTCTCCTTCTCGCCGCGGATGATGGCCCAATTCACCGGCACCCGGCCCCGGTACTTCGGCAGGAGCGAGCCGTGCATGTTGTAGGCGCCACGGGAGGCGAGCTCCAGCAGCTCCGGCTTCAGCATCTGCCGGTAGTAGAAGGAAAAGATGAAATCCGGCCGGAGCGCTCGGATGCGCTCGATGACTTCCGGGGCATTGGCGTCCGCCGGCGTGATGACCGGGATGTCGTGCATCGCGGCCAGTTTGGCCACACTCTCGAACCAGATGGTCTCGGCGGGTGAGTCCTCGTGGGTCACTACCAGGGCCACGTCCACGCCGTGGGCCAGCAGCACCGACAGGCAGCGCACCCCGACGTTGTGGTAGGCGAAGACGACGGCCCTTGCTGGGGAGTGGGAAGTGGGGAGTGGGGAGTGGGTCATGGGTAGCCCAGGCGTTTTTGCCTGAAAGATCTTCTGGAGGAAGGAGCGGGATTTTACCCCTTCTCCCCGGTAATCATCCTCAGTCCTCAGCCCTCAGTCCTTGATCCCGTTCAAGCACCGCCGCTACCGTGTAGCGCGGCCGCAGTCTCACCTGCTGGTAGATGCGGCCCACGTATTCGCCCAGGAGGCCCACGGCGAAGAGGAGGATGCCGAGCAGAAAGAAGGCGATGCCGAACAGGGTGAACAGGCCCTCCGCTTCCGGGCCGACCACCAGGCGGCGAATGAACAGGTAGACGACGAAGAACGCCGAGAGCAGGGACAGCACGATGCCGGCCATGGAGAACATCTGTAGCGGCATGACCGAGAAGCCGGTCACCAGATCGAAGTTCAGGCGGATCAGGCTGTAGAGGGAGTATTTCGACTCCCCGGCCGCCCGCTCCTCGTGCTTCACCTCGATCTCCACCGGCTTCTGCGCGAAGGTATAGGCCAGGGCGGGGATGAAGGTGTTCACCTCGCGGCAGGAGTTGATGGCGTCAATGATGGAACGGCTGTAGGCGCGCAACATGCAGCCCTGGTCGGTCATCTTGATGCGCGTGATTTTTTCCCGGATGTGGTTCATGGCCCGGGAGGCGTACTTTCGGAAGGCCGTGTCCTGGCGTTGCTGGCGGATGCTGCCCACGTAGTCGTAGCCTTCCTGCATCTTGGCGACGAGCTTGCCGATCTCTTCCGGCGGGTTCTGCAGGTCGGCGTCCAGGGTGACGACAATCTCGCCCCGGCTGTGCTCGAAGCCCGCCATGATGGCCAGATGCTGCCCGGCGTTGGCGCCGAACAGCACGACCCGCGTCACGTCCGGCCGCGCCTGGAACTGCTGCCGCAGGATGGCGGCTGAGCGGTCCTTCGAGCCGTCGTTGATGAAGATGACTTCGTAGGAGGTCTGGAGCGCGTCCAGGGCCGGGTAAAGCCGCGCGAACAAAGTCGCGAGGCCTTCTTCCTCGTTGTAAACGGGGATGATGACTGAGAGTTCGGGCTTGTTCATTTCTTGTTCTGCAAGAGGATGTCCTTGAGCGCGGAGCAAACCCGCTCCACGTCCCCGTCGTCCATGGCAGGGAAAAGCGGCAGTGTAACCGTTTCGCGACCCACCCGTTCCGCATGGGGGAAGTCGCCCTCCTCGTAGCCGAGGCCGCGATAGAGCTTGAACAGGTGCATGGCCGGGTAGTGCACGCCGACGCCGATTTCCTTCTCCGCCATGCGCTTCACGAATTCGGCGCGGCCGATGCTCATGCGATCCAGAGGCAGGAGCGGCTGGAACATGTGCCAGTTGGAATTCTCGAAGTCCCTGGGCGGTAGTTCCAGGCCCATCTCCAGCAACTCGCCGCCGTTTGCATCGAACCAATCAAAGTAGCGCCGGGCCAGTTCGCGCCTTCGGGCGGTGAAGGCAGCGAGATGGGGCAACTGGCCCAGTCCGATGCGGGCCGCCACGTCCGTGAGGTTGGCCTTGCCGCCGGGCTCCATCACCTCCATGGAACCGTCCGCCAGGCGCTGCACACCCTGCAGGCGCAGGCGTTCGCAGCGGGCGATCAATTCGGCGTCGGCATCCTCCGGCAGCACCAGGCAGCCGCCTTCGGTAGTGGTGAGATTCTTGTTGGCGTGGAAGGAGAAGGAGATGTAGTCGCCGAAGCTGCCGATCAGCCGGCCGTCCGAGGAGGCACCGATTGCCTGGGCCGCGTCCTCCACCACCCGCACGTTGTATTCCGCGGCGATGTCGTAGAGATGTTCCCGGCGCACCGGCAGGCCCGCCAGGTCCACCGGAATGATGGCGCGGCTACGGTGACTCATGGCCTCCTCGATCTTGTCCAGGGCGATGTTGCGCGTGGCGGGATCCACATCCACGAACACCGGTCTTGCGCCCACGGCCAGGATGACGTTGGCGGTGGCGACCCAGCTCATGGGCGTGGTGATGACCTCGTCGCCGGGACCGATGTCGAGAAGGCGCAGGGCCGTCTCCATGGTGACCGTGCCGGAGTTGAAGGCGCGCACCGTGCGCCCGCCGAACAGTTCGCTCAGCGCCGCCTCGAATTCCCGGCATTTGGGTCCGGTGGTGATCCAGCCGGAGCGCAGGACGTCGGCGACGCCGGCGATGGATTCCTCGTCTATGGAGGGGCGGGTGAAGGGTAGGAAGCTCATGATCTGGAAACGAGGTAGACGCCGATGATGATGATGCCGATGCCGAGGAGACGCATGAAGCCCACGTCCTCGCCGAACCAGTAGTAGGCGATGATGGCATTGACCACGTAGCCGATGGACAGCATGGGATAGGCCATGCTTACCTGAACCCGGGACAGGGCCAGGATCCAGACCACGACACTGATGACGTAGCAGGAGAGGCCGCCCAGGATGTAGGGCTGGAACGCGACCTTCATGCCTATGGGCAGGAGGTTCTCCAGGTGGAACTCGAAGTGGCCGATGGCGTTGGTGCCGGCCTTCAGCAGCAACTGGGCGGCGGCGTTGAGCAACACGCCGGTGAGGATGAGGGCAAAGCTGACGGCGGTCATGGGTTCGTCGTGGTCTGAAAGAGCGATGGTAGGTTGGACTGTAGGTCGGGCTTCAGCCCGACAGGAACGGAGTAGATGGGAAATGTCGGGCTGGAGCCCGACCTACAACCCTCTGCGCCTCCGCGGTTCATTGAGGTTTTCTGACCACGATGCGACGCAGGTCGCGGGCGGCGATGGTCATGGGCAGGCCGTCCTTTTCCAGCTCGGCATAGGTGTCCGGGGTCATGAGGGCGAAGGCATCCTTGTCGGCGCGCCAGCGGGCCTCGAACTCCTTGACCGTGGGCACGAACTTCTGCGGCTCCTGCTGAATGCCGAAGGAGAGTTCGTCGCCGAATTCCACCAGGGTCACGGTGCGCTGGATGTAGAAGGGCAGGGTCTGCTCGTAGGTGCGCACCGAGTAGAAGGGCACGCCGGGTGTGAGTTGCGGGCGCAGTTGCTGCGCCAGGGAAGCGGCGGAATTGGAGGCGGCGAGGCTCTCGTGGCCCAGGAGCGCGCCTTGTCCGACGACGAAAGTGGCGACGGCCGCGAGATAGACGGCGGGACCGAGACGCCCGCGCCAGGCCAGGGCCAGGGCCGCGGCGCTGCCGGCGAACCAGATCGCCGACGAGGCGGCCAGCCAGCGGGCGTAGTCCGCCATCATGGCCAGCGGCTGCTCCGGGTTCGCCGCCATTTTTACCAGGGGCGAGGCGAGGAGGGCGGCGCCGGCCAGGATGGCGACGAGGGAGAAGTGCCTGACCAGGGAAAGCCTTCCGGCCTTGGCCAGCCAGTCTCCGGCAAGCAGGGCCAGGGCCGGAAAGATGGGCAGGACGTAGGACGGCAGCTTGGAGTCGGAAATGCTGAAGAAGACGAAGATCAGCACCGACCAGACCAGGAGGAAACGCCTTGGATTGAAGCCGTGCCGTGGCTCACGACGCTCCCCTCCCTCCCCCGCGGGGGAGGGAGGGGAGGGGAGGGGGGATTTCCAGCCGGACCAGAGGATCTGGGGCAGCATGCTGGCCCAGGGCAACATGCCGAGCGCCAGGATGGGCAGGAAGAACCACCAGGGCTGGAAACGGTGGTGGCTCTTGGTCAGGAAACGCTCGAAATGCTCGTGGATGAAGAAGAAGTGGAAGAACTCCGGATTCTTCAGCGTCACGGCCACGAACCAGGGCGCGGCCAGGGCCAGGAACAGGGCCAACCCCGGGATCAGGTGCAGACGCCGCCACGGGGAGAGGTCGCGGGCAAGCAGGCTGTAGAAGACCAGGGTGCCCCCGGCGAGCACCGGGGCAACGATGCCCTTGGTCAGGGTTGCCAGGGCGACCATGGCCCAGGTGAAGAGCATCCAGCGTCGGCCTTCCTCGGGGGAGGCTTCCGGTCGGTTGGCCAGCAGGAAGCCGGAGAGGGCGGCCTGCATGAAGAAGCTGAGCCCCATGTCCAGGGTGATGATGTGGGCCATGGCGGCATAGAGCACGCTGCTGCCCAGGACCGCGGCGGCCATGGTGCCTTCCCTCCGGCCGAACAGGCGGCTCCCGGTATAGCCCGCGAGCAGGATGCCCAGGAAGCCGGTGAGGGCTGGCCACAGGCGCGCCGTCCATTCGTGTGCGCCGAAGGCCTCGAAGGCCGCGGCGGTGGCCCAGTATTGCAGGGCGGGCTTCTCGAAGTATTTCAGGTCGTTGAGCCGGGGCGTGAGCCAGTCGCCGGTGGCGACCATTTCCCGCGGGATTTCGGCGTAGCGCCCTTCGTCGGGCTTCACCAGCTTCCGGTAGTCCAGGGTGCCGAACCAGGCCAGGGCCATGATCAGCAGTATGGGCAGGAGGGCGAGGGCGAAGCCTCTCTGACGGCTTGTTGGTTTGATCATTGGAACAGGATGGCGGCGGCGACCTTGCGCCCCTCGGCCATGAGGATGTTGTAGGTACGGCAGGCCGCGGCGGAGTCCATGACCTCGAAGCCGATCCGTGCCTCGATCAGGGGCCGCAGGAGCTGGGGCTGGGGGAAGCGCTGGCGCGGGCCGGTGCCGATCAGAACGATCTCCGCGCCCATGTCCCTGAGGCGCTCCATGTCGGCAAGCGAGAGGGTGTCGAAACCGCCGCCGCACCAGCCTTCCAGAATCTCCTGGGGCGTGACCACCACGCCGGACTCGAAGCGCTGCTCCCGGTTCACCAGGAGGTAACCCTCGCCGTAATGGGTGATGTTGTAGGCATCGAAAATCTTGGTCTGTTGCAGTTTCATCGCGTCTGTCCGCGCCGAAAAGAGCTTGAGGTGTTGATCATTATGCCTTTGCGGCGGCGCGGAATTGCGGCCGGGTGCTTTGAAAGGTAGCATTATAACTTTTTCCAAATCCCGTCGCGGCGCGACAGCCCTACTCGGTCCGCTTCCGCGCATGGTGTAATTCCCAGGTGATCCCGCATGCAACCGATACTTAAATCCTCCAAGCTTGCCAATGTCTGCTACGACATACGGGGGCCGGTGCTGGCGCGCGCCAAGCAGATGGAAGACGATGGGCACCGCATCATCAAGCTCAACATCGGCAACCCCGCGCCCTTCGGCTTCGAACCGCCGGAGGAAATCGTGGTGGATGTGATCCAGAACCTGCGCGGGGCCTCGGGCTATTCCGACTCCAAGGGTCTGTTCGCCGCGAGGAAGGCGGTGATGCACTACTGCCAGCAGAAGAAGATCAAGGGTGTCGGCATCGAGGATATCTACCTGGGCAATGGCGCCTCCGAACTCATCGTCATGGCCATGCAGGCCCTGTTGGAGCCGGGGGACGAGGTGCTGGTGCCGGCGCCCGACTATCCCCTGTGGACCGCCGCCGTGTCCCTGGCGGGCGGCACGCCGCGCCACTACGTCTGTGACGAGGGCGCCGGCTGGCTGCCGGACCTGAACGATATCCGCGGCAAGATCACGCCCAATACCCGCGCCATCGTACTCATCAACCCGAACAATCCCACGGGCGCCCTGTATCCGGAGGAACTCCTGAAGGAAGTGGTGGAGATCGCCCGGCAACACCAGCTCATCGTCTACGCCGACGAGATCTACGACAAGGTGCTCTACGACGGGGCCCAGCACACGTCCATCGCCTCGCTGGCGGACGACGTGCTGTTCATCACCCTGAACGGGCTGTCCAAGAACTACCGGGCCTGCGGTTACCGGGCGGGCTGGCTCATCGTTTCCGGCGAGAAGCGTCATGCCCAGGATTACATCGAGGGGCTGAACATGCTGGCCTCCATGCGCCTGTGCTCGAATGTGCCGGGGCAGACGGCGATCCAGACGGCGCTCGGCGGTTACCAGAGCATCGAGGATCTGGTGGCGCCCACCGGCCGGCTGTCCAAACAGCGCGACCTCGCCTGGGAAATGCTGAACGCCATGCCCGGGGTCAGCTGCGTCAAGCCCAAGGCGGCGCTCTACCTGTTCCCGAAGCTGGATAGCAAGATGTACCCCATCGCCGACGACCAGCAGTTCATCCTGGAACTCCTCCTGGAGGAAAAGGTGTTGCTGGTGCAGGGCAGCGGCTTCAACTGGCCCCTGCCCGATCATTTCCGCGTCGTGTTCCTGCCGCATGAAGATGACCTGAAGGAGGCCCTGGATCGCCTCGGCCGCTTCCTGGAAGGCTACCGCAAACGGCATGGAACGTGAGTCGAGGGTGGAGAGTCGAGGGTGGAGAGTGATTTTTGAGGCGCGCCAAGCGCGCCTGACTATACTCTCGACTCTCGACTCTCGACTCTCGACTGGTCACCACTCAACTCTTAACTCTCGACTCTCGACTAAAGAATGAAACCCATCAACGTAGGCCTCCTGGGCATCGGCACCGTGGGCGGCGGCACCTTCGCCGTCCTGAAAAGGAACGAGGAAGAAATCACCCGCCGCGCCGGCCGGCCCATCCGCATCTCCGTGGTGGCGGACAAGAATCTGGCACTGGCGAACCAGGTCACGGGCGGCGCCTGCCGCGTCACGGACGACGCCTTCGCCGTGGTGTCCGATCCCGAAGTGGATATCGTGGTGGAACTCATCGGCGGTTATGGCGTGGCCAGGCAGCTGGTGATGAAGGCCATCGAGAACGGCAAGCACGTGGTCACGGCCAACAAGGCGCTCCTGGCGACCCATGGCAACGAGATCTTCGCCGCGGCAAGCGCCAAGGGCGTGATCGTGGCCTTCGAGGCGGCGGTGGCCGGCGGCATCCCCATCATCAAGGCGTTGCGCGAAGGCCTCACCGCCAACCGCATCCAGTGGATCGCCGGCATCATCAACGGCACCACCAACTTCATCCTGTCCGAGATGCGGGACAAGGGCCTGCCCTTCGAGGCGGTGCTGAAGGAAGCCCAGGCCCTGGGCTACGCGGAAGCCGATCCCACCTTCGACATCGAGGGGATTGATGCCGCGCACAAGCTGACCATCATGTCGGCCATCGCCTTCGGCATCCCCATGCAGTTTGACAAGGCCTATGTCGAGGGCATCACCAGGCTCCAGGCCCAGGACATCCGCTATGCGGAGCAACTCGGCTATCGCATCAAGCTCCTGGGCATCACCCGGCGCACCGAGGCCGGCGTGGAACTGCGGGTGCACCCCACCCTGATTCCCACGAAGCGCCTGATCGCCAACGTGGAGGGCGCCATGAACGCCGTACTGGTGCAGGGCGATGCCGTGGGCGCCACCCTCTACTACGGCAAGGGCGCGGGGGCCGAGCCCACCGCCAGCGCCGTCATCGCCGACCTGGTGGATGTGACGCGCCTGCACACCGCCGATCCGGGCAACCGGGTGCCCCACCTGGCCTTCCAGCCCGACCGCATCTCCGATCTGCCCGTCCTGCCCATGAGCGAGGTGCAGACAAGCTACTACCTGCGCCTGCGCGTGGCCGACAAGCCGGGCGTGCTCGCCGACATCACGCGCATCCTGGCGGACGAGGCCATCTCCATTGACGCCATGCTGCAAAAGGAGCCGGATGAAGGCGAGGCGCAGACCGACATCATCATCCTCACCCACCAGTGCAAGGAAGCCGCGGCCGACGCCGCCATCGCCCGAATAGAGGCCCTGGAGACCGTCAGCGGCAAGGCCACCCGGCTCAGGCTGGAGAGCCTGAGTTAAGCGGCTCGGCACATTGAAGCCCCTCTGCGGCACTGGATCGCAGGTCCGGTGCCGCGGTCTCATGTAGCGACAGGAATCCCCATGAAATACATTTCCACCCGCGGCCAATCGCCGGCGCTTGCCTTCTCCGACATCCTCCTGGGCGGCCTGGCCCCCGACGGCGGGCTCTACCTGCCCGAGACCTATCCCCAGTTGAGTGCCGCGGAACTCGCCGAGTGGCGCGAGCTGCCCTATGCGGCGCTGGCCCTGCGCATCATCACCAAGTTCGTAGACGACATCCCCGCCTGCGACCTCAAGGTGCTGGTGGACCGGGCCTACACGGAGCGCAATTTCCACTATACGAGGAATCCCGGGACGGACGCCGCCGACATCACGCCGCTCACGAAACTGGAAGACGGCTTGTTCCTGCAAGAGTTGTCCAACGGCCCGACCCTGGCCTTCAAGGACATGGCCATGCAGCTCCTGGGCAACCTGTTCGAGTACGTGCTGGAGAAGCGCGGGGAGACCATCAACATCCTGGGGGCCACCTCGGGCGATACCGGTTCCGCCGCCGAATACGCCATGCTCGGCAAGCATCGCGTGAAGGTGTTCATGCTCTCGCCCCACGGCAAGATGAGCGCCTTCCAGCGTGCCCAGATGTATTCCCTGAACGAGCCCAACATCTTCAACATCGCCGTCACGGCCATGTTCGACGACTGCCAGGACATCGTCAAGGCGGTGTCCAACGACGCTCCCTTCAAGGCGAAATACAAGATCGGTGCCGTGAATTCCATCAACTGGGCCCGTGTCCTGGCCCAGATCGTCTATTACTTCAAGGGCTATTTCGCCGCCACCAAGTCCAACGACGAGAAGGTGGCCTTCTGCGTGCCTTCGGGCAACTTCGGCAACATCTGCGCCGGCCATATCGCGCGCATGATGGGCCTGCCCATCGCCCGGCTGGTGCTGGCCACCAACGAGAACGACGTCCTGGACGAGTTCTTCCGCACCGGGCTCTACCGCCCCCGGGCCACGGCCGAGACCCAGGTCACCTCCAGCCCCTCCATGGACATCTCCAAGGCATCCAACTTCGAGCGCTTCGTGTTCGATCTGGTGGGCCGCGACGGGGACAAGGTTCGGGAGCTGTGGTCGAAAGTGGACAAGGGCGGCGCCTTTGATCTCTCCCAGAGTGCCGCCTGGCAGGACATCGGCCGTTTCGGCTTCGTCTCCGGCAAGAGCAGCCATGCCGATCGCCTGGCGACCATCCGTTCCACCTGGGAGCAGCATGGCGTGATGGTGGATACCCACACCGCCGATGGCCTGAAAGTGGCTCGCGAGCACCTGGAGCCGGGTCTGCCCATGATCGTGCTGGAGACCGCGCAGCCCGCCAAGTTCGAGGAAACCATCCGCGAGGCTCTCAACCGGGAGCCGGTGCGCCCGAAGGAGTTGGCCGGCATCGAGAACCTGCCGCAGCAGGTGGCAGTCATGGCGCCGGATGTGGAGGCGATCAAGGCGTTCCTGGTGGAACGAGTCGAGAGTCGAGAGTGACGAGTCGAGAGCAGATATTTCCGCGCCTTCGGCGCGCTAGAATTGCTCTCCACTCTCGACTCACGACTCTCAACTGACAAATGTCCTTCCACGAACAATTCTGGACCAGCCGCTACCGCGAGGTGGGGGAGGACTATCTGTTCGGCACCGCGCCCACCCGCTTCATGGAGACCCATGCCGGGCTGTTCTCCAGCGGCAGCACGGCCCTTTCCGTGGCGGACGGGGAGGGGCGCAACAGCGTCTGGCTGGCGGAGCAGGGCCTCGCCGTCACGGCCCTGGAGATTTCTCCCGTGGCGCTGGAGAAGGCGCGGAAGCTCGCAGCCGGCAAGGCTGTGGCAGTGGATTTCCGCCTGGGGGATGTCCTGGACTGGGACTGGCCGAAGGATGCCTTCGATTTCGTGGCGGCGGTATTCATCCAGTTCACCGCGCCCGCCGAGCGGCTGCGGCTCTTCGCCGACATGCAGGCCGCGGTGAAGCCGGGTGGCCTCCTGCTGCTCCACGGCTACACCCCGAAACAACTGGAATACAAGACCGGCGGCCCGCCCTCGGTGGATCACCTCTACACGCCGGAACTCCTGCGCGATGCCTTTGCCGGCTGGGACATACGGGAGCTCAGGGAATACGAGGATGACCTGGAAGAAGGCAGCGGCCATCGGGGAAGATCGGCGCTGATAGACCTGGTGGCGAGAAAACCAGGGAAGTAGGGTGGGCAGGTTTCATCTGCCCACCCGTCGTGCTCACGATTTCCGTCAGTGGTAATCCTCCTCCCTCTGGTGGCGCAAGGCGAGGACGGTCACGGTCTCCGGGGATTCGATCTCGAACAGAGCCACATACCCGGAGCCGCCGAAGGGAATGATCAGTTCCCGCAGGAAGGGGTTGCCGGAACCGCCGCCAGCCTTGCGGCAGGAGAAGGGGAAAATTTCCAGTAATTCAAGCGCCTTGGCGATCGCGGCCTCTGCGCGTTCGGCCAAGGCAATGTCTCGCTCAAGCAGGTAATCGAACAGCCGCAGCAGATCTTCGTCGGCTTCCTGGGTGAAGCGGACCTTGAAACGAGTCATGAGGCTGTGGCGCGGGCCTTTTCCAGGCGCTTGGCAAGTTTGTCCAGCACCTCGGATGACGACACGTACTTGCCGGATGTTCTCGCAGCTTCCGCCGAGGCCAGCCCGCGCTCGATGAAGGCATTCTGCGATTGGCGAAACTCGACGTTGCGCCGGACGGCTTCCTCGACGAAGGCGGACAAGGTCTCGCCGACTTGAAGAAGGTCTTGGGCGGCCTGGCGCAGGTCTGGCGAGACGCGTACGGCGGGAATGGCGGCAGTCTTCATGATTCGCCCTCGCGAATTACATTTGTAATGCAATTATGCGGGGGGCGGGGCGGGATGGCAAGAGGGAAGCGATAGGCCTGAAAAAGTTGCCCCCGCCCAAGGTATTCTGGCTTCCGGACCTTAACCGGATCTTCCCCGTGCGTCCGCCAGCAGGCGGGAGATCATGCGCCGGGCCTGGCCCAGGTAGGAGGCGCCGAAGAGGTTCAGGTGGTTGAGGATGTGGTACAGGTTATACAGGGTCTTCCTCGCCTCGAACCCGGGGGGCAGGGGCCAGGCTTCCCGGTAGGCGGCATAGAAGGATTCGGGAAAGCCGCCGAAGAGTTCGCTCATGGCCAGATCCACTTCCCGGTCGCCGTAATGCACGGCGGGATCAAAGAGGGCCGGTCGGCCTTGTGCCATCGCCGCGTTGCCCGACCACAGGTCGCCGTGCACCAGGCTGGGTTCCGGGCGGTGCTCCAGGAGCAGGGCGGGCACCAGTTCCACCAGGCGCTCGCCGTCGGCGATCAGTTCTTTCGGATGCCCGTTCCGCCGCGCCAGGTCTACCTGGGGCTTCAAGCGCCGCCGGGCGAAGAACTGCGCCCAGGATTCTGAAGGTTCGTTGCCCTGGGCCGTGGCGCCGATGAAGTTGTCCCGCTGCCAGCCGAAGTGCTTTCCAGTGTGGCGGTGTAGGTGGGCGAGCGCCTGGCCCGCGGCGATGGCCTCGGCCCTGTCGGAGATGGGCCGGAGTTCCAGCCACTCCAGCACCAGGAAGGCGCCGCCCTCGGTTGCGCCCAGGGCGAGCACCGCGGGGATGCGGTGCGTGCCGGCCTCCGCCAGTGCCGCGAGCCCGTCCGCCTCCGCCTCGAACATGGCAAGCCGATCGGCCGGTCCCGACTTGACGAACACCCGCTCGGAGCCGGCGCGGGCAGAAAAAACCTCGCTGATACAGCCGCCAGAGGCCGTCCCCTCGAACCCCAGGGGGTAGCCCAGCCGGGCGGAGATGGCTTCGAGCAGGGATGGGCTAGGTGTCATGGGCAGTTGAAAAACTGACTTAACCGCAGAGGCGCGGAGGCGCAGAGGAAAAGCATTCCCAACTCGTCGCGGAGTCGTCTTTCCACTGGAAAATATTCAATTCTCGAAAGGCGTGGTTTTCTCCGCGCCTCTGCGCCTTGTATGTTCTGTTTTTGAAAAATACATAAAAATGATGATTGGTCTGTGGAGCTTGTGGGCAAAGGGGGGCGCGGTGGGAAACGCGCAGCGTTTTCCACGGCAAGCCGCCCGGT
>JAQTNA010000014.1 GCA_028714035.1 Rhodocyclaceae bacterium
GTTCTCGTCTGACAGCACCAACGCCGCCCGCCCACTTTTCCTCGCCATGATCACCCCCTATAGTTCCGGGGGCATCATGGCAAATATCACCTATATTGTAAACGTATTACTGGAACGATCTACTAGAGGCTAGAGACTAGGGCTTAATTTCCGCGCGCTGCGCGCACGCATATTTGGCTAGCCCCTCTGACTTTCTAGCCTCTAGTCTCTGTTCTTCTCCAGCAACTCCTGTATCCGCGGCAGGGCCTTGGTCTGCCAGTTGTTGGTGCCGTAGAAGGTGTCCACGAGTTTCCGGTCCACGAAGATCTGCCAGCCGGGACGCCAGGGATGGGGAAAATCCTTCCACTCGTACCGCTCCCAGAGCCATCCCAGGCCTGCCGGGAAGTTCTCCTTGCCATAGTCGTCCGCCAGGCGGGCGTTCTTGACCCGGAAGTACTTGAGCTGCTTGAAATCGGCGGAGGCCATGAAGCTCTTTTCCATGCCGTCGTCGGCAGTCTCCCAGTGCCGGCACCAGCGGCAATCCGCGGAGCCCCAGTAAACCACGGTGACTTCATGCTTCGCCCCGGCGTCCGCCCCTGCCGGCAGGCTGAAGCCCAATAACACCACAAACAACAAAAGCCAGCGCATCATCGCCCCTCGTTTTCAACACCTTCTCTGCCTGGACGCAGATGGAGCGGATATTATTCCGCTTTTTCGTCAATCGCTCGGAAAATGCCCGAAATCGCCCTGGATGTCGCCAATCTCGGCCAGGTATTCACCCCGCCCTCGGTGGTGGAAGCCATGTTGGCCCTGCGCCGGAACACCGGCCGCGTGCTGGAGCCTTCCTGCGGCGACGGCGCCTTCGCCTGCCGCCTGCCGGGCTGCGTCGCCATCGAACTGGACGAACGCCAGGCGCCGCCGGGGGCTCTGAACCTGGATTTCTTTGCCTATGCGGAAGAAGAAAGGTTCCACACCATCATCGGCAATCCGCCCTACGTGCGCTTTCAGGACATCGGCGCGGAAACGCGCAAATGGCTGGCCCTGGCCCGATTGCTGAAGCTTTTCGATGCCCGGACCAACCTCTACCTGTTCTTCATCGAGAAGTGCATCCGGCACCTGGCGCCGGGGGGGGAACTGATCTTCATCACGCCGCGCGACTTTCTCAAGAGCACCAACGCGGTGGGCATGAACACGCGCCTCCATGAGGCCGGCAGCATCACGGATGCCATCGAACTGGGGGACGCGAAGGTGTTCAAGGATGCGGTACCCAACTGCCTGATCTGGCGCTTCGAGAAGGGCAACTTCAGTCGCCAGACCCGATACGCGGAGATCGGCGTGGGGGACGACCTGGCAGACGCCCTGGCCGCGCCCAGGTGGGAGACGCGTCATTTCGTCGAGGCCGAGGGGCACCTGTTGTTCACCCGCGGCGACTATCCCCTGCATCTGTCGGACGTGGCCACGGTGAAGGTGGGCGCCGTGTCCGGGGCGGACGAAATCTACGCCGACGAGGACTTCGGCAATCGGGAATTCGTCTGTTCTTCGACTGTGGCGACGGGACAGACCCGGCGCATGATCTGGATCGAGCCAGGCGAACCTCCGCCCCGCGTGCTCCTGTCCCACAAGGAGCGCCTCATCGCCCGCGGCATACGGCCCTTCACGGAGGAAAACTGGTGGCAGTGGGGGCGGGGCTACCCGCAGACCGACGCACCCCGGGCCTACGTGAATGGCCGTACCCGCCGGGGTCAGCCTTTCTTCCTTCACCCCTGCAACAACTTCGATGGTGCCGTGCTGGCGGTCTTCCCCCGCCGCCGGGACCTGGACCTGCCTGCCTTCCGCGATGCCCTGAACCGGGTGGACTGGTCCGACCTGGGTTTTGTCTGCGACGGACGCTACCTGTTCACCCAGCGCAGCCTGGAGAATGCACCGCTACCGGCGGAGTTCGAACGCTTTTTGCCCGATTCGGACAGGCCCGGCGCTCCCCCCGCCTGATCCGGATTCGTTTGCCCAGGAAGGCAAGCGGCTGATAAGCTTGCCCTCTTCTCATTCCGGCCCGGCCCTTCGCCATGCACCCCGACTACCTGGAAAAGATCCTCACCGCCCGCGTCTATGACGTGGCCATCGAGTCGCCGCTGGAGGCGGCGCCCAACCTTTCGGCGCGGGCGCACAACCACATCCTGCTCAAGCGCGAGGACATGCAGCCCGTGTTCTCCTTCAAGCTGCGCGGCGCCTACAACAAGATGGCCCACCTCTCGAAGGCGCAACTGGAACGGGGGGTGATCGCCGCCTCCGCCGGCAACCACGCCCAGGGCGTGGCCCTCTCGGCCAGGAAGATGGGCTGCCGGGCGGTGATCGTCATGCCTACCACCACGCCCGCCATCAAGGTGGACGCGGTGAAGAGCCGGGGCGGCGAGGTGGTGCTGGCCGGGGATTCCTATGACGAGGCCTATGCCCACGCCCTGGAACTGGAGAAGGAACAGAAGCTGACCTTCGTCCACCCCTACGACGATCCGTACGTCATCGCCGGCCAGGGCACCATAGGCATGGAAATCCTGCGCCAGCATCCCGAGCCCATCCACGCGGTGTTCTGCGCCATCGGCGGCGGCGGCCTGATTTCCGGCGTGGCGGCTTACTTGAAGCGCCTGAAGCCCGAGATCAAGATCATAGGCGTGGAGACCTTCGATGCCGACGCGATGAAGCAATCCCTGGCGGCGGGCAAGCGGGTGCGCCTGTCTCAGGTTGGGCTGTTCGCCGACGGCACGGCGGTCAAATTCGTGGGCGAGGAGACCTTCCGCCTGTGCAGGGAATATGTGGACGAGGTCATCCTGGTGGATACGGACGCCATCTGCGCCGCCATCAAGGACGTGTTCGAGGATACCCGCTCCATCCTGGAGCCTTCCGGGGCGCTCGCCATCGCCGGCGCCAAGGCTTACGCGGAAAAACACCACCTGAGGGGCAAGACCCTGGTGGCGGTGGCCTCCGGCGCCAACACCAACTTCGATCGCCTGCGCTTCGTGGCCGAACGGGCCGAGGTGGGGGAAAAGCGGGAGGCGGTGCTGGCGGTGACCATCCCCGAGAAGCCCGGCAGCTTCAAGAAGTTCTGCAACCTGGTGGGCAGCCGCTCCATCACCGAGTTCAACTACCGCTACGCCGACCCGAGCCAGGCCCAGGTCTTCGTCGGCGTCCAGGTTCAGAGCCGAAACGAGTCCCTGCGCCTGGTGGAGTCCCTCAAGCACCATGGCCTGGCCACCCTGGACCTGACCGATGACGAGATGGGCAAGGCGCACATCCGGCACATGGTGGGCGGGCATGCGCCCCAGGTGAACACGGACACCCTGCGCGAGATCGTGTACCGCTTCGAGTTTCCGGAACGCCCGGGCGCCTTGCTGAAATTCCTGGAGAGCATGAGCCGGGGCTGGAACATCAGCATGTTCCACTACCGCAATCACGGCGCCGACTACGGCCGGGTGCTGGTGGGCATGCAGGTGCCCCACGGCGAGATGCACCAGGTACGGGATTTCCTGGAGCGCCTGGGCTACGCCCACGTGGAAGAGACGGAGAACCCGGCGTACAAATTGTTCCTGGGGTAATAAAGCGGACTTGACCGCAGTTTATGGCTTTCGGGTAGGCGCTCTTGATCGCAAGCTGAGGCCGGGCATTGGCGCCGTGTTCTTCGCCGGCAAGGCTCGCTGGATCACAGCCCCAGACTTCCCCACATCTCGTCCACCCTCTTCCTTACTTCCGGGGCCATGACGATGGGGCGGCCCCATTCACGCTGGGTCTCGCCTAGCCACTTGTTGGTGGCGTCCAGGCCCATCTTGCTGCCCAGGCCGGCCACGGGGCTGGCGAAATCCAGGTAGTCAATGGGCGTATTGTCCACCAGCAGGGTGTCGCGGCTGGCGTCCACCCTTGTGGTGATGGCCCAGATCACTTCCTTCCAGTCCCGGATATCCACGTCGTCGTCCACCACGACGATGAATTTTGTATACATGAACTGGCGCAGGAAGCTCCAGATGCCGAACATGACGCGCTTGGCGTGCCCCGGATATTGCTTCTTGATGGACACGATGGCCATGCGATAGGAGCAGCCTTCCGGCGGCAGGTAGAAGTCCGTGATCTCCGGGAACTGCTTTTGCAGCAGCGGCACGAACACCTCGTTCAGGGCCAGCCCCAGCATGGCCGGCTCGTCCGGTGGCTTGCCCGTATAGGTGGAGTGGTAGATGGGATCCGTGCGCATCGTCATGCGCTCGATGGTGAACACCGGGAAGGAAGCCTGCTCGTTGTAGTAGCCGGTATGGTCGCCGTACGGCCCTTCCAGGGCCATCTCGCCGGGATGAATCACGCCTTCCAGTACGATCTCCGCGGAGGCGGGCACCTGGAGGTCGGAGCCCAGGCATTTCACCACCTCCGTCTTGGAACCCCGCAAGAGGCCGGCGAACTGGTACTCGGAGAGGCTGTCGGGTACGGGGGTCACGGCCCCCAGGATGGTGGCCGGGTCGGCGCCCAGGGCCACGGCCACGGGGAAGGGTTCGCCCGGGTGGGCGAGGCAGTGGTCGCGGAAATCGAGTGCGCCTCCCCGGTGCGCCAGCCAGCGCATGATGACCTTGTTTGGCGCGATGACCTGCTGGCGGTAGATGCCCAGGTTCTGCCTGGGCTTCATCGGCCCCCGGGTCACGGTGACGCCCCAGGTGATGAGCGGCGCCACGTCGCCGGGCCAGCAATGCTGCACGGGCAGGCGCCCGAGATCCACGTCCGCCCCTTCCCAGACCACTTCCTGGCAGGGGGCCTTCGAGGCGAGCTTGGGCGTCATGTGCAGCACCTGTTTCAGGAGCGGCAACTTGTTCCAGGCGTCCTTCAGGCCCTTGGGCGGTTCCGGCTCCTTCAGCGCGGACAGGGTGCGCCCGACCTCGCGCAGGGCCTCCTTCCAGTCGCCTTCCACGCCCATGCCGAGCGCCACCCGCTCGGGCGTGCCGAAGAGGTTGGCCAGGACCGGCATGCTATGCCCCTTCACCTTTTCGAACAGGATGGCCGGGCCGCCGGCTCGCAGCACCCGGTCGCAGATTTCGGTCATCTCCAGCTTGGCGTCCACCTCGACGGCCACCCGTTTCAGTTCGCCCCGGGCCTCGAGCTGGGAGATGAAGTCGCGCAGATCATGGTATTTCATGGGGCGGATCCTTGAAGGAACTGGGGCGGATAATTTCGCAGCTTACCAAAGGCGGAAGACGGACACGGAATTTCACGATGTTTCGTTCTGGCGGTCGGACCCCATCACTGCGCCCAGGTTTTCCGACTGGTGTCGACGATCCGCGCTGCCAGCCCATGGCAGCCTTGTTGCAGGATTTCCGTGGCCACGCCCGGCTGCGTCCAATCTTCCAGATTGCGCGAGGCGCTCTTCCATGACAAAGCGCTTGGTTTTCCGTCTTTGCCCGACATGGCGGCCCATCGCATCTGCCCTTCTATCAACAGATGTACGGGGGCTTCGGCCAGGGCGTGACCGGGCTTGGTTTCGGGAATCAGGGCGACGCGGGTAACAGAGATTTCCACGCCCTGCTGTAGTCCTTGCGCCTGCACTCGCGCGGGGAACTCCGGGCCGCTCAGGCCCGGCGGCATCCGGGAGGGAATGCCCTTACGCCCTTGATCGTGCCAGGCCGCGTTCTCCTTCTTGCCCAATTCCTGCTCCAGGCACCTCATGAGGGCCACCGGCTCAAACTTCCAGCCTTTGGCCGCGTCGGTGAGTCTGGCGGCCTTTTCCCGAGAACCGGGCGGCGGGGTGTTTTTTCCCGAAGCCGCAGAAAGCAACTCCGACCCCACACCGACCACGCCTCCCAGGATCGCGCCTACGGAAAACAGGGCGGCGCAAGACGCCAGCATGTCCGGGGCGCAGGCTCCAGCTTGGCAGATGCCGCAAGGAAAGGCTGTACCCAGGCCGCCGGCCATGGCCGACGCGCCGATGCGTGCCGCCATGCCGTGATCGGCAGAAACGAATTCCGCCAGCGGCTGGGTTTCGGCCACCGCAAAACCGATTCTCTCCACGACGGCATCGGGATGGATGCGCTGGGCCAGCAGATCAGCCGCCGTTCTGGCCGATGCCGTGGGTTCTCCCCGGGTTTGCCGGGACAAGAAGGTGTGATGCACCGTACTCCCGCCATGCTCCTCCCTGGCGCCGATGACGAGGTAGCGGCTGTCCGTCCCGGCATACGTAATCGCCTTCGCGGAAACAAGCCGGCCATAGGGAATGCTCAGTCCTTCGGCGTAACGCCCATCCTTCCATTCGAAATAATGGAGGGCGCGATCCCCCTGGATCAGGAGCCCCGGCGTCTTGAACATACCGGCAACCAGGCCTACGTCCTCGGGGCCATGGGCGTTCGGATACCACTCCCAGGAGGAGCGCAGCCGGGCCAGGCCGTCATCGAAGCGCAGGCTGGTAACCCGCAGAGTCACGTCACCGATGGGGCTCAGCCCGTGGCGAATGACGCCGCAGACCTCGGCGTTCTCCAGGGCCAGCATGTCCCTGGTCGTGAGGACTACCATATAGGCGGCCTCATTCGCCGGCTCCGGGATGTCCGCATGGAGCCGGTAGACATCCATTTGCGGATTGATCTTGCAGTCCTTGAGGGGCTCGCCGGGGAGTACGGTGCGACGCACCACGAAATGCTCATCGAGGATCAGGACCACCGGCGCGAAGACCAGTTGCCGCAAATCCGGAACCAGTCGGCCCAGAGAGCCAGGCTCCCCGGTCCTCTTGCTCGCCACCTCGATCATGGCGGGGCGAGGCAGATCGGCCAGCCGATACGCGGCGAAGTAGCTCTTGCCACCGGGAAACGTAAAGGCGGGGGATCCCTCCCCGATGCTTTCCGGCAGATCGCCGTCGCGGTCGAGATTCTTGTACGGCAACCCGGCAAGCGAGGTGCAGCAGAGGGGCTCATCCGCGAGTTGCCGGGTCACGCCAGCCGGTATGGAGCCGTGGGCCTCAAAGCTCAGGAATTCGCCAGGCTTCTGGCGAGTCTCAACCGATCCGCAGCCCGACAGCAGGAAGGCCATGAGCGCCGCCAGCCAGGAACTGGAATGCTTCAGGAAACTCATCGCCGTTCCTTCCCGACGGGGTTTCAGTGCGTCCTCAGACCCAGCACCAGCGGCACCGGATTGAACCAGTAGTCCAGGGCCAGGCCGGCGAAGATGGCGGCACCGACCCAGTTGTTGTGCAGGAAGGCCTTGAAGCACTTCATGCGCTCCCGGCTCCGGATCAGGGTGTAGTGGTAGCCCATGATGCCCGAGGCCACGACCAGTCCACCCTGGAACCAGAGTCCTCGCCCCGCGGCTACACCGCATGCGGCGAGGATGGCCAGCGTCGCCCCGTAGCACAGCATCACCGCCAGGACGTCGTGGCGGCCGAAGGTGAGCGCCGAGGTCTTGATGCCTATCCTGATGTCGTCGTCCCGGTCCACCATGGCGTACTCGGTGTCGTAGGCGATGGCCCAGAAGATGTTGGCCACCAGCAGCGCCCAGGCCATGGGCGGCAGGCTCTGGGTCTGGGCGGCGAAAGCCATGGGAATGCCGAAGCCGAAGGCGATGCCCAGATAGGCCTGGGGGATGGCGAAGAAGCGCTTGGTGAAGGGGTAACTCCCGGCGAGGAAGGCGGCGGCCACGGCCAGTGCCCAGACCATCTTGTTCAGGGGCAGGATCAGGAGTCCGGCAAGCAGTGTCAGGACCACCGCCAGCCAGAGCGCCTCCTTCGTGCTCACCGCCCCCGCCGCCAGGGGCCGGTTCCTGGTGCGTTCCACGTGGGGATCGAAGTCACGGTCGGCGTAGTCGTTTACCACGCAGCCGGCGGAGCGCATGAGCACCGTGCCCAGCACGAAGATCCAGATCAGGAGCGGCGGCGGCATGCCTTCGCCGGCGAACCACAGACCCCAGAGGGTGGGCCAGAGCAGGAGCAGGATGCCGATGGGCTTGTCCAGCCGCATCAGTTTTTCGTACAGGGTGACGCGTTCGAGCAGTGTCATGGCTTCAGACGCATGATGGCCGGCAGGAAGAGTTCGGTGACGAGCAGCGGGGCGCCCCGAAACAGGAATACCGAGCGCCTGGCCCAGATTTCCGCCGGGAGGTCCGGCAGAACCTGCGCCGCGCGACGGAAAAGGGGGTGGCGGGCGTTGAGCTTGCGGAAGGCGAGCGGTCGGCGCAGGATGCGCGGGTCGTCGTAGAGCATGGTGGCCAGCGGCCGGCTGCCCAAGCCCTGGAGGCTGCGCCAGGGGCCCTTCAGATGCCGCGCCCGGGTCACGCTGTGGGCGAAGATCACCGGCATCTCGCCGCAGCGCAGGATCACTTCCCGTACCAAAGCGTGGCGTCCGGGTGCCACACCCACGATGCCCGCCTCATCCACGTGGGGCCGGGCTTGCTCCTGCCTCAGTCGGCGCACGGAGAAGGCCGGGCAGCGCGCCTGGATGCGCCAGGAAAGGGAGCCCGGCGCTGTCAGCCAGGCATGGAGCGCCCCGCCGACGGTGGGCTTGGCAAGCCAGGTGTGAGGCATGGATCTTGAATTCATACGGCGGAAACGGGGAATTTTACCGGAAAGCGCCTGTCTCTTTGCTTTGTTATCCACACACTTTTCTTGCGGATTTGGGATACTTGGTCAATGTAGAGTCGGAAGGTCGCACATGTTCGAATTTCTTTCCCGGCTGTTCGCCTTCGCGGAAGACGCGCCGAAAAAAGCCAGTGAGCGGAGACTGGACACCGCCATCGAGGCGGTGATGGACGGCACGGCGCCCAGGTTGCGCCTGGTCTCGGATTACAAGAAGAAGTTGCGGCCCCCGACCCAGACCGCCGTTGCCTTCGTGCAGGAACTTGCGAGCGGCCTGGGGGCGCCTGCCGACCTGAGTCGCGCCGCTTTCAGCGCCGACCCCCGGATTCATGCCCTTTTCGGGTCGCCCGACTCCCTCCAGAACCTGGTCAGCCGGGATGCGAACGTTCGGGCCTTCGTGGAGGATCCGGGGTTCGTCCTGCTACCCGAGTTCCATGCCCTGCTCATGGCCAGGCGCAGTCAGAAGCGCATCTTGGGGGCGCGCCTCACGGGCCAGATCATCCAGAGCGACGTACCCCAGACCATGCTCAGCTTCAGCGAGCATCGCCTGGTGGCGGTGAGCGCGAGCGAGACGGGCACGCTCAATCTGGTGCAGCGCGGCGCTTTCCGGCAACTGGTGCATTGGGCGCTGGCCACCCTCACCGCCATGAAGAGCGGCTCCAACGAGCGGCATTCCATCATGCTGAGGGAGCGCCTGGAAGCCCTGTCTTCCTTCCAGGGCGGCAACGAGCACCCCTTCTGGCTCCACCCCGCCGGCCACGACCACGGGGATGCGGCGCACCGCCTGGGGGAGATTGACCAGCGCATGGCGGAATGCAACGATCCGCCCTGTTCCCTGGATGACTATCTGGCCGTGGTGGCCGATGTCCTTTCCCACCCGGAGCGTTACCTGCGGATGGATACCTTCTCGGCCATCGTGGATCGCATGAGCGTGGTACTCGGTCCTGAAGACGAGGGCTCGCCGGGCGTGGACCGGATCACCCTGTCCGAGGTCGTCATGCCCGATCAGCCGGACCCGGTGGTGGTCCTGCCGGTACGCCTGTCCCGCGGTGACATTTTGCCCAGGCCGGAACTCAATCTGGATGCGGTGTATTGAGTGATCGCGCATCCGGGGTGGCGCCGGCTTAGCGGCGAGCCCGTGTCCGGAAGGTGTCGTAGGGGGCCGTGCCGTGCAGCCAGGCGGGCAGCACCGCTTCCAGGGGGGTCGGTGCCATGCCGAAAGGCAGGGGGCTGCCGGCACACACCGAGTCCAGTTTCATGGAATCCAGGTTGTCCCGGGTCATGGGCGGATTGGGCAGGAACTCCATGAAGGCGGCCATGATCCGCGCCAGCCCGTCGGGCAGGGGAAACACCGGTCGGAACCGGCCCGTGGCTTTCCCCGCCAGGCGCACGAGTTCCTGCAACTCATAGACCGCAGGCCCGCCCAGGTCGTAGCTCTGGCCCATGCTCTGGGACCGGGACAGGCTTTCCATCATGACTCGGGCCACGTCTCCCACGTAGACCGGCTGAAAACGGGCATGCGCACCCGCCAGGGGCACGAAGGGCGCCGTCTTCAGCAGGTCGGCAAACAGGTTGAGGAAGGAATCCCCCGGTCCGAAGATCACCGAAGGCCGGAAAACGCTGATATCCAGCCGGTCCGCCCGAGCCTTCAGGGCCGCCTCGCCGTCGCCCTTCGAGCGCAGGTACTGGCTGGGCCCCTTGGCGTCGGCGTGCAGGGCGGAGACATGCAGCAGGCGCCGGACGCCCGCCTGGATGCAGGCATCCGCCAGTTTTGCGGGCAGTTCCACGTGGGCGCGGGCGAAGCCGGCCCCGTAGGGTTGGGCGTTGCCACCGTGCAGTACGCCGACCAGGTTGATGGCGGCGTCCTGGCCTTCCAGCAGACGCACCAGGGTATCCGGGGAAAATATGTCGGCCTCCACCAGTTCCGCGGTGGGGCAGACGGCTAGAGCCATGGCGCTTCGCCTCCGCCGGGTGGGCAGGGTCACGCGGCAGCCTCGGCTGTGCAGCTGGTTCGTCAGGGCGGCGCCCAGAAAGCCGGTGCCGCCGAGGATGAGGATGTTCCGGTAAGCCATGTGCGGTCCGCTGATGTGGGGTTTTGCGCCACGGAACGGCCCATTCTACGCCGATCATGCTTAGGTTCCAGACGGACATCTGGGATAATCCCGTGCTTGCAAGAAGGTTCGGCGTGTCTTTAGAAAATGTTCTCGGACACGCACGACGCTTTCGTCGCCACTCTTATTTCTGACGCCGCCATGCAACCCGACCGCACTTCCGAACTCCAACACATCCTTTCCCGACGCATCCTGATCCTGGATGGGGCCATGGGCACCATGATCCAGCAGCACAAGCTGACGGAAAGCGACTATCGCGGTGAGCGCTTCAAGGATCATCCGAAGGATCTGAAGGGCAACAACGATCTCTTGCTCATCACCCGGCCGGACGTGATCCGGGGCATCCACCGCGACTACCTGGCGGCGGGCGCCGACATCGTGGAGACCAATACCTTCAATGCCACGGCCATCTCCCAGGCGGACTACGGCCTGGAATCCCTGGTGTATGAGTTGAACGTGGCCGGCGCGAAACTCGCCCGGGAAGTATGCGACGAATTCACGGCGCAGAACCCGGAGAAGCCCCGCTTCGTGGCCGGCGTGGTGGGGCCGACCTCCCGCACCGCCTCCATCTCGCCGGACGTGAATGATCCGGGCGCCCGCAACGTCAGCTTCGACGAACTGGTGGACACCTACGGTGAGGCCATCCGGGGCCTCACGGACGGCGGCGCGGACATACTGATGGTGGAAACCATCTTCGACACCCTGAATGCCAAGGCTGCCCTCTTCGCCATCGAGAAGTTCTTCGATGGCCTGGGTCGGCGCCTGCCCATCATGATCTCGGGCACCATCACCGATGCCTCGGGCCGCACCCTTTCCGGCCAGACGGCGGAAGCCTTCTGGAATTCCCTGTCCCATTCCAGGCCCCTGTCCTTCGGCCTCAACTGCGCCCTGGGCGCGGGCGAACTGCGGCAATACGTGGAAGAGCTGTCCCGGGTGTGCGACTGTTTCGTGTCCTCCCATCCCAACGCCGGCCTGCCCAATCCCCTGTCGCCCACGGGCTACGACGAGACGCCGGAAGCCCTGGCTTCCGCCATCCGGGAATGGGGTGAGGCCGGCATCATCAACATCGCCGGCGGCTGCTGCGGCACCTCTCCCGCCCACATCAAGGCCATCGCCCAGGCGCTGGCCGACGTGCCCCCCCGCGTGCCGTCCAGGCCGGAAGCCAAGCTGCGCCTTTCGGGCCTGGAGCCCTTCAACGTGGGTGAGGATTCGCTCTTCGTAAACGTGGGCGAGCGCACCAATGTCACCGGCTCCAAGGCCTTCGCCCGCCTCATCCTGAACGGCCAGTTCGAGCAGGCCGTGGCCGTGGCCCGGGCCCAGGTGGAGGCGGGCGCCCAAGTCATTGACGTGAACATGGACGAAGCCATGCTGGACGCCAAGGCGTCCATGGTGAAGTTCCTGAACCTGCTCGCCTCGGAGCCGGACATCGCCCGGGTGCCCTTCATGATTGATTCCTCCAAGTGGGAAGTGATCGAGGCGGGCCTGAAATGCCTGCAAGGCAAGGGCATCGTCAATTCCATTTCCATGAAGGAAGGCGAAGAGAAATTCCTGGAACAGGCGCGCCTGGTGCGCCGCTACGGTGCGGCGGCCATCGTCATGGCCTTCGATGAAAAGGGCCAGGCGGACACCTATCAGAGGAAGATCGAGATCTGCGGCCGGGCCTACAAGCTCCTGACCGAGGAAGTGGGCTTCCCGCCGGAAGACATCATCTTCGATCCCAACGTGTTCGCCATCGCCACGGGCATCGAGGAACACAACAACTACGGCGTGGATTTCATCGAGGCCTGCGCCTGGATCAGGAAGCATCTGCCTTACGCCAAGATCAGCGGCGGCATCTCCAACGTGTCTTTCAGCTTCCGCGGCAACGATCCGGTGCGGGAGGCCATCCATACCGTGTTCCTGTACCACGCCATCAAGGCCGGCCTGACCATGGGCATCGTGAACGCCGGCCAGCTGGGCGTGTATGAGGACATCCCGGCCGAGCTGCGGGAAAAGGTGGAGGCGGTGGTCCTGAACGCCGCGCCGGACGCGGGCGAAAAGCTGGTGGACATCGCCCAATCCGTGAAGGGCCAGGCCAAGGATGCCGCCCCCGATCTGTCCTGGCGCGATCGGAGCGTCAATGACCGGCTGGCCCATGCCATGGTCAAGGGCATCACCGAGTGGATCGTGGCAGACACGGAAGCTGCCCGGCAAGTGGCCCAGGCCGCCGGCCAGCCGACGCTCGCGGTGATCGAGGGGCCGCTCATGGCCGGCATGAGCGTGGTGGGCGACCTCTTCGGCCAGGGCAAGATGTTCCTGCCCCAGGTGGTGAAGTCCGCCCGGGTCATGAAGCAGGCCGTGGCCCATCTGCTGCCCTTCATCGAGGCGGAAAAGGCCCTGGCCGGCGACGGCAGCGCCAAGGGCAAGATCGTCATCGCCACGGTCAAGGGTGACGTGCACGACATCGGCAAGAACATCGTCGGCGTGGTGCTCGCCTGCAACAACTACGACGTGGTGGACCTGGGCGTCATGGTGGCCGCCGACAGGATCCTGGCGGCGGCCAGGGAGCACAAGGCCGACGTGGTGGGTCTCTCCGGTCTCATTACGCCCTCCCTTGAAGAAATGAGCCACGTGGCCTCCGAAATGCAGCGTCAGGGCTTTTCTGTTCCGCTCCTGATCGGTGGCGCCACCACCAGTCGGGCGCACACCGCCATCAAGATCGCCCCCCACTACGAACATCCGGTGGTCTATGTGCCGGATGCCTCCCGCGCCGTGGGCGTGGTGTCCAGCCTCTTGTCCGAGGAGCAGAGCCATTTCTACCGGGCGGAACTGGCGGCGGACTACGACAAGATTCGCCAGCAGCATGCGGGCAAGAAGCCCATGGCCCTGGTGCCCATCGCGGCGGCCCGCGCCAAATGTTTCGATCCGGGCGCGGCACTTCCGGCGGTACCGCGTCAGACCGGCATCCAGGTATTCGATGATTACGACCTGGCGAGCCTGGTGCCCTACATTGACTGGAGCCCTCTGTTCCAGACCTGGGAACTCTCGGGTGCCTACCCCCGCATCCTGGAAGACGAGGCCGTGGGCGAGGAAGCGAGGACGGTGTTCGCCGATGCCCAGGCCATGCTGGAGAAAATCATCGCCGAGAAGTGGCTCACGGCGCGGGCCGTGTTCGGCCTGTTTCCCGCCAATTCTGTTGCCGACGACGTGGAAGTGTATGCGGACGAGTCGCGCCAGACCGTGCGCACGACACTTCATTTCCTGCGCCAGCAGCACGAACGCCCCGCCGGCAAGCCCCATTACTGCCTGGCCGACTTCATCTCGCCCAAGGGCACGCCCGACTGGATCGGCGGCTTTGCCGTCACCGCCGGCATCGGCATCGAAAAGAAGCTGGCGGAATTCGCGGCCGGTCACGACGACTACAACAGCATCATGCTCAAGGCACTGGCCGACCGGCTGGCGGAAGCCCTGGCCGAAGCCCTGCACGAGCGGGTGAGGAAGGATGCCTGGGGCTACGCGCCGGACGAGCACCTGGACGCCCACGCCCTGATCCAGGAGCGGTACCGCGGCATCCGCCCGGCGCCGGGCTATCCGGCCTGCCCGGACCACACGGAGAAAGGCACGCTGTTCGATCTGCTCGGCGCCACGCAAGCCACGGGCATCGCCCTCACCGAGAGCTATGCCATGCACCCGGCGGCGGCGGTGTCCGGCTACTACCTGGCTCACCCCGAGGCGCGCTACTTTGCGGTAACCAAGATCGGCCGCGACCAACTGGAAGACTACGCGGCGCGGAAGGGTATGCCAGTGGAGGAAGCCGCACGCTGGCTGGCGCCGGTGCTGGGGTGAAGGGAATGAGCGTAGGTCGGGCTTCAGCCCGACCTACGGTATTTCGCGCTGGCTCCGTCGGGTGGGTGTTCCGCTTCGGGGCTCTTCCGGGCACCATGCTAGAATTCCTGCCTCATTAGGCAGTCTATACGTCGGATCAGAAAGGCCAGGCATGGAAGTCGTCATTCTCGCGGCGGGACAGGGCAAGCGCATGTGCTCGGATCTGCCCAAGGTGCTGCAACCGCTGGCGGGCAAACCGCTCCTGGGACACGTACTCACTACCGCCCGGCAGTTGGAAGCGAAGCGTATCTGCGTGGTCTATGGCCATGGTGGCGAGACGGTAAGGGAAGCCCTGGCGGCGGACGACATCCAGTGGGCGAAACAGGAACCGCAACTGGGCACCGGCCACGCCGTGCAGCAGGCCCTGCCGCTGCTGGCGGACGGCGACACCGCCCTCGTCCTCTATGGCGATGTGCCCCTGACCCGTGTCCAGACGCTCTCCGCGCTGGTGGCGGCGGGTTCCGGCGGCAAGCTCGCGCTGCTCACGGAATTCCTGGACAACCCTACCGGTTACGGCCGCATCGTGCGCGATGGTGCCGGACGCGTCACGCGCATCGTCGAGCAGAAGGATGCGACCCCGGAGGAACTGGCCATACGGGAAGTGAATACCGGCATCCTGGCGGTGCCGGTGGCGCGTTTGCGCGACTGGCTGGCCCGCGTCGGCAACGACAACGCCCAGAAGGAATACTACCTGACCGACATCGTGGCTCTGGCGGTGGCGGACGGCGTGGAAGTGGTCACGGCCCATCCGGTTGCCCATTGGGAAACCCTGGGCGTGAACAGCAAGGTGCAACTGGCGCAGCTGGAACGCGTCCACCAGGCGGAGGTGGCCGAGCGGCTGCTGGAGGCCGGGGTGACCGTGATTGACCCGGCGCGGATTGACGTGCGCGGCGAGCTTTCCTGCGGCCGGGACGTGGAAATTGACGTGAATTGCGTGTTCGAAGGCAAGGTGATGCTTGCCGATGGCGTACGGATCGGTGCCAATTGCGTGCTGAAAAACGTCAAGGTGGCCGCGGGTGCGCAAATCGCTCCCTTCTGCCACCTGGAGGACGCGGAGGTGGGTGCCGCGAGCAAGATCGGCCCCTACGCGCGCCTGCGCCCCGGCACGGTGCTGGGCGAGGACGTGCATATCGGCAACTTCGTCGAGGTGAAGAACAGCAGGATTGCCGCCCATTCCAAGGCTAACCACCTGGCCTACCTGGGCGACGCGGACATCGGCAGCCGGGTGAACGTGGGCGCGGGCACCATCACCTGCAACTACGACGGCGCCAACAAGTTCCGCACCGTGATCGAGGACGACGTGTTCATCGGCTCGGACACCCAGTTGGTGGCCCCCGTCACCGTGGGCCGGGGCGCCACCCTGGGGGCCGGCACCACCCTGACCAAGGATGCCCCCCCCGACACCCTCACCATCTCCCGCGCCCGCCAACTCACCGTGCCGGGGTGGAAGAGGCCCGTTAAAATCAGAAAGTAGGCAGTAGGCAGTGGGCAGTGGGCGAAGTTTGAACGCACACTCCCCACTCCCCACTCCCCACTCCCCACTCCCCACTCCCCACTCCCCAGGAAAAATCATGTGTGGAATCGTCGCGGCCATCGCCAAACGCAACATCGTCCCGGTTCTGCTGGAGGGGCTGCGCAAGCTGGAATACCGGGGTTATGACTCCGCGGGCCTGGCGGTTCTGAGGGACGGGCTGGAGCGGTTGCGCTCCGTGGGCCGGGTGGCGGAACTTGCGGCCCAGGCGGATCAGGCCCAGCTCTCGGCCGAGATCGGCATCGCCCATACCCGCTGGGCCACCCACGGCGTTCCCAGCGAACGGAACGCCCACCCCCACATTTCCGGCGGCCTGGCCCTGGTGCATAACGGCATCATCGAGAACTTCGCCGAACTGAAGACCCGGCTCCAGGCCGAGGGCTACGAATTCACCTCCGACACGGATACGGAGGCGGTCGCCCACCTCTTGCACAGCATCCTGAAGACCGAGCCGAATCTCTTCGAGGCGGTGCGCCTCACCACCAACGCCCTGGTGGGCGCCTACGCCATCGCCGTGCTGCGGGAAGAAGACCCGGAGACGGTGATCGTGGCCAGGAAAGGCTCGCCGCTGCTCCTGGGCGTGGGCGAGGACGGCATGTATGCCGGCTCCGACACGGCCGCCCTGCTCCAGGTGACGCGCACCGTGGTGTACCTGGAAGACGGCGACATCGCCGAACTGAAGTTGACCGGGTACCGCATCATGCGCCCGGATGGCGACCCGGTGGACCGCCCCGTCCATGTCTCCAACCTGTCGGCGGATGCGGTGGAGTTGGGCGAATACCGGCACTACATGCAGAAGGAAATCTTCGAGCAGCCCCAGGCCCTGGCCAACACCCTGGAGATGATCGCCGGTGGCGCCGGCATCAACGCCCTGCTGTTCGGCGCCCTGGCCCAGGACATCCTGCCCGGCGTGGGCCGGGTGCTGATCCTGGCCTGCGGCACCAGCTACCATGCCGGCCTCACCGCCCGCTACTGGATCGAGCAGATGGCCCAGATTCCCTGTACGGTGGAGATCGCCTCGGAATACCGCTACCGGGAATCCGTGCCCTCCCCGGACACCCTGGTGGTGGTCATCTCCCAGTCCGGCGAGACGGCGGACACCCTGGCGGCCCTGAAGCACGCCCGCTCCCTGGGCATGCCCCATACGCTCGCCATCTGCAACGTGGCGGAATCGGCCATCGTGCGCGAGACCGAACTGCGCTTCGTCACCCGGGCCGGCCCCGAGATCGGCGTCGCCTCCACCAAGGCCTTCACCACCCAGCTGGCTGCCCTGGCGCTCCTGACCCTGGTGCTGGCCAAGGTGCGCGGCCGGCTCTCCCCGGAGAAGGAGCTGGACTGCCTCACGGCGCTGCGCCACCTGCCCGTGGCGGTGCAGAAGGTGCTGGAACTGGAACCGGCCATCGCCGAGTGGGCCGGGCGCTTCGCCATGAAGCATCATGCCCTGTTCCTGGGGCGCGGCATGCACTACCCCATCGCCATGGAAGGCGCGTTGAAGCTGAAGGAAATTTCCTACATCCACGCCGAGGCCTACCCGGCGGGGGAATTGAAGCATGGACCGCTGGCACTGGTGGACAGCCACATGCCCGTCATCGCCATCGCCCCCAACGACGCCCTGCTGGAGAAGCTGAAGTCCAACCTCCAGGAAGTGAAGGCTCGCGGTGGCGAACTCTATGTCTTCGCCGACGCCGGCAGCGAGATCGCCGAGTCGGACGGCCTGCACCTCATGCCCATGCCCGAGCATTACGGCATGCTCTCCCCGGTGCTGCACGTCATCGCCCTGCAACTCCTCTCCTACCACGCCGCCCTGGTCAAGGGTACGGACGTGGACAAGCCCCGGAACCTGGCCAAGTCGGTGACCGTGGAATAGGCAGTGGACACCCTTTGACTAGGGTCTGTTGACAATCAAGTGAGCCATATGACGGATGCGGTGAGGGCGACGAAGGCAGAGAAGCGTTCGGCGAGTTTGTCGTAGCGGGTGGCGACACGTCGGAACTGTTTGATACGACAGAAGAAACGCTCGACGAGGTTACGGTTTTTGTATTCCTTTCAGTCCGGTTAGCCGCCCCTCTTGCTGGGGCAGTGGCCGGATGGGGGAAACGGCCTGGCGTTCCCTGGTATTCTTCGGGCCGGTGGCCGTCACGATCTTTTCAATCAACTCAATGAGTTCCGCTGGCTGGTGCCGCTGCCTGGGCCAGAGAACCTACGAACGGAGCGGCACATATGGCCTCTTTGCAGGAGCAGTTTTTGAAAGCCGGCCTGGTGGACAAGAAGAAAGTCAAACAGGCCAACCAGGAAAAGAGCACGCAGAAGAAGGTCGAACGCCGAACCGGCACGCAGACTGCCGATGAAGCGCGCCTGGCCGCGCTCGAAACCCAGCGCAAGAATGCCGAGCGGGCGCGCGAACTCAATGCCCAGCGCGACGCGGCCGCCACCGAGAAGGCGATCGTGGCGCAGATTGCCCAGATGGTGCAGCAGAATCGCCAGGGCAAGGGCGGCGGCGACATCGCCTACAACTTCAACCACGACAACAAGATCAAACGGCTGTATGTGTCGGCCGCGGTCCAGGCACATATTGCGGCCGGGCGCCTGGTGATCGTTTGCCTGGGCGGTGCCACCGAATTGGTACCCAAGGTTATCGCGGACAAGATCGCCGAACGCGATGCCTCGCTCGTGGTTCGGGTGAACAAGACCGGCGCCGAGACCGATGCGGACGATCCGTATGCCGCATTCCAGGTCCCGGACGACTTGATGTGGTAGCACGCGCGGACTGCCGCCCGGCGTAGTGCGGGCGATGCGGCGCATGGGCCGGAGGGCAGGAAATCTGCCGCTGCAAGCCCTGGCGCTTCCCGGGTCCGGGTGCGCCGGGAATGGTTTTTGGGTCAGACGCCCAGGTAGCGCTGCCAGATCTCGGGCTGGGCGCCCAGGTCGGCGTTGCCGCCGAGCCAGCAGACGCGGCCCTTTTCCATGAAGATGTGCCGGTCGGCGATCCGCTGGATTTCCTTCAGGTGCTTGTCTATCACCAGGATGGTCTGCCCCTCGTCCTTGAGGAGACCGAGCACCCGCCAGATTTCCCGCCGTACCAATGGGGACAGGCCCTCGGTGGCTTCGTCCAGGATCAGGAGGTGGGGATTGGTCATGAGCGCCCGGCCGATGGCCAGCATCTGTTGCTCGCCGCCGGACAACTCGTTGCCCAGGTGCTTCTCCCTTTCCTTCAGGCGCGGGAACAGGGCGTGAATGCGCTCCAGATGCCAGGGATGGGGCCTGCCGCTGCGGTTGAAGGCGAAGGCGGCCAGGTTTTCCCGCACCGTCAGGTTGGGGAAGATGTGGCGCCCCTCGGGCACCAGGGCGATACCCATTTCGGCGATGCTTTCCGTGGCACGGCCGTTGATGCGCTCGCCTCGGAAGCGGATGTCTCCCTTCCAGGCGGGCAGCAGGCCGAACAGGGTGCGTAGCGTGGTGGTCTTGCCCATGCCGTTTCGGCCCAGCAAGGTGGTGACCTGGCCGCCCATCAGTTCGAAGTCCATGCCGAACAGGACCTGGCTCTGGCCGTAGCCGGCGTCCACGTCGTGAAAGGAGAGGAGGGGCATCATGTCAGTCCTCCACCCCATCGCCCAGGTAGGCGCGGATCACTTCCGGGTTGGCGCGGATGTCGTCGGGAGTGCCGGTGGCGACGATCTGGCCGGCCACCAGCACGGAGACCCGGTCCGCCAGCCGGAAGATCGCGTCCATGTCGTGCTCCACCAGGATGACGGCGTGATCGCCCTTGAGGGACTGGATCAGGTCGCCCATGCGCAGGGACTCCTCCGGGTCGGTGCCGGCGGTGGGTTCGTCCAGGAGGAGCAGCCGGGGTTGGCAGGCCAGGGCCAGGCCCAGTTCCAGGGTACGCTGGCGGCCATGGGACAGGGTGCCCACCACCCGATCGAAGACTTCCAGCAGGCCCACGCGTTCCGCCATCTCCGCCGCGCCCTGTTCCAGTTCCGGTTCCCGCGCCACGGGCCGGAAGAGATCGAAGGAGTGCCCGGTGCGGGCCTGCACGGCCAGTTCCAGGTTTTCCCGCACGGTCAGCCTGGAAAACAGGGTGGTGATCTGGAAGGAGCGGGCAATGCCGGCGGCGACCCGGTGGTGCACCGGTTCATGGGTGATGTCCCGGTTTCGGAAGGCGATGCGCCCGCCATCCGAGGGCAACTCCCCCGAGAGTTGGGCAAGCAGCGTGGTCTTGCCGGCGCCGTTGGGGCCGATGAGGGCATGGATTTCCCCCGCCGTGACCTCCAGGTCGCAGTCATTGGTGACCACCAGGCCGCCGAAGCGCTTGGTCAGATGTTCGGTGCGCAGGAGGACGGTCATGCCTTCTCTCCCCTGCGAAATCCCGTGAAACTCATGACGCCGTTGGGCGCGGCGAGCACGATGAACAGCAGCAGAAGGCCCAGGGCCAGGTTCCAGTGTTCGGTGTAGGCGGAGATGGTCTCTTCCAGTACCAGGAAGATGGCGGCGCCGGTGAGGCCGCCCCAGAAATAGCCCGAGCCGCCGAGGATCGTCATGACCAGCAGGATGCCGGACTGGTGCCAGGTCAGGGTGTGGGGGGTGACGCCCATGCTCAGGTTGGCGAGCAGCCCTCCCGCCAGGCCGGCGATGCCCCCGGACAGGGTGTAGGCGAGCAGCTTGATGCGAAACACCGGGTAGCCGATGGCGGCCATGCGCCGCTCGTTTTCCCGGGTGGCCACCAGCGCACGGCCGAAGCGGGACGACACCAGGCGGTAGAGCAGGAAGAAGACCAGGGCCGCCGTGCCGAGCACGAAATAGTAGAAGCTGAGGTCGTTCTCCAGTCGCAGGCCGGGCAGCTTCGAGCGTTCCGTCAGGGGCAGGCCGTCGTCGCCCCCCAGGCTCGGCAGGGAAACGGCCAGGTAGTAGAACAACTGGGCGAAGGCCAGGGTGATCATGATGAAATACACGCCCCGGGTGCGCAGGCTGATGGCGCCGGTCAGGCCGGCCAAGACAGCGGCGGCGGCGAAGGCTGAGGGCAGCACGACCCATGCCTGGTTCATGCCCAGGCCCGCGAGGATGGCCGCGGTATAGGCACCGGCCCCCAGGAAGGCGGCATGCCCGAGGCTGACCATGCCGCCGTAGCCCAGGGCCAGGTTGAGGGCGCTGGCGGCCAGGGCCAGGATCAGCACCCGGCTGCCCAGCCCGATGTAGAAGGTTTGCCCCAGCGCGTTCATCACCAGCGGATAGGCAGCCAACAGGATGGCGATGGCCAGGGCCGCCCAGGGGCTGGGCAGGCCGGTTCCCAGGGGCGTGGCGGACTTTTCCGGTTGGGGTAGGGGTTCGGACATCTCAGTCCCTCGCCGGAAAGAGGCCGCTCGGCCGGAAGAAGAGCACGGCCACCATCAACAGGCTGACCAGCATGGAGGCGAGCGTGGCACCCAGGGTGGCGGCGCCGGACACGGCGAAAGACTTGAGCAGGCCGGTCATGGCCAGGCGCCCCAGGGAATCAATCATGCCCACCAGGAGCGCGCCCACCAGGGCGCCGCGCATGGAGCCGATGCCGCCGATGACGATGACCTCGAACGCCGGGATCAGGATGGCCTCCCCCATGCCGACCGACACCGCCAGCAGGGGCCCCAGGAGGGCACCGGCCAGGGCGCACAGTCCGGCGCCCAGGGCGAAGATGAAGGTGAACAGGGGCTGGATGCGGATGCCCATGGTGGCGGCCATCACCCGGTCGGATGTGCCGGCCCGCAGCCACATGCCCATGCGGGTCTTGTTCACCAGGACATAGAGGCCGATGGCAACCGCCAGGCCCACGGCGATGATGAGCAGGCGGTAGAGGGGATATTGCAGATCCTCGCCCATCAGGTTCACGGTGCCGGAAAGGCTGGCAGGCAACTCGATGGAGAGCGGCTGGCCGCCGAAAGCGATCTTGATGCTCTCGTTGGCGACGAGGATCAGGGCGAAGGTGGCCAGCACCTGGGACAGGTGGCTCATGGTCTGGAGACGCCGGTAGAGCACCCTCTCCAGCAGCGCCCCCAGGAGGGCGGTGAGCAGGATGGACAGCACCACGGCCAGGTAGAAATTCTGGAACTGCTGGAACAGGGCGGCGGCGATGAAGGCGCCGATCATGTAAAGCGAGCCGTGGGCCAGGTTGATGAGGTCCATGATGCCGAACACCAGCGTCAGGCCGGCCGCCAGCAGAAACAACATCAGGCCGTATTGCAGGCCGTTGAGTGTTTGTTCCAGGATCAGGGGAAGCATGGGATACGGAACCTAATTTCCTCCCCCTTGAAGGGGAAGGAGTCGAGGCCACTGTCAGGGGTGTCTGGCAGATAGCCAACAGATGGCTTATTGCATCTTGCACTGGGACACATAGGCATCCACCAGCCGGTCCGCCACCTTGCCCACATACTTGTTGCCCACCGTGCCGTCGGCGTTCTTCACCACCTCGCGCAGGTAATAGGACTGCACCGGGTAGTGGTTGGGGCCGAAGCTGTAGTCACCCCGGGTGGAGGGCGCCTTGACCGTTTCCAGAGCCTTCCTCAGGGCGGCCTTGTTCTCCAGCTTGCCGCCCGCCTGTTTGATGGCCGCATCCATCAAGAGGGCCGCGTCATAGCCCTGGGAGGCGAAGAGGGTGGGCAGGCGCCCGTATTCCTTCTGGAAGTCGGCGACGAACTTCTTGTTCACCGGGTTTTCCATTTCCCGGTACCAGTGGCTGGTGTTGTACACCCCTTCCATGGCCGGCCCCACGCCCCGGACCGTGTCTTCGTCGGCGGAGAAGCCGGGCGCAAAGACCGGGGTTTTCTTCATCAGGCCGGACTGGGCATATTGCTTGAGGAAGTTCACCCCCATGCCGCCCGGCAGGAAGATGTAGAGGGCTTCCGCGTTGTCGGCCCGGATCTGGGCGATCTCCGCCGCGTAATCCATCTGGCCCATCTTGGTCCGGATCTCTTCGGCGACGACGCCCTTGTAGTAGAGCTTCACACCGCTGATGGCGTCGTTGCCGCCCGGGTAGTTGGGCGCCAGCAGCACGGCCTTCTTGATGCCCTTGTCCTGCATGTATTTGCCCATGGCCTCGTGCAGGTTGTCGTTCTGCCAGGCGACGTTGAAGAACCAGGGGTTGCATTGGGCACCGGCGTACTGGCTCGGACCGGCATTGGCCGAGATGTAGAAGGTCTCGGCGCCGAAGAAGGCCGGACCGACCGCCAGCATGATGTTGGAGAACACGATGCCGGTGGCGATATCCACCTTGTCCTTCTTGATGAAGCGCTCGGAGATTTGCTTGGCCGTCTCCGGGTTCTGGGCATCGTCCGCCACGATGATTTCCGCCGCCAGGCCGCCCAGCTTCTTGTTCAGGTGCTTCATGGCCAGGTTGAAGCCGTCCCGGATGTCTATGCCCAGGCTCGCGCCCGGTCCGGAGAGGGTGGTCATCATGCCCACCTTCACGCTGTCGGCGGCGAAGGCTCCGGTGACAAGCGTGGAAAAGCAGGCGGCGAGCGTGAGCTTCTTGAACATGGCGTCTCCTTGGAGTTTATGGCGCGGGCCCGGACCGGGCAGCAAAAGCGAGCATTCTAAGGGGAAAACGCTACGCTTTCCGAATAGGCGTGCGGGGACGCAGGCCGCCGACCGCCCCATGGCATCGCCATGCACCGCCTCGAACGCACCGACGAGGCTGTGCTATGCTGATTCCGGCACCCTTCGAGTAGACATGAATAGCCCGACCCTCATCTGCATTGCACGCCACGGCGAAACGGACTGGAACATTCAGGGTGTTCTCCAGGGCTGGGTGGACGTCGCCATCAATGCCCGGGGCCGGCAGCAGGCGCGGGAACTCGCGAGCAAGTTCGCCGGCTCCGGTTTCTCGGGCATCCATTCGAGCCCCCTGGTCCGTGCGAAGGAAACGGCGGAGATGATCGCCGCGGAACTGGGCTTGCCGCCTCCCCTGTGCCATGACGGCTTGAAGGAGCGCCACTTCGGCGCCTTCCAGGGGATTCCGAAGGCCGAATTGGCGGAGCTCAATCCGGTGCTGTTCCAGCAGATCCTGTCGAGAAATCCCGCGTGCGAATTCGAGCAGGGCGAGACCATGGACGAATTCGCGGACCGGATTCTGGCCGCGCTGTACCACATCGCCGGGCTGAATGCGGGGGAGCGGGTGCTGCTCATTACCCATGGCTGGGTCATGGACGTGATCACCCGGCACATCGCCGGCCTGCCGCGAAGCGCGATTCTGCACATGAAACGGAAAAACGGCGAATGCCTGTGGGTGGAGGTGACTCGGCAGTCCATTGCCGCGCTGAAGCACGGGGATTCCGCTTGATTGCCCAGGCCGACATCCCCGCGTCCGGACTCTCTCCGGGCACCGGCCTGATCGCCTGCCACGAGTGCGACCTGCTGCTGCGCGACCCCTTTCCCCGGGGGCACGCGGCCTCGCCGCGGGGGAGGGCACCGCGGGCGGCGGAGATTTGCTGCCCCCGCTGCGGGGCCCGCATCTACCGCGTCACGGGCACCAGCCTCAATCGGGCGCTCGCCCTGGCACTCACCGCCTGTATCGTCTTCGTCATCGCCAACGCCTTTCCCATCGCCACCCTGGATGCGCAGGGGCACCGGAATGACAGCACCCTGCTGGGCGCGGTACATCTGCTCTGGCAGCAGGACATGATGCCGATCGCGCTCCTGGTTTGCGTCACCACGGTGATCGTCCCCGCGCTCGAATTGCTGGTGTTCAGTTCGGTGCTGCTGCTCCTGCGCCTGGGCCACCCGCTGCCGACCCTGCGGCGCCTGCCCCCGGTTCTGCGGGTCGTGCTGCACGCCCGGCCATGGAGCATGATCGAGGTATTCATGCTGGGCGTGCTGGTTTCCCTGGTCAAACTGGCCCACCTGGCCAGCCTCACGGCGGGTATTGCCCTGTGGGCCTATGCGGTGCTGATGGTGCTGCTGGCGGCGCTCTCCGCCACGGTGGACATGAGAAAGCTCTGGGCGGGCCTGCCCGTGCGCCACCGCTCGGCCACGCTCAAGGTCCCGAGCCCGCAGCCTGCCGGCAGCGAACTCACGGCCGCCGCATTCGGTTGCGTGTCCTGTCATGTCTGCGGCCTGCTCAGCCCCAGGCCTGTTCACGGGCACCGCGCCGATTGTCCGCGTTGCGCGGCGCCCCTGCATGGTCGCATCCCGGGCAGCCTGTCCGGCGCCTGGGCGCTGTTGCTGTCCGCCAGCATTCTTTTCATCCCCGCCAACCTGCTGCCCATCATGGAAACCGGATCCATGTTCGGCGCGCAGCGCGATACCATACTCAGCGGCGTGGCCTTCCTGTGGCACTCCGGTTCCTGGCCCCTGGCCCTGCTCGTGTTCGTGGCGAGCATCGTGGTGCCGCTGTTCAAGCTGCTGGCCCTGGCGCTTCTGCTGCTGTCCGTGGGAAGGGCATGGCCGCGGCATCGCCATGTCCGCACCCGGCTGTATCGGGTGCTGGAACTGGTTGGCCGCTGGTCCATGCTGGATATTTATGTGGTGACCCTGCTGTCGGCGCTGGTCCAGATACAGTCTCTGGCGGTCATTACCGTGGGGCCGGGGGCGGTAGCCTTTGGCGCCGTGGTGGTGCTGACCATGCTGGCGACCCTGCGCTTCGATCCGCGTCTCATCTGGGACGCGGAGGCCTCCAAGGATGTGTTGAATCATGACTGACTTGCCCGATATTCCCGAGGCTCGCGTGAAGACGCGCGGTCGCTTCCGTTTTGACCTGATCTGGCTGGTGCCTTTGATCGCCGCCCTGATCGGCGGCTGGCTGGGGGTGCGGGCGATCCTGGAACGAGGCCCCACGGTCACCATCACTTTCCAGACCGCGGAGGGGCTGGAGGCGGGCAAGACCTACATCAGCTACAAGGATGTGAAAGTCGGCCTGGTGAAGAAGGTGAGCCTCTCGGAAGACCGCAGCCGGGTGGAGGTGACGGCCGAATTCACCCGGGAGGCCGCGCCCATGCTGGTGGAGGACAGCCGATTCTGGGTGGTGCGCCCCCGGTTTTCCGGCGGCCAATTTAGTGGGCTGAACACGCTCCTGGCGGGCGAGCACATCGAGCTGGACGTGGGCAAGTCAGCCACTCCCAGCCGCCAGTTCACCGGCCTGGAGGTCGCGCCCATCGTTACCAGCAGCCTGCCCGGCCGGGCGTTCATGTTGCGCGCGCCCGACCTCGGCTCGCTGGATGTGGGCTCGCCCATTTTTTACCGGCGGCTCAAGGTCGGGCAGGTGGACTCGTTTGAACTGGAGAAAGACGGTTCCGGGGTCAGCCTGAAGATATTCGTGCAGGCGCCTTACGACCGCTACGTTACACCAGGCTCCCGTTTCTGGAATGCCAGCGGGGTGGACCTGACCATGGACTCCAGCGGGTTGCGGGTGCAGACCCAGTCCCTGATGTCGGTCATGGTGGGCGGGGTGGCTTTCGAGACGCCTCCGGGCGCTTACGGCGCCGGCGCGGACGACAGCACCCCGGCGAAGGCCAACGCCACCTTCCTGCTGCACGGCGACCGGGCGGCGGCGATGAAGGCACCGGACGGGGAGATGCAGGTCTATCTGCTCAACTTCAAGGAATCCCTGCGCGGCCTCTCTCGTGGCGCGCCCCTGGATTTCCGGGGCATCGTGGTGGGCGAGGTCCTGGCCACGGGGGTGGAATACGAGCCGGGCCGGGAGTGGTTCAATTTCCCCGTGTATGTGGCGCTCTACCCGGAGCGTATCCGGGTCGTGCGGCAGGGTGGCAAGGCCTCCCGCAAGTCCGGCGCGGGCCTCTCCGATGCCCAACTGGTCAAGCGCGGCCTGGTCACGGCCATGATAGAACGCGGCTTCCGCGCCCAGTTGCGCACCGGTAGCCTGGTCACGGGCCAGTTGTACGTCGCCCTGGATTTCTTCAAGGATGCCAAGCCGGTGGCGATAGACACGAAACAGACGCCGCCGGAATTGCCCACGGTGCGGGGTGACCTGGAAGACCTGCAACAATCGCTCAAGTCCATCGCCAAGAGCCTGTCGGGGGTGAAGTTCGACGAGATCGGTGCGGGCGTCCAGCAGACCCTGGCGAGCGTGAACCAGATCCTGCAACACTTCGACAAGGAACTGGCGCCGGAGCTGAAGGCCAGCCTGCACGATCTGCAACGCACCCTGAAGGCCGCGGAGCGGACCCTGGCCACGGATTCGCCGGTCATGAGCGAAGTGCTCAATGCCGCCCACGAAGTCTCCCGCGCCGCCCAGTCCCTGCGCTCGCTGGCGGACTTGCTGGACCGGCAGCCGGAAGCCCTGATCAAAGGAAAACAGCCATGAGCCCGCTCTCCCGTTCGAGTTCCCTCCCGTCTGGCCGGATGTTGGTGACGAGTCTCGCCTGGTGTTCGCTGCTGGGCCTCGGCGCCTGCGGCGGCTCCCCGGCGGTGCGCTATTTCACCCTGCAAGGTCCGGCCACGGAAAGCTGCGTGAAGGTTCCGGGGAATGATGCCCAGGGCGCGCGCAGCGTGCAACTGGTCGGGCTGACCGTGCCCGATGGGCTGGATCGGCCCCAACTGGTGTTTCGCACCGGGGACAGCACCCTGAGCGTGAACGAACACGCGCGCTGGGCGGAGCCTTTGAAGAGCGCCCTGTCCGGCGCCCTGGCCCTGGAATTGTCCCGGACTCTGGGCTGCGCCCCGGTCGTGCTCAGACCCACGGGGATCGAGGAGATGGCCTGGAAGCTGAGCGTGGATGTGCAGCGTCTCGATGTCCGGCCGGGGCAGGACGTGGTGCTGGAAGCGGTGTGGTCACTGCGCCGCCGCTCGGATGGCAAGGCCTTCGTCCGTCGCAGCGTGGTGCGCGAGTCCCTGGCCGGAGAGGCGCTGGAAGCGGCCGTCGCCGCCCAGTCCCGTGCCGTGGCGGGCCTGGCCCGCGACATCGCGCGGCTCGTGGATGAGTTTGGGCACAGCCCGGAAAGCGGAGCGGGAGGGCCCGGGAAAGGCTAGCCCTCCCGGCTGTCCTCAGGGCAGCAGCACCGTGGAGCCGGTGGTCAGGCGGGCCTCCAGGTTTCTGTGGGCGCCGGCCGCGTCCTTCAGCGCCCAGGTCTGCCCCACCTCGATCTTCACCTTGCCTTCCAGAACCATCTGGAACAGCTCTTGCGCGCCGGCCGTGAGATCCTCGCGCTTCGCGGTGTAGGTCGCCAGCGTGGGCCGGGTGACATAGAGGGAGCCCCTCTGGGTCAGTTGCCCCAGATCAAAGGGCGGCACCGGCCCGGACGAACTGCCGAAGCTCACCATGAGGCCCAAAGGCGAGAGGCAATCCAGGGAACCCAGGAAGCTGTCCTTGCCGACGGAGTCATACACCACCGGCACGCCCGCGCCGCCGGTGATCTCCTTCACCCGGGCGGTGAAATTTTCCCGGGTATAGACGATGGCGTGGTCGCAACCGTGGGCCAGTGCCAGTTCCGCCTTGGCATCCGAGCCCACGGTGCCGATCACCGTGGCGCCCAGCGCCTTGGCCCACTGGCAGACGATGAGGCCCACGCCGCCCGCCGCCGCGTGGATCAGGATGGTCTCGCCGGCCTTCAGCTTGTAGGTACGGCGCAGCAGGTATTGCGCCGTGAGCCCCTGGAGCATCATGGCGGCGCCCTGCTCGAAGGACAGGGCCTCCGGCAGTTTCACCAGGCGGTGGGCCGGCAGGCAGCGCACCTCCGCATAGGCCCCCAGGGGGCCGCCGGCATAGGCCACCCGGTCGCCGGGCGCCAGATCGCTCACGCCTTCCCCGACCGCCTCCACCACGCCTGCACCTTCCATGCCGATGCCCGAGGGCAGGGGTGCCGGATAGAGGCCGGTGCGGTGATACACGTCAATGTAGTTGAGGCCCACGGCGTGCTGCCGTACCCGGGCTTCCCCCGGGCCGGGCGAGCCGACCTCGACTTCTTCCCAGCACAACACCTCGGGACCGCCGACCTGGCGAAAACGGATGGCGTGATTCATTTTCTTGTCTCCTCTTTGCGGACTTGGGGAAACGAGAGCATAACCCGAGCGGGCCACGGAGAAGAACCAAACTGAGGCATGGACCGACAAGTTGACGTGTACGTGAACGTAAACCAGAATTGCCCCCTTCCCTATGCGCGACCACCAGGATGAAACACCTTACCGTCCGGGGGCGCCGGATCGAGTACGTCCGGCTGCCCTCCTCCCATCCCGATCCGGAGGCACCGCCCATGGTCTTCCTGCATGAAGGCCTGGGTTCCGTCAGCCTGTGGCGTGATTTTCCCCAGCGGGTGGCCGACGCCACGGGCTGCGAGGCGGTGGTCTATTCCCGTTACGGCTACGGCGGTTCGGAGCCTCTGGCGGAAGAGCGCACGGCGCGCTACATGCACCAGGAGGCCCTGGAGAGCCTGCCGGATTTTCTTGACCAGCTGGGGCTGGAGAAACCCTTCCTTTTCGGCCACAGTGACGGCGGCTCCATCGCCCTCATTCATGCGGGGGGGAGCGGCCGGGACTGTGGCGGCCTCATCGTCATGGCGCCCCACGTGTTCGTGGAGGAGGAGGCCCTGAGCGGCATCCTGGCCACGGGCGCGGGCTATGGAACGAGCGGCCTGCGGCAGAAGCTCGCACGCCACCACGGGGACGTGGACGGAGCCTTCCGCGGCTGGCACGATACCTGGCTCTCGCCAGCCTTCCACGACTGGAACATCGAGGACTACCTGCCTCGCGTTACCTGCCCGGTGCTGGCGATTCAGGGCGTGGATGACGAATACGGTACGCTGGAGCAACTGGCTCGCATCGCCGGCGGCGTCGGGGACGTGGAGCGCTGCCATCTGGCCGACTGCCGCCATTCCCCCCAGCGCGATCAGCCGGAGGCGGTGATCGAGGCGGTCGTGGGTTTTGTGCGGCGCGTGCTTGATCGAGTCGCCTGACTCCGGCCGGACTTAGCGCCCGTGGGGGGTGAGCAGGTCGCTGCTGTTGCAGCCCCAGATCTCCAGGGGTATGCCGACCGACTTCTTCAGTGCGTCTTTGACCTTCGATGCGGTGACGGGCTGCTCGAAGGAAATGCTCCGAACGAAGGACTGCCCCGACAGGCGGTATAACCAGGTACGGCGCCGTACGATCATGGTGTTCTCCCGAGTGAGTCCCAGCAAACGGCGTATCTGACCACGCACGGTCAGACTCTAACCGATTTCGGGAAGGAAGGGCTCAAATCAGTTCACCGGGGGGCTTTACCGCCAGAAAAATGTGAGGGATGATGGCTTGCGGCCTGTGCGATCCGCCTGTGCCACCCGCCTGTTCCACCCATTCCGAGACTACCGTGACCCTCCTCTCTCAAGCGCCTCAGACTCCCGGCAAGGGGAGGCGGCCATGAACGTCTCGCTCCAGGAACAGGACCACCTGAGCAAGATCTCGGTCCTGGGCCAGGTGGACTCGCCCGACGAGTGGCAGGAGCTGATCGCCGCCTGTGCCCGATGCACCGCCGGGCCGGACGCCTGCGAGATCTATTTCTTCGATGCCTACACCCTGCCGGGGGAGGTGATCGAGGCCCTGGCGGCGCATGTCCGGGCCGGGCACAAGCTCAAGCTCTATGCCTGCGAAAGCTTCCTGGTGCATAGCCTGGCGCGCCTGGGACTGTCCGTTCATCCCTTGCCGGGGCATGCGCGGCAGCCCGGCCTGAACGAGGTCGCCGCCCTGGCCATAGGCGGCTCGGCGGAAAGCCTTTCCCGCATCCTGTACATCGTCGAGCGCCTGCCGGTGGGCCAGGTGGCGATCTTCATCGTTCAGCACATCCTGGAGGACCAGCGGAATCTCCTGGACGATCTGTTGCGGGTGCGCACCGAGTACGAGGTGGTCATGCCGACCCAGCTCATGCCGGTGCGGCCCGGGACCATCTACATTGCCCCGCCCGGCCATCACATGAAAGTGGCCAACGGCCTGGTGTACCTGACGCGGGATCGCAAGGTGCAGTTTGCCCGCCCGGCCATCAACCTGCTGTTCCAGTCCGTGGCCGCCGAATATGGCAACCGGGCGGTCGGGGTCTTGCTGTGCGGCTACGGCCAGGACGGGGTGGAGGGCTGCGCGGAGATGCGTCGCAAGGAAGGCTGCGTCCTGGTGGAGGAGGGCGACGAGTGCGATAACGCCCAGGTCTTGCCCGATGCGGCCAGGACGGCCGGCGCCTATGACTACCTGCTGGATGTGCGCGGCCTCGCCTGTTTCCTGGGCTGCCTCATCGGTGGCCGGACCTCGCAGCCCTCCCCCGATCTGCTGGAACTGTTTCTCGAGGCGCTGCACTCGCGCTACGGCTACGATTTCCGCGGCTACCAACACGGCACGCTGGAGCGCCGGGTGGACAAGCTGATCCGCCTCATGGGCGAGCGGGATTTCTTCGACTTCCAGCGCGAAGTGCTGACCGACGCCACGGCCTTTCAGCATTTCTTCATGGAAATGTCCATCAATGTCACGAGCTTCTTCCGGCACCCGGAACAGTTTCGCCTGCTCCGGGAAGAGGTGTTGCCTTACCTGGAGACTTTTCCCCTGATCAAGATATGGTCGGCAGGCTGCGCCACCGGAGAGGAGGCCTACTCGCTGGCTTTCCTGATGGACGAGCTGGGCATCCTGGACAAGACCTATCTCTTTGCCACGGACATGAATCCCCACGTCCTGCGCCAGGCGGAGGCAGGCCTCTTCCCCGTTTCCTGCCTGAACGAAAGCCGGGAAAACTGCCGGCAGGTGGGGTGCAAGCGAGGCTTCGACGACTTCGTGGAGAACGTGGAGGGCATGTATCTGAGGGTGCCGGAACGGATACGGCGCCGCATCCTGTTTCACCACCATTCCCTGGTGCATGACGGGGTGTTCAACGAGTTCCAGCTCATCGTCTGCCGCAACGTGCTGATTTACTTCGCGCCTCCCCTGCAACAGAAGGTGATGGAACGCTTTGCCAATTCCCTGCACCGGGATGGCTTTCTCATGCTGGGGCCGAGCGAGTCCCTGGACACCGGGGAGGGGGGGCGCTGGTTCGCCGCCTACCGGGGCAAGCTCAAGGTTTATCGCTGGAGGTGAGGCGGGCCACCAGTCGGCGCAGGCTTTGGAGAGCCGGTTCGAAGCGGAATGCCGTCACCGCCTCGGCGATCTCCTGGATGTCCGCCTCCAGTACGGTGCCCGCCGTTGCCGCCTGCAGGGCCTTGAAGCGGGCGAGGGCGTCGAATTTATTCTGCTCCAGCAAGGGCAGGATATCGTCCACGAGGGCCATGAACGGTTCGCGCTCCAGTGCCCTGGGCACTTGGACCGGCTGAGGGGCACCGGTCGCCCGGTCGGCGGCCGGCCCCAGCCACTTGCCCAGCATGGATTTCAGGGCACCGAGTTCGATGGGCTTGCTCAGGAAGTCGTCCATGCCTACATCCAGGTAGCGATGCAGGCCCTCCTGCAACACATCGGCGGAGAAGGCGACGATGGGCAGGCGGGGACGGCCCTGCTCCGTCTCCCATTGCCGTATCCTGGTCGTGGCGGCATAGCCGTCCAGCACCGGCATGTGCAGGTCCATCAGGACGAGGTCCGGCAGCGCGCCCCCCGTGATGGCGTCCACGCCTTCCTGGCCGTTCTCCGCCAAGCCAACGCTCATGCCGAGCTTGGCCAGGAGGGCCGCGACGACCTTGCGGTTGACCTTGTCGTCTTCGATCACGAGGATGCGACCGGAGAAGCCGGGCACCACCGGTCTGCCGTCCTCGTGGCGCGGGCGCCGCTCGTGGCGGTGGTCTTCCCCGGAGGGTTTGATTCCCGCACGCAGCCGGAACCAGAACCGGGAACCCTTGCCCGGTTCGCTCGCGACGCCGACATCGCCGCCCAGGAGCCGGGCGAGGCTCTTCACGATGGACAGGCCGAGCCCGGTGCCGCCGAATTGCCGGGTGGTCGAACTGTCTGCCTGACTGAAGGGCTGGAACAGCAATTCCAGCTTGTCCGCGGCAATGCCGATGCCCGTGTCGCTCACGGAAAATTCCAGCAGGGCCGAGTCGCCCTGTTCATCCCTTGCCACTTCTCTTCCTTCGATCAGGACCTGGCCCCGGGAGGTGAACTTGATGGCGTTGCCCACCAGGTTGGACAGCATCTGCCGCAGCCGGTGGGAATCGGACTGGTAGCGCTGCCCGGCGGGGCCTTGCCACTGGAACTCCAGTCGCAGGGACTTGTGCTCGGCGGCCCCGGCAAACAGCGCCTGGGTTTCGCGCATGACCTGGACCGGCTCGAACACCGTGGCTTCGATCTGGAATTTACCGGCCTCGGCTTTCGAGAAGTCGAGGATGTCGTTGAGCAGCGTGAGGAGGGTCTGGCCGGAGGTGAGGATGGTCCGGGCGTAGTCGCGCTGGTCGCTCTCCGTCAGGTTCGGCATCAGCAGCATCTGCGCCATGCCCAGGATGCCGTTCATCGGCGTGCGAATCTCATGGGACATGGTGGCGAGAAACAGGCTCTTGGACCGGTTGGCGGCTTCGGCCGCCTCCTTGGCCTGCCGCAGGGCCTCATCCACCTGTTTGCGTTCGGCTTCGGTGCGCAGCTTGGCGATGCCCAGGGCGATGTTCTCGGCCAGTTTGGTGAGCAGGTGGATTTCGCCTTCGGTGAAGGCGTCGGGCTGGTCGGCATAGACCGTCAGCGCGCCGAAGACGGCGCCGCCGGACTGGATCGGGAATGCGGCGTTGGAGGCATAGCCCCGTTGCCGCGCCTGGTCGCGCCACGGGGCGAAGGCCGGGTTGTTCAGCACGTCGTGATTGACCACGGCGCGGCCCTCGCGGATGGACGAACCCGTGGGGCCGCGGCCGCGCTCGCAGTCGGCCCAGGTGATGTTTACCGTTGCCAGATAGCCATCCTCGTAGCCCGCCTCGGCCACCGGCCTCACCGTCCTGGCCGCGTCGTTCTCGGCCAGTCCGATCCACACCAGGCGGTAGCCGCAGTCCTCGCGCACGATACGGCAGGCTTCGTCCAGCAACTGGGCTTCCGAGCCGGCGCTGGCCACCGCCTGGCTGGTGGTGCTCAGGGCCAGATAGGCCTGGTTCAGCTTTTCCAGGGCCGATTGGGCGAGTGCACGCGCCGCCACCTCTTGTTCCAGCGCATGGAGCGAGCTGGAGAGGCGCTCGGCCATGCTGTTGAAGGAACTCGCCAGTTCCCCGACCTCGTCCCCCTCATCCACCTTCACCCGTTGTTGCAGGTCGCCGTCGCGCAGAGCCCGGGCCGCCTCGGAAACGGCGATGATGGGTCGGGTGATGCGCCGGCTCAAGGGAATCAGGAGGCCGAATGTGGCGGCCAGGGCCAGCATCAGTGCGGCAAACGCGAGCTTCGCGTCCTCGATTGCCGGGGCCAGCGCCAGGGCGGCGTCGCGCTCGGCCACCACCCGGAAGGTCTGCTGGCCGAGTTCGAAGGGCTGGGACGCGAGGAAGGCCTGGTTGCCCTGCAAACCGACCTGGCGCCGGGCATTGGACGAAAGATGCAGGCGGCTTTCCTTGAGGACGATGGAAGGATTGCGATGGGCGATGACCCGATCGTCCTGATCCAGCAGGTAGACGTCCTCGCCCGCTTCGAGCATCAGCGAGGCGATGGTGTTCCAGATCGGTTTGAATCGTACCTCGGCCACCAATACGCCATCCAGATCGCCGCTGCGGCTGTTCTTGACGGGGATGCTCAGCAGCATCAGCGGCTCGCTGTCACCGACATCGTGATGAACCGGGCTGTAATAGACCTTGCCGGTCCGCACCGGCATGAGAAACTCTTGGGTCTCGCCCCGGCGCTCGACATGAGCCCTGTCCAACATGCGCACATTGGAGAGGTGCAGTTTGTCCACACCGAAGCGGTCGAGATAGAAGATCTCGCGGAAGTGGTCACGCGTCGCCAGCATGCGCGTCATGACCCTTTCCCGTTCGGCTTGCCCCAGCCGGGCAAAGTCCGTGAAGCGCAGGCCATACACGAGTTCGGCCTCGGTATGCTGCATGGCGGCCTGCACCTGAACGGCCACCCGGCGCGCCAGCTCCTGCTGCCGGGCATAGGCTTCGTGCACCTGGTTCTCGTAACTGTGCCAGCCCAGCCCGGCACCGGTCAGCAGCACGGACAGCGTGACCAGGCCCATGAGGGCGATCTGCAGGCGACGCCGGATGGATCTCTGGCCCATGATGAGTCTACTCAGTCGCGGATCACATGCTCCGCCTGGAGCAGGATGTCGTCGGGGATGGCCAGACCCAGCTTGCGCGCCGTAACCAGGTTGATGGCCAGGCTGGTCTCCCCCGTTTCCACCGGCAGGTCGCCCGCCGCGACGCCCTTCAGGATCTGGTCCGCCAGCCGCGCCGCCTGCCGCCCGATGTCCTGGTGTACGAAGCCGTAGCTGAACAGTGCGCCGGCTTCCACCTGGATCAGGCTGGGGGCGGAGATGGGCAGGTGGCGCTTCTCGGCCACGGCGACGAATTCGGCGATACCCGCCTCGAGCCGGCTGTCACGGGGCAGGAAAATGGCATCCACCCGGGCGGGCATGGCGGCGATGGCGGAACTGGTGTTGCCGTTCGTCGGGATGGGGTGTTTCACCAACTCCAGGCCGAGTCGGGCGGCGGCCTCCGTCGCCTTCTGCACGCTGGTCTGCGCGCTCCTGTCGTCCACGTTGTAGGGCAGATACACCCGCTTGGCCCGCGGCGCGATGCGCGCCAGCCATTGCAGTCGCAGGTCGTCGCCGACCGGCAGGCGTATGCCGGTGATATGGCCGCCGGGATGCCGGAGGTCGCTCACGATGCCGGCGCCCAGGGGGTCGTTCACCGGGGCGAACACGACGGGCGGTACCCCGCTCTCCTCCGTGAGGCGCTTGACCGCGAGCGTGGCGGTCGTGCTGGAGACCACGATCAGGTCGGGCTTCCTGGCGAGGTGGCCGCGGATGATGTCATCGAGCTTGTCGGCGCTGCCGGCGGGAGGCGCGGGAAGGTAGGTGACGTTTTTCCCCTCCTCGTAGCCGAGCTTCTTCATGGCGTCACGGAATCCGGCCACGGTGTTCTGATCCACCGCGCTCAGTTGCACCAGCGCGATCACCCGGGGCGCGGCCGGTGCCGGGCCGGGGGGGCGCTGGCAACCGACGAGGGCCGCCGCCAGCAGGGCGATCAAGCAGAGTTTCTTCATGTCGCTCACCTTGCCTGTGACAGCCACCTGAGCAGGGTCTCGAACAGCCGATCCGGGTCCACGGGTTTGCCGATGTGATCGTTCATGCCGGCAGCCAGGCAAGTCTGGCGATCCTCATCGAAGGCGTTCGCGGTCATGGCCAGGATGGGCGGCTGAGCCCGCCCCGGCATGGCGCGGATCGCCCGCGTGGCATCCACGCCGTTCAGCTTCGGCATCTGCATGTCCATGAGGATCAGGTCGTAGTCGTTGCGCCCGGCCAGGTCTACGGCCTGGGCACCGTCTTCCGCCAGATCCACTCTCAGCCCCACTTCCTCCAGCAGTTCCCGGGAGACCTCCCGGTTGATGGGCTCGTCCTCCGCCAGCAGGACGCGTGCCCCCGCGTAACGGCTCTTCAAGGCGGCTTCGATCGCGGCGCCGCCTTGCCCGGCCTCGGCTTCGGGGGCACCGTCCATCCTGGCGAGTCGGGCGGTGAACCAGAAGCGGCTGCCATGGCCGACCTCGCTGTCCACCCCTATGCTGCCGCCCATCAGCTGAACCAGGCGCTTGGCGATGGCGAGCCCCAGGCCGGTGCCGCCATACTTGCGGGTCATGGAACCGTCTGCCTGCTCGAAGGCGGTGAACAGGCGCTTTTGGTCTTCCGGCGCAATGCCTATGCCCGTGTCCTGGACTTCGAAGCGCAGCAGCACCTCCACCGGGTTCCCCTCCAGCAGGAGGGCGCGCACGACGATGGAACCTTCGGCCGTGAACTTGACCGCGTTGCCCGCCAGGTTGAGCAGTATCTGTCCCAGGCGCAGGGGGTCGCCCTGGAGATGCAGGGAGGCAAGATCGGGTGCCATCTCGACGGTTAAATTCAGGCCTTTTTCCGCCACCTTGCCGGAGAGCAGGCTGGACAGGTTTTCCAGGATGCCGCCCAGCTTGAAGCCGACCCGCTCCAGGGTCAGCCGTTCGGCCTCGATCTTGGAAATATCGAGAATGTCATTGATGACGGACAGCAGATGCTGGGAGGCCTGGGTGGCCTTGGTGAGTTGATCCACCTGCCTGGGGTCGGTGGCCCGGTGCAGGGCCAGGTTGGTCATGCCCATGATGGCGTTCATGGGCGTGCGCAATTCGTGGCTCATGTTCGCCAGGAACACGCTCTTGGCACGACTGGCCGCCTCGGCCGCCTCCTTGGCGATGGACAAGGCCAGCGTGCGCTCGGCCACCTTGGCCTCCAATTGGTCACGCTGAGCCTCGACCTCCTTCTTCAATCCCTCCCGCTCAAGCAGGTTGAAGATGCGCTGCCGGGCGATTTCCACGTTGATCGGCTTGGTGATGTAGTCGGCCGCGCCCAGGGTCAGGCCCTTGACCTCGGTGCCAATCTCGCTCAATGCCGTCACGAAGATCACCGGGACATCCTTGAGCGCGGGATGGGCCTTCAGCCGTCGGCAGGTCTCGAACCCATCCATCTCCGGCATCATCACGTCGAGCAGGATGAGGTCGGGCGGCGATTCCTGCGCCAGTTCGAGCCCTCTTGCGCCGGAGGTGGCGATCTGCAACTCGCAGTCCGCCGCCAAGGCCCCGCCGAGGGTGAGCAGGTTGGTCGGCGTATCGTCTATGGCGAGGATTCTGGGTGGCTTCACCGTCATGCGGCGTCCTCCCAGCCTTGAGACAGGGCCAGCGTGTGCAGGCGCTCCTGTACCTGATCGAAGCGCAGTTCTTCCAGCAGTCGGCCGATCTCGGCAAGCTCCGGCGCCGCGTCGCTTTCGGCCGCTGCAGCCTCCAGTTCCTTGAACCGGCCGATGGCATCGAAGCGATTCTGCGCCAGCAGGGGCATGATCTCGGCAATGAGCCGGCCCATCCGCGAAATGTCCGGATGCGCCAGGGTGGCGGCGTGGGCCAAGTTCTCGCCCAGGGAGAGGGGGGCCGGCCGCAGCCATTTGCCGAGCAGCGCGCTCAGGGTCTCCAACTGTATGGGTTTGGTCAGGAAGCCATCCATGCCCCCCGCCAGGCAACGCTGGCGCTCCTCCTCGAAGGCGTCGGCGGTCACGGCGATGATGGGCGTCCGGGGATGGTCATGTTCCTGCTCCCATTGGCGTATGTGTGCCGTGGCGGCATGGCCGTCCATCACGGGCATATGCAGATCCATGAGGATGAGGTCGGCCGATTCGCCCGAGGCAATGGCGCTCACCACCTGTTGTCCGTTCTCCAGCAGCAGGGGGCTCAGGCCGAGCGCACCCAGCAGAGCCTTGATGACCTTCTGGTTGCCGGGGTTGTCCTCGGCCACGATCAGGCGCCCCGCCAATTGCGGTGGCAGGGTGCCGGCGCCGCGGGCCGCATCCGACGAGCGCGCGACCTGCCGGCTGTCCCGCCCCGGGGTCACGATGTCGGCACAGACGCGGAACCAGAAGCGGGAACCCCGTCCCGGCTCACTCTCCAGCCCCACGTTGCCGCCCATCAGGCGGGCCAGGCTCTTGACGATGGACAGGCCGAGTCCGGTGCCGCCATATTGGCGGGTGGTGGAGCTGTCCGCCTGGCTGAAGGGCTCGAACAGGGCGGCTTGCTGCGCCGGAGATACGCCGATCCCGGTGTCGGACACGGAAAACTCGAGTACGGCCGTCTCCCCCGCCCGCTCGACCTCGCGGGCCTTGATGCGGATCTGGCCATGGGCCGTGAACTTGATGGCATTGCTCACCAGGTTCGAGAGCATCTGGCGCAGGCGGTGGGGGTCTCCCTGGTAGCGTTGGGCCGGCCCGAGCCACTCGGAGCCGATGCTCAGGCCCTTTCCGGCCGCCGCGTCCGAGAACAAGGCTTCGGCTTCGTGCACGATCTGCCTGGGCTCCAGGACGATGGATTCGAGCTTGAACTTGCCGGCCTCGACCTTGGACAGGTCCAGGATATCGTTGAGCAGGGTCAAGAGCGCCTGGCCGGAATTGAGGATGGTGCGGGCGTGGTCACGCCGCTCCTCGTCCTTCTGGCCCGGCAGGAGCAGGAGTTGCGCCATGCCCAGGATGCCATTCATGGGAGTGCGGATTTCGTGGCTCATGGTGGCCAGGAAGTTGGATTTTGCCCGGGTGCTGGCCATCACCGCCTGCTGTTCGCGGTCTATCCGGAGCACGAAGAAATGGATCAGGCCGTAAACGCAGGCCATGACCAGCAAGGTGATGAGCGAGACCAGCTGCGCGACCTGGTTGGCCTCCCTGATGGAGGACGCAAGCGGGACGCGGATGGAAATCAGGGCGCGGATGCTGTTCGGGCTCTCGTGAAAGCCGCGCTCGCTGCCGTACTGGGCGAGCAGCTCCGCCGGCGCATCCTTGGGATCGCCATGGCACTTCAGGCAGCCCTTGCTGGAGCGGTCTATGGGAATGGCGACGTGCAACACGGGCTCGCCGTCCTGCTGCACGATCTCCTGCACTTCCTTGACTTCGCCGCGGTTCATCCGGGCCAGGAGCGCACTCTCGAAAGCATCGGCCTGGTTGACCGGGTTGCGTGGATTGTCCGCGGCGAGCTTGAAGTAGATGGGCGGCAGCCCGACCTTCTTCCGCTCCTGATTGATCAGTTCCTTCACGCTGCGGGCGATGAAGGTGAAGGACATGACCTTGGGCGAGAAGTATTCCTTGTACAGTTTCCCCTCCCCCTGGAGGCGATAGATTTCCGGCCGCTGCGTTTCCGTGACGTAACGGTGCACGGCCCGATGGCTCAGGAGGGCGTCGAGAGCCGCCTTCTTGGCTTCGCCGATGGCATAGGCCTCGGTCTTCTGGTAATAGATTGCCACCAGGACACCGTAGGCCAGGATGAGGATGGGCAGGAGAATGATCAAGACCTGCCGGTTTTTCTGTAGCGTTGGGAACCAGGTGTTCCGAAACGGATTCACGTACTCTTTCCTTCAACTAAAGTGATAAGTTTGCGTCAATTTACCCTTTGTTACAGGGCTTGCATGTTGTCGCAGATCAAGCATGGCCGGGGGGCGTTTGACTGTGTGGCGGGCGCGGACGCCTTGTGTCGCCTGCCTACTTTCCTCGTGGGAGCCACTTTAACAGGGTCTCGAACAGCAGATCAGGTTCCACCGGCTTGCCGATGTGGTCGTTCATGCCGGCCTGGAGGCAGACATGGCGATCCTCTTCAAAGGCGTTGGCGGTCATGGCCAGGATGGGCGTGCGGGTCCGGTCGGGCATGGCGCGGATCGCCCGGGTTGCGTCCAGACCATTCATGTTCGGCATCTGCATGTCCATGAGGATCAGGTCGTAGTCGGTACGATGGGCCATCTCCACCGCCTGCATCCCGTCATCGGCCAGATCCACCTTGAGGCCGATCTCTTCCAGCAGTTCGCGGGAAACCTCCTGGTTGATCGGTTCGTCTTCCGCCAGCAGGATGCGCGCGCCCGCGTGCAGGGTTCTTAGCCGCTCTTCGGCCGATGAGCCGCATGGCTCCTCATCCGCTTTGGGGTTATCGCTGCTTCGGTCCAGGCGGGCGGTGAACCAGAAGTCGCTGCCCTCGCCGACCCGGCTATCCACGCCGATGCGGCCGCCCATCAACTGGGCCAGTTTCTTGCTGATGGCCAGACCGAGTCCGGTGCCGCCGTACTTGCGGGTCATGGAGCCGTCCGCCTGCTCGAAGGCGGTGAACAGCCTTTGCTGGTCCTCGGTGGAAATGCCTATGCCCGTATCCCTTACTTCGAAGCGCAGCAGCACGTCCGCCGGGGTCTCCTCGGCCAGGAGGGCGCGCACCGTGACCGAGCCGACGGAGGTGAACTTGATGGCGTTGCCCACCAGGTTGAGCAGGATTTGACCCAGGCGCAGGGGGTCTCCCCGGAGCGGCAGGGAAAGGAGATCCGGGGCGACTTCCATGGTCAGCTTCAGGTGTTTTTCCGCCGCCTTCTGGGACAGCAGGCTGGACAGGTTTTCCAGGACGCTGCCGAGCTTGAAACCGACCTGCTCCAGGTTGAGCCTTTCGGCCTCGATCTTGGACAGGTCCAGGATGTCGTTGATGATGGACAGCAGATGCTGGGAGGCCTGGGTGACCTTGGTCAGCTGATCCGCCTGCTTGGCGTCCGTGGCCCGATGCAGGGCCAGGGCGGTCATGCCCATGATGGCATTCATGGGCGTGCGCAGTTCGTGGCTCATGTTGGCCAGGAAGGCGCTCTTGGCCCGGTTGGCGGCCTCGGCGGTGAGCTTCGCCTCGACCAGGCGCTGCTCATGTTCGATCAGCTTGCGATAGAGCGCGATCCGGTTCAGCAGCAGATTGTCGTCTATGGGCTTGGTCAGGTAGTCCACGGCGCCGATGGCGTAGCCCCGTTTCACGAATTCGTCGCCCTTGAATACGGCGGTGACGAAAATGATGGGAATGTGCCGGGTGCGCTCGGTCATGCGCAGGTGCTCGGCCGTCTCGAAGCCGTCCATGCCCGGCATCTGCACGTCCAGCAGGATCAGATCCACCGGCTCCTCGATGGTGCGCACCAGGGCGGCCTCGCCCGAGTCCGCCTCGACGATGCGGCATCGGGGCAGGCAGGACAGCAAGGCCCGCAACGTGAACAGGTTGTTGGCGTTGTCGTCGACGATCAGGATCGTGAAATCGCGGGGAATCATAATGTGGTCACGATCTCTTCTTGGCGCACCACACGGCCGCCATGTTGATCAGCACGTCGTAGTCCACCGGCTTGGCCAGGTAGTCGTCGGCGCCGGCCGCGAAGGCTTCCTGGCGGTCATTCTTCAGGGCCTTGGCCGTGAGCACCACCACCGGCACGGATTTCAGGGCCGGGTCGCCCTTGATCGCGGCGGTGGCTTCCAGGCCGCTCATGCCGGGCATCATCACGTCCATCAGGACCAGATCCACCGTCTGCCCCTTGAGCAGTTCCAGAGCCTTCTGGCCGTTCAAGGCATTTTCCACCTTCGCGCCCTGCTGCTCCAGGGCCGAGGTGACGACGAACAGGTTGCGGGCGTCATCATCCACCACCAGGATGTGCCTGCCCGCCAGGCGGTCCTTCTGCTTGGAACTCCTCCCGGCATCCAGCCGGTTGGCGCCGTCACGTACCTCCCGCACGAAGCGCTCGATGTTTTCCAGCACCCGCTTCCGGGCGTGGGCGCTCTGCACGATGATGCTGTCCGTATAGCCGCGCAAGGCGGCCTCGGCCTCGCTGGAGACGGCCTCCTGGCTGTAGACCAGGATGGGCAGCGCCGGGAGGCGCTGGTGCAGGTCGTGGCAGAGCGCCGTGCAGCGCTCCGTGTCGGCGAGCGATTCCAGCCCCACCAGGGCCAGCTTGCAGGGCAGGCGCGCGTACAGGTCGGCAACGGCGCCCACGTCATGGGCCGCGTGTACCTCCACGCCTTCGTCGCTCACCAGTTCCCTGACCTGGGCTGCCGAAAGGGATGGGCTTTCCAGCACCACGAGGCAGGGCCGGGCCACGTGCGCCAGCACCTCGGCCTCGGCGGCCATGATCTGGCGGTCGTCCACCGGCTTTCTCAGGTAGCCGACGATGCCTTGTTGCAGGAGCTTCGGATCCCTGTCCCGCCCGGAAACCACATAGACCGGGATGTTGTGCAGGCTGCGGTTGCCCTTGAGTTCTTTCAGCACCTCCATGCCATCCATGTCCGGCAGGCCCAGGTCCAGGAGTATGCCGCAAGGGCGATGGCTCTGTGCCAGGGCAAGCCCGTCCCGGCCGCTGGTGGCCAGGAGGGTCTTGTAGCCCTGCTTCTGGTTGATCTGGCGGATGCTCTCATCGAACACCCGGTCGTCGTCAATCACCAGGATCACCGCATCGCCGTTCTGGAGGGCATCCCGGTCGTCGGCGAGAGGCGTGGCGTCCGGTGGCGGGCTGGCCGCGAGGGCGCTTGGGGCGGATGGCGGCGCGCGGTTCGTCGCGTCGGCGGAGAAACCCATGGTCGGCACGCTGTGGCCGATGGCCAGGCTTTCCGGCAGGAGCACGCTGAAGACGCTGCCTTCGCCGAGCTTGCTCGTCACCCTGATGGTGCCGCCCAGGAGTTGCGCCAGGCGCAGGCTGATGGAAAGGCCCAGTCCCGTGCCGCCGAACTGGCGGGAGATGGAGCCATCCACCTGCTGGAAGGCGTCGAAGATGATCTGTAGTTTGTCTTCCGGTATGCCTATGCCCGTGTCGGAAACCTTGAGGCATACCGGCATGGCGGCATCTCCACTGGGCTGGAGCGACAGGCTGACGTGGCCGTCCCGGGTGAACTTGAAGGCATTGGACAGGAGGTTGCGGATGATCTGATTGAGCTTGTCCCGGTCGCTGGTGAAGGCGCCCTGCCAGCCATCCTCGGTGCGGAATTCCACGCCCTTGGCCAGGGCCGTGTCCTCGAACTGGCGCCGGATATCCGTGAGTAGTCCCGCGGAGGCAATCACTTCCGGATGCACGTCCATCTTGCCGGCCTCGATCTTGGACAGATCCAGGATGTCGTTGATCAGGGTCAGGAGGTCGCCGCCGGCGTGGTGGATGACGCTGGCACGCTTCATCTCCTCCTCGTCCAGGTGCCCGCTGTCGTTCATGGCCAGCATCTTGGCCAGCAGGATGATGGAATTGAGCGGCGTGCGCAGTTCATGGGACATGTTGGCCAGGAAATCAGACTTGTAGCGGCTGGCCTGTTCCAGTTCCCGGTTGCGTACTTCCAGTTCGTCCGTCTGCTGCTGAAGTTGCTGCTGCTGCTCTTCCATCTGGGCGTTGGCCTGCTGAAGCTCCTCGGCCTGTTGCTGGAGTTGCTGCTGCTGCTCCTCCATCTGGGAATTGGTCTGCTGGAGTTCCTCCGTCTGCTGTTGGAGCTGCTGTTGCTGCTCCTCCATCAGGGTGTTCGCTTCCTGCAACCGGTGGCTCTGCTCCTGGGCCTGACGCGCGGCTTCCTCGGCCACGGCCAGGAGTTCCTTGATGCGTTGCCTTTGCAGCACGGCATGGAGGAAGGAGGCGATGATTTCGACGGCGGCGTTCAGGTAGGCGGTCCGGGCCTCGTCCAGCGCTTCGCTGGTGGCGATTTCCAACACGCCATGCAGCTTGCCATCCCTTTGCAGGGGCCAGGTATAGGTGTATCGGGGCGGTACGCTCAGGGTACCGGTGGTGATGGGGGGAAGATCGTCATGCTCGCCGGCGGTGTGCAGGACGATGGGTTTCATTTCCCTGGCCACCTGCCCCACGGCGCCTTCGCCCGGCTTGACGCGGGCACCCAGGGCGTTGCGCTCGGTGTACATGTAGCTGCCCAGGAGATCGAGAGCGTCCTGGCCTTCATTCCAGACATACAGGACGCCGCGCCCGGCTTCCAGGTAGCGGCCCACCTGGGCAACGGCCACTTCCGCCAGGTGCTGCGGCCCCATGTCTCCGGTCATCTCCCGGGCCAGTTCCGCCAGCCCGTCTTTCAGCCAGTTGCGCCGGCCGTCGGCGAGATGATTGTCCGCGAGTTGCCGGGTCATGTTGTTCAGCGCATTGCCCAGCCGGTCGTGCTCGGAGAGGGGGGCGACCTGTCCGGAAAGGTCGCCGCCCGCGATGGCGTCCGCCTGTCTGGCCAGGGCATCCATGTTGACGACCACCCGCTGGGTGAAAGCCAGCATCTGGTGTATCTCGTCATGGGCCGGATAATCCAGGGTCTCCGGACGGGTTTCTCCCCGCCCCAGGCGCTCCAGTTGAAGGGTGACGAACTGGAGGGGCGTCATCAGTTGGCCGACGATATAGCGCGTGGACGAGAACACGATCGCCAGCAGGAGCGTGAGCAGGGCCAGGAAGACGGCGATGAACTGATTCAGGTCGGCCAGGGCCGTGGATTCGTCCACCACGCCCACCAGGAACCAGTAGCGGTCGCGCTGCTGCGGATTGGGGTAGATGGCACGGAAGACGTGGATGTGGCCGCCGCGGGTGATCACGCCCTCGGGCTTGCCCTGGAACTCGGGAAGCAGGTTGTGGTGCTCCCGATCGAAGTTGTAACCGTGGCCCAGCAGGTTGCCGAATTCCTTGTCCGTATCCGGGTGGAACAGGAAATTGCCCTTGGCGTCTATGAGGTAGAAGCGGCGGCCCTGCTCGTTCTTGTTGGCCTTGCGTATGAAGTCGTAGATCGCCTCGGCCCGGACGTTGGTGACCGTCACACCGTACACCACGTTGTTGCCGCCGATGACCGGCTGGGAAAAGCGCAGCACCGGCACATGGGGCTTTTCCACCTGGCCGTGCTCGGTATTGAGGTCCAGGGCGCTGACATAAATCTCGCCGCGCTTGAGTTTCAGCCCCTCGGTAACATAGTCCCTTCCTGCGTTATTCTGAAGTTCCTTGTCCGCCACGAGACGAGCCTTGCCGGTGGCGTGGTCGGTCTGGACATGGATGTCCTCCTGGCCGTCACGGCCAATGAAACGGATCTTGTAGTAGTAGCGGTAATTTTCGGCGAAGTTTCTGAGGGTGTCGCCGGCCACGGTGCGCCATTCTTCCATCTTGGCCTTGTCGCCCAGATCCTTCCAGTAGGCGAAGCGCAGGATGGCGTAGAAATTGTTGACGAAGCCGAGGTCGCTGCGTTGCACGGTCGTGAACTCGGAAATGTTCGCGGCCACCTCGTCGCGGCTCGCTTCCAGGAGCTGGATCGCCCGCTCCCGGTAGGCCGTACTGGCATTCCAGTAGCCATAAAGGCCGATGGCGGCGATGGCGAAAAAGGTCGTCGCGTAGAACATCACCGTCAGCTTGGCGCGGATGCCGGCGCGGCGGAAGGCGTCGCTGCCCGGCAGCAGGATCAGGAGGGCGCGCAGGCGCTGGAGCAGGGTGTTCATCATTTCTGCCCGATCTGGCGCAGCTTGTCCGCGGTGTAACCCAGGAGTTGCACCACGTCGGCCGGCTCCTTGTATTCCTCGTAGGTGGCCGGGGCGGTGATGTGGTGGGTCATGCCGAGCCGGGCCTGAACCTGCTGCCATTCCGCCAGGGTCAGGGCGATCAGGCCAAACACGTCGTCGGGGGTGGCCCGGTCGCCCATGTCGAAACCCTTGAAGTCGGTGATCTCCATGCCGTACAGGCGTTGGATGCGCTGCACCTCGCCGATCACGGTGAACACGGCCCGTAGCGAATCGGCGGGCAGCAGGTTGGCCTTGCGCGGCGGAGGAATCGCCTTCTCGAAGATGCGCAGGTAGCCCAGGACGGCGTCCACATCCTCGTTTACGCGTTTGGCCGCGGCATAGGTCTCGTTGGGAGTGATCGGGCCGGTCAGAAGGTCCAGTTCGGCCGAGATCTGATGCAGCTTGTTGTAGACATCCACGGTGCGTTTGCCGGAGACCGGCGTCGCCGCCGCCGCTTGGCCCGGAATGTCGAGGTAATACTTGATGACCTGGACTTCGGTGAGGACGCGCTGGAGCGTGCCCCAGGGTTGGGCGGGCTTTGTTTCGAGCGCGGGCTCGCTATCCCCCGGCTGGATGTAGGTCAGGCCATGTTGGCGCCGCAGTTTCCCCAGCTTGAACAGCAGGATATAGCTCGTGGCCCGGATGTGCCGCGGCTTCAGGTCGCCTGCCTTGGGGACGACGTGCGCCTTCCCGGAGACCTTCAGGTGCTGCTTGAGCACCTCGACTTCCCGCTCGATGCGCACGGCCTGGGCATACATGTCGGAAGGCGTCGCCTCGGCCGCGTGGGCAACGGCAGCCCCGATCATCTGGATCAGGAACCATGCAATGAGGCGGATCATGCCTCTTCTCCTCAAACCGAACTCTGCTAGTTTGTTCCTTATCGGCAAGGAAGCGAATTAGCTTGAGGAGGCCGACGAGGATTTGATGTTCGGAATGGCGGAGGCGAGCCAGTCCATCAAGGCCCGGACCCGGTGCGGGATGTGGCGATTGCCCGGCAACACCGCGTACACCCCGAGTTCCGGCCAGGGAAAGTCAGCCAGGATTTCCTTTACCCGGCCGTTTGCCAGGTAGGCCCCGGCGATGAATTCCGGCTGGCAGGTGATGCCCAGGGAACGGGCCGCCGCCTCCGTCAGCACCTCGCCGTTGTTGGCCGACAGGCGGGTGCGCACCGGAAAACTCTCTGTCCTGCCGTCCACCCGGAACTGCCAGGCCTGGCTGGGGGCGCCGGTGTAGCCCAGGCATTCATGGTGGGCCAGGTCCGCCGGGTGCAGGGGCGTGCCGTGGCGGGCCAGATAATCCGGGGACGCCACCACTACCATGCGTTCCGTGCCCAGTCGTCGGGCCACGTCGCCGGGGTCCATGCGCGAGCTCACGCGGATGGCCAGGTCCATGCCTTCCTCGATCAGCTTGACGCGTCGGTCCGAGTAGTCCATTTCCAGGCTCACCTGGGGATACTGACGGGCGAAATCCAGCAGGAGGGGCGCGAGGCACTTCAGGCCGTAGCTGAGGGGCAGGCTGACCCGGATGGCTCCGCGTGGTATCTGCCTTTCCTCGGCCACGTCCGACTCCGCCGTCTCCACCAGGTTGAGGATGACGCGGCATTTTTCCAGGTAGGCCGCACCCGCCCCCGTGAGGGTGAGTTTGCGCGTGCTGCGTGCCATCAGCTTCACGCCCAGGTGGTTCTCCAGGGCGGCCACCTGGCGCGTGACCGCGGAGCGGGCAACCCCCATTTGTTGGGCCACGGCGGAGAAACTTCCCAGTTCGGCGACCCGAACGAAGACATGCATGGCTTCCAGGCGGTCCATTGTTGCTGTCCAGGTAACAAACAATTCCACATTGTCACCTATTTTACCGACAAAGTTGGCGCTAAAGTTCGTCCATGCTTTCTGGAGCCGATATGAACAACAATGCCATGCCTTCCCTGTTCGTCCCCCACGGTGCGCCGACCTTCGTGTTGCGCCCCGGGGCGGCTGGCGCCGCCCTGGCCCGGGCCGCCGCGGCCCTGCCCAGGCCGCGGGCGGTGGTGGTGGTCAGTCCCCACTGGGACACCGGCGAGCCGACGGTGGGCTTTGCCGGTCGCCCCGAGACCATTCACGACTTCTGGGGCTTTCCCGATGCGCTGTATGCCCTGCGCTATCCGGCCTCGGGTTGCCGGGAGGCCGCCCTGGACGTCCATGCCGCCCTGCTCCAGGCCGGCTTCCCGTCCCGGGTGGACGAGACGCGAGGCCTGGACCACGGCGCCTGGATACCCTTGATGCTCATGTTCCCCGATGCGGATATTCCGGTGATCCCGGTGTCCATCCAGGGCCACGAGGGGCCTGGCTACCATCTGCGCCTGGGTCGGGCCCTGGCACCCCTGTCCCGAAAGGGTTTCCTGGTGCTCGCCTCCGGCAACCTGACCCACAGCCTGCGGGATTTTCATGTGGCGCAGCAAAATGGCGGAGCGGTGCCGCCCTATGTCCGGGAGTTTCCCGACTGGATCTGGGGGCGCCTGCGCGCCGGCGACACGGCCGCCCTGGTGGATTACCGCCGCCAGGCCGCCGATGCCCCACGCGCCCACCCGACCGAGGAGCATCTGCTGCCGCTCTACGTGGCCTTGGGCGCCGCAGGCGACGCCCCGGTTCCGACCCGGCTCCACGCCGGCGTAGACGATTACGTCATCGCCATGGACGCCTTCGCATTCAACCCGGAGACTAGCGCATGAACACCCGGTCCTATACCCCCTTCGCCAAACTCCTGCACTGGGCCATGGCCCTCCTGATCCTGGGGCTCTTCGTGGTGGGCTTCCTGATGCACGATCTGCCGCTCTCACCCTGGAAACTGAAGGTCTATTCCTGGCACAAGTGGGCCGGCGTCACGGCCTTCCTGCTGGTGCTGGCACGGCTCGCCTGGCGCCTGGGCCACAGGCCGCCGGAACTGCCGGAGGCCATACCCCGGGCCACGCGCGCCCTGGCCCATGCCGGCCATGGCCTCCTCTACCTGCTCATGATCGCGGTGCCCCTCTCGGGTTGGCTGATGAGTTCGGCCAAGGGTTTCCAGACGGTCTATTTCGGCCTTCTGCCCATCCCGGACCTGCTGGCCAAGAACAAGGAACTCGGCGACCTGCTGCACGAGGTGCACGAGAGTCTGAACCTGCTGGTCGTGGCCCTGGTCGTCGCTCATGTGGCCGCCGCGCTCAAGCACCACTTCGTTGACCGGGACGACATCCTCGTCCGCATGCTGCCTGGAAGGAAACCATCATGAAACGCCTCGCCTCGATCCTGATCCCAACCCTGATGCTGACCGTCGCCCCGGCCGCCCACGCGGTCGAATACAAGACCGTCCAGGCCGACAAGAGCCGCCTCTCCTTCGGCTACCGTCAGATGGGGGTGGCGATGGACGGACGCTTCAGCCGCTTCACCGTGCAACTGGCCTTCGATCCGGCCAGACCCGCCGCCGCCCGCGCCGTCATGGAAGTGGAACTGGCCAGCATTGATGCCGGCTCCGCCGAGGCCAACGACGAGGTGGCCGGAAAAGAATGGTTCAACAGCAAGGCTTTCCCGGTCGCCCGCTTCGTCGCCGACGCGGTGAAGCCCCTGGGCGGCAATCGTTACGAAGTCCACGGCAAGCTCACCATCAAGGGGCACACCCAGGCGGTGGTGGCGCCGGCCACCCTCACGCCCCAGGCCGGGGCTGCCGCCTTCGATGGCGCCTTCCAGATCAAGCGCGCCGACTTCGCCATCGGCGAGGGCGCCTGGGCCGACTTCGGCACCGTCGCCAACGAGATTTCCATCAAGTTCCACATCCTGGCCAGTGCCGGGAAATAACACCCCCAACCCCAACAGGAGCCTCAAAATGAAAACCACCGCCAAGTTCTCCCTCATCGCCGCCCTGGCCTTCGCCGCCGCCGCGCCGGCCATGGCCGCGCCGGAGACCTACGTCCTGGATGCCGGCCACACCTTCCCGCGCTTTTCCTACAGCCACTTCGGCTACTCCACCCAGTTGAGCCGCTTCAACAAGACCAGCGGCAAGATCGTGTTCGACGCCGCGGCGAAAACCGGCTCCGTGGATGTGCTGATTGATGCCAAATCGGTGGACACCGGTTCGGCCCTCTTCGATCAACACATCCAGGGCGAGGACTTCCTGGATACGGCCAAGTACCCGACGGCCAGCTTCAAGTCCACCGCCGTGCGTTTCGAGGGCGACAAGCCCGTCGCCATCGCCGGTAACCTGACCCTCAAGGGCGTGACCCGGCCCGTCACCCTGACGGTCAGCTCCTTCCAGCACATGCCCCATCCCATGCTGAAGAAGGACGCCATCGGCGCCAACGCCAGCGTCACGGTCAAGCGCTCCGACTTCAACGCCGGCAAACACGCCCCCTACGTGGGCGACGAGGTGACCATCAGCATCGCCGTGGAAGCCATCAAGGAATAAGCGGGCCGTCCCTCGGTCCAATCCTCTCGCCGCTCGTGGGGAGAGGATTGGCCTCTTCCGACTCAAACAGAAAAGGAACAAACCATGACCACTCCGACCATCGCCCAGAAGTCTCCCTACGCCGTTGAGGTGGAGGAGGGCAAGAGCTACTGGTGGTGCGCCTGCGGCAGGAGCCAGAACCAGCCGTTCTGCGACGGCAGCCACCAGGGCACGGACATCTCACCGGTGGAATACAAGGCGGACAAGACCGGAACCGTCCATTTCTGCGGTTGCAAGCACAGCGGCAAGGGCGCCCTGTGCGACGGCAGCCACAAGAAGCTGTGAGCCGACGCCCTTTCCCGGGCTAACATTATTCCTTCGAGAAAACCCCCGGCTTTGCCGGGGGATACTTGTTGACCCGACATTTTCATCAGGAAACGACGATGACCCATCTGTTCGAACCTCTCCAGCTGCGCGACGTCACCCTGGCCAACCGCATCGGCATGTCGCCCATGTGCCAGTATTCCGCCATGGACGGCGTGCCTCAGGACTGGCATTTCGTGCATTACGGCAGTCGCGCGGCGGGCGGCGTGGGCCTGATGATCCTGGAAGCCACGGCCGTGGTGCCGGAGGGCCGGATCAGCCCCGGCGACCTGGGTCTGTGGCATGACGGCCAGATCGAGCCGCTGGCGCGCATCGCCCGATTTGCCCAGGATCAGGGCTGCGTGCCCGCCGTCCAGTTGGCCCACGCCGGCCGCAAGGCCAGTGTCGGCCTGGGCTGGCAGGTCCAGCGCAGCCTGGAGGGGCAGGAAGGCGGCTGGGCGACGGTCGCCCCCTCGGCCCTGCCCTTCGGCGAGGCTTATGTCCCGCCCCATGAACTGGACGAGGCCGGCATCCGCCGGGTCATCGCCCATTTCGTGGGCAGTGCGCGCAGGGCGCGGGCGGCCGGTTTCCAGGCCGTGGAAATCCACTCGGCCCACGGCTACCTGCTGCACCAGTTCCTGTCGCCCCTGTCCAACCTTCGTACCGACGCCTGGGGCGGCAGCTTCGAGAACCGCAGCCGCCTGGTGCGGGAGGTGGTTGGCGCGGTGCGCGCCGAATGGCCGGACCGCCTGCCCCTCCTGGTGCGCCTCTCGGCCACGGACTGGGTCGAGGGCGGCTGGCATGCCGACGAGACGGTGGAGCTGTGCCGGATATTGAAGAGCCTGGGCGTGGACCTGGTGGATGTGTCCACGGCGGGGCTCATGCCGACGGCAAGGATTCCCGTCGGGCCGGGCTTTCAGACCGAATTCGCCGCCCGGGTGCGCCGCGAGGCCGACATTCCCGCCGCCAGCGTCGGCCTCATCACCTCGCCCCAGCAGGCCGATCACATCATCCGGAGCGGCCAGGCGGACATGGTGTTCCTGGGCCGGGAACTCCTGCGCAACCCCCTCTGGCCGCTGGCGGCCGCCCAGGCCCTGGGCCAGAGTACACCCTGGCCCAGGCAGTATCTGCGCGCCGGCCCGGCGGGGGCGACGGGGCGCTGAAGCCTGGAGTTGATTGGGGGACGAGTCTCCCAAGCCATCGCATCAAACCCCGATCGCGCTTCGGCCCGAGCTACAAGACCCTTGCGGCTTGAGGTATATTGCGGGTCTGCATGGCCGCCCCGTCAGGTGACGACGGGGCGGCCTGATTCCGAGGCCGAATCCATATCCCCGTGTCCGTGAAGACCCAGACCGTCATCCGTATCCTCGTCCTGGCCCTGGCGTATTTTGCCGCCGGCTGGCTCGGCCTCCGGATTCCCTACACGGGTACGCACATCACCCTGGTCTGGTTGCCCACGGGTATCGCGGTGGCGGCGCTGATCCGCTGGGGGGCGTCCGTCTGGCCCGGCATCTACCTGGGCGCGTTTCTCGTCAATCTGGCCATCGGTTCCTCACCGAGTCTGGCGGTCGGCATCGCCGTGGGCAACACCCTCGGCCCCATGCTGGCCGCGATAGGGCTCGGGCGCATGGAATTTCATCCCGCCTTCGATCGCCGCAAGGATGTGGGCTCCTTCATCGCCGCCGCCTGCGTCGGCATGATGGCCTCGGCCTCGGGCGGGGTCGCCAGCCTCCATCTGGCCGGCCTCCTGCCCCTGGAAACCATGGGCGCCGCCTGGCTGACCTGGTGGATGGGGGACGCGGTCGGAGTGCTGCTGGCAGCGCCCTTCCTCCTGAGTCTTGGCCGGGGACGCATGGAGCAACTGCGCCGCAACCGCAAGGAACTGCTGCTCTGGATACTGATTGGTGGCGTGGTCGTGTGGCTGGCCTTCGTTCAGGATTACCAGGGCACACGGAATTCCTTGCCCCTGGCCTTCCTGACCCTGCCCGTCCTGGCCTGGGCCGCCCTGCGTTTCGGCAACACCGGCACGGCCCTGGCCACCCTGGGCTGTTCGGTGGTGGCCGCCTGGAGTACGACCAACGGCCACGGCCCGTTTGCCCTGGCCGACGGACATGCCCGCCTGTTTCTGCTGTGGAGCTACATGGCGACCACCGTGCTCACGGGTTCCCTGATCACCGCCTTGCAGGCCGAACGGGTGCTGGTGGAAAAAAACCTGCGGGAGAGCGAGGAGAAGGTCCGTGGTTTGTTCGAGCTTTCCCCCCTGGGCATTGCCCTGGTGGACATGACCGGCCGCTTCGTGGAGTTCAACGAGGCGTTCCGGAACATCTGCGGCTATTCGGCGGAAGAGCTGAAGTCCCTGGACTACTGGACGCTTACCCCCAGGAAGTACGAGGCCGACGAGGCGCGGCAACTGGAGTCCCTGGAACGCTCCGGTCGCTACGGCCCTTATGAGAAGGAGTACGTGAGGAAGGACGGCAGCCGGGTTCCCCTTCGGCTCAACGGCATGCTGATCACCGGCAACGACGGCCGGAAATACATCTGGTCCATCGTCGAGAACATCGCCGACCGCAGGCGGACGGAGGAAGACCTGCGCATCGCCGCCACCGCCTTCGAGGCCCAGGTGGGCATCATCGTCACCGATCCCGAGGGCGTGATTCTGAGGGTCAATCGGGCCTTCACGGAGGACACCGGCTACAGCGCCGAGGAGGCCATCGGCCAGACGCCGCGCCTGCTCAAGTCCGGCCGCCACGACACGGCTTTTTATGCCGCCATGTGGGACAGCATCCAGCACAAGGGCGGATGGCAGGGCGAAATCTGGGACCGGCGCAAGAGCGGCGAGATCTATCCCAAGTGGATGACGATCACGGCGGTCAAGGGGGATGACGGCACGACCAAGGATTACGTGTGCACCCAGAGCGACATCACGGATCGCAAGGCCAAGGAGGACGAGATCAGGCACCTCGCCTTCTACGATCCGCTGACCCATCTGCCCAACCGGCGCCTTCTCCGGGATCGCCTGCATCACGCCCTGGCGGCCAGCCATCGCAGCCGCAAGCAGGGGGCGCTGTTGTTCATAGACCTGGATAACTTCAAGACCCTGAACGACACCCTGGGGCATGACAAGGGCGACCTTCTGCTGCAACAGGTGGGGCAGCGCCTTGCCTCCTGCGTCCGGGAAGAAGATACCGTGGCGCGCCTGGGCGGCGACGAATTCGTGGTCATGCTGGAATCCCTGAGCCACAAGAGCAACGAGGCCGCGGCTCAGGCGGAGATGGTGGGCGAGAAGATACTGGCCACGCTCAACCAGAATTACCTGCTCGACGGCCATGATTACCGCAGCACGCCCAGCATAGGCGTGACCCTGTTTGGCAACCAGCACGAGTCCATGGAGGAGCTGCTGAAGCAGGCCGATCTGGCCATGTACCAGGCCAAGGCCGCGGGGCGGAACGCCCTGCGTTTCTTCGACCCGGAAATGCAGTCCGCCGTGACCGCCCGCGTCGCCCTGGAGGCGGACCTGCGCCAGGCGGTGCGGGAGGGGCAGTTCCTTCTCTACTACCAGGCCCAGGTGGAAGAACGGGAGCGACTGACCGGGGCCGAGGTGCTGGTGCGTTGGCGCCATCCCCAGCGCGGCATGGTGTTCCCCGGAGACTTCATCGCCCTGGCAGAGGAGACCGGCCTGATCCTGCCCCTGGGTCTCTGGGTGCTGGAAATGGCCTGTGCCCAGCTCGCGGCCTGGGCGCTCAGCCCCGACACCACCCGCCTCACCCTGGCCGTCAATGTCAGCGCCCACCAGTTGCGCCAGCCGAATTTTGTCGAGCAGGTGCTGGCGGTCCTGGAGTCCTCGGGGGCCGATCCGGAGAAACTCAAGCTGGAACTCACCGAGAGCGAGCTCATGGACAATGTGGAAGACACCATTGCCAAGATGACCGCCCTGAAAGACAGGGGAGTGGGCTTCGCCCTGGACGATTTCGGCACCGGCTATTCCTCCCTGGCCTACCTGAAGCGTCTGCCTCTGGAGAAGCTGAAGATTGACCGCTCCTTCGTCATGGATGTGCTCACGGACCCCAATGACGCGGTGATCGCCACCACCATCGTGGCGCTCGCCCGCAGCCTGGGCCTGGAGGTCATCGCCGAGGGGGTCGAGACTGAGGAGCAGCGCACCTTCCTGGCCCAAAATGGCTGCCATGCCTACCAGGGCTACCTGTTCAGCCGCCCGCTGCCCCTGGATGCGTTCGAGGCGCTCGTCCGCGAAAGATCGGCTTCCGCACCGGCCTGAAACCGGACCTACGTCCGTTTCGTGGTAACTGTAGGTCGGGATTCGTCCCGACAGGAAATTCAGATTTGCCGATGTCGTACAACGATCTGCGCAAGGGCCGCTATTCCGATTGCGGCATGGCTTACCACATTACGTCTGTGACCCGGAATCGTTACCCGCATTTCCAGGACTGGCAGATCGGGCGTATCGTGGTTCGGCAACTCATGCGCCTTGCGCGGGAGGGCGTGGCAGATACACTTTGCTTTGTCGTCATGCCGGATCACGTTCACTGGCTGATGGTCTTGCGCCAAGGCTCGCTCGCGGAAACCGTGCGCCGTCTCAAGGCGCGTGCCTCCCGGGAATTCGGCCAGCCCCTCTGGCAACCAAACTACCATGACCATGCACTACGGGGTGATGAGGACTTGCGCGTCCTGGCGAGATATATCGTTGCAAATCCGCTGCGCGCGGGGTTGGTGGAACACCTTGGCGACTACCCGTTGTGGGATGCGATTTGGCTGGATGGAAGCGAATTGTCGGGCTGAAGCCCGACCTACGTTCGGTTCGTGGTAACTGTAGGTCGGGATTTATCCCGACAGGAAAAGGCAGGGCGGCGAAGGTCAGGCTGGGGGGCGCCTTATCACCACGGGGTGATGAGGACTTGCGCGTCCTGGCGAGATATATCGTTGCAAATCCGTTGCGCGCGGGGTTGGTGGAACGCCTCGGCGACTACCCGTTGTGGGATGCGATCTGGCTGGATGGAAGCGAATTGTCGGGCTGAAGCCCGACCTACGTCCGTTTCGTGGTAACTGTAGGTCGGGATTTATCCCGACAGGAAAAGGCAGGGCGGCGAAGGTCAGGCTGGGGGGCGCCTTACGCCTGGCCGCCCCGTTCCGCCAGGCGATCCAGGATGGCGGGAGCCATAGCGCGCATCGAGTGCTGCCCAGTCCACGGGCCGGGCATCCGGGTCTGACTCGGCAAGGGCCGGCATAGGAGCTTCCGGGGCTGCGGACGACTCACCGGGGTGCGCCGCGGCCAGCCTGCATCGGCTTGGCGCATGCCTGAGGATGGCCGCCACCAGTTCTTCCGTTTGCACGGGCTTGGCCACGTGGGCCACCATGCCGGCAGTGAGGATCTTGTCCCTTTCCTCGGCCAGGGCGTGGGCCGTGAGGCCGATGATGGGCATGGCGGGCGCGAGGGCGAGGATGCGGCGCGTGGCCTCATAGCCGTCCATTTCCGGCATCTGGATGTCCATCAGGATCAGATCGAAGGCCTGGGGGGCGGCCATCATTTTTTCCACGGCGGAGCTGCCGTCATCCACGAATTCCAGCCGGGGCCGATCCGGGGCCAGCAGTTCCGCCAGCACCGCCTGATTTACCTCGTTGTCCTCCGCCACCAGGATGGAGAGCCCGGCCAGGCGCGGCCCGATCATCGGCGCCGGGGCCTCGATGCGTGCCGGCGGCTCCGCCGGGGCGTAGGGCAGGCACAGGGTGAAGCGGCTGCCCTGGCCGGGCGAGCCATTCACGGTGATGTCGCCGCCCATCATTTCCGCCAGCCGGCGGCTGATGGCCAGACCGAGACCGGTGCCGCCGGAACGGCGCGTGGTGCTGCTGTCGGCTTGCTCGAAGGCGGTGAACAAACGGGCTTGCTGCGCCTCATCCATGCCCAGGCCGGTATCGCTGACCGAGAACACAAGTTGCTTGCCATCCCGGCGAGCCGCGAGGAGGATGCCGCCGCGTTCGGTGAACTTGGTGGCGTTCGAGAGCAGGTTCACCAGGATCTGGGTCAGGCGCAGGCTGTCACCGAGGCAGCCTGCGGGCAGGTCGGGCGCGCAGACGCTCCTTCAGCCGGGCGAGCATCTGCTGGAACGCTGCCCCCGGCAGGCTGAAGTCCGAGATCACCAGGTCCCAGTGCCCGCCGTCCAGGGCAGCGTCCAGTTTCTCGTAGGAATCCACCCGACGGCATTCTGCATCCAGGCCATGCTGACGCAGGTGGTGCTCCAGCAAGAGGAAGTCGGCAGGCCGATCTTCGATGTTGAGGAACCTCGGGGGCGGAGCCATGACTTGCTTCAGACCCTGCCCAGGTGGGCTTCGACGAGTGCCAGCAGCCCCTGGAAGGCGTCGGCCAGGTCGGTCAGCCTTGCTCCCGCATCGGGCCTGCCCTCCCTGGCGGCCCGTTCCGCCTCCGCCGCCAGGTTCTGCACCTTAAGGTCGGCGAGGTGGCCGGCCACGGACTTGGCGTTGTGGGCGAGGAAGCCCCCCTGTTCCCAGTCGGCGCGGTCGGCGTAGCTGCGCAGCCGGGCCGGCGTCGGGCCGTGGTCGGCAAGAACGGAACGCAACAGTCGCTCGATGAAGGCCGTCTTGCCGTTGTAGCGTTCCATCAGGGGTGCCACATCGAACACCCCGGAAACATGACTCTGGCCCGAGGCGGAGTCCGGGCGGGGCATGGACGGTGCAGAGGGCAGGGCGTCGGGCCGCAGCGCTTGCAGGATGGCCGCCACCAGCAGGTCCATCTGCACGGGCTTGGCCACGTGCGCCACCATGCCGGCCGCGAGTATCTTGTCCCGCTCCTCGGCCAGGGCATGGGCGGTGAGTCCGATGATCGGCAGTCGTGGTGCCATCTGGCGCAGGGCCTGGGTGGCGGCGTAGCCATCCATTTCCGGCATCTGGATGTCCATGAGCACCACATCGAAGGCGGACTCGCCTTCCCTGGCGATGGTTTCCACCGCCAGTCGCCCGTTCTCCACCTGGACGAGGCTGACCCCCTCGGGCGCCAGCAGTTCCTCCAGCACCAGTCGGTTGGTGGAATTGTCCTCGGCGGCGAGGATGCGCAATCCGGCCAGGCGCGGGTCGGCGGTGGCCTCTGCCGTCTGCGTCCGGGTCGGCGGAACGGCCTCGGCGAGGGGCAGGCTCAGGGTGAACCGGCTGCCCTGTCCGGGAGTGCTGTCCACCGTGATGTCGCCACCCATGAGGTGGGCCAGGCGCAGGCTGATGGCCAGTCCCAGCCCGGTGCCGCCATAGCGGCGGGTGGTGGTGGTGTCCTGCTGCTCGAAGGCGTCGAACAGGCGTTCGATGTGCTCCTGACCTATGCCTATGCCCGTGTCCAGGATGGTGAAGCGAAGTTGCGCCCCCTCGCGGGCCGCTGTCAGGCGGATTTCGCCCTTTTCGGTGAACTTGATGGCGTTGGAGAGCAGGTTGATCAGCACCTGGGACACGCGCAGGGCGTCGCCGAGGAAGCCGGCGGGCAGGTCGGGAGCCTTCTCCACGGAGAACTGGAGTCCCTTGTCCCGGGCGCGCTCGGCCATCATGTCCGCCGCCTGGTCCACGACCAGGGGCAGGTCCACCGGCACCTGCTCCACCGAAAGCTTGCCGGCCTCGATCTTGGAGAAATCCAGGATATCGTTGATGACGCCCAGCAGCAGTTGGCCGGCTTCGAGGATGCGGGCGAAGGTGGCGCCAGACTTTCGACCCATGTCCTCCCTCAGGCCGGCCTGCGCCAGCCCCAGGACGGCGTTCAGCGGCGTGCGGATCTCGTGGCTCATGTTGGCCAGGAAATCGCTCTTGACCTGGGCCAGTTCGAGGGCTTCCCCGCGCGCGTTTTCCAGGCGTTCGTGGTAGTCGGCCAGCGCCACCTGGGCGTCGTGGCGGGCGGTGATGTCCTGCTTGATGGCGATATAGTGCTGTACCAGCCCCCGTTCGTCCTGCACGGGGGTGATGGTCATCTCCTCGTGGTAGTGCTCGCCGTTCTTGCGCCGGTTGACCAGTTCGCCGTGCCAGACCCGGCCGCTGGTGATGGTGTGCCACATGTCGCGGTAGAAGGCCGCGCCATGTTCGCCCGACTTGAGCAGGGCGCCGGGCCTGCGGCCGATGGCTTCCTCGCGGGAATAGCCGGAGAGCGCGCAGAAGGCGGAATTGACCCAGAGGATGAGACCGCCGGTGTCGGTGATGATGATGGAATTGGCCGCGGCCTCCAGCGCCGTGCCGCGCAGGCGTAATTCCTGCTCCGCCTGTTTCCGGTCCGTGATGTCCTGGGCGGTGCCCAGGGCGCTCGACGGGGTGCCGTCCGGCGCGAGCTCCAGTTCGGCCCGCTCCCGTATCCAGCGCACCTGGCCCCAGACGACGATGCGGTGCTCGATGTCGTAGGGTTCGCCCTCCAGGGCGGCGCGCCAGCGGAGCTCGACAAAGGCCCGGTCGTCCGGGTGCACGATGGCCAGGAAGTCTTCGTAACTGAGGGGGGTGCCTTCGGGCAGGCCGAACATGCGGTAGATTTCCCGCGACCAGGAGAGACGGTTGTGGCGGACATCCAGGCGCCAACTGCCGAATTGCCCCACGGTCTGGGCCTGGTTGAGGTCGGCCTGGCTGTCGCGCAGGGCCCGCTCCATGTTGCGTCTTTCCGCACGCGCGGCCACCTCCCGCAGGGCGTGCTCGATGGCCGGCACCAGGCGCCCGAGCCGGTCCTTGAGCACGAAATCCCAGGCGCCGGCCTTGAGCATCTCGACCGCCGTTTCCTCGCCGATGCTGCCCGAGACCAGGATCACCGGCAATTCAGGTGCCCGGGCCTGGAACAGGGCCAGCAGTGCGCGGAAGCTCTGGCCCGGCAGGTTGTAGTCCGACAGCACCAGGTCCCAGCCCGGCTCGTCCAGCGCCGCAATCACTTCCTCGGCGGTGGCCACGCGCCGGCATAGGCAAGCCAGGCCCTGCTGCCTGAGATGGCGCTCGATGAGCAGGAAGTCGGCCTCGACGTCCTCGATGACCAGCAGTTTTAGGGGAGGGCTCATGTCGCTTTTCCGGGCGGTTCGTTGGTGGCCAGCCAGTAAACGCCCAGGCGTGCCACGGTTTCGGCGAATTCGGTGAAGTCCAGGGGCTTCCGCACGAAGCTGTTGGCGCCGCTTTCATAACTCTTCAGCCGGTCCCGGTCGTCGTCGGACGAGGTGAGGATGGCCACCGGCAGGAGGCGGGTGCGCGCATCGGCGCGCAGTCGCGCCAGGACCTCCAGCCCGGAGAGACGCGGTAGGCCGATGTCGAGCAGCACCACGGTGGGCATCTCCCCCCCGGCGCGGCCGGCGAACTCACCCTCGCAGAACAGGTAGTCCAGCGCCTGCTGCCCGTCCCGCGCCACGTCCACCTTGTTGGCGACGTTGCTCTTCTTCAGTGCGCGCAGGATCAGCATTTCGTCCTGGGGGTTGTCTTCCACCAGCAGGATGTTCCTAGCCACGGTGTTCCTCCATTTCTGCATGTTCCTGTCGGGCGGAAGCTCGACCCACGGTGTCGGCCTCACTTTCCGCTCCCTCCTCGGGCAGGGAGAAACAGAAGCTGGCGCCCTTGCCCGGCTCCCCCCGGGCCACGATGGTGCCGCCGTGGCGGCGAATGATGCGCCGCACGCTGGCCAGCCCCACGCCCAGACCCGCGAATTCGTCCTGCCGGTGCAGGCGCTGGAAGGGCTGGAACAGGCGCTCGGCGTGGGCCGGATCGAAGCCGTTGCCGTTGTCGCTGACGCATATGGCGGGTTTGCCGCCAAGCTCTCCGGCCGAGACGCGGATGAGGGCATCCGGCCGGTTGCGGGTGAATTTCCAGGCGTTGTCCAGCAGGTGCGTCACCGCCACCTCCAGCATGGCGGCGTCGCCCATGACACAAAGGCCGGGGGCCACCTGGCGCGCCACCGTCCGTTCCGGTTCGGCTTCGGCCAACCGATCCAGCCGGCGTTGCGCCAGGGCCGAGATGTCCACCCGAGCGCGATGCAGTTCTCCGCGCGTGCAGCGCAGTAGCGCCAGGATGCCGTCCAGCAGCCGGCCCATGTCGGCGCTGGCTGCCACGATCTGGTCCAGGCAGGTCTTTGCCCCTGCGCCCAGCCCCCGGGCGTGATCCTCCATCAGCACCTGGGAGAAGCCGCCGATGGCCCGCAGCGGCGCGCGCATGTTGTGGGTGAGGGCGTAGGCCAGGTCTTCCAGCTCCAGATTGGCCGATTGCAGTTCCGCGGTGCGCTCCGTGACCCGCAGTTCCAGGTCCGCATTGAGCCGGCGGATTTCGTCCTCGGCCTTGCGGCGCTCCGTGACATCGAAGAAGGTGCCCAGGAAGTCTTCACCCAGGTTGATGCCGGAGATGAGCATGGTCCGCTCGGAGCCGTCCTTGCAGCGCACCCGGTATTCCAGGGGTTCCACTTCCGTGCCGCTTCGGGCGGCGTTGCCTACGGCGGCACTCCAGTTTTCCTGAACCCAGGCGCGGTAGGCCGGGTCGGGGTAGGCCAGGCGCCACCACTCGGCCAGGGTGGGCACCTCCGCGAGGCTGTAGCCGAACACCTGCTGGAACCGGGCGTTGATGGCCAGGTGTGCGCCGTCCTTGTTCACGATGCCCAGGGGCAGGGGCGCGTCGTGGAACAGCCGCCGGAAGCGTTGCTCGCTCTCCCGCAGGGTGGCCTCGGCGATTTCCCGCCTTTTCGCCGCCTCGTCCAGCAACTGGCGTGCGGTGGCGATCTCGCCGATGTCCGGAGGGGGCGCCCCGGGCGCGGGCGTTTCCGTCAGGGCGACCAGCGCACGGCCGAGTCTGCGGCTGGCGAGCAGGCCGCCGAAGACGCCCATGAGCGTGGCGGCCAGGATCGCCGCCGCCAGGGCGGTCGCCGCCGTGATCAGCGGCGCGCGGTAGGCCTCGCGGGGGATTTCCAGCACCACCGACCAGGGCGATGCCGTGGATTTGACGACGAAGCGTCCCGAGGCGTCCACGTCCCGGGCCGAATCCAGGCCCGGCGGCCCACGGTGGGCGATGACCTGGCCGCTGCCGTCGAGCAGGGTGAGTGCCCAAGCGGCAGGCAGCGCCACCTGATCCAGGCGATCCTGGAAACGGCGGGTCTCGAAGATCGTGAGCAGCAGAAAGGCCGCTTTGTTGTCCCGAAGGCCGGGCACGGCGATGGCCACCAGGGGTTCCTTGGCCAGGGGGCCGAAGACGATATCCCCCACTGACGGCTTCCCTGTTTCCAGTGCGGAGGGCGCGGCGGCGCGGCCCTTCGAGGGGGGCAGCATGGGAAGCGCCGTGCCGAAGGGCGCGCGGGTGTTGAACAGCATGTGCAGCGCCGGGTCCGCCAGGATGACGTGGCTGCCGAAGCTCCCATGGAAGCCCTGGGCTTCCCGGTACATGTCCGGCCATCGCTTCGGCTCGTCCGCCAATGGCGATTGCGCCAGCATGTTCAGGGCGCCGATGCGGGCCGACAGGTGTTGATCAATCTCGGTGGCGAAGTTTTTCGCCAGGTTGGCCGCCTCCCGGTCTCGGTCTGACTGGGTGTCCCGGACGTCGGCCAGGGCCAGCCAGCCGGCCAGCAGCACCAGGGGCAGGACGCACAGCCAGATCAGGCGCGTGAGGAAACTATGGAGCGACATGCGCGTCTCCGCCGCCTTCCATCCCGGCTGCCGTGGGCAGGGTGAAACAGAAGGTGGCGCCTTCGCCCGGCGCAGCCTGGGCACTGATCTCGCCGCCGTGGCGGTGAATGATGCGCTGCACGGTGGCCAGGCCGATGCCCAGGCCCGGGAACTCGTCCTGACGGTGCAGTCGCCGGAAGGGCTGGAACAGGTTTTCGGCGTGGGCCATGTCGAAGCCGGCGCCGTTGTCGGCCACGCAGATGCCCGGCTGCCCCCGCATCTCGCCCGCATAGATGCGTAAGGCCGGCGCCTCCGCCCTGGACGTGTATTTCCAGGCATTGCCCAGCAGGTTGCGCATCAGCGCCTCGATCATGCGGGCGTCGCCATGCGCCACCAGCCCCGGTTCGATATCGGCCTTGACCGAACGTGCCGGATCGCCGGCGGCCAGTTCGGCCAGCAGGCGCCGCGAGACGGCGGTCAGATCCACCCGGTCGTGGCGCAGTTCCCCTCTTGTGCTGCGGGAGAGGAGCAATATGCCCTCGATCAGTTCGCCCATCTTGCGACTGGCGATGCCGATCTGCTCCAGATAGGCCTTGCCATCGCCTTCCAACTGGTCGCCGTAGTCCTCTTCCAGGGCCTGGGTGAAACCGTTCATGGCGCGCACGGGGGCGCGCAGGTCGTGGGAGACGGCATAGGCGAAGGCGTCCAGTTCCCGGTTCGCGGCGGTCAGCTCGGCGGTGCGCTGCTCCACCCGTTGTTCCAGGCTGGCGTTCAACTGGCGGATTTCCTCGGTAACCTGCTTGTAGGCCGTGATGTCCTCGGAAAAGACGACGATGCCGCCCACGGTGTCGGCGCTGGTGTGCCAGGGGCGAACCTCCCAACGTAGCCACTGCACGTGGCCGTCCTCCCGCAGGAAACGATCCTCGTCGGCCCGGATCACCTCCCCCGCGAGCCCGCGGCGATGGGCGGCCTTCCAGGCATCGGTGATTTCCGGAAAGACGTCGTAATGAGAACGGCCGACGATGTGCGCGTCTCCCAGGCCGTAGTCCTCCATCCAGCGGCGGCTGACGGCCAGGTAGCGCATGTCGCGGTCGAACATGGCCAGGGCGGCCGGGGCATGTTCGATAAACAGCTGAAGCTGCTCCTGGCTCTCCCGCAGGGCCGCCTCCGCCTCCTTGAGATGAGTGATGTCCCGCAGGCTGACCACCACCCCCTGGACTTTTCCGTATTGCGAGAACGGCCGGTATTCCGCGTCCAGCACCCGCTTTCGCTGATCGAGAAATGTGGGCTCGATGGTGAAACGATCAATCTTGCCGGATATGGCCCTTTCCAGGTGGGGTTTGATGAGGAGATAGGTGGCGCTACCCACCACATCTTCAACCAAGCTCTGTCGCAGTCTGTCTGGAGTGGAACCGAATAGCTCGGCATACGCCGGATTGACCACCTGGTAACGATGCTCCCGGTCAATGAAGGCCAGCATGTCCCCCGAAGTGGCGACAATCTGCTCGTAACGCCGCAATTCGTCCTGGGTGCGCCGCCGTGACGCCACCAGCCCGCCTACCCGGGCCAGCAGCTCTTCCACCGAAAAAGGCTTGTTGAGGTAGTCCTGCACTCCGTCCTTCAGCAGGCCGATGCGCAGTTCGTCGTCGGCCTTGGCGGTAAGCATGATGATGGGCAGGTCGCGGGTGGAGGTCTGGCTGCGCAAGGCGTGCACCATCTCGTCGCCGCTCATCACCGGCATCATCACGTCGGACAGGATCAGCGCGGGCTGCAAGGTGAGCGCCTTGTCCAGACCTTCCCGCCCATCGAAGGCGCTGGCCACCCGGTAATGGGGGCGCAGGGTGGCGGCGATGAACTCGTTCATGTCCGCGTTGTCCTCGACCACCAGCACCAGGGGCGTCTCGCCCGGGGATATCTCGGTTCGGGTCACGGCGTGGGTTTCCAGTTCCTCCACGGACTGGCGGCCGATTACCTCGTCCACGGCCATGGGCGCGCCGAGCACCGTGCCGGCCGGGGCCGCCAGCGGCAGGCGCACGGAAAACAGGGCGCCGCCGCCGGGCGCCTCTTCCACCCAGACCTTGCCGCCGTGCAGCGTCACGAAATCGTGGACGATGGCCAGGCCCAGGCCGGTGCCGCCGTGGCGCCGCCGCACGTCGCCCTGTCCCTGGCGGAAACGCTCGAACACCGCCAGACGCAGCGCGGCGGGGACGCCGGGGCCGTTGTCCTGCACCTGGATCAGGGCATGGCCCTCCTCCTGGATGAGCCGTACCGCGATGGCGCCGCCGTCGGGCGTGAACTTGTAGGCGTTGGACAGCAGGTTGATCAGGATGCGCTGCAACTTTTCGTTGTCGGCTTCCGCCGGCAAGGCGTCCGGCGTGCTGACCGTATAGGCGATGTTCCGGTCCGCGGCGACGGATTCGAAGTGGCTGGCCATGGTGCGCACGACGTAGGCCAGGTCCAGCCGCGCCCAGGCCAGGGTCATGCGCCCCGCCTCCAGCTTGGCGGCGTCCAGCAGGTCGGTGACGTGGCGGTAGAGCAGGCGCGCGTTCCTCAACATGGTCTCGGTCTCGTGCCGTTCCGCTTCGGAGAGGGCTTGGGCCGGGGCGCGCAGGCGGCGCTCCAGCGGCGCGAGGATGAGGGTGAGGGGGGTGCGCAACTCGTGGCTGACGTTGGCGAAGAACTGGCTCTTCAGGCCGTCCAGTTCCAGGGTCTTCTCGTAGAGCTGGGTGATCTTGTCGTTGGCTGCCTCGGCGGTGGCCAGGGCCTCGTCGGTGCGGCGCATGGAGTGTTGCAGGCGTTCATGGAACCAGGCGAACAGGCTGCCCATGAAGACGAATACGGCAATGGAGTAGCCGGCCGCCAGGTTCTTCAACTGGAAGGACAGGGCCGGCGGGATGAAGAAGTACCAGACCAGGAGTGCGCCGATGAGCGTGGCGGCGAATCCGCCGACAAAGCCGCCGATCCAGGCGCTGAAGAAGGCCGCCGGGAAGAACAGGAACCAGACGTAGGGCTTGAAGTAGTCCCACAGCAGCCACTGGACGGCGCAGGCGACGAAGGGAATGGCGACGGCAATCGCGACCCTGGTGGCGGGGCGGGCGGTGGCGGACATGGCGGTATCCTTGGCGAGAAGTGACCCTTGGACGAGTGATGACCACTTTCCAGATTTCGGTATTAACGGAGGCGGCTCGGGAAAATGAAGCAGAATCGGGTGGCGCGACAGCGGCCCGGCGACAATGCGCGGAATATACACCCGGCGCTTGGTGCGGGCAGAGCCGGCCATGTATCCTTGGCGCTTGTTTTTGAAGGGGAGAATAGAGTGGAGAGCCTGGTCTGCGGTCGTTTCCGGTTGAGCCTTGAGAGGCCCCTGGTCATGGCCATCGTCAATGTCACGCGGGATTCCTTTTCCGGCGACGGGCTGGCGGGAGACGGCGATCCGGTGGCCCTGGCCCTGGATCAGGCCCGGCGCATGGTGGAGGAAGGCGCCGACATCCTGGACATCGGCGCGGAATCCACGCGGCCCGGCGCCGAACCCGTGCCCGTATGGGAAGAGATGGGGCGCATCGTGCCGGTGGTGCGGGCACTCTCCGTGCTGGGGGTTCCCCTGTCCGTGGATACCGCCAAGCCGGAGGTGATGGAGGCCGCCATTGCCGCAGGGGCCGACATGGTGAATGACGTGAACGCCTTCCGGGCGCCCGGGGCGATCGAGGCCGTGGCGCTTAGCCCCGTGGCCCTGTGTTTCATGCACATGCGGGGGGAACCGCGCACCATGCAGGAAAACCCTGTCTACGAGGACGTGCTGGCGGAGGTGACGGGCTTCCTGGCCGGGCGATTGCGCGTTCTGGAAGCAGCGGGGGTGGCGCGCAATCGCCTTGTTGCCGACCCGGGATTTGGCTTCGGCAAGACGGTGGCTCATAATTACCGCCTCCTGGCGTGCCTGAAGGATTTTGAGTGCCTGGGGCTGCCGATTCTGGCGGGCATGTCGCGCAAGTCCATGCTCGGCGCCGCGACGGGTCGGCCGGTCGCGGCGAGGCTGGCGGCCAGCGTGGCGGCGGCGGTCCTGGCGGCGGAGCGGGGCGCGTCCATCCTGCGGGTGCACGACGTGGCCGCGACGGTGGATGGGCTGAAAGTGCTTAATTGCGTGAGGAGCGGGGCGTGAGTCGCAGGTCGGGTTTCAACCCGACAAGAGCATGCAAAGCGGCCAATGTCGGGCTGAAGCCCGACCTACGGTTGGACAATCTGGGAAATACGATATGGCTCGGAAATACTTTGGCACCGACGGCGTTCGGGGACACGTGGGCAAGGCGCCGATCACGGCGGATTTCGTCTTGCGCCTGGGCTACGCGGCGGGGGTGACGCTGGTGGCGCGGGAGCAACTGGGGGCGGGGGACCGGCCGACGGTGCTCATCGGCAAGGACACGCGCCTGTCGGGCTACATGCTGGAAGCCGCCCTGGAGGCGGGGCTGGCGGCGGCGGGGGTGGACGTGCTCCTGGCCGGGCCGGTGCCCACGCCGGCCGTGGCCTACCTGACCCGCGCCCTGCGCCTTCAGGCCGGGGTGGTCATTTCCGCCTCGCACAACCCCTATCACGACAACGGCATCAAGTTCTTCTCCGCCTCGGGCAACAAGCTGCCGGACGCCATGGAGGAGGATATCGAGGCGCGCCTGGAGTTGCCCATGGGTTGTGTCGAGCCGGCCAAGATCGGCCGGGCCAGGCGCCTGGAGGGGGCGGCCGAGCGCTACATCGAGTTCTGCAAGAGTACCTTCCCCAATGAACTGGATCTGCGCGGCCTGAAGATCGCCCTGGATTGCGCCCACGGCGCCGCCTACCATATCGCGCCCAAGGTGTTCCACGAACTGGGGGCGGAGGTGGTGGTGGTGGGCGCCTCGCCCAACGGCTTCAACATCAATGACGGGGTCGGGGCCACGGCGCCGGATTCCTTGCGCAAGGCGGTGCTGGATGCGGAGGCGGACCTGGGCATCGCCCTGGACGGGGACGGCGACCGCCTGATCATGGCGGACAAGGCGGGCAACCTCTACGACGGCGACCGCCTGCTCTACGTCATCGCCCGCAGCCAACTGCTGGACGGTGCGCTGCCGGGGGTGGTCGGCACCCTCATGAGCAATCTGGGCTTCGAACATGCCCTGGCCCGCCACGGCGTGCCCCTGCTGCGCGCCAAGGTGGGCGACCGCTACGTCATGGAGCTCATGCTGGAGCGCGGCTGGAAACTGGGCGGCGAGAATTCCGGCCACATCATCTGCCTGGATCGGCATTCCACGGGCGACGGCATCATCTCGGCCCTTCAGGTGCTGGCGGCCCTGCGGCGGCTGGACGCCAGCCTGGAAGAAGCCTGCGCGGACCTGACCCTTTATCCCCAGAAGCTCATCAATGTGCGCATGGCGGCCGGCTTCGATTGGCAGTCCGATCCGGATATCGCGGCGGCCAGGCTTGCGGCGGAAACGGAACTGGGCGAGGTTGGCCGGGTCCTGCTGCGCGCCTCCGGCACCGAGCCCTTGCTGCGGGTGATGGTGGAAGGCCGGGACGGCGAGCAGGTGATGCGTCTGGCGCGCGCCATCGCCGACGCGGTGGAGAAGGCTTGCGCTTCGTGACCAAGGCCGAGGTTTGGTAGCGGCTTGCCCGGCCACCGGGCTGGAGCGGTAGGGGGAGCGGCTATTCGGCCAAGCCTTCCCCGAAAAAGCGATACCTGCCTCGCCCCGCAGATTTTGCGGCATACATCGCCATGTCGGCGTGCTTCATCAACTCGGTTGCATCCTCGCCATCCTCGGGAAAGAAAGCAATGCCCATCGAGGCCCCGATCTGGAGCACGCGACCCCGTAATTCCATGGGGCGGGAAACCTCGGCAACGAGTTCCGCTGCCACGTGAACACACTCCGCGGTGTCGGTTAAACCTTCCATGAGTACGACGAACTCGTCGCCGCCCATGCGCGCCACGGTATCGGTTGTACGCAGGCGTCCTTTGATGCGAGAGGCGACTTCCCGCAGTAACAGATCGCCCACGTCGTGCCCCAGTTCGTCGTTGATCACCTTGAACCGGTCCAGGTCTATGAAGGTCAGCGAGAACCGGCCCGCATCCCGTTTGGCTCGCGCCATGGCCTGAACCAGGCGGTCCTGCAGCAGCGCGCGGTTGGGCAGATCGGTGAGGGGGTCATGGAATGCCAGGTGGCGGATTTGCTCTTCCTTGCGCCGCAGCTCCGTGATGTCATGGAATACCCCCACGTAGCGTACCGGGGTGCCGACGCAATCCCGGATGCAGTCTATGGTCAGCCACACGAGGTAGACTTGCCCATACTTGTGCCGGTTCCATATCTCGCCTTGCCAGTAGCCGTCCCTGGCGAGCGAAGCCGACATCGCCTGGTAGAACGAGGGGACGTGGTGCTCAGAGCGCAAGAGGCGGGGGGTCTGGCCGACGGCTGCCTCCGCATCGTAGCCGGTGATTTTGCCGAAGGCGGGGTTGACGGACAGGATGGTGCCATGCGCATCCGTGACCAGGACACCTTCGGAGGAGTTATGGAAAACGCTGGCGGCAAGACGCAATTCCTCTTCGGCCTTCTTTTGCCGGGTGAGATCGCGCCCCACGCCCAGCACGCTGACCGGCTTTTCATCCGGCCCCAGTTCGGCGACGAGACGAATCGAGTGATACCGATCAACGCCGTTCTCGCCGGGAACGATCTGCTCGACCTCCATGGCATGACCGGTCGCGCCGACGTGCAGGATCGCCTTTTCGAGTTCCGCGAAGCGCCCGTCGGGGAAAGATTCATGGATGGGCTTGCCCAGCAATTCCTCCGCAGGGCGGCCGAGGGTTTGCTCCAGGGTCGGATTGAGGTAGAGCGCGCGGCAGGCAAGATCATGGCGGCTGATGTTGTCCGGCACGTTTCCCGCCAGCGTTCGGAAAGTGCTTTCGCGTTCCGCCAGGCGCTCCCGCGCCCGGTGCATGGCCTCCGTCATCGAGGCAACGACGATGCCGTTGATGATGAAGAAAGCCAATCCCAGGTACTCGGCCGGACTCTGAAGGAAAGACAGGCCAGTGGGCTGCCACGCGTATATCAGCGTACTGGTGAGCACGGTCGCCAGCACGCCCCCGAGCAGGCCGCCGTAAAGAGCCGCGGCGATGACTGCCGGATAGAAGGTGAGAAAGGGGATGCTCGTGCCCAGTTCCTGGAATGGCCACAAGCGCAAACCCCCGGCGGCGGCGACCAGAGCACCGGTGACGACGACGCGCTTCAGGAGGCTCGGTGAACTGTGCATTTTCACGCTGCTCCTCGCGTGAAGGTGTATTTTGAACACCCATTATAGTCAAGTCGGCTCGCCATGCCTGCCAGCCGTGAAAGTATCCACTGCCGACTCTCAACCGACCTACAGAGACTTGCACCATTCTTTCAACTTCGATGACTTGTCACATTGCCGTAACCTTGGGTATCTAGACTTCGGGCCATTCAATGATGGTTCACCCCGAACGGAGAAAAGCCCCATGAAGTTCCTGACCCAAATCCGCGCCTCCGCCCTGGTTCTGGCGGCGAGCGTTTCCCTGTCCGCCTTGGCGGGTGACATCACGGGCGCCGGCGCCACCTTCCCCTACGCCGCCTACACCAAGTGGGCGGAAGCCTACAAGGCTGCCAACGGCAGCGCCGTGAACTACCAGGGCATCGGCTCCGGCGGCGGCATCAAGCAGATCAAGGCCAAGACGGTGGACTTCGCCGGCACGGACGCGCCGCTGGTCGTCGCGGACCTGGAGGCCGACAAGCTGGTGCAGTTCCCCGCCGTGATCGGCGGCGCCACCATCGTGGTGAACCTGCCCGGCATGAACTCCGGCGACCTGAAGCTGGACGGCGACACCGCCGCCGACATCTTCCGCGGCACCATCACCAAGTGGAACGATCCGCGCATCACCCGCCTGAACCCGGGCAAGACCCTGCCGGCGACCGCCATCACCGTCTGCCATCGCTCCGACGGCTCCGGCACCACCTTCGTCTTCAGCAACTACATGGCCAAGCAGTCCGGCGCCTTCAAGCAGACCGTCGGCGCGGGCACGGTGGTGAACTGGCCGGCCAACGGCGTGGGCGGCAAGGGCAATCCGGGTGTGGCCGCCAACGTGCAGAAGATTGCCGGCGCCATCGGTTACGTGGATTACGCCGACGCGCTGAAGAACAAGCTGGTCTTCGTGGCCCTGAAGAACAAGGCGGGCAACTTCGTCCTGCCGACCCAGGCCGCCATGGCCGACGCCGCCGCCAACTCCGACTTCAAGGTGAAGGGCATGGCCCCAGACATGCTGGACCAGCCGGGCAAGAACACCTGGCCCATCGTCAGCGCCACCTACATCCTGGCCTTCGAGCACGCAGATGCCGCCAAACAGAAGAGCGTGGTGGACTTCTTCACCTGGTCCCTGAACAATGGCAAGAAGATGGCGGAAGACCTGGGCTTCGTCGCCCTGCCGCCCGCCGTCGTCAAGCTGGTGGAAGCGGAGATGAAGCGCATCAAGTAAGCGTTCTTCACGCTACTTGCCTGGGGCGCCGTCCCCAGGCATTCTGCGGAAACGTCTGCCCTCTGGCGGGCGTTTCCGCAGGATTATTTAAGGGCATGGCAACATGAGCGATGCAGCAACCCCGATTGGCGACGAGGCACACGCCCGCCAGGTAGGGAAATTCAAGCGGCAGGACCGGATCTTCCAGTTCGTCACCATGGGCTTCGCGGCCCTCGTGCTGGCGTCCCTGCTCGGCGTGCTCCTTTCCCTGGCCATGAAGGCCTGGCCGGCCCTGTCCCACTTCGGGCCGTCCTTTCTCTGGAGCAATGTCTGGAGCGTGCCGGACAACCGCTTCGGCGCCCTGATCGCCATCTACGGCACCCTGGCCACTTCCGTCATCGCGCTCCTGATCGCCGTGCCCATCAGCTTCGGCATCGCCCTGTTCCTGACGGAGACCTGCCCGGTCTGGCTGCGCCGGCCCCTGGGTACCGCCGTGGAATTGCTGGCGGGCGTGCCTTCCATCATCTACGGCATCTGGGGCCTGTTCATTTTCGCCCCCCTCTTCGCCGAGCACGTGGAGCCCGCCCTCCAGAGCGTTTTCGGCGATGTTCCCCTGCTGGGCCAGCTGTTTGCGGGCGCGCCCATCGGCATCGGCATCCTGTCCGCGGGCATCGTCCTGTCCCTGATGGTGATTCCCTTCATCGCCTCGGTCATGCGGGACGTATTCGAGACCGTGCCGCCGGTGCTCAAGGAATCGGCCTACGGCCTGGGCTGCACCACCTGGGAGGTGGTGCGCCACATCGTCCTGCCCTACACCAGCGTGGGCGTCATCGGCGGCATCATGCTGGGACTGGGCCGTGCCCTGGGGGAGACCATGGCGGTGACCTTCGTCATCGGCAACTCCAATCGCATCGTCGGCAGCCTGTTCGCGCCGGGCAATTCCATCGCCTCGTCCCTGGCGAACGAATTCGCCGAGGCGGACCCGGGCCTGCACATCTCATCGCTCTTCGCCCTGGGCCTGGTGCTGTTCGTCATCACCTTCGTCGTGCTTTCCATCTCCCGCTGGCTCATCCGCCGCAACCTCGGCTCCGAGGGCATCTGAACCATGGACCTCTATCGTCGCCGCATCTGGATCAATCGCCTGGGGATAGGCCTCTCCATGGCGGCCATGAGCTTTGGCCTTCTGGCCCTGACCTGGATACTCTGGGTGCTTGTCTCCAAGGGTTTCTCCGTCCTCAGCCTGGACCTGTTTCTCAAGGACACGCCGGCTCCGGGCAGCGACGGCGGCGGACTGCGCAATGCCATCGTCGGCAGCGGACTCATCATCCTGGTGACCACCCTGGTGTCCACCCCCGTCGGCATCCTGGCGGGCATCTACCTGGCGGAGTTCGGCAAGGTGTCCCGCTTCGCCATGGCCACCCGCTTCGTCACGGACATCATGCTGTCCGCCCCGTCCATCGTCATCGGCCTGTTCGTCTATGCCCTGATGGTGGTGAGCATGAAGAGCTTCTCCGGCTGGGCGGGCTCGGTGGCCCTGTCCCTCATCGCCATCCCGGTGGTGGTGCGTACCACGGAAAACATGCTCAAGATGGTGCCCTCCAGCCTGAGGGAGGCGGCTTTCGCGGTGGGCGCCCCGCGCTGGGCGGTCTCCCTCAAGGTCACCCTGCGCGCCGTGAAGGCCGGCATCGTCACCGGCGTGCTGCTGGCCATTGCCCGGGTCACCGGAGAGACGGCGCCGCTCTTGTTCACCGCCCTGAACAACCAGTTTTTCAGCGGCGACATGTCCGGCCCCATGGGCAACCTGCCGGTGGTGATCTTCCAGTTCGGACTCTCTCCCTACGAAAACTGGAACAAGCTGGCCTGGGGCGGAGCGCTTCTCATCGCGCTCCTGGTGCTGGGCGTCAATATCGGTGCCCGGTTCCTGTTCCGCCAGAACAACAAGTCATGATATTCCCGGTGCATTTCCATGTCTGACAAGAATTCCATCCACGTCGGCGAGGTCGCGCTGCAGGTGCGCAACCTCGATTTCTTCTACGGCGACTTCCAGGGCCTGAAGAAGGTCAATCTGGACATCGCCCGGCACAAGGTGACGGCCTTCATCGGCCCCTCCGGTTGCGGCAAGTCCACCCTGCTGCGTACCTTCAACCGCATGTACGACCTCTATCCGGGGCAGAGGGCGGAGGGGGAGATCCTGTTCCAGGGCCGGAACCTCCTGGACAAGAAGCAGGACTTGAATCTACTTCGGGCCAAGATCGGCATGGTGTTCCAGAAGCCCACGCCCTTCCCCATGACCATCTATGAAAACATTGCCTTCGGCGTCCGGCTGTATGAAAGGCTGAACCGGTCGGACATGGACGAGCGGGTGGAATGGGCGCTGAAGAAGGCAGCCCTGTGGGGTGAGGTGAAGGACAAGCTGCAACAGAACGGCCTGTCCCTGTCCGGCGGCCAGCAGCAGCGCCTGTGCATCGCCCGGGCGGTGTCCGTGAAGCCGGAGGTCGTCCTGCTGGACGAACCCACCTCGGCCCTGGACCCCTTGTCCACCGCCAAGGTGGAGGAACTGATAGACGAGCTGAAGAACGAATACACCATCGCCATCGTCACCCACAACATGCAGCAGGCGGCGCGCATCTCCGACTACACGGCCTACATGTACCTGGGGGAGATGGTGGAGTTCGGCATCACCGACCAGATATTCATCAAGCCGGCGCGCAAGGAAACGGAAGACTACATCACCGGGCGCTTCGGTTAAGTCCGGGGAAGCGGTTCGCTGCGTGCCGGGCTTCAACCCGACACGCAGCCGGTGGTCGGCGCTACTTGTCGTCCTTGCAGCCGGCGCAGGTGCTCATGTTGACCAGGGTGTACAGGGGGCAGAAGCCCATGCCGCCGGTGAGCAGCGGGACGATGCCGATCCAGGCCCAGGCCGGACCTCCCAAGAGGGTGACCCAGGCGACGAGTGCCACGCCCGAAGTCAGCCGAAAGATGCGGTCCACGCCGCCGACGTTTGTCTTCATGTCTTCTCCTTGTCTTGTATGCCGGATAGAACCCTGGATATCTCCCGGTTCAGTTCGGCAACCTGAACCGGTTTTGCTACGAAACCGTCCATGCCTGCCGCCAGGCAGTCCCGGCGATCCTCCTCGAAGGCGTTGGCCGTCATGGCGATGATGGGGATGTGGCCGCCGTGCAGGGACTCGATTTCCCGTATCGCCTGGGTAGCCCCCAGCCCGTCCAGCTCGGGCATCATCATGTCCAGGATCGCCAGGTCGTAATCGCCCGCGCGCCAGGCGCGAACCGCCTCGCAGCCGTCGTTGACCGCGTGCACCCTGTGTCCGACCCGTTCCAGCAGCTTGACCGCCAGGTGCCGGTTGACGGCGTTGTCCTCGGCTACCAGGATGTTCAGCGACACGCCGGGTTCCCTTTCGGTCGTGTCCGGCACCGGTGCGGGGCCGGTGTCCGGCGACGCTTCTTCCAGGGGCGTGAGCCGGAGGGTGAAATGGAAACGGCTGCCCCGCTTCGGCTCGCTCTCCACCCACAGGCGGCCACCCATGAGCGTCACCAGTTGGCGGGAGATGGCCAGCCCCAGGCCCGTGCCGCCATATCGGCGGGTGGTCGAGGCGTCCGCCTGGGAGAAGGGCGCGAATATCTGGGCCTGCTGTTCGGCCGTGATGCCTATGCCGGTGTCGCTGACGATGAAATGCAGGTTGGCGGGAGCCTCTTCAGGACCGGCGGCCAGAACCTGAAGCGAGACAGCACCCGTCTCGGTGAACTTGATGGCGTTGCCCACCAGGTTGAGCATGATCTGGCGGATGCGCACCGGGTCGCCCAGCCATTGGTCGGGCAGGTCGGCAAGCGGTGAGAAATCCAGGCTGAGCCCCTTGGCCCGGGCGCTCGCCGACAGCGGCCTGAGGGCGGAATCCAGGGTTTCGCCCAGCACGAACGGGGTGTGTTCGATCTCCAGGCGGCCCGCTTCGATCTTGGAGAAATCCAGGATGTCGTTGAGGATGGTCAGCAGATGCTCGGCGGAGTGCTTGACCACCTCCAGGTATTCGTTCTGTTCGGCATCCAGCGTGGTGTCCAGTACCAGGCCGGTCATGCCTATGATGCCGTTCATGGGGGTGCGGATCTCGTGGCTCATGTTGGCCAGGAACTGGCTCTTGGCGCGGCTCGCCGCCTCGGCCGCGTCCCGCGCCGCCACCAGTTCCACCTCCTGCGCCTTCTGCGCCGTGATGTCGGTGCGGATGGAGATGTACTCGTAGGGTTTGCCGGCCTCGTCCAGGAAAGGCACGATGGTGGCGTTGAACCAGTGCAGTCCGCCATCCCTGGCACGGTTGCATATCTGCCCGTGCCAGACCAGTCCCGAGGTGATGGTGAGCCAGAGCTCCTCGAACATCTCCTTGGGATGCAGGCCGGAATTGAGGATGCGATGGTTCTTGCCGGCCAGTTCTTCCCGGGAGTAGCCGCTGATGCGGCAGAAGTGATCGTTCACGTAGATGATGTTGCCCTCAACGTCGGCACTGCTGACGATGGCATGCTGGTCCAGGGCGAATTGCTGGTTGCGCAGGTCGTCCAGGGCGCGGCGCAGGGCTTCGCCGTGTTCCCTCTGCTGGACGAATACGCTGAACGCGTACAGAAGCAGGATCAGGGCGACGACGAACAGGAGCACCCGGTAGGTCTGGGCGTGCTGGTTGCGCAGCTCGCTGTCGGCGAGATAGGCGGCCCTCAGGGAGCGGGTGGGCTGGGCGTTCGAGAGCAGTTCGCTGACCAGTCGGTTGGTCTGGTCGCGCAGGTTGGCGATGGCCTGGAAGCGGTCCCGCAGTTCGCCCAGATGCACCCGCTCGGCGCCCGTGCTGGCGGACAAGGTTTGCTCCAGGCGTGCGCCGGCGGCTTCGAGATCCTTGCGATTGTCCCCCCCGGTATTGAAGTCGTACAACAGGATCGCCCGCAGCAATTCCTCCGTGCCGATGGCCCTGGCGGCGCCGGTATGCCGCTGCTCCAGGTGGGCGACCTCGGCGGGGAAATAGGTCAGCGCGTTGCCGAGGATGGCATTCACGCTCTTGAAGCGCTCCAGTCGTCGCGCCTGGTCATCGGTCCATGCGGAAAGCGCCGGCACGGTGGACAACACGGCCGCGGAGGCGCCGGAACCTTTCAACTGCTGATTCAGGCGGGCGAGATGCTGCCGGAACACCAGCATGTCGCCATTCACCGCGTCGAAGTTGAGCGTGACGTGGTAGCGCAGCTTGAGTACGTCCTGTTCGATCAGGCTGAACTGTCGGTCCATCTCGGCCAACTGGGACAGGATTTCCTGGTGTTCCTGGTGGTTGATGTCCTGGGCCTGGACGAACAGCCAGGTGAGGGTGGCGATGGCCAGTGCCCAGAGCCCGCCGCGGAACAAGCGGGTTCGCCTCACGAGCCCATTCCTTCGCCGGTCAGGGTCTTGAGGAAGGCCACCAGGTCGGCTCGGTCCTCCGGCGGCAGTTCCACGCCCAACTGGTAGCGCGCCATGACGGCCACCGCCTCTTCCAGCGTGGCGGCGGAGGCGTCGTGGAAGTAGGGGGCGGTGAGCGCCACGTTGCGCAGGCTCGGCACCTTGAAGACGTAGCGGTCTTCCGGATCGTGGGTGACGTTGTAGCGTCCCAGGTCGGCCGGTTTGACGGTCTTCCCCTGGAAATAGTCTTTCACCACGCCCAGGCGCTGATAGAGATTCCCGCCTATGTTTATGCCCTGATGGCAGGCGGCGCAACCATAGCGGCGGAACAGGGCGTAGCCGTGTTGCTCGGTCTCGTTCAAGGCCTTTCCATCGCCCTTGAGGAAACGATCGAAACGGGAAGGGGTCACCAGGGAGCGCTCGAATTCCGCGATGGCGTGGCGCACATTGGCGGGGGTCAGGCCGTCGGCGTAGGCTTTCCTGAAGGCGGTGGACAGGTCGCCATCATGGCCGAGCTTCTTCATGATGGAGGGCCAGTCGGAGGCGAACTCGGTCTGGCTGGCAATCGGCCCGTTGACCTGGTCTTCCAGCGTGGCGGCGCGTCCGTCCCAGAACTGGGAAAAGTTGAAGCCGCTGTTGTAGACCGAGGGCGAGTTGATCACGCCGGGGTGCCCCGCCACCCCCAGGGACACGGGACGGGGGTCGGCGCCACCCTTGCCCAGGTCGTGGCAGCTGGCGCAGGCGATGCTGTTGTCGGCGGACAGCCGGGGATCGTGAAACAGCCGTTTACCCAGGGCCACGCGCTCGGGATTCAGGCCCAGCAGGCCGATATCGGGCAGGGCCGCGAGGGTTGCGCCGGGGTCGGAAAACGGCCGCGCCGGCGCGGCCTCGGCCTTCAGGGGCGTGGCGGCGGGGTAGAACCACCAGCCGGCCAGCGCGATCACCAGCCAGACGGCTCCGATCCTGCCTTGGCGCAGCCAGAGTCCCGGCTCCATTTTCTTGAACGGATTCATGCCCCTCTATCGGCGCGAGACGGGAGGAACTTGATGCCTTTGCGAAGAATCTTGCGCCCGTTCAGGGCGCAGGTGCGTCCAGCATCTCCTCGGCGTGTTTCCGGGTGGTCTCGGTGATCTTCATGCCGCCCAGCATGCGGGCGATCTCCCCGACGCGGCCGCCCCGGTCCAGGGGATGAACCCGGGACAAGACCTCGCCGGCCACCGTTTCCTTGCTGATGTTCCATTGCCAGTCGGCGCGGGCCGCCACCTGGGGCAGGTGGGTCACGCACAGGACCTGGCGTTCCCGGCCCAGTTCCCGGAGCCGCCTGCCGACGATTTCGGCCACCCTCCCGCCTATGCCCACGTCCACCTCATCGAAGAGCAGGGTCGGGGTTTCGCCGCTGCGGCTGGTGATGACCTGGATCGCCAGGCCGATGCGGGACAGCTCGCCGCCGGAGGCGACCTTGGCCAGGGGGCGCAGGGGCTGGTTGGGATTGGCCGCCACCAGGAATTCCACGTCCTCCAGCCCGTGGAGCGCCCCGTCCGCGAGCGGCGAGAGGGCAACCTGGAAGCGCCCCCCGGCCATGGCCATGTCCTGCATGGCGTCCGTGACCGCCGAAGAGAGGGCTTCCGCCACCTTCTGCCTTCCGGCGGAAAGTTCGGCGGCCAGGGTCCGGAAGGCCTCTTGCGCCAGCGCCTCCCGCTCGGCCAGGGCCGCCGGGTCGCTGCATTCCTCGAGTTGGGCGAGTCGGCACAGGGTGTCGTCCAGGAGGCCCGGCAGGTCGTCGGGCGGGATGCGATGCTTCTTCGCCACGCTCTCCACGGCGCCGATGCGCCGCTCCAGCGCGGAGAGCCTTTCCGGGTCCATCTCCAGGCGGTCCCGGTAGCGGCGCAGGGCGTGCAGGGCCTCGTCCAGTTGTACCTGGGCGCCCTGCAGCAGTTCCCGCGCGTCTTCCAGGGCCGGGTCGTATTCGGCCAGGGTGGAGAGGCGCACGGCGGCGGATTCCACCTGGGGCAGCACGGCCGCCTCGCCCTCGTCCAGCATGTCGCAGGCGGCGGCCACGCCCTCCAGCAGGGTGGCGGCATGGGACAGGCGATTGAATTCCTGGTTGTCATCCAGCCATTGCCGCGGCTCGAAGCCCAGGGCCTTCAACTCCTGGGCCTGCCATTCCAGCATCTCCCGCTCGCGCGCGCTGCCGGCCGCGTTCTTCTCCGCCGCAAGGCGCGCTTCCCGGGCGCCGCGCCAGGCTTTATGGCGTTCCGCCACCCGCCGCGCGAGATCACTGAGGCCGCCGTGGCTGTCCAGGAGCTTTCTTTGCGCGTCCACCCGAAGCAGGGCGTGGTGCTGATGCTGGCCGTGGATGTCCGCGAGGAAAGCGCCCGCCTCCTTCAGCTGGGTGAGGGTGGCGGGGGTGCCGTTCACGTAGGCACGGGAACGGCCGGAGGCGTCCACCACGCGGCGCAGCAGACAGGCGTCGCCCTCGGTGTCGAAATCATTGTCCTTGAGCCAGGTGGCAAGCGGCCCGCCGGCGGGAAGATCGAACTCGGCGCTGATCTCCGCCTTGTCCCGGCCCTGGCGCACCACCAGGGCGTCCGCCCTTTCCCCCAGGGCCAGGGACAGGGCGTCCACCAGGATGGACTTGCCGGCCCCGGTCTCACCCGTGAGGGTGCCAAAGCCGGCGGAAAAATCCAGTTCCAGGCGGTCGACGATGACGTAATCGCGGATCAGTACTCGGCGCAGCATGAGAACCCAGTCGAGAGTGGAGAGTGGAGAGTCAAGAGTTGTAGGTCGGGCTTCAGCCCGACATCGGGCGCGACGCATGTCCTTGTCGGGCTGAAGCCCGACCTACGCTCTCGACTCTCGACCAACATGTCAATGCTTCTTCGGCGCGTCGCTCCAGTGCAGCTTTTCCCGCAGCATGTGGAAATAGCTGTAGCCCGGAGGGTGGAGCAGGATCACCCGGTGCTGGGAGCGCGTGATGTGCAGGATGTCGCCGCCGTGGACGTCGAAGCGGGCCTGGCCATCGCAATGGACCCGGGCGTCGTGGGGACGCACCAGGGTGATTTCGATCACGCAGCCGTCGCCCACGGTGATGGGGCGGTTGGACAGGGCGTGGGGGCAAAGGGGCACCATGCCGATGCCGGGCACCGAAGGGTGCAGGATGGGGCCGTTGGCCGACAGGGCGTAGGCGGTGGAGCCCGTGGGCGTGCACACGATGAGGCCGTCGGAGCGCAGGTTGTAGAGGTATTCGCCGTCCACCCGCACCTGGAACTCGATCATGCGGCCCAGGTCGCCCTTGTTCAGCACCACGTCGTTCAGGGCCGCGTTGCGGAATACCCGCTCGCCGCAGCGCAGGACCTCCGCGTCCAGCATCAGACGCCCCTCTTCTTCGTAGCGCCCCTCCAGCACGTCCACCACCTTCTCCAGCATGTGGCCGCGGGGGATGTCGGTCATGAAGCCCAGGCGGCCCTGGTTCACCCCCAACAGGGGCACCTCGTGGCCCGCGATGCGCCGGGCGGTGTTGAGCATGGTGCCGTCCCCGCCCAGAACGATGGCCAGGTCGGCGCGGGAACCGATCTCGTCGAGAGAGGCGACCTGATAGCCGGCGGTGCCCGTGGCGCCCGCCGTGCCCTGTTCGATCAGGACCGTGTGCCCCCGTTCCCTGAGGAAATCCGCCAGGGTGGACAGGGCTTCGGCCACGTCCCGACTCTGGTACTTGCCGATCAGGGCTATGGTGCGGAACTCGCGCCTGTGTGCATTGGATTCCATGGGATTTCCGCGAAAGTCGCGTCAGCGACTCACGACGCTTCCCTCGCCCCATGAGGGAGAGGGGGTGGGGGTGAGGGGAGTGCTGTCACGGCTCTCATTAGTGGAGATGAGGCTTCGGCTCAACAGGTCTTAATTAAACCACAACCTTCCGGGGCAAGAGGCCGCAGTCTCGGCCGGGGAGCGAAAAAACACCTCCGGCCATTCGTCTCGGACATTTTTGCCCCCGTTTCGGTAGAATTCTCCCCGTCCTGAACTCCCCGCCGCCATGCTTGATCACCGCGCCCAGATACTGCTGAAGACCCTCATCGAACGCTACATCGTCGAGGGGCAACCCGTCGGGTCTCGGGCGCTGTCCAGGTATTCCGGGCTGGAACTGTCGCCGGCCACGGTCAGGAACGTGATGTCCGACCTGGAGGAGATGGGCTTCATCGCCAGCCCCCATACCTCCGCCGGGCGCATCCCGACGGCGCGGGGCTACCGCTTCTTCGTGGATACCCTGCTCACGGTGCAGACCCTGGACCGGGCCTCCATCCACGAGTTGCAGGACCAGTTGCAGCGGGACCACCCCCAGCGCCTCATCAGTTCCGCCTCCCAATTGCTTTCCCATCTGAGCCATTTCGCCGGGGTGGTCATCGCGCCGCGTCGGGCGAGTGCGCGCATCCGCCAGATGGAGTTTTTGAGCCTGCCGGGAAAACGCATCCTGCTCATCATCGTGACGCAAGACGGGGACGTGCAGAACCGCATCCTGTTCTCAGAGCGCGACTACACGGCCTCGGAGCTGATTCAGGCGGCCAATTACCTGAACGAGAACTTCGCCGGCCTGGATTTCGAGGGCATCAAGCTGCGTTTGAAGGAGGAACTGAAAGCTTTGCAGACCGACATGTCGGCACTCATGAGCGCCGCCATCGCGGCCGGCAGCGAGGCGGTGCAGGGGGGCTCTGATCCGGTGGTCATCTCCGGCGAGAGGAATCTCCTGGAGGTGGAGGACCTGTCCTCCAACATGGCCCGCCTCCGGAAACTCTTCGATCTGTTCGAGAAGAAGACCGGCCTCATGAACCTGCTGGATCACGCCAACCGGGCCGAGGGCGTGCAGATATTCATAGGCGGCGAGTCGGGCCTGGCGCCCCTGGACGAATGCAGCGTCGTCACCGCGCCCTACGAGGTAAACGGCCAGGTGGTCGGCTCCGTGGGCGTCATCGGCCCCACCCGCATGGCCTACGAGCGGGTCATTCCCATCGTGGACATCACCGCCCGGCTGCTCTCCAGCGCGTTGTCCAGCGAGTGAGGCAGGGGCTAGAGATTAGAGGCTAGGGAGTCTTGAGGGAATGGCGGTGAGGGGCCGCGACCCCTAGAAAAACTGCTTGGCGAAGTTGGCGACAGCGAGGGCGAGCACGGCCCCCAGCATCCATTGCAGTTTGTCGAATTTTGATTCAAGCAACGCGAATTGCGCGTCAAAATGCTCCCGCGTGACCAAGCGCTCTTGCGCTTCCGACAGAACGCGCACGACAGTCTCGGCCTGCTTCTCGTCAAAGCCGGCATCGCGCAGTCGGCGCGTCGCATCCAGGGTGTCGAAGGTAACGGTGCTCATGGCCGCGAGATTACCACAATCGAACCTGCGAGAAAATGACGGGAAAGAGGGAGTTTCCGGGCGGCTGTCTGGCTGAAGCTTGCCGGGGCTGGGCTCCGCTCCGCACCGAGAACCAGAAACGGTTGCGCCTTGCCCGCCCTCGATACCTTTAGACCTGACCGTTCTTTCTACGGGAACGAGTTGCTTCGGCTCACAAACAGCGGGCGTGGCGCCCTTCAGCGCGAACTTGAAAAACTGGTGTCGGCAGACTTGGTGAAGGTCGCTCCCATCGGCAACCAGAAGCATTACCAGGCGAACCGCTCGTCTCCCATATTTTCCGAGTTGCGCGGGATTGTGCTGAAGTCCGTCGGCCTGAAGATTGAGCCGCCGGACTGACTGCCAGGCTGAGGCCGACATAAATACGAACGGCTTGAAAATGGGGGGGGGAACCTGCACTTCCTCAGCCCCACCCCGCTGGCTGCGTTTCCCGGTTGCTGGCTGTCCCGAGTCGACCCAAAGGCGCCGGTCAGCACTTTGGAAAGCGGACGGTCGACTCTCAACATCTAAGAATAAGAGACCTGACCGTCCGAGATGACCGGAGCCTTTTCTTGACGGTCAGTCTCCGAGCATTTCCAGAAATTTGGCCGTGGTGGGCCAGTTTTTCGGTGCGGTGATACAGTGGCTGGTGGAACTACGTTCCTCCCTTCCTGTGCCGCCGCGGTCTCCTGCTACCACGGCCCGATACAGGGACATCCTCCAGACGGTCAGCCCTTTTCCGTCGTTTGCCTTGACCCCTTCGTAATCCAATGCGTTGCCGCCGAGTTTGCCATTGACCCTCTCACCGTTCCTGGCCATCAGCCCCTCGAACAGACGACTGGCGGCTTCGCTAAGAAACGCGGCTCGCACGACGAATCCGGGGCCGAACGTGAGGCGCCAGTGATGCCAGGCAAGTCCACGCGTCATGTATTCGAAAAGACCCTCCAACGCCCGCCCGTCCAACGGAACTGTCATACTGGGTTCCCACAGACCTCCGTTCTCCGACACAAGATACTGCTCCGTCCCCGCCGCCAACTCACGGCATAGCCTTTCGTTCCTAACCAGCCTACCCGGAACCTGTTCGGCCAGAATTCTGCCGGCATCTCCGTGCCGCCCCCCGAATGGCATGACGGTCGTCAAGTAGTGTTCCAGTTTCGACTTCTCGTTGTTGCAGCGCTTGCAGGCCGGTACCTTGGGGAGGTTGTGACGATGTTCGGGAAGGACGAACTGTCTGGAAAGGACGTGGTCGCCGTCCTCCGCCTCGGCTTCGAGACAATAGACGCACAGTTTTCCCCTGTATCCCTTTCCCATGACTTCATGGCTACTGGGTAGTTGGTTCCGGATGTGGCCATATCTTGCAGATCGCCTCGCCCAAGGCCCGCCCCCTCTTAACGATTACCTCCTCATCCCACGAGGCGACCGTATCAAAGTAACGGTTGAGACGTAGCACCGAGTTGGCGTATTCCGCTTTCTTCGCCGCGAACGATCCGTTACTCGCGGCTGGGTTGAGATACTTGTTGAGCAGGGTCAGGTTGCCCAGCGTTTGTAAGGTTCTGTTGCGGAGCCTGACGCTGTCCGCCAACGGTACCAAGTCATCCTTGGCAAGGTGTGGATACTGGGCCACGTTCGCCGGGATGGCGGCGCCGTTCAGCAGCCAGTGGGCGTCCCACCTCTGCGGCATGACGTGTTCTATTTGCAGTCCAGCGGGAATTACGGCGTCCTCGGTCTTCTTCCCTCGAAAGTAGATTTCTAGCCGTTCCAAAATCAGCCTCAGGGCAGGCGTCTTGATGTCCCTGAAAACGGGGCGGGAGATCGACTTCTCAACGACCTCGGCGTCGGTCGGCCAGTGTCTCGTGGTGCCGCCGCCTCCAAGCAGTTTCTTCCGCAACATCGGCGGCACCTCGTCTCCCTTCAAGCCGTTGAGGCTTCCGATCACATCGACGAACAGTTTATTGTATTCCTTCGTCTCATCGTCCGTTAGAACGCGTCTGGCGATGAATGACTCGACGGCCGAGAGGCAGTCACCTGTTTGCTCCGGATCGAGGCCAGCCTCCAATTCCAGAAACATGATCAATGGCAGGGCCGTGGATACATCGAAGTCGAGCAAGACCCGACGCAGGTCGGTTGCCTGCAATTCATAGGAGATGGCCGACTCGTAGCGCTGATACACATCCCCGTGGCGTGTGAAGTCGGACAGTTCCTCCTTGACCGTGGGGTAGCGCGGTGGACGGGCCGAAATCCAGCGGCGATATTCCTCGTTGACGCGCCTCGCGTCTACCATCTGGCCCGTCTTCGCCATGAGGAAATAGCGGAGCCCGAGGTCTAGCCTCGAATACGTCCGGCCGCCGCGCCTAACCTCCATACTCCAAAAATCAGTCTCGAACTTGCTCCAATATTTTGCGAATATCTCGTCGCGGTCGATCTGCTCCTTCTCCGCCCGCATGAAGACGAGGCTGCGGAGAAGATCGGACTGCGTTAGCGGCTGGCCCTGAGAATTGAGCGAGTAAAAAATTTCCTGCGAGTCGTCGCCCTCGGAAAGGGAGATTTCCACCACGCAAAAATCCTGCTGCAACGATTGCAATAGGGCGAAGGCGGTTTCCTCCCGAGTCTTAGAGAACTCCTTGGCCGTCGTTTCAACCCAGTCGGAGATTGTGTTGGAAAAATACAGATAGGCTTCGGCGAGGTTGCTCCTGGGCTCGGGCTTGCGTTTCCTCGGCAAATACCTGAGCGGATGCCGATTGGCGACCTCCACTGCGCTTCCGGCCGACACGATACTGCTGAATGCGCCCCGATTGAGCGTCGTGGGCCAGAGTTTGAACAACTCGAAGTCGGGATTCTCCATCACGTCGGCGTCGGCGTTTTCCAGATAACGCGTCACCGTTCGGTCGAGCATCTTCCACTCGTTCTTCCGGGCAAAGTCTCGGTAGGCGCAGAAGAGCAATTGCAGTGTGGTGAGGCGTTGCTGTCCATCAATGATGAGAAACCGCTTCACCTCGCGCGGGGAACTCGGCTTGACGCCCTCGATGATTAGGGCTCCCAGATAGTGAGGATTTGACTTGACGCCACGCATGGCCAAGACCGCCTTCTCGGCCACATCTTCCCACAGGGTCGACCATTGCGGCGTTTCCTTCCAGACGTAGAGACGCTGGAACATCGGCACGACATACCGGAGTTGCGAGTTGAAAAGGGTGTCGAGGGTCCTCGGGTTGGCCTGCATTCATCACTCCCTGATGATTTTCCGTATGGTACCCCGTGGAAATGGTGTCGGGATAAAAAAGGCTGTCTAAAAATTCTTCAGCAGCCTCTCCTTGCGGAATAACCATTGACACGATGGGAAGGCAAGCAAATCGACGTAGCTTCCTGTGAAGTCTATCGACTTCTGTGCATTGTAGCCGCATATTGGAACCCCTGCGTACAGGCATTCCGACCCGCGAACGGCAGATTTGCAGCTTGATGCTGGGGGTCAGCTCATGGCTGGTAGCCGCCACGGTAGCATATCAGCCCTCAACAGACACCGCGTCCAGTCCCTCAAGGGCGCGCGCTCGGTGCGCAGGGCATTTTCCGGGGCGGCGGTGTTTGCGTCGCTCAGCGCCATGGCAAACCAAAGGGGCCAAGCTACATTAAAAAGGGTTCGGCATCAGGCCAAAGATTCAACGCCTCGGCCAACGCCCGAGTTTCTTCACTCATGCACCACCAGCGCAACGCGGGTGATTTCGACGAAGCGGCTGGATTGAAAGGCGGCTTCGATGCCACGCATATTCGCGTGCAGTACCTTTTCCAAATCGGCGTTGTTGATGTTTCCGGTGGAGATCAACAACAGCGGCGGCTCGCCGGAAATCAGGAAGGACTGTACGAAATCGGCATCTTTGCTCACCACGACACGTCCCTCCTGCATGGCACGGGCGATAACTTCGCTGTCTGGGGTGAGATTCTTGCGGGGTAGATCGAGAGTGTGCAATGCGTCGTGTCCCGCGTCCTTCAGCCAGTTGGCAAAGCGCCGTGGGAGTTGGGCGTCAACCAGAAATTTCATGCCGCCAGGCGTTCCAGGCGCTTGACGTGGGCCAGACGCGCGGCATAGGACAGCACCGCCAGAATGTCTTCCCGTTCCAGGTCTTCATAGTCGGCCAGTATCTCTTCAGTAGTCATGCCACCGGCCAGCCACTCCAGCACGTTTTCCACCGGGTAGCGCAAGCCGCGAATACAGGGCTTGCCGTGGCATACCAATGGATCAACCGTGATGCGGGGGATCATATCTCTGCCTCCTGCCTTTCTGGTCTGGTTCCGGCATTTTCGCACTGCTACGGATGGATTGGCCTGAGCCACCAAAAAGGCCCGCCAAGTCAAACGGATTGTAAGCCGAGAAGCGCGGGCGTCAAGAAAATTCCTGTCCCCCATTCCAGATTCCCTAGGGTCTGTTGACAATCAAGTGAGCCATATGACGGCTGCGGTGAGGGCAACGAAGGCGGAGAAGCGTTCGGCGAGTTTGTCGTAGCGGGTGGCGATACGCCGGAACTGTTTGATACGACAGAAGAAGCGCTCGACGAGGTTGCGGTTTTTGTATTTATGGTGATCGAATTCTCGTTGTACGACCCGATGACTGCGTGGCGGAATAACGGCTTCGATGTTCTTGGCCAAGAGTTCTTCGAGGATGGCATCGGTATCGTAGGCTTTGTCGGCGCTCAAGGA